>DAOUCA010000001.1:0-76767 GCA_034432375.1 Caldilineaceae bacterium
GAACCGGAGTTTTGCGGACCAACGGGATCGCGTGCGTCGCACTGACCGCCAACTGCTTCCAGTCCGCTAGATGCTTCCGTCAGTGCGACGCACGCTGGCCGAAACTAGGGGTTTCATTCTGATTTGAGTATAGAGCGCTTAAAACGGAATAGCCGAGGGTCAAATCTCGGCGTAAATCTCCAGCAGATTGCCTTCTGGATCAGTGAAGTAGACCGTTCGGTGGCCCCGCGGTTGGTCAGCCGGGGGATCGACGATAGTTACGCCTTTGGCAACGAGTTGCTCGTAGCATGAATCAACCTCGGCTGGGGAGACGCGAAAGGCAAGCTGCACACCGGGTAAATTGGGCCGGACTCCTTGGCCATCATAGTCCCGTGTGCGTTGACGCAGGCCAAGCAGCACGGAACCAGCCCGTAATGCCAAGCTCGTCGGCGATTCCGAATCGACGGGAAAGGCCAAAAGATCCTGATAGAAGAGTTTCATCCGTGCCAAATCGTCGCAGAGGACGATCACATAGGTTAGGTGTTGAACCGCTGAAAGCATGGGGCGCTTCTCCGTCTGCGTACACATTGCGAGGCATCGCCATGCCGAAATAGCCACTGGCGAGCCCAACGCGAGGTAATTTATCAATCTGGGGTAGGGAGGAGTGTAAAATTTTTCATGCAGCTTGTCAAACGAGTGAAAAAGATCAAATATATCGCGACGCTATATCACGGTCTATCCCCATACGCTTGGGTGCGTGCTATCCTTTAGAAAGTATAAGTGATAACAAATTCAATGAGCGGAAGATACGCTCGGTCGTCTATACCGAAGTCTATACCGAAAAGGAACAAAAGATGCAACAATCGATGCGACGGACAAGCCATGATAAGAATCCAGGATTAGCCGCAGTGCTCAGTGCCGTAATTCCTGGTCTTGGCCAGCTTTACAACGGACGAATTCTGTGGGCGATCTTTTGGTTTATTGTCACACCAGGCTTATGGATCGGATCGGGTGGCTTCTTGGGCTGGATCTGCCATGTTCTTGCGGCGATTCAAGCCTATCGGTATGCAAATCGAACGTAATAGCTGGAATAGATAATCAAAAAACTGCCATATCAGAATACAAAAATGGGGCATACCAGATGGTGTGCCTCATTTCGCGCTACGTATTTTGTAGCAAAACGTGATTCAACTCTTCTTTTATGCTATACTTTAGGCAGGAGTCAGTAGCTTATACAATTATTTCTATACGCGATCATTCAATTTTTGCCGGTCGCTCGGCACCCATAACGATAAGGATGCAGAACGTGATTGAGCCACAAGCCTTTAAAGATACCCTCTCCCATTGGGCCAGCGGCGTTACCGTCGTAACAGCCCAACATGGCGATGAACGGGTGGGGATTACTGCCAGTTCATTCTCGAGTGTTAGCCTCACACCACCGCAGATCTTGGTCTGTGTGGTGAAGAAACTTTACACCCATCAGATCATCGAGCAGAGCGGCTGCTTTGGCGTGCATATTTTGCAAAAAGAGCAATTGGAATGGGGAATGCGCTTTGCGGGAATGATCCCCGAACTTGAGGATCGCTTTGCAGGCTTGCAGGTAGAGACAGTTGTCACCGGCGCACCGATCCTGGTCGATGCGTTGGCCTGGCTCGATTGTAAAGTAGCGGCAGCCCACGATGGTGCCGATCACACCATCTTTGTCGGCGAAGTCATGGCAACGGCCTCCGGCGATCTGGGTGATCCGCTGCTCTACTACCACCGCAACTGGCGCGTGCTTTCGCCGGAGATTCCGCGATTGGGAGAGGAGTAGAATGGTAGAATGGTAGAAGGGTACATCGATAGTTGCCTACCGATGTACCCTTCTACTAATCTATCTGTCGCCAAATCCCATGCGTTTGCCAGGCGGCGTCAATCTCCGCAAAGATGCTCTGTTCCACCATGATCACCTTGCCCCGGCCGCGCCCTTCGGCCGGAGTGCCACTAATCTTGATGATACCCGGCACCTCTTGCCGGATCATTCTCAATATACCCTTGTACTTTCGCTCATGTGGCTACCTCACCGGAATCAGGTGAGGTAGCCACATGAGCGTACTCTCCTAAGAATAATAGCCGAGCAGTGGCTAAGATAATCCTCATACTATTCCCACTGAATTCCCTTGCACTAGTGTAAGTACACTCACGTCATTTGCATGAGCGACAGCTAAAACGCTGCCGGATGTGCGTAGCGAAGACGAAACAAAGCGACGTTTCCCCTTGCCTATTTTACAAGTAAGCTAATAGCGAGCAACAGAGCATCGGCTAACTATTGCGTAGGTAAGGAATCATTCGCATGTCGCAACGAAGACAAATTGACCCAAGCAGTCTGTCCGTACCATCAAAACGCATGGTTTGTGTACTGCTGCAAGTTCTCTTTGTGCTAGGGCTTGCTGGTGGGGCGGTGATGCTCACCCAGTCTGCGGCAAAGGCCAGTTCATTGCCACAACAGCGCACTACTACATTCGATTCAGATGGCAAGAGCGATACCTTCCTCATCCATTTTCAGGCGACAAGTACGCCAGAAGAGCGCGCCGCCGTGTTGGCTGAGTTGGGTGCAGAGCTGGTTAGTTGGTTGCCACAGATCAACGTCGCCGAAGTTCGCCTGCTTGGCAGCACCGACCATCAACTCGTCGCTGCCGCCGAAACAGCAGCACTGCTTGACCAACGGTGGCATACACAAGCACACGCCACCGCAGCCATCGTTGCCATTGAAGAAAATATCGTAGTAGAAGGCGCTGACTTGCCGAATGATCCCGACTTACTGAGTGTCGATCGCAGCTATCAAATCTCCGTCACCCACGCAGTTGAGGGGTGGGAGTACACCGAGGGTAGGGAGGATGTCATTATCGCTTTGGTTGATACCGGCTTAAATCTAAATCACCCAGAGTTTAACGGTCGCATTGTGGCGGGATATGACTTTATCAACGACGATGAAGACCCGACAGATGACAATGGACACGGCACCCATACGGCGGGGATTGCCGCCGCCGGTATCAACAATGGGATTGGCATGGTGGGCGTTTGTCCTCACTGTCGGGTGATGCCGGTGAAGGTTCTCAACCAGAATAATGCCGGTACCTGGTCAAGCGTGGCCAAAGGGGTGCTCTACGCCGTTGATCATGGGGCACGCGTGATCAATTTGAGCTTGGGGGCGGCGGTCTCTTCACAAACTTTAGAGGATGCGATTGCTTACGCCAATGCCCACGATGTCCTCGTGGTGGCGGCCGCCGGCAATATGGGGAGCGACCGCAAGTTTTATCCGGCGGCGCTAGATGGGGTGCTAGCGGTCAGTGCAACCGATGCGCAGGACAAACATTGGAGTTTGAGCAATTACGGCGAGTATATCGATGTAGCGGCCCCTGGCTACGCCGTCTTTAGCACCTATTATGATCTCAACAACTACTATCATGGCTATAACTATATGAGTGGGACCAGCATGGCGTCTCCTTTTGTCGCTGGGCTGGCCGGCTTGCTCTTGAGTCAAGAAGCGGATCGTACGCCGACCGACATCACCAAGTTGATTACATCGACAGCAGACAAAATGGGTAATAGTGTAGACGACGCCTATTTCGGCCACGGTCGGGTGAATGTTGCTCGTGCACTAGCGGTGGGCGCGGACACACAGTGGACCGAAATTGTCGAGAGTGAACTGGTCAACAGCACAACCAATGGGCTTGCCACCGAAACCTTCTCCAATCAGCTTTTCCTGCCCTTTATTGCCAATTAAGTAAAAGCGAGAAAGTCTTTAGAAAACGGAGGCCCAGCGGGTGCCTGCTGGGCGCGAAGCCGCTTTGGCTTTGACAAGCTCAGCCGCCGCTACCGGGAATTTATTTCCCAATACCTCTTGCACTGTACTTAAAATAAATGCTCGTCCAGCAATTGTGGGCCTGGACCAGGACGACTGACGATAACTCGTTCTACGCCCGGGATCGTTGCCAACAGCTCTTCTACGGTGGCGACATCGGCAGCCGCACAGATAACATGGACGTTGGGGCCGGCGTCAATGGTGAAGTAGGCCTGCAAGCCATCCCGTTCTCGCCAGCTGCGCACGGCCTGCATGATCGCCAACGTGCCTGGCAGCCAATAGAAGAGGCTAGGGGTACTGGTCATCATAACAGCATGCATGGCCAGGGCATCTTGCTCAATGATCGGCCCTAGACGCACCAAATCACATTCCGCAATTGCGTTACGAGCTTCGGCCATTTGCTCTTTGACATAAGTCACCCGCCCCTGGTTGAGGGGACTACGGGCGGCCAACGTGTGACCATCGGCACTGCTTACCGCCTTTTCGCCACTATTCACCACCGCGACCAAATCATATAACGCCCAATGCTCCGCTGGATATAACTGGTGCGCCACACTCGTCCGCTCATCGTGGCCCCGTTCCCATTCGACAAAGCCACCAAAGAGGCTCCGGCTCGCCGACCCGCTACCCAAGCGAGCAAGGGCAGAGAGTTGGGTCAGCCCCAAATCGAGTCCCAACGCTGCCGCACCGGCCATCGTCAACGCGGCAAAGCCACTGGCGGAGCTAGCAATGCCCGACGCCATCGGGAAATTGTTGCGGCTGACCACCCGTGCGCGTTTGTTCACCCCGGCCAATAGGCGTAGACGATCCAAATGGCGCACCAAACGCGCCGCTTTCCTTGCATCCAATACCACCCCGTCAAGCTCAATCCGATCGCCCGCTGAGCCTGTCGAAGCGCCCGTTGAGCCTGTCGAAGCCACTGCTTGTTCGTCATCGTCCCACGCCACAGTCGTTGTCGTATGCGCATCGGCCAATGTCATGCTGATCGAGTTTGTCTGTGGCAGATTGATTGTCGCATCATCAACACCCCAATATTTAATAAAGGCGATATTGCTGCCGGCGCGTACAGTTGCCTTCTGCCCCGTCACGGTTTTACGCGCGCCCTTGCTGGTTGCACTCATAGACCGCGGTCCACCCATTCCTCAAAGCGGCGGATCAGATCGTCGAGCAATTCATCGTGGGCTTTAAAGGTCACCGCCACGCCATCATCGATGGCCTCAATGGTGGCTTTCCACCCAATCCCTTCTACTGTTTTTAGCTTTTCGTCAACACCACCGCCGAGCCGTTTAAGATAGCCTTCCGCTTGGGTGGGTGTTACACCAGGAAACTCCATCGTTTCCGCTTCGTATCCTTCTTCGCCCTGATATTCGTCATAGCGCCCATCGCGCTCGTCACCAAAGGATGCTGTGCTAATTGGCATCTGTTTGCTCCTGTTACGTAAATCGTAAACCGTAAACCGTAAAAGTTATGCGCTAGAGTATACCACAAGATCTAATCCGATGCATGGTCACTGGGTTTCTATCAGTTTCCGCCACTATTTGAGAAATCATCACCGATCAGGTATCATAGAACTATGCGTATTTATCTCGACCAGATTGGCTGTCGCCTCAACTATAGTGAAATGGAGACACTTGCCGCGCGCTTGCAAGCCGCCGGCCACCAAACGGTGAGCCAACCAGATCAAGCGCAGGTGATCGTCTTCAATAGCTGCGCAGTTACGGCCGATGCCGTGCGCGGTAGTCGCAAGCGCGTGCGAACGCTACACAAGGCCAATCCGACCGCCCGCATTGCGTTAACCGGTTGTTGGACAACATTGCAACCGCAGGAGGCGGCGGCCTTGCCTGGCGTGGCGTTGGTGGCCAACAATGATCGCAAAGATCTGCTGCACATGTTGCTCGAACCTTGGAGTGCCGAATTGGATGATCCCGACCTACTGGCGCGCATGGCACCGGAGGGAGTACCATTCACTGATCCCATTCCCGCTGTTCACGAGCGCCGGAGACGGACACGTGCTTTTATTAAAGTGCAGGATGGCTGCAATAATAAGTGTACCTTTTGCATTGTGACCATTGCGCGCGGGGAAAGTCGCAGCCGATCAGTGGCTGATCTACTGCACGAAGTAGAAGCTTTGGTCGACGATGGGATACAAGAGGTGGTGCTAACTGGTGTCCATCTCGGTAGTTATGGACGTGATTTCGCCGGTGTTGAGGGTACGGATCTCAAAGCATTGGTGACGATTCTTTTAACCCACACTGGCATTCAACGGTTGCGGCTGAGCAGCCTGGAACCGTGGGAGTTAGCGCCTGGTTTCTTTGATCTGTGGCAGCAATGGCCGGATCGGCTCTGTCCCCATTTGCATTTGCCTTTGCAGGCCGGGACTGATAAGCAGTTGCGGCAGATGGCCCGCCGTTGTACCGTCGAGAGTTTTCGCCGTCTTGTCGCCGATGCACGGGCAGCCATTCCCGACCTAATTGTGACCACCGATCTGATTACCGGCTTCCCCGGCGAGACCGAAGCTGATTTCGCGGCGGGGCTGGCCTTTGTCGAAGAGTTGCGCTTTGCCCACGCCCATATCTTCCCTTATAGCAGCCGAGCAGGGACGGCTGCGGCCAGCTTTGCGGGGGAAGTGCCGACAGCAATCAAGAAAGCACGGGGACAACAGTTGCGCACCGTCATTGAAGGGACGGGGCAAGCCGAACGAGAACGCTTTCTGGGCACGGTTCGACCGGTCCTCTTCGAGGGGGATGGTCAGCCGCTAACGGATGAACCGGGACTGCTGTGGAGCGGATTAACGGACAACTATTTACGGGTGACGGTTGTTGCGCCGGATGAGTTCGATCTCCATAATCAGTGCATACTAGTCAGGTTGTTGCGCCACAATGGGGATCTGCTTGAAGGTATAGTTGAAAGCCCCCTACTACATGAAAACGACTGAGCAAATCTGTCAAGAACTGGTTAATGGCCTGTTCGAGTTTAGCCGTCACGCCTTCAAGCGGGCTGTTGAACGCAATATTAGTGAGCGCGAAATCAAAGAGGCAGCAGCCAATGCGCAACTAATAGAAGACTATCCGAATGATAAGTATGCACCAAGCTGTTTACTGCTGGGGTTTACAGAGACAAAGCGACCGTTGCACTTGCAGGTTTCGAGGATGGATGCAGTTTTAGTGCGGATTGTGACGCTATACGAACCTGATTCAACCGAGTGGATTGAGTGGAGCAAGCGGAGGAATTAAATGTTACACTGTTCAGTATGTGAATCAGATAGTGTTACAATAGAATTTGTCAATGAAGTCTTTGATATTGGCGGGGCATTAATTGTTGTTGAACATATTCCAGCAAATGTTTGCGCCGCCTGTGGTGATATTACTTACAGTCGCGAAACAACAGAAAATATTCGACGGCTTGTACACGGTGACAGAATGCCTGCCCGTCTAACGGAACTAGCGGTCTATGAATATGCTTGAGATTTCGACATAATTTGGGGGAATGGCCAGGACTTTCGAATTGCTGGAGAATTGAGCACCAAGATCAACAAATGGAAGATGAACCACGATGAGTAATCTACTACAAGAGCTAAATGAGTTGCAGCAGGAAGCCAGCGCAGCGCTCGCCCAAACCACCACCCGCGAAGAGAGCGAAGCTTGGTTTCGCGATTATCTTGGGCGTCAGGGTAAGATGACCGCGATCCTGCGCGGGTTGGGCCAACTCTCCAAAGAAGAGCGGCCGGCGGTGGGCCAAGCCGCCAATGTGATCAAAGCGGCGCTCGAAAGTGCACTCCAGAGCCGTCAGACCGCGCTCCAGGAAGAAGAGATTACCCGTGCCCTCAGTGCCGAAGGGATCGACGTGACGCTGCCGGGGCGGCCGCAGGCGTTGGGTAAATTGCACCCAACGACGGTCGCCATGCGCGAGATTATCGACATTCTGTCGAACATGGGCTTTCAGGTCTATGATGCGCCGGAAGTTGAGACCGATGAGTACAACTTTGGGTTGCTCAACTTCTTGCCCGGCCACCCGGCGCGTGAGATGCAGGATACTTTCTTCACCACCAATCCGGATGTGATCTTGCGCACGCACACCAGTCCCGGCCAGATCCATGCCATGCGTGAATTTGCCCCAGAGCCAATTCGTATGATCTTGCCTGGTAAATGTTGGCGCAACGAAGATGTGACGGCCCGTTCAGAGATGATGTTCTATCAAGTCGAAGGGATCGCCATCGGACGCAATATCACCTTTAGCGATCTCAAAGGGGTGCTCACCAACTTTGCCAATCAGATGTATGGCGAGGGACGCAAAATTCGCTTCCGCAAATCCTATTTCCCCTTCACCGAACCGAGCGTCGAAGTCGATGTCGATTGTATTTTCTGTCAGGCCAAAGGGTGCCGAATCTGCAAGTATAGTGGTTGGCTCGAATTATTGGGGGCCGGAATGATTCATCCGCGCGTGCTGGCCAATGGGGGCTATGATCCTGCCGTCTTCAGCGGCTTTGCCTTTGGCATGGGCATTGAGCGCCAGGCAA
This sequence comes from Caldilineaceae bacterium, assembly GCA_034432375.1. Classification (GTDB taxonomy): domain Bacteria; phylum Chloroflexota; class Anaerolineae; order Caldilineales; family Caldilineaceae; genus JAHBVH01. Next base: position 8,340 of record DAOUCA010000001.1, read on the forward strand.
TGCAGAAGCGTAGCATTGATGATATCCGCTACTTCTATGATAATGATGCCCGCTTCTTGGAGCGGGTTAGTTAGGATTATTGATTGTACAAATAAAAAGCCGTTTGGGTCGCGACCCAAACGGCTTTTTATTTGTACAATCAGAACGAAGATCACAGATAACTCAGGTATATACATCTACAATAAAACCTGTGCAATACCTTTGCAAATCTTTTAAAATCCATATTGCGTTGTAGAACAGCAGCGAGCTAAATTTACTCTGTGAGCAAAAAATGAGCAAAAAAATCATTGTGATCGGCAGCGGCTTTGGCGGCTTGAATGTAGCGACACGCTTAGCGGCGCGTGGCTATGAGGTAGAACTCTTTGAAAAGCGCGACAAATTGGGTGGTCGCGCGTATGTCTACGAGATGGATGGGTTTAAGTTTGACGGCGGGCCTACGGTGCTAACTGCGCCCTGGCTCTTTGATGAGACATGGGAATTGGCCGGACGTAAGCGTGAGGAGTATTTTCAGACGGTGCCCTGCGATCCCTTCTACCGCATCTTTGACCACACGGGGCGTGCTTTTAACTACAATGGCGACCCGCAATTTATTCTTGAGCAGATCGATCAGTGGAACCCGGCTGACAAAGCGGGCTATGAACGGTTTATGCGCACGACCAAAGAGATCTTTGAGACGGGGATGGCGCTCATTGATAAGCCCTTTCTCAAGGTGACCGATATGATCAAGGTGGCCCCGGATCTAATTCGTCTGCAATCCTACAAGAGTGTCTATAGCTACGTCAGCCAATTTATCAGCGATGACTTCTTGCGGCGCTGCTTCTCTTTTCATCCTCTGTTAATTGGCGGCAACCCATTGGATGCTGCCTCGCTCTATGTGCTGATCCATTATCTGGAGCGGGAGTGGGGCGTTCACTATGCCATGGGCGGCACCGGCGCCATTGTCGAAGCCTATGGGCGGCTCATGGCAGAATTGGGGGTTACAGTCCATCTTGATACATCGGTGGCTGAGATCCTGGTGGAAGGGCGTAAGACAACGGGTGTGCGATTGGCCGACGGCACGATTCACAAAGCAGACGTTGTGATCTCTAATGCGGACGTGGCCTGGACTTATCTCAATCTGTTGCCGGCGCAATATCGGCGCAAGAACAGCGATCGCCGCATCAAGAATCTCAAATATAGCATGTCGCTCTTTGTGATCTACTTTGGCACGAAGCGGCGCTACAATGAAACAGGGTTGGCGCACCACAACATCATTCTCAGCGAGCGCTACAATGGCTTGCTGCGTGATATCTTTGCCGCCAAAGCGTTGCCGGAAGATTTCTCGCTCTATCTGCACATGCCCACGCTTACCGATCCCAGCATGGCACCGGAAGGGCACGAAGCCTTCTACGTCCTCTCGCCAGTGCCCCACCTCGGCGCGCCAATTGATTGGACCAAACAGGCCAAACCCTATCGCGATGCGATTATGAATTTGCTGGAAGAGCAATATCTACCGGACTTGCAGGCGAACATTGTGGCCGAACACTATATCGATCCGCTGCACTTTCAGAACACCCTCAACAGCTACCTGGGCTCGGCCTTTTCTGTGCAGCCAATTTTGACACAGTCCGCCTGGTTCCGCCCCCACAACCGCTCGGAAGATATCGACAACCTCTACTTTGTCGGTGCCGGAACCCATCCAGGGGCCGGATTACCTGGCGTACTCTCGTCAGCCAAGATTGTCGATGATCTGATCCGTGGTGCGTAGCTCAATCGCCCAAAGTGAACGACTTTCAGTAATCGAGTGGAGACTGATCTTCGTCCTGAGCCAGTCGAAGGGCTTGTCGAAGCCAAAGCCGCTTCGGTTCGACAAGCTCAGCCTCCGTTTGTTGAAACAATTTGTTAACCTTTATTAAGTGTTGCCAAGTTCCGGATGGCAGCCGAGTACCTTTTCTACAAGGATGCCAACCCAACAAACGCTTCTTTGAGCGTTGGATAAAGCATACGATATTGGGCATAAGCCTTTTCGTAATGGGCGGCGGTGGGAGCGTTGGGTGTGGTGCTGCCTGTCAGTTGGATCGTGGCATCACAGGCTGCTTCGACAGAAGGCCAGATATCTGCCCCGACGCCGGCCAGGAGTGCTGCACCATAGGCGGCTCCTTCGGTTGTGTTGACGGTGACCAATTCGCTGTTGAGCACATCGGCGAGGATCTGCCGCCACAGTGCACTCTGTGCACCACCACCGGAGACACGGACCTGTTCAATCTCGCGCAGCCCAACCCCCTTCATCAATTCAAAGCTGTCACGCAGGCCAAAGGCAACGCCTTCGAGCACGGCGCGGGTCATGTGGGGCAGGCCGTGGCGAACCGTCAGACCGATAAATGCGCCCCGCGCCAATGGATCGGGATGAGGCGTGCGTTCCCCCGTGAGGTAAGGCAAGAAGAGCAATCCTTCGCTGGCTGCCGGCACTGCCGCTGCCGGTGCCAAGAGTGCATCGTAATCCATGCCTGGGGCCACGGTGTCCCGGTACCAGCGCAAACTCCCCGCGGCGGAGAGCATCACCCCCATGAGATGCCAGCGATTGGGCACCGAGTGACAAAAGGCATGCAACCGCCCCTCCGGCTCGAAAAATGGTTGATCAACCGTGCCAAAGACAACGCCCGAGGTGCCAAGGGTCAGGGCGATAATGCCCTCCCGCACCGCGCCAACGCCGACGCCTTGTGCGGCTTGATCGCCACCACCGGCCATGATTGGTGTCCCTACTTGGAGACCAGTAGCAGCAGCGGCCGCGGCGGTCACCCGTCCAGTAATCTCTGGCCCTTCATAGAGCGGCGGCAACCATTCTCGCGGGATCTCAAGTGCATCCAGCACAGCGGCGGACCAATCACGCTTGTGCAGATCGATGAGGAGCGTGCCGGCACCATCAGCCACATCCATGCCAAATTCGCCAGTTAACTGATAGCGCACATAATCCTTGGGGAGCAAAATATGGCGCGTACGTGCATAGATTTCTGGCTCGTTGTCGCGGACCCACAAGATTTTGGGGGCTGTGAAGCCGGTTAAGGCGTCATTGCCGGTTAGCTCAATCAGCCGTGCTTTGCCCAAGCGTGCGCGTATCTCATCACATTGGGCCGCCGTGCGTTGGTCATTCCACAAAATTGATGGGCGTAGGATCTGGCCCGCTTCATCAAGAAGGACAAGGCCGTGCATCTGCCCGGTTAAGCCCACCCCGCGAATGGCAGCCGGATCGATCCCTGCTTCTGCTATGACCGCGCGAATGCTGGCAATTGCACCATCCCACCAAAGAGTCGGTGATTGTTCACTCCAGAGCGGCTGCGGCGTCTCAAAGCCATATTCCGCACTGGCAACGGCGACAACATCACCGTTGGTGTTGATGAGCAACGCCTTGGTAGCCGTTGTTGAGGCATCGATCCCAAGTAAATAGTTCATTGTGATTTCCTTGATTTTTGAAATAAAGTTATTTGGGGTAAGCTAACCGGCAATTGCGCAATGGGTATCTGCGCAATGATTATCTGCAAATCCATTTTGTGCTTTTGTGCAATATTATTGCTGTCAAGCAGAATAGAGCTAACAGATCTTACCAGCTTTTTATATGATAAATAGCGCATTGACGGCGCTTTGTCAAGCTTTTATCATAGAGCAAATAGCAATTAATCGATTTCAGCGAAAGGAGTGTCAGTTTGTCCAGAGATCTGTGCAAAAATACTAATCTACTGCGCTGGCAGTATTACACAATTATTAGTGGTTTTACTCTCGTGCTCACACTGTTTAGCGTCGAAGCGGCGTTGGCACAAGCGGTTCTGAACACAAATGGGGATGGTGCGATCGCCATAGCGCAAGATCATCAATCACCAGTGTTGAGCGAGCACGGGGGAGCAACCGTCGATAGCGTAATATTCACAAAACCGCTTGCCGTGGTGGGTAAACCGCCGTTGCCGTTTAGTGCCCCTCCGATTGGCCCCTCGATTCGGCAGGTTTCCATGGACGATATCGCGCACCGCACTACGGCTTTTATTCCCCAATCCCTTGATCAGTTGACACCGATTACCATGCCACATGACGCGAAATGGATCCGGGTCGATCTCAGCGAGCAGACGGTCGTTGCTTATGAAAAAAATAAGCCGATACGCGCCTTTCTCATATCGTCCGGTTTACCTGGCACAGCAACAGTGACAGGGCGCTTTCATATTCGGATGAAGGTGGAGCAACAGACGATGGTCGGTGGGGTGGGTTCGATGTTTTATAACCTACCTGGCGTCAAATGGGTACAGTACTTTTATGAAGATTATGGGTTTCACGGTACCTACTGGCATAGCAATTTCGGCCACCCGATGAGCCATGGTTGTATTAACATGACCGACGCCGATGCCAAATGGCTCTTTGATTGGGCAGGGCCAATCTGGGATGGGGAGACGGAGTGGTTTCCCAGTACCGAGGAGAATCCAGGCACGTTGGTAATTGTCACTGACTAAAGTCGCTTAAAACGGTTCAAAAGGAACTCAGGGTTGTCCGCGGCGGCTGAGTAGATCCAGCTGTTGGGAGCGTATCGAAACCAAAGCGGATAATCCCCTGAGTCCTTAAAGAACTCTAAACCTTTCGGAATTTCTAGCGGCTCAGTTGCAGCAAACTCTCGAGCAGCAGGACTAGCAACCCCAACAAAAGTAACCCACGGCTCCAACGAACGGCTGCCCGACGGATGTTCTGCGGCAGAAAACGCCAGTGCAGTACCTGGGCGGCCAATTGATGCCAGAACATGGCACGGCGTGGCCCTTGTAATAGCCAAAGCAAGACAGCACCGGTGATAATACCGGACAATAGTAGCCCGAGCGAACAACCAAGCCACGCGCCAAACCAGAGCCATACTTGCGCATCAACATGGTCAACAAAAGCCCAGCCGCCTGCTTGCCATTGCCCCAGATCCCAATCCAGTCCAAGCAAGGTTCCTTCAAAGACAAGCAACCAGGAGAGTGCACTGGTGACAGTCCAAATGCGACTATCATCGGCGCGTGGCAACTGCTGCCGCAAAATAAAGGATTGGAAGAATCCCAGCGTGACACCAAAAAGCAATACCAACGCGCTCAACCGCAAATGGGCCAGCGACGGGATGGGAGAGATCGGTACCACAAAGGCAAGCTGGCCATAGGCAAGCGCACCGAGTAGCATCCCCGCCAACCCCGAACTCGCGACCCACAATTCACGCAGGTAACGCCAACGCAGCAAAACAGTGCGCAGTGCCCACGCTTGACTGAGGCCAATCATCATGCCAAAGCAGAGACCACAAAGCGCCCACAAGAGCTGTACGGACAGGATTTGTGTGGAGGTTGTTGGCGTCGCCAGGAGCGGTGCAACAAGGGGGGCAATGGCTGGCACCGTTGCGCCTTGGGCCACGAGTTGATAGCAACCAACTGCTAACATTGCACCAGCCGGCGAGCCGACCGCATTACCAATCATCCAACGTTGCCAGACCGTGCCATAGGTTTGGGTCGTAGCACGAACGGTTTGTAGCTGTTCTGGCAATGCGTGCAGTGCCACCAGTGCGGATTTAACCTGCTGCTGTCCACCATGCCAAAGTGCGCTGCTCTGCTCCTTTGTCCATAAGCTACTTTGCTGCAACCCGCGTTGCAAATTTTGTTGCGCTTTTTGTCGTACTGCTGTTTGCACGATTGGCCATCCCTGGCGGCGCGCCGTCACTAGCAATTGTAGCCAGGTTGCTGGCTCAATAGCTGCTGCTGGTGCATACCCTGTGGCATCAGCCACCTTTAGCTGCTGTGGCTCTACAAAGTCAGGAATTGCGCTCCGGTTACAAAGGGGACAGCGCCGCAGATGGCTGCTGTAAATATGGCTGGCGACAGTTGGGCAGGTTACCAATGCCGCTTCTGCTGCGCTCAAGGCCTCGTGCCACTCGCCAGCCGCCGGTCGCCGCGCTGGGGCGCTATGTCCTTCGACAAAGGCACGGTGAAAAAGCGCCTGGATCGCTGGGTCTAGCCACATAAAAATTGGTGCGCCCGGTGGCGGCTGAATAATGCTATTGCGTGTGTAGGGGAAAAGTCCCTGCCGAATCCCATGCAGGTCGACGCGCCCGACCGAGAGACCATCATCCGCCACGCCGGCAAATGGGTGATATCCTTCCATCAGCAGATAAAAAATTAAGACTGCCAACCCAAAGTTGTCATGCGCAACGGTGCGATCGACACTCTTAAAATCAACCCCCTGCAATTCGGCTGGGGTAAACTCCGCTTTGCCAACCGGACTGCGATAACACTTCCCTTGGCTGCTTCCCACCTGGAATGAATCTGCATCGACCAATGTTACCAATGCCGAACGGTTTACCAATACATTGCTCTCATTGAGATCGCCGATAACATAGCCGCGCTTGTGGACCAATTCCACAGCGGCCGCCAGATTGCGCGCCGAGCGGTGCAAAAAGAAGCGCCACGGATAGCTATTCCCCATCCGCGCGCGCCGAGCTGGATTATAAAAATTGAAGATCGGCCGGCTGTCGTTGATGCGTGGCATCAGATAGCCAGTAAAGCGTCTGTTGTCGTAGAGCAGTTGCAATGGCCATGCCACGGCAGGATGAGTCCCTGGCTGCTGCGGTGGATTGGCAAGCATCGCCGTTACTTTGGCTTCGTGCTCCGGCATTGGTTTGTGGTAGAGCTTGGCGACCAAATGGGGTTCTTGTCGAACCGACCAAATCTCCGCCTCACCACCACGGCTGAAGACCTGTTCTAACAAAAATTGCTCACCAGTTGAGCTGTTGACATTCATAATTCTCTGTTACATCCCGCGTTTGTCACTACGAAGACGCTGCACTAACACCAGCGTCTTATCGTCATCGGTGCGTGCATTGACACGAGCTGAACCTAAAAAATCGGCCAGTTGCCCCGCCGCAACGACGGTCTCTTCGGCCGCCTGAACAAATGCTAGCAATGGTTCGAAGAAAGGGACATGGGGTTCATTGCGCGCCAGATTCATTGCTAATGGGGCCAGACCATCAGAGAAGAGCGCCGCACGCGCTGCTGCAGCCGGCCATTGCTGAATGTCGAGCACCGTTGATAGATCAGGATAGACAATAAAATTCGTGGTGTTGGCATAGTCACCGCGCTGCGGGGGGCACAGGCTACGTAACGTGCCATCGGCAGATTGGATGACCGCGGCGCAATCCCCGACCAATCCACAAATTGTCTCCTCTTCTGTCAAGATGAGCACCAGCAATGTCGAAGCAAGATGGCGTACCGCTATTGCGCGTTTCGTCGCCTCAACTTGGAGTGCCCGCTGCGCAGCCGCAAAGCTGCTCTGCAGAACGACGCGCCAGGCTTGTCGACTGGTTGGCCGATATTTGGCCAGCGCATCTTGCAGGGTTGTCAGCGCCGTTGCCACGGCCAAAGTTGCCCCTTCGCCCCCGTATGTCGCCGACCCGGCACCATCTGCGAGGAGCGCGAGCAATTCACCTGTTGGTAGCTCAGCATAAGCATAAGCATCCTGACAGGGCAACGCACTCTTGCGATGACTTGTACCCTGAACAGAGGCCGCGACGACACGGTAGCGCGGTGACGTATCACTCTTCATCAATCAATTACCGACCACCCGGCAGGCGAACTCAATGGAACTTGCTGGCCCACCAGCGAATGGGAAACGGTCGTAAGACTTTGCGAAAGCCAAATAAACATATCGCGGAAATTGAGTCCTTGTAGACGCAGCGGCTGCCGCTTGGTGATCTGGCTCAGCACCTTCATATCTGCTTTCTGTACCCCAACAGCGAAGAAAGCAACGGCCTTCTCCGTCTCTTCCTGTTGGATCCGTTGGGCGGCAGTACGCCATTCATCGGTCGGTGCGCCGTCGGTAATCAGGAAGACCCAGGGTCGATAGTAGGGGATGCCATGTTGCTTGTAGGTATCTTTGCGCTGCCGCAGTTGCTCCAGCGCCTGATTGATTGCGCCGCCCATTGGGGTGTTGCCACCGGCTGTCAAGCGGGGTGGGGAAAATTGGTCGGCAGTAACAAAGCTTTGGGCGGTATGCACGCCATTGCCAAAGGTAATGATCGATACTTCCACGCGCATGGCGGCCAGGTCATCGCGTTGCAACTCTTGTTGGAAGGTCTCCAGCCCCGTGTTGAGCTCGGTAATCGCAGCACCACTCATCGAGCCAGAGGTATCGAGCAGCAAAATACAAGGGCAACGTGCTTCGGGGTTGCTATCATCAAACTTAACGAGATCCAGGTGATTAGTTGACACAACGCTTTCCTCTCGGTCTATTCTCAACTATCCAGTATTGATTAGGGCAGATAAATAGGCAGATAAATAGGCAGATAAGTAAACAGGTAGATAAGTAGAGTACGTAAGTAGAGGATAGGAAGTTTCACGGCGTGGGGTGGATAGGTTGCAGTGAGACGGTAAAGAGGAACGTGCAATCGCGAACTTGTCACGTCTCTTTGGGGCTTACGTCTCTTTCTGGCTTACGTCTCTTTCTGGCTTACCTGCTTCTGTCGCGGTCCAAAACCCAGCAAAGTTGGTTCTGCCCAAACTGCCCAATTCCAACTGGGGTTGCCCAGACCGTCGGTTAGGAACTGGATGACAAATTCTTGGCCGGAAAGGCTTGGCAGATCGAGGACAAAGCGTTCCCACTCATTGCTCTGTTTCGTCGTGCTCCAAATCCGCATCCCATTGACCAAGATGCGAAAGGCACAGAGATTCTCCCCTTCCATAATCGCGCCATCGCGGATCCCCACGGCAAAACGTAAACGCAGCGCATCGACTTCGGCAGGCACCGCCACTGTATATTCGCAGACCGCGCTGCCAATCACAGGGGGATGCTCCCACAGGGCCGGTTGTTGCACCATCCCGCAACTGGCACGATCGACTTTAATCTCCATGAGCTTGGGCGAACGGGTTGAGGCTTTGCGCGCCGCCGGGAAGGCTTCCAAGAAGTCATATTGCCAGATCAGTGCTTGATGAGGGCTTGGTGCTTCCTCATGGTCGCGCTCGTCCAACAAACTATTCCAAAGTTCTTCTTGCCACTTGAGATAGCTGATATATTGTGAGAGCTGTGTCAACGACTGTTCGTTGAGATCAGAGATACGTCGGATAATTGCGTTGATGGTTTCACGACGTGTGTCAAGAGTAGGCATGATTTATCTACTTCATCATCTTTTGCGTTACATTGTACTGGCCGGAACCATAGAAGGCGATTGGCCCATGCCAGTTAACTGCTCATAGTGATGGGCGGCGACGGGATTGCTCAAAAGGACGAGTGCCACATAACTTGGCTCATAAGGCTTGCGGACCAGTTGCATCATCGCTTCTTCTGGTGTCTGCGAACCCTTTTTCTGATTGCAGTGCCTACAGGCTGTAACAAGATTTTGCCAACTGTGCCCACCACCACGGCTGCGGGGGATCACATGATCGACCGTTAGCTCGCTGCGCCCCGGTGCTGTCCCACAATATTGGCAGATATTTAGATCGCGCACCATGACGGCGGCTCGCGTTACCGGCACGCGGCGATGGGGTAGCCGAACGTATTGTACGAGCCGGATCACCAACGGTGTGGGCTGCGCGTGATGGGCGCTACGCAGCAGTTGCTCAGTCGCTTCGACGAGCTCCGCTTTTTCTCGCAAGAGCAAGATCACGGCACGCCGCACGGAGACAAGACTGAGTGGTTCATAGCCCGCATTCAACACTAAAACCTGTTTGGACATACCTATCTCACCACCTTTGCTCTGAATGACAGCAGATGAGCGCTCAAACCCGACGCCGATATTGTCGTAAACCGAGCAAACCCGCCGTGAACTGCTCAAAGCAGTTATCCATTGGATTTTGCCGATTTATGCAACAGTTGCGTATGGATATTGCGCTCTAGTGGTTTAGCCGCTGAATGTTCGCGGCACTAGCAGCGCATAATATCGCCGGAAGCAGCAAAGGAAGCCTATCGTTACAATCGACCCACAGAACGGCTACTGGTGTGCGTGAATCTTTCCACACAGACGTTCCCGCTACGGATCGACCGGATGAGGAGCTATGCATAGGTATGAATGAATGAATTCATTCACTGATACGCAAAACCCGTTGAAACGGATTCAACCACGAATGCGTACCGTGGGCTGCGTAGCTCCTACAAGGTTATGTCACAGGGCCAGGGTAATGAGCCACCTGTGCTGCACGCAACAGAATTCCCCACAAAAAAATGCAAGTCGCAGCCATTGCGACCGCCTTGACTTTTTCATCCTCTAGCTGACCAAAATAACTTTGGGCGGCTGGGATTGTAATCACCGAGACGATGCCATACAAAATGTGCATAAAGGGGCGGGGCAACGCGGCGCTTAATCCCAACCCATAATATAGATAAGCTCCCAACAACGCTTGCGCCACCAATAAGAGCTCACCGATCAGGGCCGCGCCATACCAACTGGCGTCGAGCGGGCGATTGCGCAAGCGAAAAAAGAGTGCCCACAGGCCAATAAAGCCAATGAAGAGCGTTGCCGTATCGGTGAGGCGTGCGTGAATTTCAATCAAAGACATGATGTTCGATAATTTCTAGCTTTTGGATCATGCTGCATCTGCTATTGCACTTACTCACAGCGCAAGTGCAATAGCATCATTAATAGATTGTAACTACTAACCCCACCGCAACCCTCCCCGACATCGGGGAGGGAGCGCATGACCCCTCCCCTGCTCGCGGGGAGGTTGGGAAGGGGTGGCTTGGTCGTTACGATAGATTTAACCTGGCGTGTGAACCTTTAGATACTGTTCCAACACGCCAGATGCCGGTCCCAAAATATCATAGGATTCCCAGCCGGAACTGGCCGCCATCGCATAGATGCAACCACAAAGCACATACTCGTCCTGGCGCATGGCGTTGTCAAACCAGACCAGCTGTTCAATATAGGCTCCCGGCCCCCAAAGGCCAAAGCCATTTTGTGCCCAATACTCTTGGAAATCTTGCCAGCCTTTTCCATCGGGCGGCCCGTCATGATTGCCGACCAGCCCATCGACACCCAACTCGGTAAAGACGAGGGGGATTGCCAAATTAGCAGGCTTTAGAATCTGATTGTATACCTGACGGTAGCGCAACGTCAACCAGCCGGTGTCGCCGGTGGCAACACCAGGATAGCGCCCTTGATTTTCGCGCGTGCTGAGGTTGTAGATCGTAGGTGCCGAATATTCATGTAACCCCAACCAGCCATTATTTTCTTTGGCGGCTTGGATGGCGGGCAAAAAGTGTTCCCACAGTGCTAGGGGTGGATCACCAGTTGGCTGACCAGCACCAAAGTTGCCGATGATGCTCCGAATTCCACGTGCCGCCAGCAGACGTACCCGCTCCGCTTCAAAGTCTGCCAGCCGTTTCATCTCATCGACGTTGCCGGCCACGGGTTCATTGTAGCCCTGCCAGGCATCAATATAGGGCCGTCGTTGTGGATCCTCGGCATAGGGCACAATGCGCTGCTCCACGTATGCGCGCGCTGCGGCAATCGGATCGAATAACTTACTCAACTCAATCTGGTCAACATTGTCGGGCAAGCGGGCCACAATTTGTGTCTGAGGCGCAGTCTGCTTGATTTGTGCCAGAAAATTCGGATCGAGTTCCAATGTACAAATCACCGCGACGCTCTGTGTCCGTAACAGATCAAAGATGCGGGGATCGTTGCGCATTACCACCAATCCCAACTTGCTGGCCGGCCCCGCTGGGAAAGGGGTTGCGACGGGCGTTGGGGTCGGTGGTGGTGGCGGGGTATCGGTGGGCTCGACCGGAATTGGTGTCTCGGTCGGTTCTAACGGGGAAGCTGGTGCAACGGCAACCGGCACCCCGGCTTCATTATAAATGGATGGCAGATAGAGCTTACTATCGGTGGCGGTCGGTGAGGGCAACGCGCTGGTGCGGGCCAAAGAAGTCGATGTTGGCGTCGCGCGTAATGTTGGGGTTGGCGTCGCGCGATCACGACCACAGGCGGCGGCAACCAATGCGGCTGTACCCCCAAGCAAGCCACTCAAAAAGCGACGACGGTTGAAGGGTTCTTTGGGAAGAGCAGGAGTATCTATAGATAGATCATCGGTAGATTGATCATCAGTAGATTGATCATCAGTAGATTGCTCAATCACAGATTGATTCGTCAGGTTTTCGTGGCTTTGGGATGCCGCTTCCGTTACTTGATCATCGGCTTGATCATCGGCTTGATCATCGGGGGTGACTAACATCGATGCTTGACACGCTTCCGCTTCATTGGCTGACTCATAATTCATGGTGGGTACTATAGCATTGCTCCAAAGGTTGCCACAAATCACAACTACGTTTACAATAGACGGGTATTTTGCAGGGATGGTTCCACTGGTAGATGTAAGCTGTGGCCATTTTCCATCAACCGCTTACCAGGTTTTACGTTTCCGTCCGAATCTATCCGGCTATTGACCTGGTGAAATTAAGTACCTCGCAGAGCGTTCTTCATAAGTGACTAGTAGCTAGATAGATTCCTATGTAACAGGAGGTTTGGCATGAGCAAACTAAAGATGAGCATTGAATATTGCGTGGCTTGAAACTACACTCCCCGTGCCGTCAGTTTGGCGGAAGAACTTATGCACAATTACACACCTGCAATCGAATCATTGACGCTCATTCCATCGAGTGGGGGGCGCTTTGAGGTCATCGCCGATCAGACTTTGATCTATAGTAAAAAGGCAACAGGCCGCCATGCCGAAGCCGGTGAGGTGGCTAAGCTCTTTGAAGAGAAGATGGCCGTCACCGCACAACCGTTCAAATGACAACTTAGATCTATCCAACAATTCGGTTATTGCCCAGCGAGAACAGAATTGTTGGATAGATCTGTAGAAGCAGTCTATCGTCAGTAGACCGCCATGCTCTTTGGCTTCGACAAGCTCAGCAGCCGAGCATGGCGGTCTGTTGATAGTCGATTAAAGCCCCGTTGGCAGATCCACAAAGCTAAACTCCAACTCAAACTGCTCCTGTAGATGTTTGCCTAACGCCTGGACACCAACGGTCTCAGTCGTATAGTGTCCACCGTAGATTACGTTGAGACCGGCGTTTTGGGCATCATAATATTGGGCGTGGCTTGTCTCACCGGTAATATAGAGATCACAGCCCAACGCGGCTGCCTCCTCGATTTCGCGTGCGCCAAAGCCGCTCAAAATTCCCACTTTGTGAATGATTCGCGGGCCATGTGCCTGTACCAATTTAACTGGTCCCACATTTTGCTCAAAGCGGTCAACAACATAGTCAAGCTTGACACCGTGGTGATGAATCGCCAAGGCGGCTAATTTAACACCGTTGGCATTGCCCCACCAATCAATAATCTCTAGCCCCAAACGATGGGCCAATTCGGCGTTATTGCCAACTTCGCGGTGGGCATCGAGGGCGAGATGTGCCGCATACAGATTGAGCTCCGCCATCATAAAGGTACGGACCAACGCGCCGTAGCCACCACGCAAAGGCTTGCTGCCTCCCCAGAAGATGCCGTGGTGTACGAGCATCAAATCTGCCTGTTGTGCAAGGGCCGCATCAACGCATGGTTGCTGGGCATCCACCAGGCCAACGATGCGATTGACCTCTTCACGTCCCTCAATTTGTAGACCTTGTGGTCCGTAATCTTTGATTGCAGCGATGCCCAGATAGGTATCGAGATAGCTTACCAATTCTGTTCGCTTCACTTTGCTTTACTCCTCATCCGGTACTGATCCTAACACTGATCCCGATGCTGCTCCCAGAGCAGAGGGGGGCACCGATAGATCACCCCGCTGCAAAAAGCGTTTCGCTTGGCGGGCAAATTTCCGGCGGGGCAGTAGCACCCGTCGTTGACAGGTGCAGCAGGTTAGCCCTATGTCTGCACCAACTCGTACGATCTCCCATGTATAGCCACCACATGGATGCACCTTGCGCATTTCAACGATATCGCCAACATAGAGTTGTTCATAAATTTCCATAGGCTTTGCTCATTAACGCACCCTACGCCTCACGAAGGCCGGCAAAAAAATCTGTCTCAATCGTACCATTGGGGGCGGGGTAGGCGCGTGTGTAGGTTTCGTTTGCCATAAAGCGACGACGCATGATGCCTGGTAGGAAGCGTAAAAACCCCGGGCCACCGCTATATTGGCTGGCGTGTGCGACGCTGGCAGCTAATTTTTTGTCAAGATACCTCTCAACATTTACCTTGGTGTGGACAGGAGTATCCCAGCGGCTGATCTCGACAAGATCAATATCCTGGTTGCGGCCGAGCTTGGTTGGATCCTGACGAAAGAGTGGCATGACCCTGACGATCAACTTCATTATGCGCTTATCAAACGCCGTATAATACAGTTTTTGGGGTATGTGGTTACGCCGACCAGCATGGGAACGACTGCGCACAATGTGAAAGGCTGCCGTAACGGCTTCACAGCAGCGCACATGGTCCGGATGGCCATAGCCACCAAAAGGATCGTGGGTCAAGATCACATCCGGCTGTAACCGATCAATATAGGAGATGATCTCCTGTGTCAATGTTTCTATCGGCTGCTGAATGAGCGCATCGGGATGTTGATTGGCTTCTGTCTTGCGCATGCCGCTGTCACGATAGGGCAACGACCAGATGGTTGTGACGCCAAGGGCAACCGCCGCATTTGACAATTCGGTCGAGCGTACCTGCGCCAACGTTTCATGGGTAACAAATTTGGACCCCTCTTCGACGGAGCCGGCAATCCCATCGGTTGCAATGATCACATGTACCGCTTTGCCCTCGGCAGCATAGCGCGCCAATGTGCCACCAGAGCCAAAACTCTCATCATCCGGGTGTGCAAAGACACCTAATAGCGTCAACATAAAAGAAACCACCTTACCATAAATCGCTCAATCGATGCTAGTGAACCGTATTATCGATCAAAGGAGGGCAGGTGACAAGTATCTGCCTTACCATTCAAGGAACTATCCTGCGTAGAGGTGCGTCTCTCTAGTAGAAGCCCATCTTAAACGTTTGTGTAAACACGAGCTGCTTGCTACAATACGATTTGTGTACCTTAAAGGTTCGACAAAGCGAATGGTCTTGTAGAGAAAGCGGATTTGGTCGTATGATTCTCGGCTTGGTGTAGTAGTAAACTGTGTTCAATTGCTCTGTTCAATAGTACATACATATACTGACAGGTGGCTCGAATTGTATCAAAATAGGTAACAAGTTTTATTGCCTAACCCGTTATCATCTTACCGACGTTATCGCTACCGGTCATTTATGACACCAATCGTGTTGTAGCCGTAGTGTAGAACGTACGCTTACTGTGGACTTACTGTGGACTTACTGTGGACTTACTGTGGACTTATCGAGAACATCTTACTATGATCGGAGAACTTTTATGCGTTTTGGATCACTCCTGCGAGTGATGGGAACGCTGGTCTATGGCTTTATTGGCTGGGAACTGGGTGTTGCCTTGGCCAGAACAACATATCTTACAACAGAGTCAGCTCGCTATATCCTACCTGCAGCATTGGTCGGTAGCCTTTTGGGTTATTTATTGGCTCCTTGGCTCGTCATTGCACCAGCAAAAGCCGCCCGTAACTCATTACGCACTGTGCCAACGGCCGATCTCATTGCCGGCACGTTTGGATTAGCAGCAGGACTTCTGATTGCAGCCTTGATCAGCTTTCCCGTGTCACAACTGCCTGCTCCCTTTGGCAGTATTTTACCGCTTATTGCTCTTATTATTATGGGGTACTTGGGAACAACCGTTGCCGTCTTGCGGCAAGAAGATCTCTTGACATTTTTCCGTTTGGGCCAGAATGAAATGGATCTCCCCAAACGCGCAACGCGCCTGGGCACGGCAAGCGTCAGTCGCAATGGAACCATAGCGGCACCAAGCCAGCAATTATTGTTAGATACGAGTGTAATAATTGATGGGCGGATCGCCGATATTGCGCAGACTGGCTTTATCCCGGGAGAGCTGGTCGTACCTCGGTTTGTGCTCAATGAACTGCAATATATTGCTGATTCGTCGGATACCTTGCGGCGCAACCGAGGGCGACGTGGGCTGGAGATTCTTGATCGACTGCAAAGTAGCGGTGATGTCACGATCCATTTTATTGATCAAGACCCACAGGACGCCCAACAGGTTGATGATAAGTTGATCAGTCTGGGATTGTTATTAGACGCCGCGATTCTCACCAATGATTACAACCTCAATCGCGTCGCCAGTTTACAGGGCGTCAAGGTGCTCAATATCAATGAATTGGCAAACTCCGTCAAAGCAATTCTATTGCCTGGAGAAGAGTTGCCACTACAGATTATTCAGGAAGGCAAGGAGTCGGGACAAGGTGTCGGCTTCTTAGATGATGGTACGATGGTTGTCGTGGAAAATGGTCGGCGCTATCTTAACCAGGAAGTGCTTGTCCAAGTCACCAAAGTTTTACAGACCAACGCCGGCCGCTTAATCTTTGCTACGCCGGAATAAAGCTACCTATACTCACTATCAAAATTGACACTTTGTACCTTTCAGTAGAGAATGTTCCCCGCATCGATGTTCTGCTAACCATTTTGAGAAACATTCTCTACGTAAGGTCTCTTATCCGGTAGAGCTGAGTATAGAGGTGAATTTTGTTTGCATTCTCATTGCCGAAGGGGTTGCCAGGTGGCAGCCGTACTGTCTGGAGCCGACTACCACTTCAACCGCTAGCTGCTGGTCCGTTAACGCCATTTAGCTATAGTCTCCTCGAAGAGGTTGCCAAGCGTGCTTGGTATCAATATTTCGACGAGTTAGGCTTTGAGCCCATGCCTCGCGCGCGCATTTTGCAACAGGTGAATGGCTATCCCTATCTCAATCTGACGCTCTCTGCGCAGCGTGATGTCGAATTGGCCGGTGTGGAACCACTGACTCTGCTGCTTGACGGCGAACGTTTTCCCCTTGTGCGTTATGAAAAGCCCAGTTTTTTTGCGGGCATCAAACTAGGTCGGAATCGCAAAAAAATTACGACAACTCTGGCTCGCTACGCAGAGGAATTGCCTGCCATCAACCAGAAATCGGAAACATGGTCGGCCAAGACAAAAGAGCTACGGTGGACGCAAGCGGATGTCCTGCAGGTGATGGAGGAGATCGAGCGGGTTAGTGCAAGTAGTTTTAAACTCTTTTTTGCGGCGCGCCACAATTTGGAATGGATCTACAATCGGCTCTTATGGCTCACCCAAGATCGGCGGCCCTATCCAGCCAATTTGTCGCTCATTAACAACTGCCTTGGTGCGTTGACCACCGTGCACGAAACGACAATGGCGGAGCAGTTACTTGCGCTTGGGGCCTTGGCCGCAGCTGACCCCGTTGTCGTGGATTGGCTGCACAATGGTGATTTTGCCGGTTGGGAAACGCAGTTGCCACGCCCCATGTGCGAGGCCATTCAGCACTTTTTAGTGCAGTATGGTCATCGCACAGCTAACGAAGCAGAGATCGCCCAGGAGCGTTGGGAAAGTAACCCTTGTCTGCTCTTTTCTAGCTTAACTGCCTATCTCCAAACCGCGCCAACGCGCTCGGCCCATCAACCGCCGACAGAACCTTTACAAAATTTACTGGAAGCGGTGGATGGCGCGGCAAAAAAAGAAGTGCAACTACTAACCGCCCAATTGCGCCATTTGCTGCAATTACAAAGTCAGGCACTTCATGCCTTTGCCTATGCGTTGGCCGGCACACGCCGGTGGGCGTTGGCCGCAGCCGGCGAAGCAATGGCCGACGGTCGCTTACAACAGCGCGAAGATGTCTTCTTTTTTGCGCTTGAAGAGGTTAAGCAGATGATGACTGGCGAGTGGAACATTAGTGCACGTAGTGAGATCCAAGCGACCTGTGAGAAGCGTAGAATGACCTATATGCAATGGCAAAGTGCGCCTTCGCCCTGGGTATTGGTCGGTGAGAATGTAGCGGTGCCTGTTGGCGGCTCGGGCTTGCCGGTCGTCAGCGGCCAAGCGACAGGGCCGTTACGCCGTTGGCCGCCCCCTGCTCCTGTGCAGGATAATGGGGCGATTATTGGGGTACAGCAACTCAACAGTGGCTGCTCGTTAATCCTACCTTTTGCTCTGGCGCTTGTGGCCGCCAATGGCACACCGCTTGATCCAATTGTCGTCGCTGCTCGTACTTGGCAGGTGCCCACGGTGGTTGCTCTGGGTGCTCAATTTGACAACTTGGTTGAAGGTGCCCAAACAACTGTCCACGGCGATAGTGGCATGGTTGATCAATAGGAGGTTAAGAGTAGTTTAAGAGGGCTGTTTCCAGATCCGAAGTATGATATACTCCTCAAATCCCCCAGTGCAAATACACTGTAAATTCAGGTTTTATCAGTCAAACCATGCCTCCCTACATCGAATCGCATTGCATTGAAGCCTAGGAGGAATCCATGACAAGCAGTTGGGAATTACTCGCAACCACGGTTGCCAATGTCGGTGAGCTAGATGCTTCGCTCATGGAAATGGCCGGCAACCGGCAGTTGCAATTGTCCAAACCAGTAAATGCGCTGGGCAGCCTAGAGCGGCTTAGTATTCGTCTGGCAGGAATCACAGGGCAGCTCTCCCCTGCGCTACGGCCTCGTACCGTGATCATCTGCGCGGCGGATCATGGAATCACACAGGAAGGGGTCAGTGCTTTTCCATCGATTGCAACGGCGCAGATGGTCCGGAATTGTCTGGCCGGTGACGCTGGGGTAAATGTGTTGGCCCGTCAGTTTGATGTTACCGTGAAGGTGCTGGATGTGGGTGTGGCCGAAGTGTTGCCCGATCATCCCCATTTGTACAAACATAAAATTCGGTTGGGTACCAAAAATTTTGCAAGCGAAGAGGCGATGACGCGTCAAGAGGCTGTCCACGCCATTGAAGCGGGTATTCAAACAGCTTTGATGGAAGTGGAAGCTGGTGCTAACCTGTTAATTGCTGGCGATATTGGGGTGGGTAGCACCACATCTGCTTCGGCAATTGCGGCATTGATGAGCGAATTACCCGTTTCGCAAGTTACCGGTATGGGCACCGGCATCGGTCTTTTGGGGTGGCGGCGTAAATGCGAAGTAATTGAGCGTGCGCTTGCACTCCACCTGCCTGATGCCAACGATCCCATTGATGTCTTGAGCAAAGTGGGTGGCTTTGAAATTGCGGCCATGGTTGGCGTGATCATTGGCGGGGCGTCATTACGGGTCCCGATCCTGCTTGATGGCCTTGTCTCAACCGCTGCCGCGGCTGTTGCTGCCAAACTGTGTGTTGGCACCAAGTCCTTTATGATCGCCGGCCATTGCGGTGTAGAGCCCGGCCATGCTGTCCTACTCGAGCACCTTGATCTGTCCCCAATTCTCGCATTGGATCTGGCATTGGGCGAAGGAGTGGGCTCGATTCTCGCAACTTCAATTTTGGAGGCCGCTGTCGCAACGCTCAACCAGATGGCTACCTTTGATGAGGCAAAATTTGACCGCCCACGTTCACTAGAATCGACACTCCATTGGGAACCCACCTTTGCGTAGAGTAGAGATATCTTAGGTTAACAAATACCTCTATTGGGCTTTGTTGTGAAGCATTTTTAGAATCGCATCACTATACGTTTTTGCCTTCCATGGACCAATTTCGGGGATCTCTAAGATTTCTGCTTCCGAGTGGGGCATACGCTGCGCCAGGGAGAGCAGAATGCTATTGCTGAAGATGATTTCTGGGGTTACGCCCCGTTTTTCGGCCATACTAGTACGCCACTGGCGCAATGTATCGTAGCGCCGTTGAACTGCTTTTTCCAGATCCTGGCGCTCATTGCTCGGTGTTTCTGGCACTGGACGTTGTTGCCCATCGGCGACTGCGGCCAACAACGCATTGCCATATTGTTGGATCTGTTTTTCGCCTAGCCCCTCAATTTGAGTAAGGTCGGTTATCTGTTGCGGCCGTGCAAGGGCCAAGGCGGCCAGCGTCTGATCGGTGGCAATCTTGAAGGGAGGACGATCCCGTCGTTGCGCTTCCGCTTCGCGCCACTGCCACAATGCTTCTAATAGACCATGCTCTGTGCGAGGAAGATCACGCGTCTGCCGCATCTGCCAAAAAGAGCGGTGCGTACTCTCTCGTTCGTTATAGTCGATGAGACGTAACATTGTAAATGCTTCTTGGGCTTCTTCCCACCGACCGACCGCTTTTAACTCTTCGATCATCCTCGCCCGTAAAGCGGGTAAAAAGTGCGTATCCATTTGTGCATAGACGATCTGCTGCGTTGTCAATGGGCGACGCCCCCAATCGGTACGCTGCATTCGTTTATCGCTGACCACGCCAAAGTGGTTCTGCAACATTGCCGCTAGTCCAACTTGCTTCCAGCCCAAAATACGCGCAGCCAGTTGCGTGTCAAATAGCGTATGAAACTGAAAATCGAAGTCGCGCTGTAAGATCAGGATGTCATTGTCTGCCGCGTGCATAATGACTTCAACCTGCGGATCTTTTAACCTCTCACCAAGTGCTTGTAGCTGTTTCAGTGCCAACGGGTCAACCAGGTAATCGGTAACCTCTGCCGGATCAGGCTTCTGTGCATCGGCAAAGGTGGTCAATTGGATCAAACAAACTTTGGGATAGTAGCGAAAGAGGCTGTTGCTTTCCGTATCAAGCGCAATCAACGACTGCCCTTGTAGATGATCGATCATCTTGTGAAAGGCCGCGACTTTGTTGACTAAAATTGGGGCATTGACCACCGGTTGGGCAACCGGATCGAGCGTGGCTTGTGCCACTTGGGGATTACGACTCATGACAATTTTCAAATGTTCCTATCTGCTTACAGTTACCCCTAATCAGCCTATCAATCTTACTGTGTGTCGCACGATGTGTCAAACAGTCGCTCCCTCCCTTTACCATTTTCTTGCGAGGATACCCGCTCTCCGCTATGATACTTGGAAATTCTTAGGGCTTGCACCCTGCTGGGTATAGCTACCAAAGATAGCTACCAAAGCAGGCAAACCTGACACCTTGAGGTAATCCCAACGATGATCCGTATTCTCTATCGCCACCGCAGTGGCACAATCGTCCCCCATTTGCCCTTTGGCCAATTGGGGGATGCGATGCGCGACAACCAGGCAAGGTTGTGGATTGACTTAACGGACCCGACGGATGAAGAGAGCCAATCGATTCTTGCCGAACTTTTTAAGTTTCATCCGCTTGCCATTGAAGATGCCGTGAATGATTCCCATGTACCCAAAGTCGATGATTATGGCGGCTATCTTTATTTGGTCTTTCATACGGTGGCGCTTGGCGACGAACGGATGGATATCCACACGTATGAAGTCGATGTGTTTCTGGGTGCAAATTATCTTATTACCATGCACGAATTGCCGCGCGAATCGATCGAAAAGCTATGGAACGAGCATAGCCATCAGCATGGCGGTCTAGCACGCGGCACCGCGTTTTTGCTCTATGAGCTGATCGACCGGCAGATCGACAACTACACACCACTTCTTGATCGCTTTGAACAACAGCTGGAGCATCTTGGCGACCAGATTTTTCGCAACGATAATCGTGGCAAAGGCGAAGAAGTGCTGCTCAACGATATCCTCACCGCGAAAAGCAGCGCACTGCGTATGGGTCGGATTTTGACGCCTCAGCGGGAACTGCTCTACCGCCTATCGCATACCAGCTACACCGTTGTCCCATCAGATGTACGCATCTACTTTCAAGATGCATACGATCACCTCGCGCGTTTCTCTGATCTGGCCAACAGCATGCGGGATCTCGCCAGTAGTACGATGGAAACACACTTGGCGCTTGTCAATAATCGCATCAACGAGACGATGAAGGTGTTAACCATGATCTCCACGATCTTTATCCCGTTGAGCTTTCTTGCCGGCGTCTATGGCATGAACTTCTCCTTTATGCCCGAACTCCATACACGCTGGGCTTATCCAATGCTTTGGCTAACCTTTATTGGTATCGCATTGGGCATGATCCAATATTTTCGGCGTAAAGGGTGGCTATAGAGAAGGATGATGATTTGATGTAAAAAAAGCGGTTGGTCTTGCAAGACCAACCGCTTTTTTTTATAGGAGAAGAGTTATGCGATTACGCTCTGGCTTCGACAAGCTCAGCCGCCGCTAGCTGCGTAAGTCGTATCGGTAACCAAGTCAACAGAGACTACCGTCTAGTAGTGCACATAGACCTCTGTACCCGACGGGGCCCAATTGTAGAGCATGAGCGCTTCGCCATCACGCATGTTGACGCAGCCGTGGCTCATGGGCATGCCAAAGTTGTTGTGCCAGTAGGCACCATGAATGGCATAGGCACCGTAGAAATACATCACGGAGGTGACGCCAGGTAGATCATAGCCAGGACCAATCATGCGTTGGCTGGGATACTTTGTGCCGATGCGAAAACGCCCTGTAACCGTGGGAGTAGCCGCCACACCAGAGCTGATGTAAGTATTCAGCACCGCCACGTCACCCTGCCAGGCTGTCAACGTCTGGTTGCTGAGGTTTACTTCAATCCACCGATAGCCATCGCTCGGTGCAGCAGTAAAGTTTATTCCACCACCTGCCGGTTTGGCACCGGGATGGATGCGTAGCCGTTGACCAACCCAAGTGAAGTTCTCATGTGGTAGGCCATTGGCACCCAGCAGCGCTTGGAGCGTCATATTGTTGGCATTGGCGATCGATTCCAGTGTGTCGCCCTGTTTGACAATATAAATAGTTTCTGCCAGCTTTGGCTCAGCTTCTTCCTCGGTGGCAACTGGCGCAACCCGCGCCGTGACACGCAGTTTTTGGCCTACCCAGAGAAAGTTTGCATTACTCAGTCCATTCAGCCGTAACATATCACTCAATGCCATGCCGTTTGCACGTGCAATTTGTGAAAGCGTATCACCTCGGCTCACAATATAATAGCCATCGCCGTGGGGAAGGGATTTGGTCGCGCTGCTGACCTTCTCGGCAACCATTGAACCGGTTTCAACGGCCAGCCCAGGGATGATCAATCGTTGCCCTACAACAACGATATCAGGGTTATTGATCCCATTGTTATTGATCAAATCACGCATGCTGACGTTGTAATGGCGAGCAATCGTGCCGAGATTTTCACCAACTGTCACAACATGGACACCATCTTCGGCACGTGCAATAGGGGGGGCGAAAGCTACGGTCGCAACAACAATGGCCATCGCCATGAAGAGACGCACCATCTGCGGCAAGAGAGGCCTTTGCCATCGGCAAAAAGGTGCAGATTTATGATCTTTGCTCGGGCTTTCAGTAAATTGCATAAGAGAACCTTTCACTCAACGAGATGACTTTGTTGCATGAATACAAACAAATGCGAATGTTGATTTGGGAAAAGGGTTGAGTATAAATAGAGAAGAGAATACCGCTTACACTGAGTAGACGGCATTCTCTTCTCTAGAATCTGTTTGCAAACTGTTGTTGGTCCTATTGGGCAAAGAGACCAACGGGTAAGGGTTTACACCTATCGCTTACAAACAAAAACACAGTTGGTAGGTCGAGTGGGATTCGAACCCACACGGGGGTTACCCGGCGGATTTTAAGTCCGCTGCGTCTGCCATTCCGCCACCGACCCACAATAAAATTGTGAGTGACTCCTATACTTTGTGAAGTATGCGCCACAGTGAAGTATACGCTGCAGTGAAGTATGCGCCACAGTGAAGTATACGCCGCAGTGAAGTATACGCCACAAAAGTATATAACTCCAGTTTAACTGTGTAAAATTGTTATTTTCTGATGTTACTCAGCATGATTTACACCGTCTCACTTTACACCGTCTCGCTTTACAGCACTCTTCCTTACAGAGCATTATGTATAGATTGTATGCGTTTCGCGAGAAATTGTCAATCCCATCACTGCCGGTTTGGAATTTTTATCTCACTATGCTAAACTTTGAGAGTTATCTTTGAAACTGTTTCTGAGTTTCTTTGCCAATAATTAGCCCTTTGCGTATCTCGCATAGGGTAATGTTTTGTAAAAACAGATGAAGTATACTCACGGTTATCATGAAGTAACACCAGTGCAGTAGATACCGTTTAGAGCCCAAAGCCCCACATTCTCTAAGATAAAGTGGGGAAAGTTGTAAAGTTAAAGTTGTAATAGGACTCATGCAGGACGCCGCGCCTAAAAGGCAACCGGTAGGCAGCTTTTTGCCGTATCGAAACCAGAGGGTTGCGTAAGTCCTATGCAAAACAAAAGTGATAAAGTAAAGTTGTAAAGTAACGTTCATAGGGAAATAAATTATGACAAACGCATTGATGGCATCGCTCCAGCCGGAGTTGCCTGCCGACTTTCCAGAGATTGATCCGGGCGATACTGTCCGCGTCCACCAACGTATTACTGAAGGCCGCAACGAGCGTATTCAGATCTTCCAAGGCACCGTGATTACCATCCGCGGTGGCAAAGGTGCCGGTGCTACCTACACTGTACGGCGCACGGCGTCGAATGGAATTGGTGTCGAACGCACCTTCCCGCTCTATAGCAAAAATGTGGAAAAAATTGAAGTACTGCGCAAGGCCAAAGTTCGTCGAGCGCAGCTTTACTATCTCCGCGATCTGCAAGGGAAAGCTGCCCGCCTGCGCGAGAAGCGCTTCCTCAAAGCGTAACAGTTCTCTGTTTACAGAAATTAGGGATCGAAAGATACAGAGCAAAGTAGAGTTGGCTGTTTGGGCACTGGCAGATCTGTCAGTGCCTTTTTGTTACTGTAGGTCTCACAAGTGACTTTACAGGTGCTCCAGACGCTCTACTTGATTTACTAGCCCCACTTTGCCCATGATGCCCACCTTTGAAGAAGAAAGCCGGCTCTGGCAAGCCGGCTATCACTATATCGCTGGTATTGATGAGGCAGGACGGGGTGCCCTGGCCGGCCCGGTGGTCGCGGCTGCTGTGATTGTGCCACCACACAGCGACCGCCAAGGGATCTGGGCAGCTGTCAATGATAGCAAACAGCTCACCCCGATCCGCCGCCATCGCCTGTCGATCGAGATTCAACAGGCTGCATTGACCTGGGGGATCGGGGCAATTGATGCCGCACAAATCGATCAAATTGGCATTGGCCCGGCGACGCGGCTCGCCATGGTAGCCGCCATTGACGCCCTGACACCCCCTGCTGACTATCTCCTGATCGACTGGGTGCGTCTGCCGCTCTGTCCGATTGAACAAGCAAGCTTTGCCAAGGCCGATCAGCGAATTGTCTCGGTGGCGGCCGCCTCAATTCTGGCGAAGGTCCATCGTGACAGATTGTTAATCGCCATGCATGATGTATATCCGCACTATGGCTTTGCGCAACACAAAGGGTATGGCACGGCTGCTCACCTGGTCGCCATTCGGGACAGTGGCCCTTGCATCGAACACCGCCACTCATTTGCACCAATCGCCCACAAGCTTTCACTCATTGGTAAAGATTATGACCAGCCATCACCCGATTGATCGAGCCGGCGACGGTTCCGCAGCAGCCCCACCACCAAGTGCCAAGAAAGCTGATCCGCGGCGGCAGCTTGGGAATGCCGGAGAGACGCTAGCCGTGCGCAGACTGATTGAAAGTGGGTTAACGATTGTAGAGCGCAACTGGCGCTGTGCTTCTGGGGAACTAGATATCGTTGCGCATGATGTTGCCCCCAATTATGCCACGGGCGACATGGCGGCAACCTGGTTGGTGCTCGTCGAAGTGCGTACCCGTCGTGGTAATCGGTATGGTACGGCCATTCAATCGGTCTCGACACGCAAGCAGGCAAAATTACGCGAGGTTGCTGCGCATTATATTCAAAGTGTTGGCTGGCAAGGAGCTTGGCGGATTGATTTGGTCGCTGTACAGATGGATGGCCAAGGACATCTGTTGGCCATTGACCATATTCGTCACGCCGTTACAGGATAGGTGCAATGGGACCACTATCTGCACACTCAGCCGCAACATCAGATGTCTCACCTGCCACCCTGCCCCCGCTAGTCGTACTGCTAGGACCAACAGCTGTTGGCAAAACGGCGTTAAGTTTAGAACTCTGCGCGCGCTTTGGCGGCGAAGTCGTGGGGGCAGATAGCCGCCAAATTTACCGCGGCATGGATATTGGGACAGCGAAACCAACCCTAGCGGAACAACGTCAAGCGCCCCATCATCTCATTGATCTGTGCAATCCCGACGACCCTTTTTCGCTGGCCGATTATCAGCAACGGGCATATCGGACAATTGAAGCGATCCACGCCCGCGGCCATGTGCCTTTTCTGGTGGGTGGTACAGCACTCTACATCCGCGCCGTAGTCGATGGCTTACGGCTACCCGAAGTTCCGCCCAACCCGACCCTTCGTGCAGAGCTAGAGCAATATCTGCGTGGGCACGGCCGTGACGCGTTGTTTCAATGGCTACAAAGGGTCGATCCCGCCACATCTGCTCTCATTGACGGCAAAAACCCCCGCCGCGTTTTACGTGCGCTAGAGATATTTCTCAGCACTGGTCGATCCAAAGTGGCGTTGGAGGGTGCCGATCCTCCGCCCTATCGCATCTTGCAGATTGGATTGGATCGACCACGAGCCGAGCTCTATCAGCGGACAGACGCACGGATTGAAATCATGATGGCCGAGGGGCTGCTTGAGGAAACAAAACGCCTATTGGCAGCCGGTTACTATCCACCGTTGCCGGCTATTACCAGCCTTGGCTACCGCGAGATGATCGATTATATAGAAGGCAAACTTACCCTCGACCAAGCAATTGAGAGATTTAAGACGGAAACACACCGCTATGTGCGACACCAATATACCTGGTTTCGTAAGATGCAAGAGATCATTTGGTTTAAATTGGCCAGTGCGGATTTAGAAGCGATCTATCAGCGTGTCGCCGATTTTTTGTGAGGCCATTGTCGCTGATAACCTTCGAAGCGCCTAACATTTTAGGCCATTGCAAATCCTGATAATTGCGTTTATAATCAACTATTCGATTGATTTCACTGGGTGTCCATTGGGCGCGACTGATGAGCGAAGTTGGGAGAAAGTCTCATAAGGAAGTGGCTATGACTTCAAATTCACAGGTTGATCGATTCAGGAATGGGAAAGCCGATCCAGCCAGACTTACACAGAATGGTAACGAAGAGACAACAACAGCAGAGCGCATGTTGGTCATCCAGGTGTCCGACGCCAGCGCGCCGGAAGAGAGCCCAGCCGACAATCGCACTGCTACTGTTGCTGAGGTAGGGACATCGACCACGGCTGAAGAATCGATGATGGATCAAGCTGTGCTTTCTGAAGAAGTGAGCGCACCTAGCGAGTCCAACGGCCATGTCGCCCGTCTGCCTTTGCCCAACCCTCGCCTCGATTATAATGCCCCCCCGCCCCCTGTCCCACTAGAAGCTGTAGCGCTGGCCTTGACAAAAATTGTACCACTCCCCGCCAAAGACGGGGAGGGTTTTCTGCAAATTGAGCCGACAAAAGAGGCGCAGCAAGCACTTGAACAACTGGTCCAGTCATTGCCCCCTTATTTCCCTCGCCAAGATTATGAAAAGTTGTTGCGGGCCTATGTACTGGCTAGCTATGCCCATCGTACACAAAATCGAGAGAGTGGGGAGCCCTACATTATCCATCCGCTAGCCGTGACCAAGATCCTCGTAGAGATGCGCATGGATGTCAACACGCTGGCGGCTGGCTTGCTGCACGATGTGGCTGAAGATTCTGAATTTACGATTGACTATATCCGTGAACAGTTTGGCGATGTGGTGGCCATGTTGGTCGATGGGGTTACCAAGCTCAAGCGCATTAAAGATCTGGGGACAACCCACGAAAGCATGTCCGGGAACAAGGCAGAATCGCTGCGCAAGATGTTCTTGGCGATGGTTGAAGATATCCGCGTCGTGCTCATTAAGCTGGCGGATCGACTCCATAACATGCGAACATTGGGCGGGCAAAAGGAGCACAAGCGCCGACGGATCGCCCGTGAAACGCTCGAAATCTTTGCGCCTTTGGCTAACCGCCTGGGAATCTGGAAGATTAAGTCTGAACTGGAAGACCTGAGTTTTCGCTATTTGGAGCCGACCAGTTATCGGGATATTGCCAAGGCTGTGCAACAGAAAGCTTCTGAGCGTGACAAATGGGTGATTCGGATTAAAGGTGAGTTGGAACGCGAATTGGCTAAGACGGGCATTCAGGCGGAGGTATCGGCACGGACGAAGCACATTTATAGTATCTGGCGCAAAATGAAACGCAAAGATGTCGATTTCGACCAGATCTACGATGTCTATGGTTTCCGCGTATTGGTCTCGACCGAAGCTCAATGTTATGCCGCGTTGGGGATTGTTCATAGCCTTTGGCGGCCCATACCTGGAGAGTTTGACGATTACATTGCCAATCCCAAAAATAATATGTATCGCAGCTTGCACACTGCCGTTCTAAGCCGACGCAGCGGTCGCCCGATGGAGGTGCAGATTCGCACGCAAGAGATGCACCATGTCGCTGAATATGGGATTGCAGCACATTGGCAGTACAAAGAACAGGCCAAACACGATGCAGATTTTCAGGGGAAAATTGCCTGGCTACGCCAACTAATGGAGTGGCGGCAAGAGGTCACCGACGCCGACGAATTCATGACCAGCATGAAGACCGATGTCTTTAAGGATCGGGTCTTTGTCTTTACGCCGCAGGGCGATGTGGTTGATATGCCCGCCAATGCCACGCCTATTGATTTTGCCTATGCCATTCACACCGAATTGGGCCATCGCTGCCGCGGGGCCAATATCAATGGGCGGCTCGTCCCTCTGGATTACAAGCTCAAAAATGGCGATCAGGTTTCGATCATTGCGGCAAAACGGGGTGGCCCTAGTCGCGATTGGCTCAACCCCAATTTGGAGTATGTGACGACACAACGGGCGCGCAGCAAAATCCGCACCTGGCTGCGCAAACAGGGGCGCGAAGAAAATATTCAACGTGGACGTCAGATGCTGGAGAAAGAGCTTCGTCGCCTCTCCGTAGCGATGACAGTCGAAGCGCTGGCCAAGCTCTTTAATGTTGAAAAAGTTGATGATTTTTATGCCGCGGTTGGCTATGGTGATATCAATTCGCAACAGATCGCCCAACGGGTATTTGACCAGGAGCGGCGCGAGCAAGAGCGCTTGGCCGCACAAAATGGCATCCTGATCAATACCCGTCCGCGCAGTACCCCAAGCAATGGCCACAATGCCGGCCACAGCGGTGGCTTAATGGTACAGGGGGTTGAAGGGTTGTTGACCCAATTGGGACGGTGCTGCAACCCTGTGCCTGGTGATCCGATCATTGGTTACGTTACCAAAGGCCGAGGGGTAACCGTTCATCGCACGGATTGCCCAAACATTAGTACCATTGTACGCCGTGGCGGCACCCACCGTCTAATCGATGTGCAGTGGGCTACCGAGCGCAGCGAAACCTATCCGGTTAAGATCCAAATCAGCGCCTATGATCGCTCCGGACTGATGCGGGACGTAGCGATTCTGGTGGCAGATGAACATATCAACATGATCAGCGTGGAAGCACTAACTGGTCAGAAAAACAATTTGGCCTTGATCAACGCAACGTTAGAAATTGAAGATGTGGTCCAACTGATGCGAGTGCTCACGAAGATCGATCGGTTACCCAACATCGTAGAAGCACGACGGGCACTTGGCTAAACCGGGGGCACTTGGCTAAACCGGGGGCACTTGGGCTATTCCAAGAATTAAGTGATCCACGAAGCAACTAAAGGGCGGTGCCCTATTCACCCTAAAGAAACGGTGGCGGAGGCCATGTTTCTTATAGATGAAATCCGTAAAAGCCATACAGCTTCTCTCGTGTAAAGGTAGCCTTGTCATGTATGACTTTTAAATGATTAGTCTATTCAATACCTTCGCCAAACCTTGTTTTGGCGGAAATTTCCAGATGTCATTCCTGCGCAGGCAGGAATCTACTCGTGTAACGTGAAGATGGATTCCTGCTTGCGCAGGAATGACGGCTCTAATTTCTGAAATTGGCGAAGGTATTGCTATTAGCAGACACACGAAGGCACACGAAGGCACACGAAGCAAAGCAAATAGTTATGGAGGCTTGTTTTTCTGGAGTGGCCTTGGCTAAATGAGTGCGACCTGTTGCGCAAGCTGCTTGTCGGCACGCTAAATCGCAAAACAGTAGCCGACACCTCGAATTGTCTTTAAATAAATCGGATTGGATGGATTCGGCTCAATTCGTTCTCGTAGCCAACGAATATGAACATCGAGTGTACGCGTATCTTCGAGATAGTTAGTTTCCCACACTGTCTCCATAATTTTACTGCGCTCCACTACTTCCCCATGCCTTGTCATCAGTAACTTCAATAAGGCACATTGCTTGGGCGTCATTGTATATTGACCATTGGCCGTGGTGACCGAGCGTGTCGCAATATTTAAGCTAATTGGACCCCGCTGCAACAGATGTTCGGCCCGTCTTGTCCAAAAGATTTGCATGGTTTTGATCACTTGAGCGGGCACAAGAGGCAATTGGATGATTTCATCAAACGCAAACTCATTATCCGGCACCTTGGCGGTAACAGCTAGAATTGCCACGGTTGGCAAGCGGTAGCGGACTACTTCACAGAAGCGAAGACGACTATCCGGCTTCTGTTCCAGTTCAACCAGCAGCGCAACTGGCGGCTGCGCACGCACCAACTGAAGTGCCGTTTTTTGATTCGTCGCTGTTACAAATTCAACCGTGGGCCAAGTCGTACCTGCGCCTTCACGATTTGTGGCCGCTATTTGATTTTGAACCCCGAAAATTGTCTCTAATTGGTCAGAAATTTGTGCTTTTCGCCCTATATACAAAATTCGGAACAGAGTTGAATAGCTCATTGCTCGCTGTTGCTCATTCGTATCGTGTTACCGTTGTGAGGATTGAGTGAGGCTAAAATAGTATAGCAGAGTTTGCTTGTTTTGCCAATGAAAAAGAGAGAGCTTTTATCATTGCTCTCTCTTTTTGGATAAGATCCAAGCTACAGATCATGAGGATTGCGCACGCCCGTTGAAAGACGCACGGCAGTCGGCTGATTAAACTTTGAGGTCAGCCAACTCATCGATCATCCCACGAATGACATCAAAGCCCCCCTGCCAGAAAGCCTTATCGGTAATATTGATATTGGCCTCTTGCAGAATATCTTCGGGGCGGGCTGAGCCTCCATAGGCCAATAGCTTCATATACCCCGGCTTGAACGCATCCCCTTGTTCCTGATAGCGTCGGTAGAGTGAAAGCACCAAGAGCTGCCCGAAGCTATATGCATAGCAATAGAAGGGGGTCTGGTAGATGTGGGGGATGCTAATCCACTCGTACTGGAATTCTGGGGCAACCTCAAGGCTATCGCCAAATTGTTCTTTGAGATTTGCCATATAGAGATCGTGCAACTCTTCCGGCGAGCGATTGGCCATGATCGCGGCGTGGGCCGTACGCTCAAAGTGGACAAAATATGCCTGACGCATTACCGTGGCATACATATCATCGACCGATGCCGCCAGCAACTCGCGGCGCACCAGCGGATCCTTCTCCTCCGCCAACAGCCGCTCGGTAAGCAGAATTTCGGCAAAGACAGAAGCGGTTTCGGCCAACGGTAATGTTGGATGCTGCGTTAGGACGGAATGTTTCTCAGCCAACATGCTGTGGATCGCGTGGCCCAACTCATGCGCCAGCGTTGCAACATCGCGGACACGGCCGGTATAGTTCATCAGGACCCAAGGGGTTAAGCTTGGCAGCACGGTGGCACAAAACGCCCCGCCCCGTTTCCCTTTGCGCACTTCGCTATCAATGTGATTTTCATCAAAGACGCGTGCAGCCTGGTTGGCGATTTCTGGGTGGAAACGGCGAAAGGTATCAAGCACCATGGTAACCGCATCGGCATACTCGACTTTGCGATCCGAAGCCGCCAATGGCGCATAGATATCATAACGCCGTAGCTTCTCCATTCCCAGCCAGCCCGCCTTCAGTGCAAAGTAGCGCTGAAAGATGCCAACATTTTCGCGCGCAACATCTAACAGCGCGTCAACGGCTGCGTCAGGGATATCGTTGGCGACATTGCGCACGGCGATGGGTGAACTGTAGTGGCGCAGCCCCACATGTTCGTTATACCAATCCCGCACGCGGTTGGTATAGATTTGAGCGAGGATATTGGCATCCTCACTATAGACTCGATAAAGCTCTTGATAGGCCATCTCGCGCATTTGGGGATCACGCGATTGCGCATAGCCCATGAGCGCGTCACGGGTCAAGGATTGCTTTTCGCCCTCAACTTCGATTGTGTACTCAAAGCGATTAGTAATCATTGAATAGAGCGTCATGACAGCATCAATCCCATTGGCATCTTTGGTATTGATCAATTGCTCTGATTTTTCATCGAGTGTATAAGGTTTGGTACGCCGCAGATCATCGAGATAGTGCCGTTGATCTGGGAATTTTTCACCATTCGGCAGCAATGCCACTGCCTCATCATCACTTAGCCCTTTCCACCAGAGATCAAAGAAGAGGGTGCGATTCTGCACATCGGTCGAAACCTGTTGCAGTCGGTTGCGATAGGTCAACGCGGTGGAAGATTGGGTGTCCGACGAAAACCAGAGGCTGCCATATGCCCCCAACTTGAAGATCGTGGCGACCAGATCTTCATACTGACCCATGACATTGAGCAACAATTCTGGCTCCATTTCCGGATCCAGATCCTCACGGACCGCCACAAACGCTTGGACTTTTTGCTCCAAAGCACTTAGACGCTCGCTCAAGATCTCCTCAGTCGGCTCCGGTAACAGTTCTGAGAGATTCCAGCCATGCAATTCATAGGTTGGCTTTTCTGCTATCGCAACACTCATGCTCATCTATCCTTTTCTATGTACACCTATTGGCTCATCAGACGAAATTGTGCAGACACGCCATTGGGCCTCCGGCAAAAACAGCGGCTTGCACAATTTGCTTACACACAAACCATATAAAAGTCGCACCTTCGTACACAGAGAGATACCTATCTATTTGTACGACTTTTATGGGTTTTATCTATTAATGAGCGCAGCGATTGTTATTCACTCGCCAGCCGGCGCAAGACTGTCTGCAAAATACCACCATTTTTGTAGTAGTTGATCTCAACAGGCGTATCAATGCGGCTGGCAACCTGAAATTCAGTAACAGCGCCACTTTGTGCTGTTGCCCGCACCGTGTACTCTTGATTTGGCACCATATTGTCACTCATACCAAGAATGTCAAAAGTCTCAAACCCACTGAGACCAAGCGTGGCTGCACTTTGCCCCGCTTTGAATTGCAATGGCAAAACACCCATGCCCACCAGATTGCTGCGATGGATCCGCTCATAGCTTTCGGCAATGACCGCCCGTACCCCCTGCAACTGGACCCCCTTTGCCGCCCAGTCGCGACTGGAGCCGGTGCCATATTCCTTTCCGGCCAGAATAATGAGCGGGGTGCCATCATCGACATACTTCATGGCGGCGTCGTAGATGGTCATCTTTTCCATGTTGGGAATATAGACCGTATCCCCGCCCTCTTCGCCATCAAGCATCTGATTCTTAATGCGAATGTTGGCAAAGGTGCCACGCATCATCACTTCGTGGTTGCCGCGGCGGCTGCCATAGCTGTTCCACTCCGAACGATCCACGCCATGGGCTGCCAAATATTGTCCGGCAGGGCTGTTCTTGGCAATGTTGCCAGCGGGACTAATATGATCTGTGGTTGTGCTGTCTGGCATCATAGCCAGCACCCGTGCACCGACAATCGGCTCCACAGGCGATAGCTCTTGGTTAATGTCAAAGAAGGGGGGACGCTTGATATAGGTGCTGTTTTCGTCCCAATTAAAAAGTTCACCGCCGGCGACGGGAATCGCGTTAAACTCTTCATTGCCTTTAAAGACATTGGCGTATTGCTCGCGGTAGATCTCCGGCTTGAGGCTGCGGCGAATCGCGCTCTGCACCTCTTCCTGGCTCGGCCAGATATCACTGAGGTAAACGGCCTGCCCATTGGGATCATAGCCGATGGGCTCCGTGACCAGATCAATATTGACCGTGCCGGCAATCGCGTAGGCCACGACCAACGGCGGCGAGGCCAAGAAGTTGGCACGCGCATCCGGGCTGACACGCCCTTCAAAGTTGCGGTTGCCGCTGAGTACCGACGCCGCAACCAAGTTGCCTTCGACGATGGCCTTGCTAATATGTTCCGGCAGCGGCCCACTGTTGCCGATGCAGGTGGTACAGCCATACCCGACCGTGTGGAAGTTAAGCGCCTCGA
Organism: Caldilineaceae bacterium; assembly: GCA_034432375.1. Lineage (GTDB taxonomy): Bacteria > Chloroflexota > Anaerolineae > Caldilineales > Caldilineaceae > JAHBVH01. The sequence goes on from DAOUCA010000001.1 coordinate 42,474, forward strand.
GATAAGGCACAAGACCGCTTGCTTCGAGATAGGTGGTGACCACTTTGCTGCCAGGTGCCAGGCTGGTCTTTACCCACGGTTTAACATCCAACCCACGCTCAACAGCCTTCTTAGCCAGCAAACCGGCCCCAATCATTACGCTGGGATTGCTCGTGTTGGTGCAGGAAGTGATGGCGGCAATGACAACGCTACCATGCGTCAGATCATAAACACGTCCGCCCTGATTCACTGTGACCTTGGTCTCTAAGTCACTTGTTTCCAATCCAAAGCCCTTGGGCCCAACGGGGGCGGTCAAGCCCTTGTTCCAATCCGCCTTCATATTATCCAGATCAATGCGATCCTGGGGGCGTTTCGGGCCGGCCAACGCCGGTTTCACGGTGCTCATATCGAGCTCTAGCGTATCACTAAATTCAGGCTCTGCGCTGTTGGCGTCGTGGAAGAGCCCTTGCTCCTTGCAGTAGCGCTCGACCAACTCGACCTGTTCTTCGCTACGTCCAGTGCCGATTAGATAGCGCAGCGTCTCTTCGTCAACGGGGAAGAAACCGGTGGTGGCCCCATATTCCGGTGCCATGTTGGCGATGGTGGCACGATCGGGCAACGTTAGCTTGGCGAGGCCAGGGCCGTAAAATTCGACAAACTTACCGACGACGCCCTTCTTGCGCAACATCTCGGTAACCCGCAACACCAGATCCGTCGCAGTCGCGCCTTCGGGCAATGAGCCGGTCAGCTTAAAGCCGACGACTTCAGGCAGCAACATGTAAATTGCCTGATTCAACATGACCGCCTCGGCCTCAATGCCACCAACCCCCCACCCCAATACGCCCAGCCCATTGATCATCGTGGTGTGGCTATCGGTGCCCACCAACGAATCTGGATAGGCGACGGGTAGACCATTGAATGGTGAGGTGTGGACAACGGGGGCTAGGTATTCGAGGTTAACCTGGTGGACAATCCCGGTGGCCGGCGGCACCACGCGGAAATTATCAAAGGCCTCTTGACCCCACTTTAGAAACTCGTAACGCTCGCGATTGCGCTCAAATTCGCGCTCGGCATTGTACATCAGCGCAAAAACGCTGCCAAAGCGATCTACCTGCACCGAGTGATCAATCACAAGGTCAACCGGGACCAATGGGTTTACCTTTTTGGGATCGCCGCCGAGATTGGCCATTGAATTGCGCAGCGCTGCTAGATCAACCACACTGGGCACGCCGGTAAAGTCCTGGAGCACGACGCGTGCCGGCTTAAAGGGAATTTCGACCTTGCCGGCTGTCTCCGGCCCCCAGTTAGCAATGATCTTCACGGCCTCTTCCGTGATCTCAAAGCCATCGGCCTGGCGCAATGCAGCCTCTAGTAATACACGAATCGCAAAAGGGAGACGGCCGATCTTGGCAATGCCGGCTTCCTCTAGCGCAGAAAGGCGAAAAATAACCGCCTCACCACTACCGGTGTCAAACGTATCTTTGGCTTGGAAAAAATCCTGTACAGCCATTGAGCATTCCTTTCCCTGATAAACAAACTTGGACAAGGGGTATCGTAATGTGTGTAACGTCTATAGAATCGGAGCAGCAGATCAGGTTTACTGCCGTCTGCGGTTCCGAACCATGATGATAGAAAGAGTAACGCTTCCGTCACATTCGGCGGAAATTGCACTACGCTTAATGATACCAGTTTTTCAGGGAAAGCTGTAAAATTGTAATGGGGTTGGGGCAAATAGTGTGGAAGATAGGAGAGAGGCATCTAGGTGATGGTCACTGGTCATAATGAATCTGACAAAGCAAGCCATCTTGCGGCCAGTGACCGTCACCTACTGTGAAATCGTAGCGTAATCAGTTGCTCCAAACAGACAGGTTCAAAACAAAAAGTAGCGCTGCGCCATTGGCAAGACCGCGGCCGGCTCACAGGTCAATAATTCGCCATCGGCGCGCACCTCGTAGGTTTCCGGGTCGACATCAATATGGGGCATGGCATCGTTGTGGACCATGTCTGCCTTACCGATAGCTCGACACTTCCTTACGCCAACCACGGTTTTCTCTAAGCCCAGCTGCGCTGGCACCCCCGCTTCAACCGCGGCCTGTGACATAAAGGAGAGGCTCGTCTGTGCAGTGGCGCGGCCAAAGCTGCCAAACATGGGTCGATACATCACCGGCTGCGGTGTCGGGATCGAGGCATTGGCATCGCCCATGACGCTCCACGCGATAAAGCCGCCCTTGAGGATAATCTCCGGCTTGACGCCAAAGAAGGCTGGTTGCCAGAGTACTAGGTCGGCCAGCTTGCCCGGTTCAATCGAGCCAATTTCATGGGCGACCCCGTGCGCGATGGCTGGGTTGATCGTGTACTTGGCCACATAGCGTTTGACGCGGTTGTTGTCGTTGCGGGTGCTATCGCCAGCCAAAGGACCCCGTTGCACCTTCATCTTGTGCGCGGTCTGCCATGTGCGTGTCACCACCTCACCGACGCGACCCATCGCCTGCGAATCGCTGGCAATGATGCTAATGACGCCCATGTCATGGAGAATATCCTCCGCCGCAATCGTTTCGGCGCGAATACGGCTCTCGGCAAAGGCGACATCTTCCGGTACCATCGGGTTGAGATGGTGGCAGACCATGAGCATATCGAGATGTTCGGCGATAGTGTTGATGGTATAGGGCCGCGTTGGGTTCGTTGATGAGGGCAAGATGTACGGAAAGGAGGCGATCTTGATGATATCTGGGGCGTGGCCACCACCGGCACCCTCGGTGTGATAGGTGTGGATCGTGCGTCCCTTGATGGCGGCAATCGTATCTTCGACAAAGCCGGCTTCGTTGAGCGTATCGGTGTGGATGGCAGCTTGGACATCATATTCGTCGCAGACGGTGAGGCAAGTGTCAATCGCCGCCGGCGTGGTGCCCCAATCCTCATGCAATTTCAGACCACACGCACCGGCCAGGATCTGCTCGATCAGGGGTTCTGGCGTCGAGGAATTGCCCTTACCAAGAAAGCCAAAATTAACCGGCCACGCTTCTACCGCCTGATACATACGGGCCAGATTCCAGACGCCCGGCGTACAGGTGGTGGCATTGGTGCCGGTGGCTGGCCCAGTACCGCCGCCAAACATTGTGGTGACGCCGTTGCTCAGCGATTCGTAGATCTGTTGCGGCGCGATAAAGTGAATGTGGGCATCAATGCCACCGGCAGTGATGATCTTCCCTTCGCCGGCGATTACCTCAGTCGAAGCACCAACGACCAATTCGGGGTCGACGCCGGCCATTGTATCTGGATTGCCCGCCTTGCCAACTTTGACAATACGCCCATCTTTGACACCAATATCGCCTTTAACAATCCCCCAATGGTCAATGATCAGTGCATTGGTGATCACAAGATCGAGTACGCCCTGATCCCGCGTGGCGCGGCTACTTTGCCCCATGCCATCGCGGATCACCTTGCCGCCGCCAAAGGTAATCTCATCGCCATAGACAGTGAAATCTTTTTCCACTTCGATGATTAATTCCGTGTCGGCAAGCCGCACGCGGTCGCCAACGGTGGGACCATATAGATCGGCATAGGTTTGCCGTGGAATCGTGAGAGTCATGCGACTTTCTCCATTGCTGCAGATTTGACTGTCTCTTCCGCCAATGCGCCTTGCGTTAGACCGCGATGCCCCATGGCAACCCGCGACCCAGCTAGCGCCACCAACGTTACTTCTTTGGCATCGCCCGGCTCAAAACGCACCGCCGTCCCAGCGGCCACATTCAGCCGCATCCCATAGGCGGCAGTGCGGTCAAAGTCCAAAGCGCTGTTTACCTCAAAAAAATGAAAATGGCTGCCCACTTGGATGGGCCGGTCGCCCGTATGGCTTACCAGCAGCGTGACCGTCGTCCGACCCTCATTTGCCACAATATCGCCGGCTGCCTGATCAATCAAAATTTCACCTGGAATCATAAGTCCCTCCTTGTTTTGGCAAGATGACTATCCTCTACATCAAGGTCCTCTTCTACCCTATTTGTCCCCTTGTCATCCTGTCAACAGCTACTACTGAATCGGATCGTGTACCGTCACCAACTTCGTGCCATCGGGGAAGGTCGCCTCGACCTGCACCTCGTGGATCATCTCGGCAATGCCATCCATGACATCGGCTTTTTGGAGGATGGTTGTGCCATAACTCATAATTTCGGCAACCGCTTTGCCGTCGCGTGCGGCTTCCATGATTTCAAAAGTAATAATGGCAACGGATTCGGGATAGTTGAGCTTGAGCCCGCGCGCTTGCCGTTTGCGCGCGAGTTCGGCAGCTAAAAAAATGAATAATTTTTCCTGTTCGCGTTGGGTTATGTGCATCGCGTTCGCTCCTCGATCTGATTGTGTTGGGTTATCCTGCCTTGGTCGCAAGAATAAACGCTGCTCGATTGCGGCTCCCTGCCGTTTATGGCATACTCACGCAATTCACTGTTGCCGGCTGTGTTCCCTGGGATGTGAATGTGAAAATTGTTTCGGCAAACGGAGGCTGAGCTTGTCGAAGCCGGAGCCGCTTTGGCTTCGACAAGCTCAGCCTCCGCTCAATTGCCCGTTTATTTTCTTAATACCCATCTGCCATGAAGCTTGGTCAAGAATCTATCGTGATTCGGGTTAAGCGGATTTCAGGATAGGCAACATGCCTTAGCGGCACCGATAACAATGAAATTTTGCCACAGATGATTTACAAGTCTATCTGTGTTTATCTGTGTGCATCTGTGTGTATCTGTAGCTATTTGCAGATCAGAGATAAAGGAGGTTGTATGCTCATTGAAATTTACCCCTATGCCAGCCGTTGGCCGGAAGAATTTCAACAGATCGGTCGCACGCTGCGTGTACTCCTTGGCGATGTGGCGCTGCGTATTGATCACATTGGTTCGACTTCTGTGCCCAATCTGGCGGCAAAAGATATTATCGATCTCCAGATCACGGTGGCTGCGCTCGATCCGGCCCTTTCCGCAAAGATGACGGCGTATGGCTATCGCCGAGTCGAACGGATCACCGGCGATCATCGCCCGCCAACCGATAACAGCTCCGATGAGCAATGGCGCAAATGGTTCTTCAACGCGCCACTCGACCAACGTCCCACCAACCTCCATATGCGCATCGCTGGCCATGCCAACCAGCGCTATGCCCTCCTCTTTCGCGATTATCTGCGTGCCCATCCCATGGCCGCCGCGGCTTACGCCCAGGTGAAGATGGCCCTGGCCAACCGGGATAACGCCGATATCGACTTCTATTACGATGTCAAAGATCCAGTCTGCGATATCATCATAGCGGGCGCCGAAGAATGGGTGGCACGCACGGCATGGACATTGGGGCCGACAGACGCGTGATTTTTAGTAGACCTTGCGTGGTGGCACAGCTGGCGTTCCATAAAGCAGCTGTTTTGCCGTGCGCCAGAAGTGCAGCAGGCCATCCGTGATCGCTCGATTGGTCATGCTCAGTGTGCGAACGGTGAGACCGTGGGCGAGCATGGTGCTGGTGCCCCAGAGAATCTCACCGGGTTTGCTCATCGTATGCGCTATCGGCATCAGCTCCTGCTCTAAGGCCACCCATTCCTTGGCAGATAAACCAACTTTACAGATATACAAGGCACCCATGTACTGGTATTCTCCCATACGGGCCACTGCACTTGGGGGGCGAAGCGCCGGCTGAAGCTGTAGTCGCTCGATCAAAATTGGTTGTCCCGCCACGGTAATGTCAAGTTGCAGCGCGAGCGCATCATAGGCAAATTGTTCGTTGTGTGCCACTCGCCCAGGTGCGATAGTCTCCCAATAAAAGAGCCCCGCTCCTTCGGCCAATGCAATTTCTGTCTGTTGATGAAAGCGCGCCGCCGCAAAAGGGATCAGGGGATCGGGCAGGTATTCGAGCAGCGCGTTTTTGCCTACCGTCAGCACGGTTCGTTGAGAGGCATCCACATAGCCTGGCCGGTGCCGATAGACGCGCGTTGCACCCGTTGAAGTCAATTGCACCTGCGTGCTTTCTGCCAACTCTGCCCGTATCGTCAGCTGATCACCGCCAAGGATCCCGCCAGAGACATTGTGCAGGTGAACGAGCACATCTCCTCCTTGGCGCGGGAAGGCACGAATGACGCGCAAAGGAGGCTGTTGCGCTGGTATCGCTAGCTTCGTCTGCGGCGATGCATCAGTCGTACGCGAAAAACAGAGATGCAACAGACCATTGGTTCGTTGCAAGAGGGCCGGTTTACCAGACGAAGCGATCATGTTCAACTGACAAAAAGGCGGGTGGCCAGCGTTGGGTGGCGCATACTACCCAACTCGATCGACGGTGCAAGGGTAGAGCACCCAGCTAGAAACTGCTGCCAATCCAATTCATTTGACCCAAGCATGCTCGGCAACGCAGTGCGGCTGGCCGTAGCAACCGCAATAAACAGATCGCCCAGGCGCCACAAAATTTCGCTTGTCCTGCCCTGGCCAATTGGCAACAGACGCAAACAGGCAGAGAGCATCCCCATGGTGGTCTGTTGCAGATAGGCGAGCACCGTCTCTTCTTCACCCAACGCCAAACGACCACCGACCAGACCAAAGGCGACAGCATAATGAATCTCCACCACCGCGCTAGTTGCCACTTGATAGCAATGTTGCAAAGTAGCATCACCGGCCAAGTGGGCTGCCATCTGCAAAAAGCGCCGACCGAGCGTTGCGCTCGCCACTCGGCTTTCGCGAGCGCTTTTGGTGGCACCGAGGGTACGATTCAACGCCAACCAATAGGCTTCACGACTTTCGTCATTGGCCTCACTAGTGGCTTCATCATTAGTCACTGTGGCCGTGCGATAGGCTAATCGCACAAAACGGGCTTCTAGTTGGCCATTCTCCCAGAGTTGGTCAGTTAAAAAAGCTTCAATTTCCGGTGCGCGCAAAACGCCTTCGGCCGCCAGAGTTTCAATGCCAAAGGAGTGTGAGGATGCACCAATAGGGAAAACACTATCGGCAAGCTGCATTAATTTCAGGAAATTAGTCGACACAGCCTACTATTGTAGAGAAGAGCGTTCCACCTGACGACGCCAACTTTGTCTAAAAGAAGCAAGAAAGAGTTATACAAAACGCACAACAAATGATAGCTCAGTCGTATTAGGTATTAACATTGTGACAAATTCACGATAGAATAGGTAGGTTTCTAAGCTCTACCTAGTTGTCTGTCTGCTTAATTTTTAGAAATCCCTGGCTGATCATACTCGCACGGGGATTTCTAAAAATTAAATGTTCGCAGCACTAGTGTCCTGTGAGATAAGGCATGATCGGTAGCGCCGGTTGAGTAGCCCGGCAGTATGGGGCGTATCGAAACCAAGCGGGTCGCGCCCAGTGGGCACCCGCTCACTCCTGTTTCGATACGGCTGCCAAAAGCCGCAGCCTACTCAACCGCCGTTCGCTCGACCTGTCAAAACTTAGTTGGCAAAACAATAGTTCGCTGATTGAGTAGCGGACTTTTGTATGGATCAAACCAAAGAACTGCGTAAAACTACCTAACGCTGATGGAATAACAGATGGCTCTTTGCAATAAATTAACCGTAGAACAGGTTCAGTTGCCAGTTCCAGGGCTGCACAGCGCGCTCGATGGCTTTAAAATCGTGCAATTGAGTGATATTCACTTTTTGCCCTTTACCAAAATTGACTTCATTGAACAAGCTGTGACGAGGGCACTCAGCTTAAAGCCGGATCTCCTTGTGCTCACTGGTGATTTTGTCACCCACGAAGCAGATACGATCTTTGGCACGGTGAAGACGCTAAGCCGATTAAATGCAACTTATGGGGTCTTTGCCATATTGGGCAATCATGATGCGCGGGCTGGGGCGCGTATTGTGCGTCAGGGGATCGAGGAAGCGGGGATCGCCCTACTACACAATCGCGGGTTTAGTTTTGCAGTTGGTCACGGCCAGATCAATCTAGCCGGTGTTGATGACTGTATTTGGGGACATCCAGATATTCATGCGGCGTTGGAGAAGCTCCAACCCGAGGTGCCTACTCTGTTGCTTGCCCATGAGCCGGATGTAATTGATGATTTTAGTAAGGTGGGGCCAATTGCCCTGCAATTATCTGGCCACACCCATGGCGGTCAAGTACGTTTGCCCTTTTTAGGTACGCCAATTTTGCCTAAATTGGGGGAAAAGTATGTGCAGGGACTCTACCGCGTCAACGAGAGTTGGGTCTATACCAATCGGGGTTTGGGTATGGTCTCCATGCCGATTCGCTTTAATTGCCCTCCTGAGATTACAGAGATTATTCTCTGTGCCACGTCCGCCCCCACCAAAGAGCCACGTTGATCATGCCGCTCTAGGGGCGATGGAGTAGAAGCGATAGCCAGCTACTCGCACCCCAATTATCGAAGTTGCGCGCAGTTTCACTCCATGCTATACTCTGTAGCAGAGTTTACCCGTTGGGGGTAAACTTAGAATTTCTTCTCATTTTTTCCCAATTGTTCCACCCGAAGGAGTAAAAAGAAAATGGCAAGTGTCACCTACGATCACGTGTATAAGCGTTTCGGTGATGTCGTTGCAGTGAACGACCTCTCTATCCAAGTCGAGGACAAAGAGTTCCTGGTCTTTGTCGGCCCGTCGGGTTGTGGTAAAACGACTAGTTTGCGTCTGTTGGCTGGGTTGGAAGAGATCAGTGATGGCAACATCATGATTGGCGACCGTATTGTAAATGACGTGCCCCCCAAAGATCGCGATATCGCGATGGTCTTCCAGAGCTATGCGCTCTACCCGCACATGAGTGTCTATGACAACATGGCCTTCGGTCTGAAGTTGCGCAAGACACCCAAGGCAGATATCGATCGCCGTGTGAAAGATGCCGCCGATGTGCTCGACATTGGCCACCTGCTCGACCGCAAACCGAAGCAACTCTCGGGTGGTCAGCGTCAACGTGTGGCGGTAGGTCGTGCCATTGTCCGCGAACCAGCCGTCTTCCTCTTTGACGAGCCCCTCTCCAACTTGGATGCCAAGCTTCGTGTACAGACCCGTGCGCAGCTCACCCGTCTGCACCAACGTCTGCAAACCACCTTCATCTACGTAACGCATGATCAGGTCGAAGCCATGACGATGGCCAGCCGCATCGCCGTTATGCGTGATGGTATTCTGCAACAGATCGATACCCCACATCAGCTCTACAACCACCCGAACAATGTCTTTGTGGCTGGCTTTATCGGCAGCCCGAGCATGAACTTCTTTGATGCCACGGTGGTGGAGAATGATGGTAAGTTGGAGATCAACAGCGGTGGTTTCCGCATGGAAGTGCCGGAGCCCAAGGCCACGGAATGGCGCCAATACAAGGGTCGCGAAGTCATTTTTGGCATTCGCCCCGAAGATATGCACGCCAAGCCCTATGTCGCACCAGGCATCCTCGAATCCGACATGAGCGCCAAAGTCGATGTCATCGAGTTGATGGGCAACGAGATCTATCTGTACATGTTGACCAAAGACGAAAAATCCTTCATCGCTCGTGTCGATCCCCGTGTCGAATCACAGCGCGGTGATGAAGTGCAATTAGCTGTCAACATGGCCAATGCGCACATCTTTGATCCCAAGACAGAAATTTCGCTCGAAAAGTAAACCCGTTTAAAGATGTATAGAATAGGACTTACGCAATCCTCAGTCTCGATATGGCAAAAAAGCGCCTACTCGACCAACGGATTGTGTAAGTCCTATAAAAATAGCCGAGTCTAGCTGCAGCTAGACTCGGCTATTTTGTTTTTGATGCAATTCCCCTCATCCATAGCGGAGAATCAACCATGAACCCTGTCACTATCATTGTCAAGAAGCGCGACGGATATGAACTCTCTGCGCAAGAGATCACCGAGTTTATTAACGGCTACACCAATGGCGAGATTCCTGACTACCAGGCTGCGGCTTGGGCGATGGCGATCTATTTTCAGGGCATGAGCGATGCTGAAACCACGGCCCTTACGCTCGCAATGGCTGCCAGTGGTGATCAGCTCGATCTGCATGATGCGGTTGCTCCCGGTACATTGATTGTCGATAAACATTCGAGCGGTGGTGTGGGGGACAAAACTACCTTAGCAGTTGCGCCGATTGTTGCGGCCTGTGGCCTGCCCGTCGGCAAAATGAGTGGGCGTGGCCTCAGCTTTACCGGTGGCACTATTGATAAGCTCGAGAGCATTCGTGGCTGGAATCCCGATCTGAGCGAAGATCAATTTCGCCGCCAATTGAGCGAGATCGGTCTGGTGGTCGCGGGGCAGACGAGTAACCTTGCCCCTGCCGACAAGGCGCTCTATGCGCTGCGCGATGTCACTGGTACTGTGCCAAGCCTACCGCTGATTGCCGGCAGTATTATGAGTAAGAAGCTCGCCGCGGGGGCCGATGCGATTGTGCTCGACGTCAAGTGTGGGCAGGGCGCGTTTATGGAGACATTGGATGATGCGCGCACCCTCTCGAAGCTGATGGTCGCAATTGGCACACGTGCCGGACGACAGGTGACGGCATTGATTACACAAATGGAGCAGCCGCTCGGCTGCGCGGTTGGCCATGCCTTGGAAGTAAAAGAAGCAATCGCCACCTTGCAAGGACAAGGGCCCACGGACTTTCAAGCGTTAGTTGAGCGGGTGGCCCAAGAGATGTTACTCGTGGGCCGGCCTGGCACGACGCAGGAAGCGGCACAACAGGATGTGCAACAGGCGATCAAAAATGGGGAAGCGTTGGCGAAATTTAAGGCCTTTGTTGGCGCACAAGGGGGCGACGTTGCGCAGGTTGATGAGCCACAGAAGCTGCCAAGCGCGCCCGTTGTACGCGATGTGCTCGCACCACAAGCCGGCTATATTCAACAAATTCTTGCCCGCGAAATCGGGTTGGCCTGTGTCGATCTCGGTGGTGGTCGTAAAAAGAAGGGCGATGCGATTGATCACCGTGTAGGGATTATGGTAGACGCTAAAGTTGGGTCACAAGTGAGTGCGGGGGATCGATTGTGCACGGTTCATGCTGGCAGTGAAGCCGGAGCAGCCCAAGCGATAGCAAGAATTCAAGGTGCGTATACGATTGGCGAGCATAAGATTGCGCCATTGCCGGTCATTTATGAAGTCATTCAAGCTGAGTAACAGAGGCTCAAGAGGGCCGTTTGCTAGCTCTATCAGGGTACTTCCTGGCGCTCACCACCCAAGATTGTCTCTTCAAGCTGCTCCAACAAAAACCGATCTTCTGTCTGTTGTGCAATCTGACGCACGCGTGCAAAATAGGTCTCGGCTTCGGCCCAACGCGCTTGGGCGCGATAGATCTGCCCTAGGGTAAAGAGGGCATAGGGATAGCTCTGCGGTTCTTCCTGCTCCAGTGTACGCTCAGCATATTGCTGTGCTTGGTCAAAATCACTCAACTCATAATAGATCGTCGCCAGATTGGAGGTGTTTTGCGCAATCCAAAAAGCATTCTGCTGGGCGGCAAAGAAAGTTAGCGCCTTCTCGGCTGGCGCTAGTGCCGTGACAAAGTCCTTAAATTGAACATAGACCCCTGCTAAATTACTGCGTACTTCTTCCGCAGCAACGCGCTCCCCAATCTCTTCGTAAAACGTCAATGCCTGCTGATGATAGCGGATCGCATTCTCTTCATCGCTCTGATGCGCCGCCAGGACCCCCAAATTGCGTTGCACGAGCGCAAGGCCCCGTTTGTCTTCCAAAAGGTTGGCGGCTTCCATTGCATTCAGATAGTGGCGGCGCGCCGCCCCATAATTGCCGGCGGTCTCTTGAATGGCGCCCTCCAAATTTTCTAGCCCATAACGGGCCTGTAGTGCCTCGCGCCGTGCATGATGCAATTCGCGCTGCTGCAAATAGACGGTGCCGCGCTTGGCATGAAACCAGGTCGTCTGTTGTTGCAAGCGCGCTGCCGCGGCCAGACCATCGCCATACTTGGCCAGGGCACGCTCCGTCTTGCCAAGTGTACGTAAGGCATCGCCGCCGACCATCGCCGCCGCAACGGCAGCCTCGTCTGTATCGGGAATAGATGCGATCTCAGCCAATGCCGCTGCCGACTCGCCACCCAATTGAAAAAGGCGACCGCGCAACAGACGCAGACTTTGCGCGTCACTCTCCGATAGCCGATGCGAGGAGATCTGCGTAAAGATGGCCAGTGCCGCCGCGGCCTGCCCACGGCGCACCTCTTGTTCATAGTTTGGCTCCCAGATGGCAATGGCCGCTGCCAATTGACCAGCCCGCTGATAGTGGTACGCGGCGGCGGTATACTCGCCCCGGGCGGAGCGAATCGCCGCCGCGCTTTCATGGTGTTCTTCACGCTGTTCCGCCGTCAGTTGGCCATAGATCACCTCGCGCAGGGCAGGCAATAGGCTGATGCCGCCATTCCCATCCTCTAATATCAACCGATAGTTGATCAACCGCTCAAGTACAGTCTCGTGGTCCAGCCCCTGCGCAAGGTGATCTTGTGGTAAAGATTCAACAAATAGATCATCAGCACCTTCCCAGGCATCGCGCGGGGTAGGGCTACGAAAGACTGACAAAGCTTGCAGAAGCCGATTTTCCTCTTTATTCAAGCGTTGTTGCAGTCGCTGCCAAATCGGCCCCAAAGCAGGCATCTGCGGCAATTGATCCAAAACGTTACTTAGCGTGGCGTAATTCTCGGGTTGGGTAATCTGATAAAGGACCAAGCAGAGCGCGACCAAGCGGGGATTACCGGCGGTATAGAGATCCATGCGTTCTAATAGTTCTGGGGTAAAGATGATATTGGCACGGGCCAACCATTCCGCCATTTCGCTACTGTGCAAGCGTGTCAACAGATAGGTATGGTCGGTAGGCAAAACCGTGCGCTGCCCCATGAGTAGCAACGGTGCATGTTCCTGTAGCCCTTCGACAAAAGCCAGGAATTGGGTATGCGGTACCGTTTCCGTTTCCAGATCCAGTGGGCGCAACAGATCAATCTCATCAAAACAGAGGAGCGGTTGTGCGGGCAGCTCAGCGAGATCCGTGCGCGCCAATTCTAGCGCTAAGTTTGCATCCTTCATGGTCCCGGCATTGGCAATTAATTGTAACCAGAGCCGGGATGCTCCTTGATGGTGCAAAAAATTCCCCAACGCAAAGAGAAGGCTTGTCAGCTGATCATTTAACGTCATACGTACCGTAAACCAGAAGACTGCCGGTGTTGCCCACTCTTCTGCCACTGCTGCGCCCAAGGCCGTCTTTCCAATACCGCTTGCGCCACAGAGATAGACAGACTTTGTTGCTTGTAGCGCCATCAGGCTATCGGTAAGGATTCCACTGCGTCCGATCAATTCCGTGCCGGCCACCGGCTGCTCAACATGAAGTGTCGGTTGGAGATGCAATAACAACAGATCGCTCAGGCGACGAATTGCTTCGCGCAAATGGCGATCGTACGTTGCACGCGAAACATGAAGAATATCTACATAGATATCGGACTGTTTGGTGGGCGGGGGGAAATGTTGGTGGAAATAGTTGAGATCGAGCAGGAGGTAGTGATATTGATCGCAAAAGCCACGATCATCTTTGGCTTGTAAGGCAATGTGCAACAGATCAGTGGGGGTACTGGGCAACGCGCCTTGCCAGAGCGCAGCAGTCGCTTTTTGAATCTCGGCACAGAGCACACTGCCGCGAGCAAAGCTTGTGGTTGCCGTTGCGTGTTCATAGAGGATTCTGCCCAAGAAGTAGGGCTGTGCTAGAAAAGATTCTTCCCCAAGCAGTTGTGGTTCGGCGATATGTTCCAATGCAAATTTTAATTGATCATAAAATGTTACATTGTCGGACGGCGGTATGGCGGTGAGAGAGCTTCGATGAACGCGCGGCATAGGCAGTAATGGTTCGGTACAATGTTGATATCCACGTCACAAGTGTAAGCTTTTAGTAAGTTGCAGCCTAGAGGATCTAGCGCTGAGTGCCGATTAATTAAATAACAACGATAACAACACTGAAATCGGTTACAAAAATTAGCTAGAGAAAGGCAGATATCAATGAAATTGACAAATCCCCCCGTTCGTCAAAGACGCGCTCCAGGCAATATTAGCTCAACCGGTGGCTAACACAAGAAGTGCAACCATTATACGCCATTTGGCACCCATCCGTCGAATATGTGTGCCAAATCTTGTCGCAGTAAGGAACTTGCCCAGTCAACAGTTCATCATGAAAGGAGACCAGAAAACTACGCTGACTTGAAGACAATAATAGAGCCAAATGCCAATGCATATTATTTATTCAATCTAGCTTGGAATGGATTGTAAATCAGAAGATTGTTTTTGTAAACTAATTTACAATCCATCCTTTGAAATTTCTACGAAGCAACAACAGCGACACTGCTATTAAATGCTAACCTTGCGCCAACCGGAAAGCATTTAATAGCGGTGTATTTTGCGTTGCAGCAAATATTGGAAGAAAAGTGAGACATCATCCAGCTTTTTTGAGACATGCAGTGGCAAAGATCCATGCTATGCTTTACACATCCGCTTAAGAGAAACAATTTAAAGAATAATGTAACCGCACAAGAAACAGCGCAGTATAAGCGGAGAGCTTTACCTCAATCAAATAGTGAACATGTCATCGACCACCAAATCGGGTTCCAACTGACCTGACGAGGCAACTACACAAATGCCGTAAGGCACAAGGAAGCTCACCATGTCACATCATTCCACTCTTCATAATCGTCAGCTTGATTCCCACATAGAGCGTGCAATTCGCCTCTCCCTCCGCGCTATGGGCATAGCGGCCTTGATGGTTTGCCTCATCTTTTGGTTAAGTTTACTGTTGCGATAACGGATTTTCCCCCATGCATCGATATCTATCACTTAGTTCATCGCGGGCGCAATACAGTGCCTTTCTTTACCGCCGAAAAGAAACAAAACTTGTTGCGCGGCTCTGCACCGGTCAACCGGCGGCATGGGCACAGCTAATTGACCGGTGGAGTCCCCGTCTCTATAGCTATATTTTCTATAATATTGGCAACGAGGCTGAGGCACGTAAATTGATGCATCTTGTCCTGTCTGAGGTGATTCAGACGATTATTTGCTCACCGCGTATTAACAATCTATCGGTCTTAATCTTTTCAATCGCTCATCGACACATTTTGCACTATCACTATGCAGACAATGGAGTATCGTTGCAAACACAGTGGGCAAAAGATCAGTCAACCGTCAAACAGCCAATAGATAAAGAACAGAAAAAGAGAACTTTTTTTCATCGGTTTCGCCAATTCTCTCCCGAAACGCAGCAAATTTTGCTGCTACGCTATGTCTGTGGTGTGAGTTTATTGGAGCTTTCCCAAATTGTTGAACAACCTGAGGAAACCTTAGTGCAAACGCTGCACCGAGTGAAGCTTTACTTACAATAGATCTGCGCCATCGCGCTCACTGGTGATGATTTGCCCTTGAGGATAGAGATGGAACCGCAATCGATTTGCATCCATATAATAACTGACGCAACCATCGATACATGTCATCAAATATCTGAAGCTACAAAGGATCGACCATGATTGCACGCTTCTTGTGGAGTTATTTATGTTTGACGGGGATTGCTTCAATTGTCGTTTATTGTGCTTGCCTAGCAGCAGCACGTGCAGACCGGATCAGACGCTCCTCTGCCACAAAACTTAATAAGATGCTCAGTGAATCAGCGGAGACAGCTTCCAATCGCCGTCGTTCCGCGCAGATTAGGAATCTTCTCGTGATCGAACAGTGAGCTAGGCCGCACAACAGGAATCGAGCGTAAACGATCTCTGAACGGCAAGCTGCTACACTACTTCTTATGTCCCCTCCAATATCGTAAGACTCTCTGCGGACAGTTCTTATAGTATTGGTCTATATATCTGCCCCTAGAGCTATCGGTTGTGTGATGCTGTTTCCCCCGCAGTATCACGCAACCGGTAGCTTTTTGTGTTCGACAGGGCTCTTGGATTGTCGACACTATATTGCCAGGCGAGCTCCCTCACCCATATACATTGGGATAGATGGGCGTAGATATTTACAGCAATTTCATTTTGTGTAAGCCTTATTCCCAGACAATTTGTGTACGCTCTACGACCAGCCGCTGATAGAGTGCAGCGGTCTTTGCTGCAATGCCCGACCATTGGAAGTGAGGCAATGTATGCTGTTGCGCGTACTCCTGCCAGCGTTTGGCGGTAGCTGGATTGCTAAAGAGTTGATCGACAGCCCAGACCACACTCAATGGATCATTGGGATAGACCGTCAGCCCATTGCGCAGATGTTCAACAACCTCGCATAGTCCACCGACATGGCTCGCAATCACATTACAATGGCAGGCCATCGCCTCAAGTGCCACAATCCCAAAAGGTTCGTACAGACTGGGAAATACAGCTGCATCGACAATGCGATAGATACAATCGCGATCGCGATCGCTGATAAAGCCTAAGAACTCAATCGACTGCTCTACATTGAGCTCATAGGCCAGTGGCCACATCTTTTGCCCATTTTTGCCTGCAATGAGCAATTTGGTATTGGGATACTTGGCGAGAATTCGCGGCATGGCCCGAAGCAGTACCTGGATTCCCTTTTCATAGACAACCCGTCCCACAAAGAAAAGTAAGCGTTCTCTGTTCGGCGCGTAACGCCAGCGAAGGTTATTCAATTCCATTTCGGTGCAATCAAGACCAAGGGACGTATTTACACCATTGGGAATCACATCCACTTTGTTGGGGGGCACGGCAAAGTACTGTTGCAGCTCCTCGCACATAAATTGACTACAGACAATCACCCGCCACGCTTCATAACAGATCTGCCATTCTAACTGATTGATCTGTTGACTGGTATGGCTGCTGAGGTAGCCTTGATGGCGTCCACGTTCTGTACCATGAATGGTCGCCAGCAAGGGCAGCCGCCATTTATGCTTTAGTGCAATGCCTGCGACTCCGGTCAACCACTCGTGAATATGCAGCAAATCATAGCTATGCTGGGCAAGCTGAGCTAACGCATAATCAACAAAGTAACTATTATTGGCAATCACACTATTATAGTGATCCAGCACATCTACCGCCGGCATCTCGACGCGATAGATTGTACAATACTCATTGATCTGTTCAACGGGAGCACCACCACCATAGGCAGGGGTCAGTAAGTCGATTGTCAAAGGAGCGCCATCAACCACTATACCGCTTAAAATCGGCAGGAGATCGGCAACATGCTTGCCAATACCGCCAACCATATGTGGAGGAAACTCCCAACTAATGGAAAGCACACGCATGATAGTTTATCTTCCTTGAAAACCCGCTAAAGTCGCACGCTGCTCTCTTATAGGGGGTGATCTTTTTGTGAGACATTTAGTGGGACAGTTAACTGGGTGGTCCATTAGCGTTAGTCATACGCGAGTCTCTGATTTCGCGTCCAAACGGCACCTAGCAAAAAACGGTCTGCTCAACCGGCAAACTGCGTAAACCCGGATATTTTGTCAGTCTGTTAAGGTTGGTGGAACCCGAACGGACTGCTGGTACTATTATTCTGGAGGGCAAAGAGTTGGGGCCGCCAAGTTGGCACAGACGGAACAGCAACGGTCTCTATCGTTGTAAGGGCAGCTTCGGTAGCACGATAGGTCAAGTAGGCCGCAGGCGAATTGGGGCCGCCTTGCGCAGTTACTTCACTCCTCCATTGCGGAAATCTATCATCTATCCAACCTACCCAATATAATGCCGTATGATTTGTGGTTCGTTCGGCCCAAACCGGGTCGCCTCCCCAAGGCCCCAACCAGAATGGCACATTCGGTTGGTAGGAACGCAACGCTTCGATGTAAGCTGCACTATGCTCTGGGCTGGCAAGCCAAAAAAGTGCATCTGTTGTCGCAATTTTTCGAACATCGAGGCTACCAATAGGGAGGTCGACCGCTACAACGGGCAAGACGGCTTCCGTGCTTACTAATTCGGTAAGTGGTGGCCAGCCTGTTGCAGGGCCAAGCAACACAAGTCTTTCTTGTCCCTGTGCCTTGGCGGCGGCGGCCACTGCTGTTACCAAGGCTGTGGCCCACTTTGGCGAAGCTGTCACCGGCACCATCCCGACAGTTGGATCCAATGTGTACGGCGCATACCAGGGGAGCCCAGTCGCGGCAATGATGGGCCGTACGGCCTCAATCGTAGCCGGATCATACGGCCCAATAATGGCTTTTACGGCTGGATCAGCAAGTAACTTTTGTGCAGACCGCCGAGCTTGTGCTGCATCCGCACCGGCATCCAATGCCAGCGGGATCAGCGCCACTGTCTGTAAAGCGTCGCCTTGGGTGGCAAGCGTACGAATGGCTAACCGCATTGCTGCTAGTGCTTCATAGCCATTCCGGCGATGCAATCCTTCAAACGATGCCAGCAAACCAATCTTTACAACAGGGCGGACAGGCACGCACGAACTTACCAACAACCCCATTATGGCAATCAGGAAAAGTAATCTACGGGAAATGGATAAAACACTGAAGGCCATGCGGCGAGCGTTTGGTTGCGCCTTCTCTCTTTGTCTATCTGCTGGTAATACCACAACTCCACTACTGATAGCCATAGAGCCGCAGATTTTGCTCATGTTCCGCCAACGTCTGCGCAAAGACATGACGCCCATCATCACCCGTTGCGACAAAGAAACAGTAGGCCGTTTGTGCCGGGCTTTGTGATGCCTGAATCGCATCGAGACCCGGGTTTGCAATCGGTGTGGGCGGTAAGCCTTCGTTGAGGTAGGTGTTATAGGGGCTGATCACCGACGCGTACTCTTCAATGCTTTCTGGCTCCCACCACCAATTACCCACGACACCCCGTGCATATTGCACCGTTGGATCGGCCTGAAGATAGCGCCCCCCCACATCGGCAACACAAGCGCCATTGAGCCGATTCGTATAGACACTGGCAATAAGCGGACGTTCATCGGACTGTACCGCCTCGCGTTCGACAATGCTTGCTAGATTGAGCAAATTATCGCCACTCAAGCCGCTGCTGCCGGCAGCCAGGCCATCTGTACCGACCCTACGCTCAAAGTTATCTAGAAAAGGTCGTAAAACCGCTTCTGGAGTCTGTGCCAGTACGGGGAAACGGTAGGTGTCGGGAAAAAGAAATCCTTCGAGCGTGCCATTGGCCGGTAAATTCTGTAGAAAATCATAATCGGCAAAGATCGATAAGGTTCGTGGCTGACGCACAGCAGCCAGAAATTGATCCGGCTGAAGAATGTTATTCTCCTCTAAGCGCTCGGCAATCTCTTCGGCACGGAACCCTTCGGGAATTGTAACGGTAGCTTCTGCTTCAAGCGATTGCTGTAACGCCTGTGCGACTTCGGGTACGGTCATCGTTTCTGCCAACATGAAATTGCCAGCTTGAATCCGTCGCTCCAATCCACTGACGCGTAGATAAAGGTTAAAGAGATCCGCATCATTGACAAAGCCTTCGGATGCCAAGCGCGCCGCAATAAAACGGGCCGGCTCCCCCAAATTGATGACAAAGGGTCGTTGCCGCGGATCAGCACCGGCGGGAACGGTTAGCTCCGCTTCCCGGAGGGTTAAGCTATAAGCGAGCACGCGTTTCTCGATATTGTCTGGTGTCAATGCATTGCGTCCAGCTTCTGGATCGATCAACCCAGCCACCTCGCGTGGTGCACCCAGAAATTGTTCTTCCAGGTGGGCGGAACTCACAACCCATACCCCCAGAATCACCCCAAACACCATGACCAAAAAGCCCAATCGAACGAGATTGGCGAGTAATGTGCCTGGCTGCCACAGCGTGCGCCAGGTTGGTTCTCTCTGCTGTAATTGGTTGCGGTGCTGTAAAATCAGTTCGCGTCGGTTTTGCATAAGTATCTTTATTTACTCAAATTCCTATACGATCAAGCTGCGGCGCAAAGATAATCGTCGATCCGCAATGCTTCATTCTCGCCTTGCTTAAAGATTCGGGGACTCATCTTTGTAACTACCATTTCCTATGGATAAGTGATCAGTCACTCTCTTCCAGATCGAGTTGTCCAAAAGGGTGCCACTCTTTTGGAATGGTTTGATCCGCTTGGTTTACATAATCGCGCTGCGCATCTAAATAACGTTGCAAGATCACAGCCGCGGCCATGGCATCCTCTTCAACTTTGCGGCCATAATCCCCCATCAACGCTTGGGCATCAAAGGTGCTCAGCCGCTCATCCCAAAAGATAATCGGCCGGGATTGGTCAAGCGCGCGCAAGGCAGTGGCTAGCCGTTCGGCCCATTTACGGACGCTCTGCGCTTGTGGACCTTCGCTATCATCCATATTGAGTGGTAGGCCCACGACAACTGACACGATTTCCTCATCGCGTAGTAAACGTGCCAATAGATCAAAATCTTCACGGCGGCTGCGCCGGTGAATAACGCGTAAAGGTCGGGCCGCCAGTCGCAACGGATCACAGACGGCAACGCCGATACGCGCCATGCCCACATCAAGCGCCACCACTTTCCCCGTCAGCCTACCATTTGTCATCCTGTTTGTCATGGGGGATTTACAGTATCGTCATAGTCTACACGTACTTGAATGCGATTGCCAATGGCTGGTAGGGTGGCAAACCATTCTGGATCGCGATAAATTTCGGGCAGACGGGCCATCGGCCAGCGCTGCTGAACAAGAGCGATCGCTTCTGCTGGCCGCAGCCCAGCAATTGCCGAACGCACCTCCACTGGGTCGATCGGAATCACATATTCGGCATTCACCGTCATCGTAAATTGGACAGTGTTGCCGACAATCTCTATGCCAGGCATCCGTTCTGCCGCTACAGAGCTAGCAACCAATTTTGCCGTAGACGGAATCGCATCCTGTGCTGTCTGCAACAATGCTTCCCGCAGGACCGCTTCATCAACGGCCACACCACGCGCCAATTGCCGCAGCGTCAAGGACAATTCTTCCGTCTCTTCATCGTTAAACGCACTAAAGGCAGGTGTACTCAACGTCAGCAATTGGATTGACTCTGGTGAAAGCCATTCTCCTCGATCCAGTAGCCCTTGCAGCTTGTCATTGGCTTGCGCTTCAATTTGTGCTTCCACTTGGGCCAACAACTTATCGCGATCTTCTTGGGTAGCGATTGGCACCAACTGGGAACCGCCACCGCTGGTCCCCCCTTGGTTGGTCACGCTCAGACGCACCCGCAGCCCACCGTTAATCGTATTAATCGTATTCGCACGAATATTACCCTGGATCCCAGGGTCTAGCGCTTCAATGGCTGCATCTGCACGTTGCCCACGACCCGCCGGCACATCGACAGCCGTTGTTGTGCGAAAGTTCACGGCGTTACCCGTACCTGTGCTTACAACTGTCCCTTTTGGCACATTCACCGGGCTGGTTCCCAAATTGGTAAAAGTCACTTGCCCAACCGCCAGATCCGTTGATTTCTGGCGCGTACCGGTGGTGCGAACTGTGCCGGATGCATCAATATTTGTTTCTACGGTGTGCGCCGGCAGTTGATTGATCTCTAAATCCGGCACCTCGATCGATGGGTTGGCGATGAGTTGTACGGCCACGCGAATCGGTTCGCGGCCTGGCACAAGGGTAATCGTCGCCGCCGGAATAACATAGACCACAAATAACCCCAAAGCCAGGGCAATCAGCCCCCCCATCAACAGGTTGCCAAGCAATCGCAACCAGGCGGGCAGCGGTCGGCGATAGATCTCTTCGGCACGAATTCGCGCCTGGCGGGCACGATACTGACCAGGCAACGTTTCATGAGCAGCAATACGCTCACGCCGCCAACGGGGGGGATCCGGCAGCCCCAATTCTGGGTGGCGCGGATGAACAAGCGGCAACATAGGGGACATGCGCCAACGATTAGCCAGGGCATCTTTGGGATTGACAAAGACGGGGATACCGACCTGATTGGCTGCGGCGTGAATGGTGGGATCTCGGGTAATCAATGCGAGATGACATTGCTGAATCTGGGCTTGGCGCTGCAAGAGCCGCATCCGTGCACTGTTGTCCAATTCACTCCAGCCTTCAGGCACTAGGAGCGCCACCCGTTCCCTGCGCCATTGGGCTAATTGCCGGCGCACGGCACTGAGGGTGGCTTCTGGTGTTACTTCAAGAATTTGGGCCATAAGTGATTAGGTGTTGCGTGATACGTGTTGCGTGTACTGATTGACAGCCACCATTGCAGCCACCATTGCAGCCCCCCTACCTTATGGATGGATGGAAGCAAAGTAGGTTCGGTCAGCGTAGACGCAACACGCAACACGTCTCTACTTCAAATTCTGCTCAACCCAGCTGGGTACGCTGGCGAGCGCCGCATCAAGTTGGTCGGCATCTTTGCCGCCGGCTTGGGCCATATTGGGACGACCGCCACCACCACCGCCGATGATCTTGGCTGTATCGCGTACCAGATTGCCGGCATGCATGCCGCGCGCAATCAGATCTTGCGTAACGGATGCCACTAGCATTGGCTTCTGATCAATTACCGCGCCGAGTGTCACCACACTGCTGCCAAGCTTGTCGCGGAAAAGATCCGTCATCTGGCGCAAGGTATCAGCATCCGCCGCATTGACTTTGGCGGCCAAGACCGAGAAGCCGTCGACAGAAATGGTGTGGGCCAACAGTGAATCGGCATCCTGTTGCGCCAATTGTTGGCGCAACTGCGCCAGTTCCTGTTGCAACAGACGATTCTGCGCCTGCAACTGTTCCACCGCCGCTGGTACATCGTCTGTTTTTGCACGCAATAGCGAAGCCGCCTTATCGAGCGTATTGAGTCTTCCTTCGATAAGCTCTTCGGCCACACGTCCGGTCGCAATTTCGATGCGCCGCACGCCGGCAGCGACACTGCCTTCGCTCAGCACACGGAAGCTCCCGATTTCAGCGGTGCTTTCGACGTGCGTTCCACCACAAAGCTCCATGCTGATGCCATCCTCTTCGCCAAAGCTGACGACCCGCACTTCATCGCCATACTTTTCGCCAAAGAGCGCCATCGCGCCCTCTTGGACGGCCCGCTTATAGGTTGTCCAGCGTGTGTTGACTGGATAGTTGGCCAGCACAATCTCGTTGGCCATCCTCTCCACATCGCGGATCTCTTCCTTGCTCATCGGCTGGGTATGCGTAAAGTCAAAGCGCAAGCGCTCCGGCGCTACCAATGAGCCAGCCTGATGGACATGGGTGCCCAGTCGTTCACGCAGCGCCGCATGGAGTACATGGGTGCCCGTGTGGTTACGCATAATGCTCCAACGGCGTTCGGTGTCAATCGCGGCATGGCCCGGATCCCCAACCTTGACGGTTCCACTGGTTACTTTGCCCACATGGACAATCAAACCCTTGACCGGTCGGCGCATCCCCGTGATCTCCACTGACCAGATCGGCACCGCCATATCCTCGGGGAAGTAGAAGATCTCACCGGTGTCGCTCATCTGGCCACCGCTCTCCACATAGAAAGGAGTCTCTGGAAGCACAAGTTCAACCTCGGCACCAACATGCGCTTCGTCAACAATCTGGCCATTGGTCAGCAGCGCAATGACCGGCGCATCAACCTCGGCAAGATTCTCATAGATCAGATGCTGCACGCCCTCTTCCTCAACGTCGCCAGCAGCCTTTAGCTGATCGAGCAGTTGGGCATAGATGCTGACATCGGCGGCGAGATGTTGCTGCACCGTCTCGCGGCTGCGCGCCTTGGCCTCCTGCAACGCCGTGCCAAAGCCGGCATCATCAATCGTAAAGCCTTGGTCGCCGGCCACGTCACGGGTCAAATCAACAGGGAAGCCATAGGTATCCCACAGGCGAAACGCTTCGTCGCCGGGGATTTCATTCTTGCCCTCAGCGCGCAGATCATCCATCAGATCATCAAGCAGCGCCAAGCCGATATTGAGCGTGCGCTGGAAGCGCTTCTCTTCGTCGGTTATTGTCTGCAAAATAAAGTCCCGCTTTGCCACCAGGTCGGTATAGTGCCCGCCCATCAGGTCGATCACCGTTTCGGCCACTTGTGCGAGGAAGGGACCTTCAAAGCCAATGAGCTTGCCAAAGCGCGCTGCGCGGCGCAGCACCATGCGCAAGACATAGTTGCGCCCTTCGTTGCCGGGCAAGACGCCATCGCTGATCAGAAAGGTGATGGCGCGGCTGTGGTCGGCAATTGCGCGGTAGCGATAGAGATGCGCCTGCCGATGCGCCTCATCCTGGCCGAGTAATTCGCCAATGCGCTCCATGATCGGCATAAAGGCATCAGTGTCGTAATTATTCTCTTTGCCCTGCATGATGCTGGCAATGCGCTCCAACCCAGCACCGGTATCGACACTTGGCTTGGGCAGCGGCACCATGGTGCCGTCGGCCTTGCTGTCATATTGCATGAAGACGAGATTCCAGATCTCCAGATACTCGTCATCGCGGTTGACCCCTTCTGGCGTCTGCGCATCGAGATCCCCCCAATAATAATGGATTTCGGAGCAGGGGCCACAGGGACCGGTGTCCCCCATCGCCCACCAATTATCTTTTTTGCCAAACCGCAAGACGCGTTCGGGTGCCGCACCCGTCTCAATCCAGAGGCGCTCGGCCTCATCATCGTCGGTATAGACGGTGAACCAGAGGCGCTCCAGCGGCAGTTCTAGCACATCGACCAGCAGTTGCCACGCCCACTCGATCGCATCTTTTTTGAAGTAGTCACCAAAGGAGAAGTTGCCCAACATCTCAAAAAAGGTGTGGTGGCGCGGGCTCGGGCCGACATTTTCCAGGTCGTTGTGTTTGCCACTAACGCGCATGCACTTTTGTGCTGTGGCTGCCCGTGTATAGTCGCGCTTTTCGACCCCCAAAAAGAGATCTTTGAATTGGACCATCCCGGCATTGACCAACAGCAGCGTTGGATCACCGATCGGGACAAGGCTGCTGCTCGCCACTTCGGCATGGCCATACTCGCCAAAGTAATCAAACCAGAGCTGGCGGATTTCGTTTGTTGATAATTGTTTCATGATGAGTCCACCTGACAGTCAGGGTAGTTAGGGCAGGGTAGTTAGGGATTCGATCGCGGCCAATCGCAACACGCAATTCGCCATTCGTACAGTATCTCCTGATTGTAGGGCAAATGGGGAGCGGTGTCAAAAATTTGGGGTTGTAGGGGTGGAAGAGCGGCTGGAAGTCGGGCAGAATATATGCTATAATCGAGGCATCAGCGAAGAGTAGCTTGGCGAAGAATGTGAGGGAAAATGACAGAAGCCATTCAATCGATCAGAAATCAATATTTTGGCATCAACGCTCACTTACACAGCTTCTGGCAAGGTGCCGGCAAGTGGCATCGTTTTCACAATGTACACATTACCCAACTGCTGGTCACGCTAAAAGCACAGCTCATTCCAATGGGGTACACTGCAGAAACCGAAGAATCGTTACAAATTCGCCGCATTGCCGACCAACCGGCTTACCCACGGGCAGATATTTTGATTTCGGATCGCGATAGACAACGCTCGCCGCGTACTTCTTCTCTCGCAGTTACGAGTGCAACATTGACAGTAGAGGATTTTGTTGAAGTCGAAGAAGATAGCGAGCATCCATATTACGCGATCGCCATCTATGAGCGGCTTGTCAATGATGAAGATAAACCAGTCGCCTGGATCGATTTGCTTTCACCTTCAAACAAGGGTCGAAGCCTAGATGCACGCACCTATCGTGCCAAACGCACTGAGTTGCTACGCAACGGACTAGTCTTCGTCGAAATTGACTATCTCCACGAGTCGCCACCAACTTTTGAACGGCTGGCAGATTACAGTGCCAAAGACAAAGATTCTCATCCCTATCGGATTGTCGTTTTAGATCCGCGGCCTAACTTTCACGCAGGGCCAGTTTCCTTGCATGAATTTGATGTGGACCAGATCATTCCAACCGTTGACATTCCCCTCAATGGTGCCGATGTGATTACATTCGACTTTGACATGGTCTATCGCAAAACATTTGAAGAGGCGCTCTTTGGTTACGACATGGATTATCGGCAACTGCCGCTAGGTTTTCAGCGCTATAGCCTGGTCGATCAGCAACGCATTGCTGCGCGCATGGTCACGGTGTTAGAAGCCGTTCAACAGGGCGTTGGGCTGGAAGCGGGGCCTCTCCCGGTACAGGAGATTCCCTTGCAGGACGCGCTGGAAACCATTGAGCGGATCAACGGCGCAGTCGCATAGATTATCCTAATTGGTCGTCTGAAGAAAATCAACTAAATTCAGTGACGGCAAAACCCACATACAAAGCGTGTAGTGAGCATCCCCAGATGCTCACGTCGCATCTGGGGATGCTCACTACACGCTCATGCCGCTTGGGCCATGTATGTTCCTTTTGCTGCTACTGACTAAATTTGGTTCTTCGGGAATTCAGGGGGTTGACAAGAAACGGGCAGCGGGCGTAGGTCACTCTTGTAGAGTGACAAATGCGCATCGCAGCACCGCTGTCACTCTACAAGAGTGACCTACCAATGTCAACTGAATTCCGGAAGAACCACAATTTTTCACGGCCGTCACCCGCTAACGCTGGATCAGCGGCAGATAGATCCGTTTGTCCCCACTGTTGCTCCCACCTTCCTGCACCGTCACGGTTGTCTCGGCGGCTAGGGTGTTGAGATTGTTGCTCGCCGTCACCTTGGCGGTGTAAACGCCTGTGGTGCCATAGGTGTGGCTAATCGTCTTTCCCGCGCCTACCGCACCATCGCCAAACGCCCAGGCATAGCTGACATTGCTGCCCGCGGTAATCGACGCCGCAAAGAAGGTCGGGGTGTCCAAGGGTGTGGGACTACTGCTGTTGGCGGTTAGCCCGCTGATCGCCGATGCCCCCTCAGCAATGGTCACCACAGTTGTCGCGCTCTCGCTGTTAAAGCTGTTGCTTGCGATCACGGTCGCCGTGTAGATCCCCATTGCGCCATAGGTATGACTGATCGTCTGCCCCGTCCCCACCGCGCCATTACCAAAGTTCCAAGCATATGAAACGTCACTGCCACCGCCAACGGAGGCGGCAAAGAAGGTCGGGTTGCCCAGCGGTGTGGGGCTGCTGTTGTCGGCGGTGAGTGCCGTGACTGGTCTGCCGCTCACCGTCAGATCAACCGCTTGGCTGGTCACCGTGCCGTCGCTGTTGCGCAGCCGAGCGCGGTAGCTACCGGCGTTGCCGCTCTGTGCGCTGGGGATTAGTAGATCTGGTTCGGTCTCGCCAGCGAGATCATTGCCGGCAAACTGCCATTGCACCGTCGGCGCGGGGAAGCCGGTGTAGGCCACCGTAAAGGTGACAGCCGCCCCTGCCTGCACGGCTTGCGGCGCAGGAGAGGCGAGTACCGTCGGCGCGCTCGGTGTGGCGGTGACATTGTAGACTGCGGTTGCGATGTCGCTGGCGGCATAGCCAGTTTTGAAACAGCGCGCATGAACTGTGGTCGCGCCTTCCCCGATGGGCACTGCACCGGTATAGGCGGGGGAGCTTTGGGTAACCGCGCTGCCATCAGTTGTGTAGCGGATTGTGGCATTTGCCGTGGTTGTACTCATTTCAACCGCGACGGAGCCACTGTAGATGCCGCCTGCTGTTAATGCGGGCGTGCTACATTGCAGAAAATAGCTTGCTTCTGCCACAGCACTCTCATAGTAGCCCAACTGGGTTGCCCGTGCCTTGACGGTCGTTGAACTGCTGATCGTCAGTTGGCGGGGCGACGAAACGGCGGTTGTATTTGAATTTGGCACGGGATCGCTGCCATCGCTGGTGATGTAGAGCTGGCGCACCGTAAAGGGTGGATTGGTGTGGCCATCAACGGTGATCGTCAGATCATTGTGGTAGAGGCCCGGCGGTGGGGTGATGTCAGGCGGCTCCACGGTACCGACCGGCTCAAAAACATTGAAACTTGTCTGGGCAAAGTCACTGTCGGCCATGCCATCTTTATACGCTTTGGCACGCAACACATAGGGGTTGGGGTCTGCTGTCAGCACAAAGGGCGCGCTGTAGGTGAGCCACTGATCCTCAGGCAAGAAGATGTCAAAGGTATATTTGAGCATCGCCCCCGCCGTATCTGTGCGCAAGGTCACCGTGACCGACTCGGTGTGGTTGCCGCCATTGGGATCGATGGTCGGCGCTTGGACCTGCTCGGTGATCGGGCTGAAGACGGTGAAGTTCGCGCTGGTTGTCGTGCTGGGGCTGGCACCAGCCAGAAACGCTTTGGCCTTCACGGTATGTGCGCCGATGTCCAGCGCAAAAGGGCTTACATAGAGGCTGCTGTAGAGGGTCGGTTCGGTATCGTTAAGCGTGTACCGAATCATTGCATTGGCAGTTGGGCTAGCGAGTGTAATGTCAACGGAGCCGGTAAAGTCGCCACCAACTGGATCGATGGTCGGTGGCTCGGCCTGCTGGGTGATGGTAAAGAGCTTTTCGACAACGGGGCTAGGGCCATAGCCATCGAGATAGATGCGCGCCTTGAGCGTTGCCGTCGCTACCAAGGAGATGGGTTCCACAAATAGCGGTGAGGTTTCCGTGGGTGTGCTGCCATCAAGCGTGTAACGGATCGACGCGCCCAATACGGTTGACCCGATGTAAACGGTCGCGCCGCCATTGAAGTCGCCCCCATTCGGGTAAACCGTTGGTGGTGGCAGCGTGATTTCGTTAATCACAACCGGTCCAGCGTTTGCGCTGTCACTTTTGTAGTAGCCATCCTTATACGCACGGGCCATGATCTCGTATTCACCGGGATCAAGGGTGATCGGTCCCGTGTAGAGCGTGCCAGGATAGAAGAATGAAATTGCATGCCCATCGGTGCGATAGCGAATCGTCGCGCCGGGGGTTGTCGTACTCAGGGTAAATTGCTGCCCTTGGCTGTAGGTACCTTCACCTGGTGTGATCGTTGGTGTTTCGACTTTCGGGGTTGAACTGCTATAGATCGCGGTTGCCGTTGCACTCTCATAAACAAGACCCGTTGCGACGTCGCTGACAAAGGCTTTTGCCTTGAGGGTGACCCCATAGTTCAGATAGAGACTGTCACCTTGTTCAGGGATAAAGATAAAGCTAAACTCGGTCGGTTCGCTGCCATCAAGGGTATAGCGCAGGTTGCGGTTACCAGGGGGCATGTTGTTGCCATAGGCAATGGTCACTTGGAGTGGCATGGCATAGGTGCCGGTGACCGGTGTAAAGACCGGTGGTGACACAACAAGTGTATTCTGGCCGAGCACCTCTAAGATTGCGGCGCGTAGATTGGGCAGCGGGCCGATCTGGTTGCTCCCCGTCTGCGGCGTACCGGTTAGGCGGAGAGTGCGTTTAATGGTGCTTGGCGTGGCCGCCGTGCCGTTGATCGCTTTGTAGCTGCTTTGTAAAAGCGCCGCCGCGCCGGCCACAACAGGTGAGGCGCTCGATGTCCCGGCAAAGGAGCGCCGATACCAGAGATTCTTTTGGATCGCGTTTTGCGCACTCTCACCGGGGAAAAGATCGCCATAGCCGGTTGTGACAACCCCACCGCCCCAACCTTGCAGATCAAAGGTGCTGCCATAGTTGCTGTAAGAAGCGGCGGAACGGGCCGGCGCGCCCCAATCGCCATACGGTGAGCGCCCCCCACCGACTATGATCGCGCCTGAATCGTTCTCGGGCAGAAATGGATAGTGGCCGCCATTGCCCGTTTGATAGTCGCTACTATCGAGATCCTGGCTGCCGTTCGCCCCCGCCTCCACAACGACAATCCCTGCGGCCACGGCGGTGACAATGGCATCATAGTTTTCCTTGTTCCACTCGACCGGCACACAGCCAAAGCAGCCGCTCTGGCCATCGACAAAATTAGGCCCGCGGATCTGTTGCTCTAGGATCATTACATCGCCCTTGCCCAGCGCAATTGCACACTGTTGAATGGCTGCCGCGACATCATAGCCATTCGCTTCGGTATCGGCTGAGGCAAAATAGAGGGTCGCACCGTGGGCAATGCCCTGTACCCCAAGTTTGTTATGTTTGCCGCCAACGATCCCCATCACTGCCGTGCCATGATTGTCATCCTGCGTAGGGTCGGGTGCAGGACCAATGATCGTAATCGGGTTGAGGTCACTGTGATTCACATTCACGTTGTATTCGACATCGCAGATCCTAACGCCGAAACCAGTGCCACCGGTACCCTTCCACGCATAGCGAGCGTCGATGCCATCGGGGGCGGCGTCGAGATAGCGCTGATAGCGGTCGGTTGCCACATTCCCCGTAATGGCACCGGCCTTTGTATAATCGGGGACATCGGCTGGCGCGGGTAGCGGTTTCTCCACTAGGAATACCCGTTCGACCAGGGGCAACGCTTCAAAACGTGCAATGGCAGCCAATGCATCGTCGCCATCGGCTAATTGCAGCCGCAGATAGTTATTGAGATCGGGTAGGCGCTGTCCACTGTTTGCCTCGGCCTCGGCGCGTAGACGATCGAGCGTAGCTTCCTCCACCGTTTGATGACGCTGCCACAGACCGCCCAATGTTGCCGCTTCTACCGCACCCAGCGCGGCCGCGCCAACCTGCTGGTCAACGCCGTTGTCAACGCCGTTGTCAACGCTATTGTCAACGGCAATGAGCCGAGCATTGCGCAGCCGGATCGGTGATTCGTCACGAAATTTGACTTTAATGAGCATCCGTTCATAGTGTGCATAGAGCGTTTCTTGGAGTGCGGCGGGGAAATGGGGTGCAAAGCGTGCGCGGCGCGGTGACGGCGGTTCCCCTGTGTACGCATCCATGCGCTGTGGGCTGAGGGTCAGCAGCAGCGCAACGAGTATCAGTATGTGTAGAATCGGTTTCGTACTGTTTTGCATGTCTGTCATTGTTGCTCCTAAACTCAGGGATATCTAGAAGATAGCCACAGATAAACACAGATGAACGCAGATGAACGCAGATGCACACAGATGAACGCAGATGGATAAGCGCCCAATAAATTGGACCCCTAACAGCGATAAGTGCCCGCAGGCACTGAATACTTAATCGCTGAGGCGATTTCTCGCTGTTAGGGGCGGGTTTCAACCCATGCCCCTAGTTCCCCTGTTGCACAATCGGCAGATAGATCCGTTGATCCAAGGAACTTGCCGGTGTACCAGTAACCAGTGGTGTAACGGTCAGCGTTACGGTGGGTGTGGGAGTCGATGAACCCGGTGTTGTTGTCCCCGTGACAGTCGATGCTGGAGTCGATGTTGGTGTTGCGGTGGCGGCGGCTTGGACGATCACTTCGCCGGCCATCCCCGTACCGCCGGGGCCACCATGTGCTTCACAGTAGTAGGCGACGGTTCCCTCCTCAAAAAAGGTGTAGCTGACTTCACTCCAACTATTGCTGACTTCGCCATTTTCATCACCGAGCCGGAAGAGGTCATCGTCGGCACGGACATTGTGGAACCCTTCAATCCGCCGCCAGATGATGGTGTCACCAACTTCGATGGTGACCGATGGGGGCGAGAAGCTATTGTTGCGCACCTCAATCACAATGGGGGTTCTGGTCGCTGTGGGCGTGGCGGTTGCTGACGCGGTGGGGATTGGGGTAATGGTGCCGGCGGCCGAAGCCGTGGGCGTTGGGGTGCCCGTTGGTGATGCCGCTTGGACGATCACTTGGCCGGCCATGCCATTACCACCGGTCGCGCCATGAACTTCACAATAGTAAAGCACCGTCCCCACTGTGGTGAAGGTATGGCTGACCTCTGTCCATGCACTGCCGGGAGCGCCCCCAGGCTCACCAAGGCGGAAGGAATCGTCATCGGCTCGCACATTGTGAAAGCCATTAATTCGCCGCCAGATCACGGTGTCACCCACATTGATGGTGATCGATGCGGGGACAAATTGGTTGTCGCGCACTTCAATCACAATCGGGGTTTTGGTGGGCGTGACGGTGGGGGTGCTAGTTGGCGTGGACGTTTCGTTCGATGTTGGGGTAGACGTAGTGGTAGCGGTGGTGGTGTTATCAGTTGTCGCGGTGGGCGATGGGGTGGGGGTGCCCGTGGCGGTCGGTGTGGCCGTTGATGGTGTAGTCACATACTCATCGGCACCCATGTCGGGCAGAGCATCACGTGTATCGCCATCGATATCGACGTTAATGCCAAGCAGATTGCTCCCCTGCTCGCGCGCGGCGGAGGTGGCGGTGATGTGATAGTTGCGCGCCGTTGGATTTACATAGGCGGGGTTACCGCTTTGGCTATTTGTCCCAGGACCAACCGCACCGGTTGTGTTTGTTGTGTTGCCGAAGAAAAGATTATCGCTTTCGGTAACGAGCGGGGAACCGGCATTGGCAATGCCGGTGGCATGATCGGAAATGATGCTGTTGCGAATTGTTATCGCTGCCGATTCGATGTAGAGCGCCTGTGCGCTGTTGGCGCCATCATCGGCCAGCGTGGTATGGTAGAGATAGGAGATATCAGCTGTATTGGCGTTGGCATAGTAGATCTGTGCTCCCTGCGCGGCAACGCTATCGGCCCAAATGCTGTTGATGACCCGCAAATAACCGGCGCGATTGCTGTCATCATTGCGCATGTAGAGCGAACCACCTTGGGCCGCGCGATTATCAAAGAAGCTGCTGCGGGTAACAAGAAGGGGCGCACCGTTAATCCGCATGGCACCGCCTTGACCGGCAACTGTGCCTTCGGCTACCGCATTGGCCTGCATCGTGCTATCGGTCAGCGTGATTTGGACAAAGCGCGACCAAAGCGCACCGCCTTGGGGAGAACTGCTCCCCGTCCCGGCCAAGGCAACGTTGTCCATGAAGGTGGCATTTTCCAATGTGCCGGTCAGCAACCCGGTCGTGTTGGCGTCGAGATAGAGCGCACCACCCTGTGCACTGTCGTTGCTACTGACGGTGGCGTCGTTGGCACTGTTGGCGGTAAAGCGATCGCGATAGATAGTGAGGGTGGCGACACCAGTCGTCTGCACATCGGCGGCAATCGCGCCCCCATAGCCGTCGCCACTGCCCGCTGTACTGCCACGCGCAACATTGCCGCGCCATTCATTGTCATACAAACGCACACGTGTATGGGTCGTCTCGCCCGCAAAGAGGCCACCGCCATAGCCCGCACCGCCCGTAACGATGGCTGTGTTGCTATAGATCTGGCTGTTGCGCACTGTGAGAAAGGCAATCGGCGCGGCGGAAAAATTATCGGTGGCAAAATCATCGACATAGATGCCACCCCCTTTGCCCTGGCCACCGCTGTTATTTTTGGCCATGTTCTGATAGAGCGCTGTATCGGTCAGATAAACGGTGCTATCAAGCGCGGCAATCCCACCCCCAAAGCCGCTAATGCTGCTGAGCGAAGCTTGGTTTCGATAGATACGGGTGCTGTCGCTGGCGTGCAATTCGGAACGGCCATAGAGCCCCACCCCGCCGCCAAAGCCGCTGCCCGTCCCGCTGGCGCGGGCCACGCTATCATAGACGCGCACATTGCGCAGATAGGCGGCTGTTAGATTGCGAACAAGAATCCCGCCGCCGATCCGGCCCGAGTTGACCGGCGGCGTGCTCGGCTCAATCGTCGTCGCATTGCCATTGCGCACGGCTAGATCTTCGATGTAGGTCCGTTGTCCAATGGCGAGATTGGTGTTGACGATTTCACTATCGGCTAGCCCAATCGTCAAGGGGCGGCGGCTATTTTCGCCATCGAGGATCGTCTGCTCATTGCCAGCACCGCGCAGGGTTAGATCCCGTTTGATCGTTATGGCTTCGGTGTAAATTCCGGCCGCAACCTGCACGGTTGTACAATTGGCATCATCGACCGCGGCTTGAATGGTGGCGTAATTGGCCGAAGGCACAGCGCAGACGACCATTCGAGCCTGGCTACTGCGTGTACCCCAAAAGAGTAGCAGTAGCGCGATGAGGGCAATGCTCAGCGTTGAGATCGCGCCGACCGCCCCGGTCGGCTTCGCTGTTCTAGCGGTAGGACTATCGGTGTTGTTGATTTTGTTCATACGTTCCTCTTTCGTTTCCATAAAAATACTTCTACACTTTGCGCTGAATGGCAGCGCAATCGCTAATGATCGATCTGCTCCCGTAGGAATGCCATTAGCGCCTCCAAAGAATCGAAGGTGCGGCGAGCACCAGTGTAAGGATGCACCAAGGTGAAATGCCATTCCATTATACTCTGTTGATCATTGCCCCCTGGCGCGCTGGCAGCTGCTGTACGCGGGCGTAGACGTAGTAAATAGGTTTGATAGGCGACAGATGGTTCTTCTGATGACATTGGCATTGTGTAATGGACCGGCTATAATCAGATGGCGTTACCATTATTGCATCTGTAATCATGCAGGCATGGTAACGACCAAGCCACCCCCTCCCAGCCTCCCCCGCGCCCAGGGGGCACCCGAGGGGAGGAGCCTTGCTCCCCTCCCCGATGTCGGGCTTACCATTACCCACAAGTGTGCGGCGAGCGTGGCGTTCCGGGGACGGCACACGAGTTGATGCGTTACCAGAGCGCATCTGTGCCGTCCCCGGAACGCGACCCTACCACCGGCCCACAAAGATGTGGGTAAAAGTAAGCC
>DAOUCA010000002.1:0-89031 GCA_034432375.1 Caldilineaceae bacterium
AAGACCCCGACGACGACGGCGATTCGATCCCGACCATTGACGAAGATGTCAACAACAATGGCAACCTCAATGATGATGATACCGACGGCGATGGCACACCGAACTACCAAGATCCCGACGACGACGGCGATTCGATCCCGACCATTGACGAAGATGTCAACAACAATGGCGATCTCAATGATGATGACACCGACGGCGATACCATACCAAACTATTTGGATCCCGATGACGATGGTGACACGGTGCCGACCATTAACGAAAATGTCAACAGCAATGGCAATCTCAACGATGATGACACCGACGGTGACGGTACACCCAACTATCTCGATACCGACGACGATGGCGATACCGTTCTAACCAAAAACGAAGACCCCAACAACAATGGCAATCCACGGGATGACAATACCGATGGTGACCCATTGCCCAACTATCTTGATCCCAACGATGACAACGATAATGTCTTGACGCGTAATGAAGATCCCAATGGCAACGGCGATCCACAGGATGACGATTCCGATAACGATGGCATTGCCGATTATCTCGATGCGGACTCACCCACTTCTGATCGAATTCTGCCGCTCGATATGTATCTACCACTCATTCTGCGACAACAGTAACAAGAGCAACGCTCATTGTCAGTAGCTGGTACATAAAAGCGAGAAAGTAGCTATAGACGTTCAGATAATTTTTCGTAGGGCCACGGTATACCGTGGCCCTACGAAAAATGAATTCCATCACGGATCTTTTTCTGACGATCTATAGAAAACGGAGGCTGAGCGAGTACCCGCTCAGCCTCCGCTACTGTAAACTGATCTTCAAAGATTTTCTCGCTTTTACTTAGTCGCAGCCACTGACAAGGGAGTCAAGAAGGTGTAAAATGCCCCCCGATTACTTTATGAAATGGTTACTCAGTCGCTCTTGCTGGCGTGTATGGCAGCCGGTCGCCATCGGCCTTTTTGCCCTCTGTCTGCTAAGCACAAACCTGACCAGCGCCGCTCTTATCTCTAGGCTATCGCCCCGCTTTTCGCCCATCTTTACTGTCGGTCTCGCGCCACATCCTCTCCACTCGAATGCGCTATCGGCAACTCCATCCGCCACGGCATCGGCTGTAGACAACCATCATCACCCACCAACGGCAACACCGATAACACCCACGCCCCTAACAGCCTTACAGCGTTTCCAAGGTATGGATCTAATCGGGAAGGATGGGCCACTCCAGAAGCTTAGCTTTGCGCTGGTCTATCTACTGACCGAATATGAGGCTTACGCGCACCAACCGCTCACCGAACCCTTTCAGACAGAGCTGCCCCTGCTCCAGATCGTCGATAGCACGCCCGAAGCGTTGGTTCTCATTGATGCCACCGCGGCAGACACCAGCGGGACATTGCTCGATGATTTAAAAGCCTTAGGTCTACGGAATGGCACTTCGTTTGGCGTGGTCATATCCGGGCAGTTGCCCATCCCTGCCCTGGAACAGCTCGCTGCTTTAGATACGCTGCGCTTTGCCGAAGCAGCGCTGCCCGCCACCAATCGCGGGCTGACGACAAGCCAGGCCGATCTTGCGCTGCAAAGCGCATCGGCGCGTGCTAACTTTGCGGTCACGGGGCAAGGGATCAATATCGGTGTGCTTTCGGACAGTTATAATTGTTTGGACGGTGCCACAGCGGATGTTGCTTCGGATGATTTACCCAAAGGCGTGGCGCTGTTGGCGGAAGAGGCAGGCTGCGCTACGGGTCGCGATGAGGGACGCGCCATGATCCAGCTTATGGCCGACATTGCACCCGATGCGCGCTATAGCTTTCATACGGCCTTTGGTGGAAGGGCCGCCTTTGCCAATGGCATTGTCAAATTAGCAGAAACAACCGCCGCCAACATTATTGTTGATGATGTTTTCTACTACAACGAACCTATGTTTCAGGATGGAATTATCGCGCAAGCAGTCAATCAGGTAGCCGACACGGGTGTTGCTTACTTCTCCTCGGCAGGCAATGCCGGGCGTCAAGCCTACCAAAGCGCCTTTGTCTCCTCCATCAACCTACCAATGATCTCTGCAGGGTTGCTTCATGACTTTGATCCCGGAACGAAGGTAGACCCACTGCAAGAGGTGACGATTCCAGTGGGCACCACAGCAGCGTTTGTGCTGCAATGGGACCAACCCTTTGCTTCGGCCAATGGCGGCGCAGGCGCGGCCAACGACTTAGATCTCGTGCTTGTCGGTGCATCGTTAGCCCCCATTGCCCTAAGCATCGACAACAATATCGGGCGCAATCCGGTAGAGGTGCTTCAGTACAAGAATCCTGGCCCTGGCACCACCTTTTTCCTGGCCATTGCCCATGTACGTGGCCCTGTTCCTCAGCTGATGAAATATGTGTACTTTGGCACCGGCGTGACTATCAACGAATATGCAACTCGCAGTGGTACCATCTTTGGTCACGCTGGTGCCGTCGGCGCCGAAACGGTCGGTGCTGCTTTCTACAACCACACGCCGGCCTTTGGCACAACGCCACCGCGCCTGGAACCATTCTCATCCAGCGGCCCCGTCTCCATTCTGTTTGACGCTAGGGATCAACCGGTGATGGAAGTTCGACAAAAGCCTGAGTTGGTTGCGCCCGACGGGGTCAACACGACTTTCTTTGGTCGTGATATTGTAGATCCAGGGAACGGCAGCGACAGCGACACCTTTCCCAACTTCTTTGGCACTTCAGCGGCGGCCCCTCATGCGGCGGCGGTTGCGGCCTTGCTTTTGGAAGTCGATCCAACCTTATTGCCTCCAACCTTGTACTCGCTCCTTCAGCAGAGCACCGTTAGCATGGGACGCCTCGGTTACGATGAAGATGCAGGCTATGGTTTACTTCAAGCGAACCTGGCACTAGCACACCTTTTCCGCAACGATCTGGTCAACCTGTTGAAAAGTGAGCCAATACGTGCGCTCCCGGGTCAACCCGTAAGCTACAGCCTATCTGGTTTGAATAGAGGACCAGATCCAGCACCCGCTACGACCCTGACGGTCACTCTCCCAACGGAGCTACACGACCCGCTTTTCAATAGCACAGGCGCAGGGCTGATGCCGTCATCGACCGCCCCGCACGTCTATGTCTGGCAGATAGCCACGCTCGCGCCGAACGAGGGCTATACGCTAACGGTCCAGGGCAATGTCAGTCCACTGCTCCAGGGTGATACTACTTTACTGGTATCGGCAGTAAGCGAAAGCCCGGGTGACACCGTCCCAACGAACAACAGAAGCCAGGCCACCATTAACGTCGTTGTGCCGCAAATTCAATTTGCCAGCTATGCAACAGCGGCCGATGGTAGCCAAATCGTTACCGTAACGCTGGATCTACCCAATCCCTATGCGGCTGTAACCGCCGGTTATCAGCGGATCGGCTATAACACGACAACCAACCAACTGATCGAACAGTTCAGTGGAACAGTTACGATCCCGCCCGGGCAGAGCAGTGTTACGGTACATCTACCAGCACCTGATCAACTTGCGGACCAATGGTCCTTGCACTTAATCACGCCCTCTGGTGCCCAGTTGGGTGCCCTGACCATGCTCGTATTCACCGTTCCACCGCATCAGAATGGCGATACCAACGCGCTGGATGATGATGGCGACGGGATTCCCACAGAAGAAGAAGATGGCAATGGCGACGGTAATCCGGCCAACGATGATACCGATGGAGATGGCACGCCTGATTATCTAGACACTGATGACGATGGCGATACGGTGCTAACGCGCGACGAAGATCGCAATGGCAACGGCAATCCGCTGGATGACGATACCGACAACGACACAGTACCCAATTATCTCGATCCCAATGACGATAACGATCGCATTCTAACCCGCAATGAAGATGCCAACGGCAACGGCGACCCGCGCGACGACGATAGCGACAGCGATGGCATTGCTGATTACCTCGACCCAGATTCACCGGCAACGGCTCGTGCCCTGGATAAGGAGCTGTACCTGCCGCTGATTATGCGATAAGTGGTAAACAGAAAACAAAGGCTGTAGATTCGCAAATGAATCTACAGCCTTTGGCCTATCTCAGCTTAAGCCGGCCGATACGGCCGTTTCTCTCAATCCTCTGCCAACCAGCGCACATACGCGCCGCTGGGCAACTTTCGTCCTCCTGGGTCGGCAACGGTCATTTCACCACTTTCTAGCTTGCCTTTACGGTCAGCCACGGCATCAGCCAGTTGATTCTCCAAGGTAAGCGGTGTAAAACCGGGCGTGTGGCAGCTATAGAGCAAAAAGAGCCCATCGCGCGCCAGCAGCTCTTTGCAAGCTTCTAACAGCGGTACAAGATCCTGTTCAATCTTAAAGACTTCCCCTTTGGGGCCGCGGCCAAAGGAAGGAGGATCAAAGATAATCCCTTGGTAGGTGTGGTTGCGCCGCACTTCGCGCTCAACAAATTTCACGGCGTCGTCAACCAACCAGCGAATCGGCCGTTCATCCATGTGACAAGTTTTGGCATTCTTGCGCGCCCAATCCACCACCCCTTTGGCCGCGTCGAGATGCAGCAAATGGGCCCCAGCTTGACTACACGCAAGGGTACTCCCTCCGGTGTAAGCAAAGAGGTTGAGCACATGCAGATTGCGGTAATTCGTCCGAAGCAACCGCTTACGGATTACGCCCCGCATCCAGTCCCAGTTCGCCGCCTGTTCGGGAAACAAGCCCAGGTGGCCAAAATTGGTCAAGCGGATATTGAAGGCAATATTATTGTAGAGAATATCAAAATCCCGTTTGACCTTGCGTCGCCACTCCCAGACCCCTTCGCCGTCAGAGGTCCGGGTAAAAACGGCATCGGCCTTATTCCACTCACTCTTGTCCAACCGCGGACGCCAGATTGCCTGTGGCGACGGCCGAATCATTGTGTACTCCCCTACCCGCTCCAGTTTCATCTCGTTACCGGAGTCGAGCAGGGCATATTCATCAGTTGCAAATTCAGTATTATTGCTCATAATGATGAGTGTAGCACAGAGGTCGATTTTTGTTGAATTGCTGGGGTGTCATTGGTCACTTGTTTCTTGTCAGCGGGTAGTGTCGCAAAGGTGAACCACCATGTATCATCGCCGGATGAACCTGTCGAAGTCCACGGTTATTACACAACAAGCACTAGGCCATTCCGCCATTTGCCAATTGATAAATTCCCCATAGCACGATGCCATTTTGGAGTGCGTGGAGCAGAATACAGGGAACAATCGACCCGCTCTTTTCGCGTACCCAGGCCAAGACGACGCCGACAAGAAAAAGCCCTGGCAAGAGGGGCGGCAAAACATGGATCAGCGCAAAGAGCAGCCCATTGAGAAGGATCGCTGGCCAGAGTGACCAACGCCGGCGCAATAGCGGATAGAGCATGCCCCGAAAGAAGAGCTCTTCGGCCAACGGGGCCACTACCGCAATCAGGATCATCAATAGCCACAGATCCGTGCCAGAGAGTGTACCACCACTGGTAATGGCCTCAATCTGTGGGTTTTCATAGCTACTCCCGGCAAAGGGTAGCACTAGCAGCAAATTGGCCACTGCCATCCCAACAAATTGGACCAAGACAAGCAAGGGCAGCGCCCAAATCCACTTTTGCTCAAAGCCCCGCCACCCCAAGAGTGCCCACCGATTGGAGACACTCGCTGACACGCGACGAAGCGCAAAAAGATAGACACCTAAAACAACAAATGCATAAATGCCAACACCCACGGCAAAGAGCGGCGCAGCCGCCATCCCGGCATTTTCATCAGGGATAGTGCCGGTGGCGATCATGATCCCCATGCTCATAATCGATAAAAGGATGGTTCCGATAACGATCAGCAAAACAGTTTTGCCGACATCGCGCCAACGCCATGGGACTGATCCATCAGCGAAGTTGACTGGAATGGCCAGATCGGGATCCGCTGGAAAGGGCAAGGAAGCGTGCTCATCATACATGCAATAATTCTCCGCTACGACCAGTGTAAATTTATAACGACTACGACAATGTTAAATTGGACAAGCTTCCCAGCATTTACGGGATGCTATATCATTTTAACAAACAGATTGTATGAAATTTTACATTTCTATATCGATTATGCTATATTCTTAGAATTGTTGTTGTAAGCAGCAGTGCAAAAAGAGTATTTTGTGGCTTATCGTTTTGTTGCTTACATTGCTTATGAAACACCTAACAGATAAAATCCTTAAAAGTCATACAGCTTCTCTCGTGGAATAGGGCCCTCGATATGGATGACTTTTAAATGATTAGCCAACAAGTACGTATTTTTCCGCAACAGCTGCGGAGTCAAAAGGAGGCGCATGGATGACAGCCCAAGTGAATCGAACTGTCCAAGTTCAGATGAACATCCAAGTAAATATGGAATCAATGCACCTGCAAGGAAGTAGCAACCGATAGTTCACTCTATCCGTTTTGCTATGCTCTGTCAGTAGCCTATCTTCAGAATCTGCCGGCTCATCACTTTTTCGGCTGGTGAGCGGATAAGCTTTATCCGATATCGATGGTTGGTATGAATCAACCCTAGAAGCAGCGGTCAAAGCTTATTGGCATTTGGAAGATAGGCAATCGTGGACTCAATTGAGACAATCTCGACTTCACCACATCCGTGGCAATGGTTGTTGTTTTTATTGAAGTTCGCAGTAGATCAGAGTATCTATCCAGCTTACCAAAGCCGCGGGCGTATTGTCCCGTGGCTTTTTTGTTGCAACAGTGGCAGCGATCTACGACGTTTAGGAATAGTTGCGTCGGATCGTGATAAGCTATCGTTGTATGATCAAGTAACATCCAACGCCACGGGGTCGGCTGCCCGTGGCGTTTTGCGTTCTCGGGCGATGAGTAGAAATTATTCAGCTCTCAAGGGTTGAATAGGTACCCTAACCTTTAATTGTTTAAGGAAAATCCAACCGTGACGATGAATCTCATCAACGATTACGACTACTACGATGAAAACACCGAGCAGATGGAGCGCTTTGGCCTGCTCGACCGTGAAACCCGCCGGCAAGTGCGCCGGCAAATACGCAACCAAACCAAAGCAACGACCAAACCCAAACCCGTACAGGCCGAGATTGTGGCCAAACTGACCGAAGGAGCAGCAGGCTTGGAGGGCGGTTTTCAGCCCACCTATCAACCAGCTCGTTTCGAGGCCGGCTGGCTGCTCGAGTCGCTGCGGCTCTTCTATGACCAAGGACTGATTGTCGATGTGCTTGCGCAGGTTAAGGGGGGTAAGGAGGCCAGCGTCTACCTCTGTAAAGCCAATCCAGCGACCGGCCTTGACCTGGTCGCGGCCAAGGTCTATCGGCCCCGTCAATTTCGCAACTTGCGCAACGATGCAATGTATCGCGAAGGCCGCGAAATGCTCAGCAGCGAAGGGGGCGTGGTCAAGCGCCGCGAAAATCGCGAAGCACGTGCCATGCGCAAAAAGACCAGCTTTGGCCAAGAGCTGACTCACAGCTCCTGGCTGCTCTATGAATATGGTACCCTGCAACGGTTACATGGCTTGGGTGCATCAATTCCCAAGCCAATTGCCAACGGTGAGAATGCCATTCTGATGGAATATATCGGCGATGAGCGAATGGCAGCACCAGCGCTCCAAGGTGTTACACTGGAAATTGCAGAAGCCCACACACTCTTTAGCGAAGTGTTGCGCAATATTGAGTTAATGCTAAAGCACGAGTTGATCCACGGCGACCTCTCTGCCTTTAACATTCTCTACTGGCAAGGCAAAGTGACGCTAATCGACTTTCCCCAGATCACGGCGGCGCTCTCCAATCGCAATGCTTACCAAATTTTCCACCGCGATGTGGTGCGCGTCTGTGAATACTTCCAAGGCCAAGGCTTGCCCTGCGATGGCCCAGAATTAGCGGAGAAGCTCTGGTGGCAATATATTGGCGTCAAGCCCGGCCACCAATTAACGGACGAAGATCCGGTCTGAACTATCACTCGAGTATCGGGTATCCCCGCGGAGGAACTGTTGGGAAATGGCTAACTGATGCAATAACAGCGTGGGTGTAGAGGTTGATCTATGGCCATAGATCAACCTCTACACCCACGCTGTTGCTCATCTTTGTCCGATGAACCCAATCTATTGTTATTTCTAACGATTCAGTCACCCCGCCCAAGCGCCCCGACATCAGGGAGATGCGGGGGTGGGGTCACTGCCATTAAGGTAAGCACAGGAGGTGGGATTGTCACCCCTGCGCAGGCAGGGGTCTACTGCCCCGGAACATGGATTCCGCGGTGCCCTTGGGGCGCGCAGGAATGACATGGCAACGCTTACCTTAATGGGCATTGGAGGGTGGGGAGTGGGGAGTGGGGTGACTTGTTACCGTAGGACTTACGCAGACCTCAGCTTCGATACGGCAAAAAGCAGCCTACTCAGCCAGCGCTCTGTGTAAGTCCTATACCGTTATCCTTGATCAACCGCTGCCGGCACGGACTCTTTATCATGGCCATTGCGCGACGGTTTCAGCCGTTTTGGTTTGCTCACCACTGGCTTACCTTTACTGACTCTGTTGGCCAGCTTCAGTTCGGGCAAGACATGGGGAAAGACATCATCAACTGTTTCCGCCAACACAAATTGCAATTGTGCACGCACATCCTCAGGCAGATCATCCAAGTCAGCTTCGTTGCGTTTTGGGACGATTACCTTTTCCAGCCCGGCACGATGGGCTGCCAATACTTTCTGCTTGATGCCACCGACAGGCATCACCCGGC
Source organism: Caldilineaceae bacterium (assembly GCA_034432375.1). Taxonomy (GTDB): domain Bacteria; phylum Chloroflexota; class Anaerolineae; order Caldilineales; family Caldilineaceae; genus JAHBVH01. The sequence goes on from DAOUCA010000002.1 coordinate 8,703, forward strand.
CGCGCAACGTTACTTCACCGGTCATTGCCACTTTTCCAGAAGCGGATGTGCCCGTTAGCAGCGAAGTCAACGCCATCACCATTGCTACACCCGCAGAAGGACCATCTTTGGGTGTTGCCCCTGCCGGCACATGGAGATGAATATCGCTCTTCTCAAATAGCGCCGGATCCAGCCCCAAACTTTCTGCACGCGCTCGCACATACGAAAGCCCAATATTGGCTGACTCCTTCATAACATCGCCCAGTTGACCGGTCAAGGTTAAGCGCCCATTACCGGCCATGCGGCTAGCCTCGATAAAGAGGATATCACCACCAACCGAAGTAACAGCCAGCCCCGTTACAACACCAGGCGTCGCGGTTCGTTCCATCATCTCAAAAAAGTAGCGCGGTTTGCCGAGCAATTTGGGGATATCACTGCCTTTAATATTCACTTTACCTTCGACGGTGCCGGCCGCAATTTTGGTTGCCACCTTGCGCGCGGCACGTCCAATTTCACGCTCCAATTGACGCACACCAGCTTCGCTCGTGTAGTCGCGCACAATATTGCGCAACGCAGCATCACTAAACTTCACTTCACCCTTGCGCAGGCTGTTGGCCCGCACTTGGCGTGGAATCAAGTAGCGGCGGGCAATGTGCATCTTCTCCGGCTCGATATAGCCATCCAAACGGATAATTTCCATGCGATCGCGCAGGGCTGGTGGGATTGGCTCCAACAAATTTGCCGTGGCAATAAACATCACCTGAGAGAGATCAAAATCAACATCTAAATAGTGATCACGGAAGTTGGCATTCTGTTCCGGGTCAAGCACCTCAAGCAGCGCAGAGGAGGGATCGCCACGCCAGTCAGCACCGACTTTGTCCACCTCATCAAGGACAAAGACCGGATTGCGTGTACCGGCGCGCCGCAACGCTTGCATAATGCGCCCCGGCATGGCACCAATATAGGTCCGACGGTGGCCACGAATCTCAGCTTCATCGCGCACACCACCCAACGCCATGCGCGTAAATTCGCGTCCCAACGCTCGCGCGACCGAGCGCGCTAAGGATGTTTTCCCCACACCGGGCGGCCCCACAAAACAGAGAATCGCGCCACGGTGCGCGCCCTCATCGTCATCTTTGAGATCATCCCGTTCCAGCGCCAGCTTACGTACGGCCAGGAATTCAAGGATGCGATCTTTGACCTCTTCCAGATCATAATGATCTTCTTCAAGGATTTGACGGGCGTGCGCAATATCGAGATTATCCTCACTCTGTTTCTGCCAAGGCAATTCACAGAGCCAATCGAGATAGGTTTTGATGACTGAATATTCGGCTGCTTGCGGGGGCATCTTTTCCAGGCGCCCCAATTCGCGCAACGCTTCTTTTTGCGCTTCGGCCGACATGCCTGCTGCCGCAATCTTTGCCCGATACTCTTCTAGCTCCGCTTCCGTTTCGTCGCTTTCGCCCAGCTCCTCGCGGATCGCCTTGAGTTGTTCGCGCAAGATATACTCGCGCTGCGATTCCTCAAGTCCAGCTTTGGCCTGTTCGCGTACTTTGGATTGCACCTGTGCATGGGCAACCCGCTTGCGGAAAAAGTCACGGACGAGCGCCAAGCGTGCCACAATATCAAAGGTATTGAGCAATTCAAGCCGCTGCGCATAGGTATATTCGGGCGCGTAGGCGCTATTATCGGCCAAGTGTCCCGGCGTCCGGATCGAACGCAAAAAATTCATGATGCCTTCGGGCATGCCCGGTGTAAGCTCAACAAATGCCTCCACCAATCCCCGCACCTCAAGCATTAACTGTTCGGTATCGGCGTCCCATTCCTCGGGATCGGGGCGTGGATAACAGCGCGCGCGAACATATGGCTCCGTTTGTACCAAGTCAACTACCTCGGCGCGCATGATGCCTTGCATAATCATCGCCGACCCATTGCCCCGTTGGACAGACTGAAGTTGCGCGATCACACCAACCCGATGTAAATGGGCCTCAAGCAACTCTTCATCGCCAGCGTTTTCGTCAGCTTCTATATCTGTCACCGACATGACGATGGGATCAACACTGTCGAGCCCCTGCATGGCCTCCGGCAGGGCAAAGAGCAAGAGAATACGCCCTTCGGGTGAGGCCGCTCGAACAGCGGCCTGCGTTGCCTTATCTTCGATCTCCAATGGCGCAGCCATATGCGGCCCGAGAAGAACATCGTACAGAACCACAGCAGGTAGCTCCACCGTGGCGCGATCTATGGGTGATAGCTCGTTCAGGGAACGATCTACAGATGAAATTTCCACTATTGAATTTGTCTCGTTTGTCATAAATAGTATCGTATCAAATTATTTTTACCATTGCAGTATGCATAATTCCACAACAATAGTGCATGTAGCGTGTAGTTAGCGCTAGCAAATTGTTTGCCTTTTGTTTGAGCTTCCCAAAGGGCCACGCCATCTAGGTTCTGTTGACATTTCAATTTTGCAGCAGGGTTGAAACCCGCTGCTAACCCCGAAAAGCCGCCTCAGCGGCTAGGTATGTAGCCGCTGAGGCGGCTTTTCGGGGTTAGTCGGCCAATTGATTGGTCGTTTTGGCAAATCTCAACAGACCCTAGTCACTCTCTCTAGTTTTGCCCTTCCATGCAAATTCGATATAATGGACAGTTGTGCCGACGTGTTATCGACGTCGGCTATTTTTTTGGCGCATATGGGCGCTTTCTTTAACGAAGACCGCAGTGGTAACTTCTATGCAAACTATCGCACTTCTTTTTCTGCAAGCACTCTACACTGCCTGTGTAGTTGGACTAGCGCTTTACGGCATCCAAGCCTTATGGCTGACAGGTTGTATCATAATCAGGTATATTCTTAACCGCGCAGAGCGACAAAGTTTGTCTGACAGTCCCAACGGCTTGCAATCGATGTCAGCACAATCAGCAGTACCTGTTGCTGGCGAAGAAAGGGGCAAAGAAGCCAGTACACCATCCTTCACGTGTCCCCCTTCGCACTGGCCCCCTTCGCACTGGCCCCCTTCGCACTGGCCAACAGTAACGGTACAACTCCCCATTTACAACGAACGCCACGTGGTCGAACGGCTGATCGATGCCTGTGCCACACTCGACTATCCCAACCAAAAGCTTCAGATTCAAGTGTTGGATGATTCTGACGATCTGACAACGGTCATTGCCGCCCGCGCCGTTGAGATCTGGCAGCAGCGCCATGTTGATATTACGCTGCTGCGCCGCGCTGACCGCAGTGGCTTCAAAGCCGGTGCCCTAGCCCACGGCCTAATGGCGGCATCAGGTGAGTTTATTGCCATCTTTGACGCCGACTTTGTCCCCCCCAAAGACTTTCTGCGGCGCACCTTACCCCACTTTTTTGCACAGCCTGCTATGGCACATAAGCAAGCGTCTGCAGCCGGCACCAGGCGGACGAGCGATGCGACGGGAGAGCACATTGGCTTTGTGCAAGCCCGTTGGGGCCACCTCAACGCCAATTACTCGTCGCTTACGCGCTGCCAGGCGCTCGCCCTAGATGGCCACTTTGTGGTGGAACAAGGGGGGCGTCAGTGGGCGAACTTTGCCATGGGCTTTAATGGCTCCGCCGGAATCTGGCGCCGTGCTTGTATCGAGGATGAACGGGTGGGAGGATGGCAGGCTGACACGCTCTGCGAAGATCTCGATCTCAGCTACCGCGCTCAGTTGGTTGGTTGGCAATCCCACTATCGCAACGAAGTGGAAGCGCCCGCCGAAGTCCCCCCCCAATTGATTGCCTTCAAGCGTCAACAATTCCGTTGGGCCAAAGGCAGCATCCAAACCTTGCGGAAACTTGCCCCACGGGTTTGGCAGAGCGACTGGTCCTTGCTCAAGCGCAGTGCCGCGCTCATTCATCTGGGGAGCTATCTACTCCACCCTTTACTGCTGATGCTCTTGCTAACGAGTCTACCATTACTGCTACTCGGTGCCAATCCAGGCGCACACATCGCCCTGTTGAGTGGTGCGTCATTGGGCCCGCCATTGCTCTATGCGGTTGGCCAGATTGCGTTACATGGCCCTAGTTGGTGGCGTGGCTGGCGCTATCTGCCGCTGCTTACCTTGCTGGGCACCGGCCTTTGCTTTAGTAATACGCTGGCCGTCATCCAAGGATTCACGGACCACCGCGGGCCGTTTTTGCGTACACCCAAGTTTCGGCTGGAGCAAACAAGCGATGGCTGGCAGCGTAGCGGCTATCGATTACCGCTTGATGGCACCTTCTTTGGTGAGCTATTGTTGCTTGTATACGCAATCGCCACAGTAATCATCGCCTTTCGCGGGGGTGACTGGATGTTTGGCATCTATCTACTTCTCTATGTAGGCGGCTTTGCCCTGTTGCTTGGCATCAGCCTTTGGCAAGCGAGGCCGGCACGCCCTATTCGTACGAGCGGTTCCCCACAGCAACACTCTCATCGACCGCTTGCGCCCTAGCCCCCTCCTATCCTGCCCAAGTGAGACAGTGGGACAGGAGGACAGTAGTTCAGGAAGAGAGCGAGTCAGTGCCTATCCACTGTCTCACTGGCTCACTGTCTCACTGAACTACTGCCACACGAAATACCCCCAGTCTATGTAGTCTATGTAGTCTATGTAGTCTATGTAGTCTATGTACGCCGCACTGTACTAGGGGAGGATTGCCACCCCGCATTCTTGTCAAACCCCTCGTCTCAGCGGTACAATAAGGCTATTCATACTTTTACTTTTACACGCAAAGGAGCCTTTCGCATGACAACTGGCGTCAACCAAAACACTTGGCAAGAGAACAAGGACGATATTATTCTCCTGGTCAATCGCTCCAACAAGAATTATATTCTAGAGCTACCAGCCGGCCGTTATCGGTTGGATGCTGGCCGCCGTATGCGCACCATGCGCTCCATCTGCAACATCAAAGAAGTGAAAGAATTGCTGGAGCAGGGCAGCTTGGTCATCGAAAATTAAAGCGTAAAATGTAAAGCGTAATGCCAAACATGCGGTGCTTCACGTTTTACCTTTTACTTTTACGTTTTAAGTTTTAAGTTTTAAGTTTGATGCTTTACGGTCCACGGTTTAATCAAATGGAATCTCATGTCAACACTTTTACTGATCGACGGTCACTCGCAAGCCTATCGTGCCTTCTTTGGCATGAAAACGCCCCTTTCCACGCGCACGGGTGAACTGACTGGTGCTGTTTTTGGCTTTGCCCGCAAATTGCTCAGCGTGATCAAAGAATACAAACCCGATGAAGTGGCAGTTGCCTTTGATTTGGGTGATACCTGGCGCCACAGCACCTTTCGCGACTACAAAGCGACACGCGATGCCATGCCGGATGAGATGCGCACCCAAATGAAGCGCATTGAAGAGATGATCCGCGCCTTCAACATCCCCATCGTCACTTATCCCGACTACGAAGCCGATGATGTTTTGGGAACCCTGTCGCGGCAGGCCGCCGAGGCCGAGACCCATGTGCTGATCCTCACCGGCGACCGCGATATGTTTCAATTGATCGGCGAGCGAGTGCAGATCCTCTACACCCCCGGTGGCCCCAACCCGACGACAACGATCTATGGGTTGACAGAGTTGGACGAGCGCTATGCGTTGACCCCAACCCAATTTATCGACCTCAAAGCGTTAACCGGTGACAGCTCGGACAATATTCCTGGCGTGCCAGGGGTAGGGGAAAAAACCGCGGTCAAGTTTCTCAAGGAGTATGGCACGCTAGAGAATCTCTATGCCCATGTTGACGAAATTTCCGGCCCCAAGACGCGCCAGAGTTTGATCGATGCCAAGCCGCAGGTCGATCTCAACAAAACGTTGGTCACCATTGTGCGTGATCTCGATCTGCGCTATGACCCTGCCCAATGTCGGCTCCATGACTATGATCAGGAAACTGTGATCAAGTTCTTCAATGAGTTGGAGTTCCGCAGCCTGCTCAAAGAATTGCCCCAATCCCAGTTACCAGGCACGGACAGCAATGGTCAAATGGGGCTCTTTGCGCTCCCCTCCACAGAAGAGACAGCCGAAACCGCCAAGGCGGAGAAGCCAGCGAGCGGCACCGAGTACCTTTGTGTACAAGATCAAGCTGGGCTAGATACGGTTATTGCGCACCTAAAGCAAGCCCCGATTCTCAGTTTTGATGTGGAGACCACAAGCACGGATGCTGTGCAGGCGGCCCTAGTTGGACTTGGAATCGCTTGGGCACCGGGTGCCGGTGCCTATATCCCCGTCGGGCACAGCGAAGGAGAGCAGTTGCCCTGGGAAACCGTCCGTGCGGCGGTCGCCCCTTTCTTTGCCGATGCGACGCTGCCCAAGTTGGCCCACAACGGCAAGTACGATCTGACCGTCTGCCGCCGTCACGGCTTGGTTGTCAACGGTCCCATCCATGACACGATGACAATGGCCTGGCTGCTCGATCCGGCGAGCCACGCATTGGGACTCAAGGATCAGGCCGCCATCGAGCTCAATTGGCAGATGACAGAGATCACCGACCTCATCGGCAAGGGCCGCAAGCAGGTTACTATCGATCAGGTGGAGATAGCTACGGTGGGAGCTTATTGTGGGGGGGATGTCGACGCAACGATTCAACTCTATGAAAAGCTAGCGCCACGCCTAAAGGAGTCCGGCATGTGGGATCTGTATGAGCAGATCGAATTGCCGTTACTACCGGTACTGACCGATATGGAGATGGCCGGCATCAGGGTCGATCTCGCCTATCTAGCCGAGATGTCAACACGGCTTACCGAACGGCTGGCAACGTTAGAAACGGATCTCTATACACTTGTCGGCCACGAATTCAATCTGCGCAGCACACAGCAGATGAGCCAGGTGCTCTTTGAAGAGATGGGGTTTCCAACCAAAGGCTTGAGCAAAACTAAGGGCGGACAGATCAGCACGGCCGTTTCGGAATTAGAGAAATTGGCGACCATGAGTAGCCAACTCAGTGCCGAGCAACAGCGCGTAATCGCGATTATTTTTGAACAACGCCAGCTTGAAAAATTGCGTGGCACCTATGTTGATGCGCTGCCAACGCTGGTCAACCCGGAAACAGGCCGTCTCCACACCAGCTTTAACCAGACCGGGGCTGTCACCGGCCGCATGAGCAGCAGCAACCCCAATCTGCAGAATATTCCCATCCGTACCGAGTTGGGCCGCGAGATCCGCCGTGCCTTTGTGGCACCGGCAGGCTGGTCACTGATTGCCGCCGACTACAGCCAGGTCGAGTTGCGTATCTTGGCGCACGTCGCCAAAGAAGAGATCCTGATCGACGCCTTTCGCAACAACCAGGATATTCACGCCACCACCGCCTCCAAGCTCTTCAATGTCCCGATCGAAGAAGTGACACGTGACCAGCGTGGTCTGGCCAAAACGATCAACTTTGCGACGATTTATGGCTCTTCGGCCTTTGGCATCAGCAACCGCACCGATATGGATCCCAAAGAGGCGCAGCACTTTCTCGATCAATACTTTGTCACATACCCACGCATCAAAGAGTACATCGAACAGACGAAGAGCCTGCTCTTTGAGCAAGGATATGTGGAGACGCTCTTAGGGCGCAAGCGCTTCTTTCATGAATTACAGGGGGGTCGGTTGCTCTTTAACCAGCGTATGGCGATCGAACGCGCGGCGATTAACGCGCCCATCCAAGGCACCGCGGCCGATATCATGAAAATTGCCATGATCCGCCTGCACGATGAGTTAACTTCTGGTAAATTTGCAGCACGTATGTTGCTCCAGGTGCACGACGAATTGGTGTTGGAAGTGCCGGAAGCCGAGTGTGAAGCGGTCACCAAGATTATTTGCGATGTCATGGAATCGGCCTATCAGCTCGATGTGCCGCTGCGGGTGGATGTTGAGGCTGGGCCAAACTGGTATGATTTAGAAGAAGTGTAAATATTAAAACGAAAGTACATAAGTATGACACAGCCATACAAGATCCTCGTCAGCGATGCGCTGGCCGAAGTGGGCTTAAAACCCCTGCGCGAAGCAGAAAATACCGAACTTTCGATCCAAACCGACCTGACACCAGCGCAACTACTCGCCCTCATCGGCGACTATGATGCGCTGCTGGTACGTAGCGCCACCCGCGTCACCGCCGAGGTGATCCAAGCGGGCAAGCGGCTGCGCGTCGTTGGGCGGGCCGGCGTTGGGGTCGACAATATTGATGTCGATGCCGCCACTCAGGCCGGTGTGATCGTTGTCAACGCGCCCACCGGCAACACAGTTGCTGCGGCTGAACACACGGTTGCCATGCTCATGGCGATGGCGCGTATGATTCCGCAGGCCGATGCTAGTGTGCGCAAAGGCGAATGGAAGCGCAATAAGTTTGTTGGCATTGAAGTGCGCGACAAAGTATTGGGCACGGTGGGCCTTGGCCGCGTGGCGCAGGAAGTTGCGCGGCGTGCCCAGGGATTGGGGATGCGCGTCATCGCCTATGATCCCTATGCGAATGCAGATTATGCGGCCCATCAAGGGGTGGCGCTCTACGATCTCGATCGCGTGTTAGCCGAAGCTGATTTTCTCACCATTCACACCCCCCTCACCCCACAGACCAAAAATCTGATCAGCCATGATCAGTTGGCACGGATGAAGACGGGCGCACGAATCCTCAATGTGGCGCGTGGTGGCATCCTGGACGAAGCAGCGCTGCTACAAGCGATTGAGCAAGGGCACATCGCCGGGGCGGCACTTGATGTTTTTGAAGAAGAACCACTTGGCACCGAAAGCGCACTGCGTAGCTCCGATAAAATTATTCTGACGCCACACTTGGGTGCCAGCACGGTGGAAGCACAGGAGCAAGTCGCCGAGGATGTCGCCTTCCAAGTGATCGATGTGCTCAACGACCGGCCGGCGCGTTATGCCGTTAATGCGCCAATCCTCCCGCCGCGTGATCTCGAATTTTTGCTGCCCTATATCGATCTGGCCGAACGCATGGGGCGCTTTTTAGGCCAACTTGGCGTACAAGGCATGGGCAACGTCCAGGTGACCGCCTATGGCACCCTCGCCAACTTTGACCTTGATTACATCAAAGCCGCCGTCATCAAAGGAATTCTTGGCGATGTTACGCAGGTGCGGATCAATTTGGTCAACGCCTCACTGGTGGCTGAGCGTCGAGGCATGAAGATGGTCGAAGTGAAACAACATCAACATGACGCGCCCTATGAAACGATGTTGACCGTCAGCGCAAAATCTGGCGAAGAGTGGTCGGTCAGCGGGGCCATTGTGCGCGGTGAACCTTATATTGTGGCGATCAATGAGCAGTGGGTTGACTTCCCGGCGGAAGGACATCTCTTGCTGACTTCGCACCGCGATCGGCCCGGCATTGTGGGACGCGTCGGCACCATGCTTGGGGAATCGGATGTCAATATTAGCTTTATGCATGTTGGCCGCCACGCCCCCCGCACCGATGCGATCATGGTGCTTGGAACGGACGAACGGGTCCCCACCGCGCTAGCCAACGAATTAGAGGGCTGGGAACATATCAACTGGCTACGCACGGCATCGTTTGGGTAATCTATGAGGGATTGGCTGAAACATTGGTGGTCGCATGAGCGACGCGCCATTGGTGATTTAAATGACTTTGTTACCTTCATCAAATTCGCCTTTACTTGGAGTCTGTTGGGGAGCGTGGTGGGCATTTTGGCCGGCACTGCTTCGTGGATCTTTCTAACCTCCTTGCTTTGGGCAACGACGACGCGGTTGGCCAATCCACTGCTACTCTATGCGCTGCCGGTCGCGGGCTTGGGCATGGGGTGGCTCTATTACCGTTACGGTGGCACGGCCTCATTGGGCAACAACTTAGTCATCGAGGAAGTCAACAGCAACCGATCACGTATTCCCATCCGCATGGCGCCGTTGGTCCTATTCGGGACGATCGTCACCCACCTATGTGGTGGTTCCGCCGGTCGGGAAGGGACAGCAATTCAGATGGGTGCCAGTTTGGCAGATGGCGTCCGACGGCTGCTTGGCTTGGTAGGCGAGGATCGCCGGCTCTTGCTTATGGCAGGGATCAGCGGGGGGTTCGGCTCCGTCTTTGGCGTACCGGTCGCCGGCTTTATCTTTGGCATGGAGGTACAAGGCGTTGGTCGTATTCGCTATGAAGGAATCATCCCTTGTTTGGTCGCCTCCTTTATCGGTGATTTCGTCACACGAGCGCTCGGTACACCACATGCACATTATCCCCAGTTAGCTGCCACATCGCTCAGTCTGCTGCTGCTCTTCAAAGTCGGCACGGCCGGTGTTGCCTTTGGGTTAACTAGCCTCGTCTTCATTGAGTTGACCCACAGTATTAAGGCATTTGTTACCCGTTTTACCTCCTGGAGTCCACTCTATCCCGTGATTGGGGGAGTGATCGTCATTCTATTGACTTGGCTCGTCGGTACGCGCGACTATTTAGGCCTTAGCTTACCGCTGATTACAGCAAGTGTTGAAGGGGCAGGCGTTGTGCCTTGGGCCTTTGCACTCAAGTTACTCTTTACGGCCATCACACTGGGTACAGGCTATTTGGGAGGCGAGGTAACGCCACTCTTTGTCATCGGTTCCACGCTTGGCTATGCACTGAGCGGGCCCCTTGGTATCCCGTCGGAGTTGTTGGCATCGATTGGCGTGGTGGCCGTCTTTGCCGGTGCCAGTAACACACCGTTGGCGTGCGCAATGATGGGGATCGAGCTCTTTGGTGGCGCAGCCGCCCCCTATCTATTTCTGGGGTGTGTCGTCGCCTATCTAGCGTCTGGCCATCGCGGCATCTATACTACACAGCGGATCCATCAGCCCAAAACGCAATTACCCGATCTCCAGCCGGATACAACATTGAAAACCGTTCGCACAGGTCGAAGCGAATCACAGAATCAGTGATAGTGGCATCGTTACGTTGTTTATGCGATATGGAGACCGGTTTATTATCGCGGAACGCGCAAATTCTGCTATACTGGCGGCTATGGAACAGAATGATATATCTTCAAAAAAGCTTACAACCGATAGTGCAGGGCACGCCATGAACCGTATTTTAGGGACATTAATGCTCCTCTCACTCTTGTGGCTGGTGCCAACATTGGCCTGTGGCAGCTTTGCGCCACGCCCCACGCCGACCGCCACACCGCTCGTGGCAGCAGAACCGTTTGTTACCACCGAAACAACGGGTGCAGGCAGCAGTGGCACACAGTCTACGCCAGCGATAACAATTGTTCCCTTGATTCCAACCAATACAGCGGCAGCAGCACCGACCCCCACCTTTACCGCAACACCTCAACCCGGTACAGCTCTGCAAGCAGGGCAATCGGCGCGCGTGACAGCGCCGGCCGGGCTCAATGTACGCACAAGCCCGAGTTCCAGCGGCTCTCTTGTTTTACAATTGGGCACTGGTCAGCTTGTCACCATCGTCGAAGGACCGACCGAAGCGGAGAATTTCACCTGGTGGCGCGTCGATGATGGCCAAGGCAATGTTGGCTGGGTCGCTGATGGTGACAACGAAACGGTTTGGCTTTCACCCCAAGTTGGCCAAGCCCAGCCGGTTAATCGCGCCCCGCGTGTTGGCGATCGGGTCTCCGTCACCATGCCCAACAGTGGTCAACTCAGTGTGCGCGCCGTTCCCGGCCCCGATGCTGCGCTCTTAAACCGTGTCAATAGCGGTGAGCAGTTGACGATCCTTGATGGCCCGCAACAGGCCGGCGGCTTCACCTGGTATCGCGTCCGCTCCGACAGTGGCTCGGTTGAAGGCTGGGCAGCGGACGGCGATGGGGAAGATCGTTGGTTGAGCCCCTTGGAGTAATATTGAGAAATTTATGACAACAATGAACTTGATGTACCTGATGATCTAGTCCAACAACTGCAACCGGTGACCAATCATTTACCGGAAATTCTCAATTTGGGGCTACGTGCCTTCCACAGTAACACGGTAGCTGGCTTCCCAGGAGCAGCAGATGTGCTTGAGTTTCTAGCTGGATTGCCAAGTCCAGAAGAAATTTTGGCACTACAACCATCGTCAGCATTTCTTGAACGAGCCAATAACTTCATCCTGATATAAAATAGGGGTGTTGCTAAAAACAGCAACACCCCTATTTTATTTAACCTATGATCCTGAAATGTTAGAGCCCAGCAGCCGAACGAAGCGCGTCGGCGCGGCTGGTGCTCTCCCAGGGCAATTCGATATCATCACGGCCAAAGTGACCATAGGCAGCCGTTTGGCGATAGATCGGACGGCGCAGGTCGAGGTCGCGGATAATCGCGCCGGGGCGCAGGTCGAAGTGCTCGTCAATTAGCTTGGCAATCTTCAAATCATCAATTTTACCGGTGCCAAAAGTCTCGACATTGATACTCAGCGGGTGCGAGACGCCAATCGCATAGGCGACCTGGACTTCACAACGGCTGGCAATGCCAGCGGCGACGATATTCTTGGCCACCCAGCGCGCAGCATACGCCGCGCTGCGATCGACCTTGGTGCAATCCTTACCGCTAAAAGCACCACCCCCGTGGCGCCCCATGCCACCATAAGTATCGACAATAATCTTGCGTCCAGTCAAGCCAGCATCACCCATGGGGCCACCGACAACGAAGCGACCGGTGGGATTGGTAAAGACCTTTAACTTGGCATCGACCATCTCCGCGGGCAAAGTCGACATGATAACATTTTCCATCAGCTCCTCACGAATCTCGTTTTGATCAATCTCTGGTGAGTGCTGTGTGCTGATGAGCACGGTCTGAATGCGCTTGGGCTGGCCATGTTGATATTCAACGGTGACTTGGGTTTTGCCATCGGGACGCAGCCAGGGTAGTGAGCCATCTTTGCGCACTTCGGAGAGACGGCGGGCGAGTTTGTGTGAGTAGTAGATTGGGGCCGGCATCAGTGTGGGGGTTTCGTCACAGGCAAAGCCAAACATCATACCTTGATCACCCGCGCCGACCTTATCAATGTCATCGCCTTGGGAACCACGCACTTCCAAGGCCGTGTCTACGCCTTGCGCAATGTCAGGGCTTTGCGAAGCCACGGCAATCTGCACGCCACACGTATTGCCATCAAAGCCCTTGGCGCTGTCGTCAAAGCCAATATCTTTGACGACGCCACGGACCAACTCATCAAAGTTAACAAAGGCATGGGTGGTAATCTCGCCCAAGAGTAACACAAAGCCAGTTTTGATGGCCGTTTCACAGGCGACGCGCGACATCGGATCCTGTTCAAACATCGCATCAACCACAGCATCGCTGATCTGATCACACATCTTGTCCGGGTGACCTTCGGTAACCGATTCGCTCGTAAAGAGCAAGCTCGGGGATGTCATAAATGTTGACATAATTTTACTCCGTAAATTATTAAGTAACTATCAGTAAATCGATTCTCTATCGTAGGGGCACGGCATGCCGTGCCCCTACGACGATAGAGGGGAATTTTTATTCGTGGCCGGTGCCCAGGCTCCACTCGTTGAGGTAGGCTTCCTGCGCATCGGTCAGGGTGTCGATTTCAACGCCCATCGCCTTGAGCTTCAGACGGGCAATTTCGCGATCAATTGCATCGGGCATATCATAGACATTGCCGGTTAGCGCGCTGCCTTGCTTGAGCATATATTCAGCAGCTAACGCTTGATTGGCAAAGCTCATATCCATTACGGCCGACGGATGCCCCTCAGCCGCAGCCAGGTTTACCAAGCGCCCTTCACCGACGACATAGATATTGCGCCCATCTTCCAGCGTATATTCATCCAGGAATTGGCGAACGCGTGTAACCTTCACCGCCATCTCCTTCAGCCCCTTCATATCAACTTCCACATCAAAGTGACCACTGTTCGAGAGGATCGCGCCATCGCGCATCCCTTTGATGTGTGCGGCGCTGATGACGTGCATATCACCGGTGGCGCTGCAGAAGATCTGGCCGATTTTGGCCGCTTCTTCCATCGGCATCACACGGAAGCCATCCATTACGGCCTCGAGCGCGCGCAACGGGTCAATCTCGGTGACAATCACATTGGCACCCATGCCATTGGCACGCATCGCAATGCCTTTACTACACCAGCCATAGCCACCAACAACAAAGTTTTTGCCGGCCAGCAAAACATTGGTGCCGCGGATAATGCCGTCGATCGTGCTCTGGCCGGTGCCATAGCGATTGTCAAAGAAATGCTTGGTCATCGCATCGTTGACGGCAACGACCGGGAATTTCAATTTGCCCTGTGCGGCCATTGCGCGCAAGCGGATGACGCCGGTGGTCGTCTCTTCGGTGCCACCGATCACATTGCTAAGCAAATTGCTGCGCGAGGTGTGCAACATGGCAACGAGATCCATGCCATCATCCATGGTGATATGGGGCTCAATGTCAAGCGCTCTGTTCATGTGGCTGTTGTACTGCTCGTTGCTCTCGCCCTTGATGGCGTAGACCGGCATCTCATAATGCGTGACGAGGGCGGCGGCGATATCATCTTGGGTGCTCAGTGGGTTGCTGGCACAGAGCGCCACTTCCGCGCCACCGGCAATGAGCACGCGCATGAGGTTCGCCGTCTCAGAGGTCACATGCATGGCAGCGGCCATACGAATGCCTTTGAAAGGTTGTTCCTTGCGGAAGCGCTCCTCGATCAGGTCAAGCACCGGCATCTCTTTAGCGGCCCAACGCATCCGAAAACGGCCCTGATCGGCTAATTTAATATCGGCAATATCGTAATTCATCTCTTTCGTCATCTTTTACTCCAGTAATTTTCAAAATTGATAGTAGTCCGTAAAACTTAACTCGTGAAACGTGAAACGTAAAAGAGAAACTTTAGCATCATTAGATGTGTACCCGTTTGCCAGAAGCACGTTTTACGTTTTATGTTTTACGTTTTATGCCAATTCCTTCGGCAAATTCACAGTGAACAGCAAATCCATACTGCTCATAGATACGACGGGCGGTGCTGTTTGTAGTGTTCACATTGAGAACAATGTTCTGCACACCGCCCTGTTGTAACGTTTTTACAATGGCCCCCAGAATCAGGCGCGCATAGCCTTTACCCCGTTGGCCAGGATGGGTATACATATTGCCGACAGCGGCAATGCCTTCTTGCCAATCGACGATATGCGTCCCACCAACTGCCACCAACGCTCCACCTGCCTCACGAATGCCAAAGAAGATCCCTTCATCGAGTTGGTAGGCTTCAAAGGCATCCGGTACAAAAGGCCCACCATGTGTCAGCAATTGCTCAATGTGCGGCACATCCGCCGGACCCAGACGCTCAGCCGCGCTCAACGGCAGATCCGCCAGGGCCGCGGGATGGCGAAAGGCCATGCGCAGCATGTGCGCGGATGTTGTGCCGGCAGCGGGGCGATCAAAGCAGTAGTACGCCTCGATTAGCGGAACATGATCATGGCGGGCACTAATGAAAACCTTCTCCGGCAGTGCAGCCTCAGCCAGCAGCGCGGCAATAGCCGTTGATGCACCAACGGTAAGCAGAATCGGCGGCTCCAGCGCAGTAAAGAGTAAGAGCACACCTTCCTGACCGACATCTGCCCTCGTAGCGCTTGTATACCATTGACAATGCGGCGCATAAGTAGGCTGCAAATCCGCCAAGCCATAGGCAGCCCAAACCGGGTCCTGATTGAGAATACGGCGGATTTCATGATAATCTACCGCCACCAGCGAAGAGCGTTGCATAAAAGACCGATCTTATTGTATTTTACACTTGCTCGAGCTTGGCCAATGAAGGCTCGTTACCAAAATTTTCAGCATAGCGCGCTTTAAATTCATGAATGGTAAAGGCATGATCAATCGGCCCAGCGTGCTCAATCGCATAGACGGCGGCCAATGCCCCAACTCGACCACAGATCGGCAACGGTAAGCCGGCCAGATGGGCCGCAAAGAAGCCGCCGCGGTAGGCATCACCAGCACCGGTTGGGTTGACCACATGGCTGGATTTTGCCACAGGAATTTGGATCGTCTCGCCCTGGCCGTGCTCTGTGTAGATTGTGCTACCCTTTTCGCTGTGGGTCACCACCAGCGTCCCGATTTGCGCTTTTAAATCGTCGAGTGACCACTTGGTTTTATCTTGAATGATCGCTGATTCATATTCATTGCAGAAGAGATAGGCTGCACCCGGGAAGTGCGCCATCATCTCTTCCCCATTGAAACGCGCAACTTGCCAGCTCGGATCAATGGCAAAGGGGATGCCAAGTGTTTTGCACTCCGCGGCCTGGTTCAACATCGCCACCGGATCACCGGCTCCAATCAAGACCAAGTTCGCACTCTGCAAACCCTGGCCAGCCAAGGTATAGTCAGCAGCACGCACCATGGCACCGGAATAGAAGCTCGAGATCTGCTTACCATCCTGATCGGTATTGCAAAAGAAAGAGGCAGTAAATTCGTCGCCAATTTCAACAAGATGCTCCGTACTGATCCCAATACTCTCCAGCCAAGTACGATAGTCGCCAAAATCCTGCCCGACGGTGGAAAAAATGGTGGGCGTGCCATTGAGCAACTTATGACTATAGGCAATGTTTGTGGCGACACCACCCCGCTGGCGCTGCATCGAATCAACCAAAAAACTCAGGGTGATATTATCCAACTGATCGGGCAAAATATGGTCACGAAATCGACCGGGATAGCTCATGAGGTAGTCATAGGCTACCGAGCCGGTGATGACAAATGACATCTAGAAAATCCTTTCATTTATATACAATTTCTAACGTGCGACGAAATCTTTTTACGCCTCATCAAAATCAAGCCACTTCACCACACCTGGGGGTGGTTCATGATTGGCCAACTTCGTCAACAAACTCGTCGGGTCTTCATCGACCACGCACAACAAACGATGTTGTGGTCGGATGAATCCTTGCTGAGCCGCATTGTCGATCCAGGCGATGAGCCCATCAAAATAGCCGTTGATATTCAACAGTCCAATCGGTTTGGCATGAATCCCCAACTGTCCCCAGGTCAAGGCTTCAAAAAGCTCATCCATCGTGCCAAAGCCGCCGGGCAATGCAACAAAGGCATCGCTCAAGCGCGTCATCAGCGCTTTCCGTTCGTGCATGGTGCGCACTTCGATCAACTCCCCATAGATCGTTTCCGCAATCTCTTTCGTCTTGAGCGACCGCGGTAAAACACCCGTCACACTGCCACCACCATCGATCACCGCCTTAGCCACCGTACCCATTAGCCCAACACTGCCACCGCCATAGACTAGCCCAATTCCTTGCTCGGCCAACACCATGCCCAAACGTTGGGCGGCGGTTGCGTAGAGCGGGACAACGCCAAAGCTGGAACCACAGTAGACACAGACTCGCTGAATCGAAGTGCTCATGCGCCCGCCGCTACTTGGCCACGGCGGCTGCGCGCGTCATCAATCCGTGCTTCAGCGGCGGTTTTGGCTTGGCGGAGACTCTCAGTAAAAGGGGGGTAGCAGATCCCTTCCTCGGTGACAATGCCGGTGATGTAGCGGTGCGGCGTTACATCAAAGGCTGGGTTGTAGACGGGCACTCCTTCTGGTGCAATCACCGTCTCGCCGATGTGGGTCACCTCTTCGGCACCACGCTCCTCAATCGGAATATCATCACCCGTGGGCAAATTCAAATCCACCGTGCTGGTGGGCACAACAGCATAAACGGGAATATTATTCTCTTTGGCGACTACACCTAGCTTATAGGTACCAATCTTGTTGGCAACATCGCCATTGGCGGCGACACGGTCGGCCCCAAAGATCACGACATCCACTCTGCCGGTACGCATGAGATGGCCGGCAGCATTGTCGGCGATCAGATGCATCGGCACTTCGGCGCGCATCAGTTCCCAGGCCGTAAGACGCGCCCCTTGCAGCCGAGGCCGCGTTTCATCCACCCAAACGTGGATCGTTTTGCCCTGTTCCTGGCAGGCGTAAATAACTCCCAAGGCTGTCCCAAAATCAACGGTAGCCAGTGAACCAGTATTGCAATGGTGAAGCAGATTTGCGCCCTCTTTGATGACCGCCGCACCGTGAAATCCCATCCGTCGATTAATTTCGATATCCTCATCCGCCAGCGCATCGGCTTCTGCCAACAGTGCGCTCCGCAGATCGTCAACATTGTCGAGCACAGTCACTTCCGCCAAAGTAAGCATACGTGCTGTCGCCCAGCTTAGATTGACTGCCGTCGGTCGGGCCGCGTCCAGTTCCTCTTTGGCGATACGCAGGTCGGCAAGCAGGGCATCTCGCGTTGTGGCGGGGCTGATGACAGCCGCCAGCGCCATGCCATAGGCACCCGTCGCGCCGATGGCCGGGGCACCACGCACATACATCTCTTGAATGCTGCGCGCCACATCGGTCACAGTTGCGAATTCAGCAATCACAAATTGGCCGGGGAGTAGCCGCTGATCGATCATCTTCACTTTGTTATCTTCCCAGTAGACCGTTCGCATAATTTCCTCCTCAAAGCAACTTGTGGTAATTCTGGAGATGGAGCGCTACCCTCTTTATTCTGGACAATCGCAGGCTATCTCTGGATAAACGCGGGCATAAAAAAACGCCTGCATGGCCATATCCAGCAGACGCTTGCGATCCCATCTGGCCGGCCCAACAACTCGATGTGGGATGGATGATCTCAGGACCAAGCAGCTATTCGTACCACAGTTTCCCTTGCTGCTTTGCCGTAGCCAGTATTACCAGCTTGGATTGCGAGGCAAAGTCACAACAGAGAAATGTATCGAACCAACTAGCGCTAGGTTATCAAGCGTCCCGAGGTTGATTTCAATCAACTTGCGAAAACAGAGCAACAGGATTGGGCACAATTTCGGGCACTTGGGGTATCAGAGCTGACTTGTTTTTCAGCGTGAATAATACCCATCAACCATTCCACAACCGAAAACCGGGGCTCCAGCGGGTTGTAGATCTTCAATTTATTTCAAACCTGGAAAGCCTAACACATTTGTTAAGTCATGTCAAAAAAGCAAAGCGGATCTTCTATCACTACAGTTAAACTGGCAGCAGCGTTTTATCAAGTAAATGCCCAGCACACAATGTGAGCCTTAACTCAGATAGCTACAACTGGGCGAATCATCGTTCAGCACAGAGGGACCGAGCGCTACTCGGTCCCTCTGTAGAGGAGGCAAGGCTGAGAAAACGAATCTATCGTGTTAGCAGTTTAGCATGTTACAGTTTAGCGTGAGACCAAAGGCATGAAAATCTTTAGATTGAGCGGTTCATTCTCTTCACCCAAACCAGTCGGCTGGAAAAGACCCAAATCCCAACGCAGGTCGGTTGTAAAGACTGGAACGTTGAAGGTTGCCGTGCGCTGTGTAGAAGGATCCACATCGCTATCCAATTCATCATTGGTGCCGGTATTTAGCGGGCTAACGGTGAAACTCGCCGGCAGGTTGAATTCTACATAGTAGTCGCCGGGATTGATCCCCTGAAAGTTGTAAATCCCCTGATCATTTGTCGTTGTCTCTGCCACCAATGTGTTGTTGCTGGTGAAGAGGCGCACAGTTACACCAGCTACGCCAGTTTCATCGCCACCGTCCTGCAGACCATTCTGATTGCGGTCATTCCAGACAAAGTTGCCCACTGCGGCCGATCCAGCACCAGATAGACCGATAAGACCAGCATCCCAGCTCAAATCGATTTCGCCAGCATCCAACGTAAATGGCTCTGTCCGTTGCGCAGGGCCCCGTGGGTCCGGCACGATGGTAGCAGCATCACTGTCAACTGTATCGTCGCTGCCAACGTTGGCAAGGGTCCAAACGCCTTCACCCAGTGGATTGATAAAGATGAGGAAGTATTCACCCGGTTCCACGTCGGTAAAGAGATACTGACCACCATCACTCGTCACAGTTGTGTCAATCAAGGTGCCATCGGCAGCATGAAGTTCAACGATGATGCCATCGATCCCTTGTTCGCGGGGGTCGTTGTCTTGAATTCCATCACCTTGTGCAATATCATCCGGTGTAGCACCATCGGGATTGATATCGCCCCAAACATAGTTACCGACCGTCGCAGTCGCAAGTGAATTGCAGTAGTGGCTGGTATCGCTGGCACTCAGGGTGCCGGCGACGGCGGTTACACTGTTGGCGTAGGTGTTGCGAACAATGCCACCGGTTGCTGCATTGCCACAACCGCTGACGATAAAGCTGCCGCTTTCGCTGCTCAAGGTGCGGGCCACGCCACTCTTCTGGTAGGTCCAGACTTCGCCTGGTTCAAAGCTGTTGTCGTTATCACCAACGGTGTCCGCGATGCGGTTGGTCACAGCACCTTCCACCGAATCGGTCACAGTAACATCGGCGGCATCAAAGGCAATCGCGCCGGTGTTTGTCACGAGATAGGTCCAGAGGACGGTTGCACCGGGAGCTATCACCGGCACATCGGCATCGTTCGGCAACTTCGCATCGTTACCGTTGGTCAGCTTTAGTACAGCAATTCCAGGTTCCGGCTGATTGCAGTAGTGGCTGGTATCGCTGGCACTCAGGGTGCCGGCGACGGCGGTTACACTGTTGGCGTAGGTATTGCGAGCTACGCCACCGGTTGCTGCATTGCCACAACCGCTGACGATAAAGCTGCCACTTTCGCTGCTCAAGGTGCGAGCCACGCCACTCTTCTGGTAGGTCCAGACTTCGCCTGGTTCAAAGCTGTTGTCATTATCGCCAACGGTGTCCGCGATGCGGTTGGTCACAGCACCTTCCACCGAATCGGTCACAGTAACATCGGCGGCATCAAAGGCAATCGACCCGGTATTCGTCACCAGATAGGTCCAGAGGACGGTTGCACCGGGAGCTATCACCGGCACATCGGCATCGTTCGGCAACTTCGCATCGTTACCGTTGGTCAGCTTTAATACAGCAATTCCAGGTTCATAGATCAAATGCGTGGAAAGTTCCACCCAAACACCACTGGTCCCATTGGTCGGTGTATAGCCATCGATCGATTCAATCTGAAAACAAGCATAGGTGGCACCGGCCGGCACGGTAATCGAATTGGTATAATCATCCCATTCACCAATGCCACCATTGAGCGGGAAGGGGGGGACTTTGGTAGGCGGTGGTGGACCGTCAAGCAGATTATCATTGGCAACGGGTGAAACGATGTTCGTTGGTTTCGCCCCCGACCCGGTTGCATACCAGATGCGATCGCCGCGCATCTGATCGTGCTCAACACCACCAACAAACATTTGCAAATTCAATGTGCGCGGCGAAGGTGCAGCAACAAAGTCAACACAAGTGACCTGCGTGTCCGGTCCAGCATCCGGCGGGAAGCCCCAGAAGAAACCATCCAACCCGTAATTCAGTTGCACCTGCCCAAAGGGACAGGTGGGATCCGCTGAGATCACAACAATCCCGGCACCATTGCCTTCTGGCGTTTTGAGGGCATTAACACTAACCGTAAGCACACCAGCACTTGGTAACAACGAGACGATGTTCGTTGAGTGGTACGTGTAATAATAGGCATCGGCATAACCAGCATAGGCCGATGTTTCGGCGGCGGCAGTAACTGAATTGATGACACCGCCATTAAATTGCGCACTAATCTGATTGTCACCATTATTCTGTCCAGGGTAGCGCCCAGACCAGTAAAGATAGGCTGCAACCGGTGTCCCTTGTACGGTAACTGAAAATTCCTGGGGCCCACCATCGAGCAGTCCAATCCCGTCGTGTGCAACACAGTAATTACCTTCTAGTGTAGTCTGCACAGGCAGTGTACCATCTGCTGCTTGTGCAATCTGAGCAAGCGCCAAGATTAATAGCGCTAAAAAGACGGCAAATAGAGTCCGTCTAACATATACCTTCATTCAGGCCTCCTCATTCAACCAATCTGTTCATTAAGAGCAATTATTTCCATTAAATCATGCGACTTCTTGTAATACGCCACAAATGACCACTTCGTTCCGTCAATCTGCTAAACGATAGAGCCTATAAGTTTTGTCTTATAGGCAGTGTTAGTTTATCAGTCATTTGTCTCGCAAACTATGACAAATTGCTTGCAATGCTCGGCAGGTATGTTAATCAGCCATCCACCGCATGGCTTTGGCTGATCAAAAAGAGGGTTATCCATAAGTCAATACAATTGTCGTAGTAAAACGAGACAATTGTATCATTATATTTGGCGGGAATAGATAACAGTTTGCTTACGATATAGAGCTAATCGCGGAAGGAAAAGAGGAAAAATGTAGTAGCTACAGCGTTAAGCGTCTTTTTTGCGACTGTTGACGCTGGTTGCAACCCGCAGCTTCTTTTTTGAAGTTTTGGCAGACGCGCCTGCCACCTTGGTAGTGCTTGTCGAGGGTGAGCCAGCCGATGTGGTCGACTTTGCACGTGACGATGCCTTCGCGGAGCTGATATTTCGTTTCTCCACTACGCCTTTGGCCTCTACCGTTTTCTCTGCCACCGTTTTCTCTACCACCGTTTTCTTTACCACCGGGGCAGACGCGGACGTGACATTACGTCCTCTCCTGTTAGCTACATCACGCATTGTATCCACTGGCGATGTGGCGCGCGCAAGCTTTTCGGTGCTGCTCTTGCGACCACGCTTGCCGCTGCTCCCTTGTGCGGTTTTTGTACGCTGCTCGCCTGTAGCTGCTACGGTTGTATCAACCGACGGTGCCACAACCTTGCCAGTTGGTTGCGGTGGGCGTTGTTCTTCTGCCGCGGCTCGTTTGGTCGTGGCAGAAGGTGAAGTAGCGCTTTTACGGGTACGGCCTCGTTCTGCGGCAATAGACGCTTGCCCAAGCGCAATGTCTCCCTTTGGGTTGCCTCTTGCTGCACGGGCTGACGGTGCAGCGCTCCGCTGCGCGGTGACGGGATCCTGCACTGCGACAGGTGCTTGACGCTTGGTAGCCCCTTTGGCCGGCTGTGACTGGAGCGCAGGTGACGCAGCAACAGTAGCCTCGTTCACCCGCAATCCTTTACGTGCTTTGGGTACTCGGGGCGATGGCTTTGCGTCAACGCTACTGGTGGCCGGCGGCGCGGGCGGGGTGACAGCAACCACTTTTTCTGTTGCCGGCCCTTTGGCCTTTTGCTTTCCCTTGGACGCTGTTGCCGAATCCGTAGTTGCTCCAATTTTGGGCGAGGCAGAGGAAGCAGGGTTCGACCCATTTTCGCGTGCGACGCTTGAAGCCCGCCTAGCTGTTGTGTGCGGCGGATCAGTAGATTCCACGAGATTCAGCCGCAGCGCCTCGGCGGCAATCGGAGCGGTCGGCTGATTACTGCGAGCAGTTGCTGCTTTCTTTGCACTATGCGGAGCAACTTCCGCTGCACTGTTGCCACGGCGTGTCGGCGCGTCGACGGTGACATCAATTAATGAGGCTTGAAGTGACGCGTTGGCCGGCTTGGGCGCAGGGGTGCGCTTGATCGCCGCCGGCGCGCGTCTTGTGCGGGCAGTCACAGCGCCAGACGTTGCCGCAGGCGCATTCTTGCTTAGCGCTTGCCCAGACTTCCCGGCGACCGTTGTTTTGTCCGTGAGGGTCTGTTTGGTCGGCTTGGCACGGGCACTCACCTGGCTGGTCGTGCCACCCGCAGACACCGATGGCCCTTGTCCATCACGTCGATTGTCGCCCGTTGGCAAATCGACGGAACTATTACCATTACCAGAAGAAGGGTTGAGTGTTGTCGGCGCAGTGGAATCGCTGATGCGCTTGATCACACTCACCTGATCGCCTTTGGCAAGCTCTACGACCGATTTACCCTGCACGCCACGGCCCATCACCGGAATTTCGGCCACCGGCAACGGCAGCACTTGGTGCTTGGCCGTAACAATCGCCACTAGCTCTTCCTCACCGGTTGTAGCCCCCAACAGCAGCGCCGTGGCAACCAACCCCGTGCGACTAGTCGGCTTATGCGTTACAATGCCGCCGCCGTTACGCCCCTGCCGGCTATACTCGGCGAGTTCGCTCCGTTTGGCATAGCCCTGTTCCGTCATAGTCAGAACGGTGCCTTCACCACTTGGATCGATCAGATCGGCGTGGACAACAATATCTTTCTTCTTGAGCTTGATGCCACCAACGCCACCGGCGGCCAACCCCATGCTGCGTACATCTTCTTCGTTAAAGCGGATTGATTGCCCTTCCGCCGTAATCAGCATGACATCCTGTTTACCCTGCGTCGGGAGCACCCAACCGAGTCGATCCTTTTCGGTCACGGCGATGACGGGAAATTCATTGGCGATCGTGCTTATCAGATCCGCCACGGCAACCCGCTTAACATCGCCCAGCATTGTCGCCAGGAAAAGATAGCCGCTGGCTTCGGACGCGCTGATGCGTGGGATGCTGATGGCGGCAGTGATCGCATCGCGGCGCGTAAAGTCGCTCAACTCAGCGACATGTTTGGGGCTGCCATTCTGCGGGATCTCATGGATCGCAACGCGCGTACAGCGCCCATCGCGACAGAATAGATAGAGCCAATCGCGCGTATTAGCCGTGAGCATCGCTACTTGACCATGTTTGGCCATCTGTCGCATAGTCGACACGGTCGGTCGAGTGACATCTTGGCGACGCAACTCACCATCGGCGCTCACCGTTACCCAAACTTCTTGTTGTGGCAGCAGATCCGTCGTGGTCAACGTACCCTTGGTGCGGTCGACAATCTGTGTGCGCCGAGCGTCGCCATATTTTTCTTTTTGGGCCAGCAGATCTTCGCGAATGACGGCCAGGATCTTTTCTGGATGGGCGAGGAGATCTTCGAGATAGGCGATGCGGGCTAGGAGTTCATCATATTCATCCTTGAGCTTCTTGCGCTCCAAGGCCGCAAGGCGACGCAACTGCATATCAAGAATGGCCTGCGCCTGAATCTCCGAAAAGGCAAAATTCTTAACGAGATTGTTGCGCGCCGTCTCGACCGTCTGACTGCGCCGAATCGTAGCGATCACCTCGTCGAGGATATCAAGCGCTTTGAGCAACCCTTCGACAATGTGGGCCCGATCGCGTGCCTTTGCCAGATCATATTCTGAGCGCCGACGGATAATCTCCTCACGGTGTTGGACAAAGAGATGCAACGCCCGTTTGAGGCTAAGTAGCCGCGGCTGGCCATCGACCAACGCCAACATCTGCATCCCAAAGGTCTGTTGCAGCGGCGTATATTTAAAGAGATCCTTGAGCACATCTTTGGCATCGGCATTGCGCGTCAACTCAATGACGATGCGCATTCCCGTGCGGTCACTTTCGTCGCGCAGATCGGTGATGCCCTCGATCTTGGCATCGCGCGCCAAGCTGGCGATGCGCTCAATCAGGGCGGTCTTATTCGTCTGGTAGGGCAACTCAGTAACAACGATGCGCGAACGTCCCCGGCTCATCTCTTCAAAGTGCGCCTTGGCCTGCATGATGAGCCGCGCCTTGCCCATGGCATAGCCCTGAGCAATCACATCAATATTCTCGTCCGCTTTATCTTCGCGGAAACGATAGAGAATACCTCCCGTAGGAAAGTCCGGCCCCTTCACAAATTGCAGCAACTCATCGACTGTAATCTCCTCGATCGCCTGGTAGCGGTCGATCAGATAGACGAGGGCATCGACAATTTCACCCAAATTATGCGGCGGCACATTGGTTGCCATCCCAACGGCGATCCCACTGGAACCATTGATCAGCAGATTGGGCAACGCCGCTGGCAGCACATCCGGCTCTTCGAGTGAATTATCAAAATTATCGTGCCATTCGACCGTATCTTTATCAAGGTCGGCAAGCATGAGTTCGGCAATCTCGGCCAGACGCGCTTCGGTGTAACGCATCGCCGCCGCGCCATCGCCATCGACCGAACCAAAGTTGCCCTGGCCGTCGACCAGTGGATAGCGCAGGCTGAACTCCTGGGCCATGCGCACCATCGCATCATAAACGGCGACATCACCGTGGGGATGATATTTACCCAGCACTTCCCCAACGATACGTGCGCTCTTGCGATGCGGCTTGGTATGTGTCAAATAGAGGTCATGGGACATGGCATAGAGGATGCGCCGGTGGACCGGCTTTAATCCGTCGCGCACATCGGGCAGGGCGCGCGCGACAATCACGCTCATGGCATAGTCGAGATAGGCGGTCTGCATTTCGCCTACAATATCAGCAGGGCGAATGTTGCCGGGCATAGGGTTGGAAAGCGCGCCATTGGTCAAGCCATTGTGATTGCCATCATCACCGTTACCGCCTGCATCGTCGGGGACGAGCTCGACTAGCGGCTCAATGGGTGCGTCTGTTGTTCCGTTCATTAGTGTCATAAGGGGTCTACTTTATGGTCAACCAACCCTATCACAGCCAAAGGGAATCCATTTCGCGCCCACAGGCGCGAAAAAACTATCCCCTACACTGTTGGGATCAAGATTGAATAGGGTCGGCGTTGATTATGATTCTATCCGAAAAATTGCTGTTCCCGCCAAGCCGCAACCAAATTTAGGATAGCTTCTACTTATTCACCCAACACGGCATAGAGGGCACGGCGATGGGCCAGAAGATCCTGGATCGCTGTGTCCAAACCGTTTTCACTCAGCGCACCCGTGGCAGGCGTAATCAGTAATGTGCCGTCAATTATTTGGAGGTCAACCTCATCGCCGAGGCTTACCCCTAACTCTTCCAGAAGCTTTGGGGGAATCGCCACTACAGGAACACCATCTCGCTGTACGATTCGTTTGCGCACTGGATTGATCCTATGGGACTATAGACTATGAAATTAGGAAGTAGGTGGCGGCAACGAATCGATAGGATCTATTCCTAATTCAATACTCTTTCTTCTCGCAGAAACCGAACATAAGTTCTGGATAGACAGTATATCGTGAAGTTAAAATTTTGTCCAGTAGGAGAGGGGATTAATTGGAAAAGTTGTGTCTGCGTGGTGTCAACTGTAGACGCTAGCAAACACCAAGTTGATTCCAACGGAGACCGAATTTGATGTATAATGGCGATAAATCCATTGCTCCACAACCAAAGGAGAGATCGCTGTCTGCACTTTCTCAACCAACCATGACACCCGCCGAGTACTTGGCCTTTGAACGGACCCAGGAAGCCAAACATGAGTACTGGAATGGGCAGATTTATCTGACGGCTGGTGCTACGGCATGGCATAATTTGATCACAGCGAATGTGATCGTGACCCTTGGGTTTCAACTCAAAGGCCGCAGCGGTTCCGTCTATCCCAGCGATATGCGTGTATTGATTCCCACGACAGGTTTGTATACCTATCCCGACGCCCTCGTGGTCTGTGGCAGAGCCGAATTCGAGGATCCGAAGAGGCTCATCCGTTGAAAGGATGAGCGACAAAAGAATGGGGATGAACCATGGCAGCAAACCCATTGTTCAAAGAACTGCGTGCACACCTCAGCACGCGCGATCCTGATCCGACGATGCACGAAGCGTCGTCGCTACCCTAAAATAACCCGCCCTGCACATAGCGCACTTCATCAGCAAGCTCTTCTGCGGCCGGCGGCTCCTCCCGTTCGACCGTTGCTTCCATTCCCACGCCCAACTTCTCGGCCAACCATTCAATCTGCCGCTCGATCTCTTCGGGGCTGCATTGGTTGACCGATTTGCCAAAACGCTGCAATAAGGTCGCATTGACCTGGCGGATCGTGTCGCCGTTGACCTGGCCGAGCGTCTTCCCAGCATATTGACTGACCAGCCCCTGCCGCCGCCGGCGCAACTGTTCGCGCTTCTCCTTTTCAGTCAGCAGCTCAAACTCGTCTTCGGCACGCGGGGCAGCTGCTCCGGCATCTTCGTCCAATGTCGCCGAATAGCCGTTGTGGCCAAAGCCAATGCCGGCGATCCCTTCCAACGAGATGCCATGATAGAGCAGCCGCGGGCCATCGCTGTTGCCATAGACCACATTCGCACTGTTGCCGGCACCGCCGGCATCTTCGAACAACTTAATTGCGCGCTGCGCCTCAACCCGTTTGGTCGTCACATAGTTGCGCATGGCACGGTCGTTGATGCCAAAGATCCAGGCGGTCTGCTCTTCTTTGGGTCGGTTGGGCAACATGCGCCCGGCACGCATCGTAAATTGGTCGAGCCAGTTAAATTCGCGGATACCGTTGAGCACCGCGGCGACCGCAATCGGCTTGTGGTCATAACCGACATGCGCCATGCCGACCGTGACCAGCATATCCCAACTGCCGCTCTTAAAGGCGCGCAGGTTCTCATGCGCATTGTTGTCGTCAGAGACAGCCAACAGACAACGGGCACCTAGCCCTTGTAGATAGGCGAGCACATCGCGGGCATGGGCCTGATTGGCACAGCCGACAATGCCACAGTAGCGCGGCCAGATCTCCTGCAACTCTTTGACCTTCTCGAAAGCATGGCGCGCGGCTAGCTCCCAAAATTGGGGGTCGGTCGCCACCTTGGTGAGCTGTTGGTTCGTATACCGCAGTTCGATCTCTTCGGTCTCGTAGCGCGCGCGGCCATTGCGTTGCCGTTGACGCGTCTGATAGATCTTGCCGTCAAAGAGGGTGGCATCAAAGGGGCGCAAAAAGCCTTGGACGACCCCATCGCCATAGGTCAGCTCGACATCGGCAAGGATGCGCCCTTGCTCGCTGTACTCGGCAAAGATAATTGGGTTATCGTCGGCGCGATAGGGGGTGCCGGTCATAACCAGTTTAAAGCTGGCGAATTCATCCAATTCGGACAAAATTTTGGCCGCCTGTGTCGTATCGCCACTGCCGTAGAGCTTTTCACCGAGATAATGTGCTTCGTCGCAGACAATCGCTAGCCGCCCCTGGTGGCGACGCGCAAAGAGGCGGTGGGCGGTTGGGTCGGCACAGAGCGACTGGTAGCTGGTCACATAGCCAAAGCCGCGCAGGCTGTTGAGGGCGGCATTCTCGCGGTGGGTAATCGTGCCCATCGCGCCGGGCTGAAAGTGCGTGCGCACCGCTTTCCAGTCAAGTTCAAATTGAGAACAGAGCCCCAAGCGCGGGGTGAGCACAATCGCCGCATCAATGCGCTTGGCCTTGTGCAAGAGATCGAGCACGGCCAGCGCCAAAATTGTCTTGCCGCCACCCGGCGGAATGACCGCCGTCAAGGTGCCGCCAGCAGATTTGGCCAAGGCGGCTTCCAGGGCGTTGAGCTGATGTTGTCGTAATTCAAACATAGGGGTTAGGTAGGTAGGTCATTATAAGAAAAGAACGATCCAAATTTTTTGTTGCGTGTTGCGTGTTGCGTGTACGGTAACCGATTCTACATAGCATTTTGGGTTAATGACATTTTGTCAATGTACTCACGTCGTACTCACGTCTGTCCATCACGTCTGTCCAAAACTCGAGTTTTGGACAGACGTGATAATGGCTATTGTCATTCCTGCGTAGGCAGGAATCCAAGCGGACAGCACCTAGATTCCTGCCTACGCAGGAATGACAGTCGACGCTTATTTTGTGCGTCTGCAAAATTCAGACCCCTCTAAAACTCCGCTTCTCATTCTGATTTGGTATTTTCTCAATAAGTAGGGGCCTAGAAGGCAACCCGATTTATTGAGAAGATACGAAAATTACACAAAAAACACGGATAACCGAGAACGCGCAATTTCGCAGAAATCCGTGTTCTTTGTCATCCGTGTTTACGTAATGGTCATTGCCAACGCTAGGCTGCTGCGACCATTTTCTGCTGTTCAACCAAACGCGCCCAGGTTTCGTCGCTCTCAATGGTGAGGACACGGAACGCCTCGGCAAACGCCATCTCCTTGCCTTGGCCAAGGACGGCAGAGCCATTGCGAATGCGCTCTTCCAAGCCATTTGCCTTGCCGACCTGGCTATCATGTGCCTTGAGCGCGGCAATCTTCAGATCAATTGTGCTGCTGATATCGACAAAGGTATCGCCGTGGCCACGCGAACTGACATAAACCTTGCGCACCTTGTGGGAATAGATGCCCTCTTCTTCCAACTCCTGAAACAAATTGGGTTGCCCGCTGGCCGGGAAGATCGCGTCCATCGTCGCTTCGCCGACGGCACGGTGGTCGGGATGGTTGATGCCGCCCATCGGGGTGAACATGAGCGTTGGATCAAGGGCGACTACCACTTCGGGTTTGAACCGGCGGATTTCGCGCACCAATCGTTTGCGCAGCTCCATCGTGTTTTCAACCATGCCATCGCCAACGCGCAGGAAGGTCACATCTTCGACACCGATCACCTTTGCCGCGGCCAGCGATTCGGCCTCACGGATTTCGGTGGCGCGCGCTTTGGTCATTCCCGGGTCGGCAATGCCAACATCGCCACTCGTCACCAAAACATACGCGACGGGACAGCCCTCTTTGACCCAGCGGGCCAACGTGCCGGCCGAGCCAAATTCGATGTCGTCGGGGTGCGCCGAGATCGCCATGGCGCGGGCTGGTGTGTAGATCTGATTACTCACGTTTCCATACTCCTCATCAGATTAAAGTAGTCGATTCCAAATAAATACATTACCCATTTCCGCGCCAAGATTCGGTAACAGTACACGCAATACGCAACACGAAGATCTGCAATGCTATTTTCTTGCAATCGCCTCATGTAAGGTTTGCAGCCGATGCCACAAATCAGGTTAGCAAGGCCTCGGCGTCCGCATGACTCAGAAAATTCATGACCAGCGGTTGCGATCGATCCGGCTGTGACTGCTGCCAGCTGACATAGTAGCCCTCTACCGTGGTCAACACATCAACATAGCGGCTGGTGCCCAAGCCGCTGGGCGAGACAAAGAGCGGTTGGCGGATCGAGAGCCGCTCGATCTCATGGATGCCATCAGCAGCCGCTACGGCTAGGCCACCAAGCTCTTCGCAGGAGTAACCCCGTGGCCGGCTGACGGCTTGCTTGTGCTCGTCGAGATTGCGCACCGATTCCCCGCCATCATAGAAGATCAACGTCTGCACCGGCTGATCGGCAAAGAGCCCAACCGCAGGCACCGGCAGCCACGCCGTAGCGCGGGTCATCGCCACATCCCAAGTAAAACCGCGCGGGAAGAAGTCAAAGACCGGCGCACTGAAGTCAGTTGACCCGTTGGCGCGTACGGTGTAGCCACTGTTGGAACTGGTCCAGCAGTAGGGGTGGGTACAGAAGCCGACGAGCAGATCGCCATTTGGTTGCTCGTACAGGAATGGATCTTTGACATGCAGCCAGCGCGGATCGGCACAGGCAATGATCGTCTTGACCGTCGCCTCTGCCAACGCATCGACCGTCGCGGCCTGTAACAGTTCAATCGTCCAAACCCCTGTATTGGGCTTGAGAAAATCCTCCAGCCCAACCGGATAACCGATATTGGCTTTTTCGGTCGAAACAAAGAGTTCAACCCCACTCTCGGTAAAGTGCAAGGCCGACCCTTCAATCGAGAGGACCTTGCGCTCCCCTCCACCACAATCGGCCACATTGAGATCGGCCTTGCTGACCGCGTGCACCTTCTCAAAGCGCTGCCCGCGGTCAGTAGAGCGGAAGATCGCCAGTTCTAAACCGCGTTCACCGGCGGCCAGGCCAAGACGCGAATCACCGGCATTGCGATAGCGACCAACGAGATAAAAGTCACCATTGGGGGCCTCAACCAGATTGCCGCCACCAAACCAAAACCCTTCGGCGTTGGCCTGTGGGGGGACAATCACGCGGGCCGCTTCTTGGTTGACCAGCGCTTGACCAAAGCGCACCAACCGTTCCCCCATTTCTTTGCTTACCATGATTTACCCTAGTTGGCTGGCCAGGAAATCGTAGCTGCGCCGAATGCTGGTCAATGGCTCCTTGGGCAAGTCATGCTCGACAATATACCATTCGGCCCCAGCCGCTTTGGCCGCCGGTAGAATGGTCGACCAATCCATCGTCCCATGACCAACATCGGCAAAACCCATCTGATCTTCATTCTCTCCAGCGGGAGCCAGATCCTTGCAATGGACGCGTGGGCAACGGCCAGCGTATTTCTGTAACATCTGTACGCCATCTTGGCCACCACGGGTCACCCAAGCCAAATCGACCTCAAAGCCAACATTCTCGGCGGAGGCACCAGCCATGAGCCAGTCAATGGCCAACTTGCCCTCAATCGTCTCCATTTCAAAGGCATGATTGTGATAGAGCAACTGCATACCGGCAGCGTGGCAGCGTTGACCTAAGCCATCGAGCCGTTTGCCCAGGGCCGTCCAACTGGCGGCATCTTTACCTCGATCATCGGGCGCGAGGAAGGGTACAACCAGCGTCTGATTGCCGATCGCTTTGTTAAAGGCAATGACACCATCCAAATCCGACTCCATTGCTGCAATGGCGACATGAGCAGAAGCCGCTTGCAGGCCATGCTTTTCGAGCAGCGCCTTCATCTCGTCGGCGCTCAAGTTGTGTGTGCCGACCGTCTCGACGCCAGCATAGCCAATCTCGGCGACCTTGCCCAGCAGTTCATCAAAGGGCATTTGTAAATTGCGCAAACTGTAAAGTTGTACGGCGATGGGAAGCATTAGATAAATCCTCTCGTTATTTATTGATTATTGATTATTGATATTGCTCCTCGGTAACAGCTACGACAAATGACGAGCAACCCATGATCAACTGACCACTATCTACCAACCATTATCTCGAATCCTGTCGCTGCGGTCAAACGTTCGGTGAGGCCGGTGAACCGTTCAGCGACTTTATTGTTCTGCACGGCAATCGCAATCGCCTTGGGTTGGCCAACAAGCACCACCAGCCGTTTGGCCCGCGTTACTGCGGTGTAGAGCAAATTGCGTTGTAACATCATATAGTGGGTTGTCAAAATCGGGATGACAACCGCCGGAAATTCCGAGCCTTGGCTTTTGTGTACACTAATCGCATAGGCATGGACGAGTTCATCCAACTCTAGAAAGTCATAGACCACGGCGCGGCCATCGATCGTCACGGTCATCTTTTGCATCTCACTCTCCATCGCTGTGATCATGCCCATGTCGCCATTGTAGACCTCTTTGTCATAATTGTTGCGGATCTGCATCACGCGGTCACCGACACGATAGGCGCGAGTGCCAATCCGTCGTTCGCCCCGTTGCGGGGAAGGAGGATTGATGGCGGCCTGCAAGGTCTCATTGAGCGCGCCCACACCAATCACGCCACGGTGCATTGGGCTAAGCACTTGGATATCCTGGGTGGGAATGGCAAAGCGCTTGGGGATCCGACTTTGTACCAGCTCCACACAGAGTTGTGCAGCCCGTTCCGCCTCTTCCGTGCGAAAGAGAAAGAAGTCCGTCGACAGGTCGTTGTCGAACTCGGGCATCTGCCCCTGGTTAATACGGTGTGCATTGGTAATAATATAGCTGCCCGCGGCCTGACGAAAGATCGTTTGCAGGCGGACAACGGCGGCTTGACGCGCCCAAGCAGCACCGGTGGCTGAGCCTGTCGAAGCCGAGCCTGTCGAACCAGTGGCTGAGCTTCGCCCCGAACCGGTGGCTGAGCCTGTCGAAGCCGAGCCTGTCGAACCGGTGGCTGAGCTTCGCCCCGAGATGGTCGAAGAGATGGTCGAAGGGCCTGTCGAAGGGCCTGTCGAAGCCCCCTCAATCGCCTCAATCAGATCTTTTAGGACATTGCCTGCGCCCACACTTGGCAGCTGATCAATATCCCCAACGAGCAGCAGATGCATTCCTGGTGGGATCGCCTTGAGCAGGTGGTTGGTCAACACAAGGTCAAGCATTGAGGCTTCGTCAACAATCAGCAGATCCCCCTCAAGTGGATTCTCTTCGTTGCGCTGAAAACTCATGCCTTCGGCTGGTTTAAATTCGAGCAGGCGATGGAGCGTTTTGGCTTCCCGGCCGGTTGCTTCGGCCAGTCGCTTGGCAGCGCGCCCCGTTGGTGCGGTCAGCAGGACCCGCTGCTGATACCCTTCACAGAGACGCAACAAGGTGCGGATCGAGGTTGTCTTGCCGGTGCCTGGGCCGCCGGTAAGGATCGTAAAGCGGTGGGTCAGCACCATACGGATGGCATCACGCTGTTGGGGCGCAAGTTGCAAGCCACTCTCCGCCTCCACGGTGACAAAGGCTTCATCCCACTGAAAGCGCCGCTGGTGGAACTGCTCAAAGCTACTTTCCCCATCGCGCAGCAGCCGTTGGATGCGGTTGGTGACGCCAACCTCGCTATAATACATGGGGGTGAGGTAGATGGCGCGATCTTCCTGCAAGAGTTGTTCCGCCTGTGCTGGCGTTGCCGCTGCATAAATCTGCCCCTGTTCGGCAACCAGTTGGGGAATGCCCGCCAGCAGCGTGGGCGGGGTGACCGGCAGGAGCATCTCTTCAGCACCAGGGGTTGCTGTGATTTTGATCTGGTCATCCCCCCACAGACGAACCAAGCCCAAGCCAATCTGTGGTGGCGTCACCGCTAACAGCTCAACTGCCTGCTGGACCAGGTCTACTGTTGGCAAAAAGACATGCCCTTCATCGGTGGCCTGGTTGAGGGCATAGGCGATCCCGGCTGCCACTCGCTCCGGCGCGTCGGGGGCCAAGCCCATCGCTTGGGCAATCCGGTCGGCGGTAAGAAAGCCAATCCCATAGATATCGCGGGCCAGCCGATAGGGATCGCCACGCACAATCGTGATCGCATCATCACCATAAAACTTATAGATCTTGGTGGCGAGGCTAGTGCTGACCCCATGGCTCTGCAGAAAGATCATCACTTCCTTGATCGCCTTCTGCTCGGCCCAAGCCAGGATAATTGTCTGCGTGCGCACCTTACCGACTCCCGGCACCTCATTAAGCCGTTCGGGCGTTTGCTCGATAATCTCTAGTGTTTCTACCCCAAAATGTCTGACAATCCGTTTGGCCGTCACCGGCCCCACCCCGCGGATCAGACCACTGCCGAGATACTTTTCAATCCCCGCCACCGTGGCCGGCAACACGGCGCGCATCTGTTCCACAGTAAACTGTTTGCCGTATTCAGGGTGAATTGTCCAACGTCCGATCAATTCAACCGATTCGCCAACATTAACCCCCATCATCGTGCCGACGACGGCAATTTCATAGGCGCGCCCAAAACCACTGCTCTCCATGCGCCGTTCCGGGGTCAACTTGGCAACGGTGTAGCCCGTCTCTTCATTATGATAGGTGATTCGCTCGACCACACCGCGCAAAGTATCTTTGGCTGGTTTTGCGTTGGCTTGACTCGTCATAGCAAGAAGCGTATCAGATCGAGAGGTTAGAGGCAAGATGGGGGAGAGATGGGTGAGTGGGTGACAAAGTGACAAATGATTAGTGCCGGTAAGGCGAAAATTTGTCAAGTTGCACAATCCGTGGTATGATCTCGAACGATTGTGCTAGATCATACGCTCGGTACAGCGGTGATCCGGCAGCTGAATTTGTTACTTTTGTGGAAAAACCGGTTTGTACTGTCTGTTAATCGGTTAAACCCACCACGATGGTTAACGTTCAGAACGCACTCAACATCTCTATATTTTTTTCGTACATTGTGTCTCTACGAAAGTAGCGGTTGGCGAAAGGGCGGTTAGGCTTTTGATCCAAAACCAATATTTCAACGAACACAACGTATCAACTGGGTTGTGTGAACACTAGAAGAGGAGTACCAAATGGCTATCTCAAAGGTCCAAAAAGCCGATCTGATTCGTGATTTTCAAAAGAACCCCACAGATACAGGGTCACCCGAAGTCCAAGTCGCAATTTTGACCACGCGTATCAATTCATTGGTTGAGCATCTCAACACGCACAAACATGATGAGGGTTCACGCCGCGGTCTGTTGAAGTTAGTAGGGCAACGGCGGCGACATCTGGCCTACTTACGGCAGAAAGATACAAGTCGCTATCAGGAGTTAATTCAACGTCTCGGCTTACGTCGATAGTCATAAAACAGAGGGGCGATCAGGTCAATCGTTGACCTTCGCCCCTTTTGTTTTGGGTTGTAAAGTGTAACTTGTGTATAAGGGTGATTCCATCGTCGGTCACGGCTGAACAGCGTATCTGCTGCGTTTTTCGAGGTTCGGCATTGGAGAGTGACACCAAGTGTCAAAATGTTTATTTGGTGTCACTCTCCAGTTCCGCACCTCGATCTGCTGTTCCCCTTCTACCGTTTGGAATCACCTTGTTAAGCGTACTTTGGCATCGCTCTGTGCATTGGTTACTTTGGTTGATTAACCCGGTAGCCGACACACAACGTGATACGCAGAGACGCGTATTTTTATTTGACAACGGCACATAATTCCCATGCCAGTTGCCACTTTAACAAGGAGATTTTCTATGCAAATGTTTGATGGCGCAAAAGTCTTTACCACAGAGATGGGCGGCCAAACGCTCACCATCGAAACTGGTATTCTGGCGGCGCAAGCTGGTGGTGCTGTCACCGTACGCTATGGCGATACGGTGATTCTCGCCACCGCTACCATGAGCCGCGATGTGCGGCCCGATATCAACTTCTTCCCGATGACGGTCGAATTTGAAGAACGACTCTATGCCGCTGGCCGTATCCCTGGCAGCTTCCAACGCCGCGAGGGTCGGCCCAGCGATGATGCGATTCTGGTCGCCCGGCTCGTTGATCGTCCGCTGCGTCCGCTCTTTCCAAAGGGCTTTGTCAATGAAGTGCAGATCATCATGACCGTGCTCGCCTCGGATGGCGAAAATCTGATGGGGCCACTGGCGATTATTGCCGCATCGGCCGCGCTGCATATCAGTGACATTCCCTGGAATGGCCCAATTGCCGGCGCAACCATTGGCTTTGTCGACGGCGAATTTATCGTCAATCCGACGGCCACGCAAATGGAACAGAGCAGCCTTGATCTGACGGTCGCCGGCACTAGCGACAACATTCTTATGGTGGAAGCCGGGGCACGAGAGTTCCCCGAAGATATGATGCTCGATGCACTGAAGCTGGCTCATGAGGCGATCGTGCCGATCATTGGCCTCATTGATGCCATGCGCAGTGAACTCGGTAAAGAGAAGGCAACTGATTATAGCGTCTCCCTACCCAGTGATGAAGTCAAGGCCGAAGTTGCACAACTGGCAACGGAAAAGTTGAGCGCGGCATTGGCGGCCGGCTCCGGCAAGCATGAACTATCCGATGCGGTCAAGGCGGTCAAAGACGAAGTCAAAACGCACTTTGCCGACCGTGTTGCAGCCGGCGAAGTACCCGCCGGCCATGTCGGCGATGCCTTTGACGCCGCCATGAAAGCCGCAACCCGCCAACGGATCCTCAACGAAGGCATCCGCCCCGATGGCCGTAAGACGACCGAAATTCGGCCGATCAGCGTGCAGGTCGGTCGCTTGCCGCGGGTCCATGGCTCCGGTCTCTTTATGCGCGGCGAAACACATGTGCTCAGTATCGCCACCTTGGGCACGCCCGGCGATGCGCAACGGCTTGACACATTGCAACCGGGCACCGAAAAGCGCTACATGCATCACTACAACTTCCCACCGTACAGCACTGGTGAGGCGTATCCAATGCGCGGCCCCAAGCGCCGCGAAATTGGTCACGGGGCATTGGCCGAACGGGCGTTGATCCCTGTCATTCCCGAAGACTTCCCCTATACCTTGCGTGTGGTCAGTGAAGCCGTCAGTAGCAATGGCTCGACCAGCATGGGCTCGGTCTGTGGCAGCACGTTGGCGTTGATGGATGCTGGTGTGCCGATTACAGCACCGGTCTCTGGCATCGCCATGGGCTTGGTACAAGATCAAGAAAGTGGCGCATACCAGGTCCTCAGCGACATTCAAGGGCTGGAAGATGCGCTT
Organism: Caldilineaceae bacterium; assembly: GCA_034432375.1. GTDB lineage: Bacteria > Chloroflexota > Anaerolineae > Caldilineales > Caldilineaceae > JAHBVH01. The sequence continues at coordinate 46,156 of DAOUCA010000002.1, forward strand.
GGCGACATGGACTTCAAGGTCGCCGGTACGGAGCATGGCATTACCGCCCTGCAGATGGATCTCAAAATCAAAGGGCTCGACTTTGCAATTTTGCGCCAGGCGCTCGAACAGGCCAAAGAAGGGCGTATGTATATTCTCGGCAAGATGATGGATGTCATCCCCGAAGCACGCCTGACGATGAGCGAGTTTGCCCCGCGCATCCTCTCGATCCAAATCGACCCCGAAAAGATCGGCAAGATTATTGGGCCGGGTGGCAAAGTAGTGCGTGGTCTGCAAGAGCAGTATAGCGTCAAGATTGATATCAATGACGACGGCATGATCTACATCTCCGGTGAAGGGGTGAATGCAGAAAAGGCATTGGCCGAAGTTGAGGGCATGACCGAGGAGGTCGAGATCGGCAAGATCTATACCGGCACCGTGGTGCGGGTCGAGCCCTTTGGGGCCTTCCTCAATATTCTGCCCGGCATTGATGGCATGATCCACATCAGTCAACTCGCCGACTACCGCGTCGATAAGGTCGAAGATATTGCCAACTTGGGCGATGAACTGACCGCCATGGTCGTCGATGTGGATGGCGGCAAGGTGCGTATGAGTCGCCAGGCCGTGCTCGAAGGTTGGACCGTCGAAGAGGCCCAAAGCCGTGACCGTGGCGGTAGCCGTGGCGGCGGTGGTGGTGGTGGCGACCGCGGTGGCAGCCGCGGCGGCGATCGTCGTAATGGTGGTGGTGATCGCGGTGGTAACCGTGGCGGCGGTGATCGTCGTGGTGGTGGTGACCGCGGTGGTCGCCGCTAGTTTGTAAACATTGCTGAATCCAAAGCCGTAGCGCATGCGCTACGGCTTTTTTCTTTCTTGCTTTTCTATTGTTACAAACAGAAATATATGCATCTTAAAATTGCCACTTGCAGTAGCCTCTACATTCCAGTACAATGGCGCTCATCCTCGCGATGAGCTTTCTGCTCACTGCCGATTCCCGCCTATGAAAGTGTGGGGCTGCTGATGACCTTCGATATTCAATTCTTTGGGGCCATTGAAATTCGCCACAATGGCACCCTATTGACGGGCTTCCGTTCCCAAAAAGCCCTCGTCTTGCTCGCCTATCTGCTCTGCGAAGAGCGCGCCTTGACGCGCGAATATCTAGCCGGATTCGGTTGGCCAGAGAGCGAGCAGAGCCAGGCGCTCGGGCTTTTACGCCGTTCGCTGCATGATCTGAACCGCCAGCTATCGGGCTGTCTCGATCTTGATCGCCAGACAGTTCGTTTCCAGCCAGACGCGCCTATCACAGTGGATACGCAACAGTTTCGCACGCTCTCCGCCCAGTCCGATGTAGCGAGTTGGAGCGCGGCGGCGGCACTCTATCGGGCACCCTTTCTACAGGGCAGCTATGTCGACGATGCGCCGGAACTAGAAAGCTGGCTGCTGCGCGAGCAGGAGCAGTGGCAGGGCGAGATGGTGCGGCTGCTCCTGCGGCTGGCCGATCATTATGCAGACAATGGTGACTATGCGCAAGCATTGCGCCACACACAACGGTTGTTGGCGCTGGAGCCATGGTGCGAAGAAGCCCACCGCCAGGCGATGTTGCTCCTGGCGCGCATGGGCCAAACCAGCGCCGCCCTCGCCCAATATGAAAGCTGCCGCCGCATCTTGCAGGCAGAGTTGGCAGTTGAACCGTCCCACGAAACAAAGACTTTGCGAGCGCGGCTGGCAGCGATTGCCCAGTTGCCGACACCCTCCCTGCCGGCATCCACAACACCCTTTATCGGGCGTACCACACAGTTGGCCGAATTGACGCAGTTACTGGCCAACCACGATTGCCGGTTGATTACCCTGTTGGGGCAGGGCGGCATGGGCAAGACGCGTCTAGCGCTGGAGACGGCGCGCGACGTGGCGACGGCGCAACAACGGCGCTTTTTGCATGGCGTATGCTTTGTGCCGCTGGTTGGGGTGGCGACATTGCCCCAGTTGGTTGCCGCGCTGGGCCACGCGCTGGCCTTGCCCTTTCAACCCCATAGCACACCGGAAAGCCAACTGCTGCACTATCTGCAAGACAAAGAACTACTGTTGGTGCTCGATAACTTTGAACAACTGGTCAACGAGCCGGTGGCGGCCTTTGTGCGCCAACTCCTCGACCGTGCGCCCGCTCTCAAGCTGCTGATCACCTCGCGGGTACGGCTGCATCTCCAGGGCGAGCAACTCTATGGGATGCAGGGGCTCGCGGTGCCTATTACCGCCACGCAGAGCGCCACCCCAAGTGTGGCCGAAGTGGCGACCTACAGCAGCGTACAACTCTTTCTGGCGACGGTGCAACGCAGCCAACAGAGCTACAGCTTATCCGCCGCCGATGCCGCGGCAGTAACCACAATCTGCCAACTCGTCCAGGGCATGCCGCTGGCGCTTGAGTTGGCCGCGGCCTGGATCAATGTGCTGACGGTGGCGGAGATTGCGATTGAGCTGGCGCGCAATCTTGATTTTCTGGCCAGTGATGCGCATGATCTCCCGTTGCGCCAACGCAGCATGCGCGCTGTCTTTGAGACTTCGTGGTGTTTGTTGACTGCGGCGGAACAACGTGTCTTCCAACAATTATCCGTCTTTCGCGGTGGCTTTACGGGTGAGGCAGCAGAGACGGTCGCTGGTGCCTCTTTATCACTGTTGATGGGGCTGATGCATAAAGCATTTCTCTATAGAGCATCAGACAAACGCTTCGAAGTACATGAACTTTTACGGCAATTCGCACAAGAACAGTTATGGCACAATCAAGAATTACACCAAACCCAGCAACGTCATACCGGTTACTTTGTCGCGCTAGCAGAAGAGGCGGAACGGCATTTCGCTTCTGCCAGGCTAGGTCAATGGATCGAACGTCTTGAAGACGAGTATGACAATTTGCAAGCGGCACTCACTTGGGCACTAGAGACCAAAGCGATTGCGCAACTGCTACGGTTGGCCTGTTCATTACATAGGTTTTGGGATTGTCGAGGACATTATATCGACATGAATTACTGGCTTGAGCAAGGGCTCCTGTTGGCCGAACAAGCATGGGTACACAGGTCGAACAGCGCGGGTGAAACAGATGAGGCATCGTCAGCGGATAACCTTGCCCTGTTAGCCCAGGCTTTCTTTTCCCGCGCCAATGCGCTCATGCACGACCGCGAAAGCGCTGAAGTGCTCTACAACCGTAGCCTCCGCTTAGATCAACGCATTGGCCCAACACCCCTGTCGATTGACATTTGCCAGGCCTTAACTTGGATTGAACGCAGACGCGGCAACTTCGCGCGTGCCGATGAATTACAGCAGGTGATGTTGCACTTAGCCGAGACGCTGCCCGATTTTCAAGGAGAGCAGCGCCAACAAAAGATTGCGTATGCAATCGCCGTTGATAGTGTCAACGCACTCTATCAAGCCGATCTGGCGCGTAGTGCAACCTTAGCAATGCAATCATTTTCTTTATTGGATGCTGTAGAGGACGAGCGCCTACGCATTCACATGGTCTTTGTTCTGGGACAAATTGCTTTCCGTGAAAATGACTTTGAACGGGCAAAACAATTATTAACCGACTGTTACAGACAATTAAGCGAAGCTGGCGATAGCGATGGTGTGGTCATTTTACAGTGCCATCTCAGTCTTCTTACTTTACGACAAGGGGATTGGCCTAGTGCCAAGGCCGCCTTTCTGGAAAATCTGACTTGGTTACAGCATCATAATAAGGATCTTGACGGACTTCTATATAATTTGCGCGGGTTGGCTGAAGCCACGCGCCAACAAGGCAATCTTATCTGCGCTGCAAAATTACTGGGTGCGATTGAAAAGATAGGTCAATTGCTAAAGTGTACGATTCCACCGATTTACCAGCCAGATTTTGAGGAGACGCTCACTGCCACGCGCGCCGAACTCGACAGCGTGGACTTTGCCGCCGCCTACCACCAGGGCTATATGATGACGCTGGAGCAGGCGGTCGCATTTGCGTTGGGGAATGACTGATTGCGCAGAGGTTCAAAAAGCTCGATGTACCCTGACAATCAATGGGCGACATCAACCAGTAGGGCCTCGGCCAGTTGCACACTGACGGCCTGCCGTTCCGGCGTTTCACACCCTACTTTTTGCAACCAGTTCTGCAAGAGGTCCGTACCCTTTGTTTTTAGGGGCGTATCGTCAGACTGAAGGCAGTTATCCGCAATCACTGCCATCATTAACCACAGCGCCTGTAGCACGGCTTCGTGATCACCCTGTTTCGCCATCGCCATCATTTTGAACACATAAAAGCTGGGGAATTGCCCCCACGCTGCGCCGAGCAATCGCCCTGCTTCCAGTAAAAAGGGTTCTAAGGCAATGATTTCGGCGGCGCTCACTGGCGTGGCACTCATCAATGCCATCAGCCGGGTGCGAATGGCAGGTGCAACCGCTGCTAATTGTGTAACCAGTTGCGCGCTGCTAGGCGTAATCCCAGCTTGGACAAGCGGCATCGACGCACAAGCAAAAGTAAACCACCCCATGCCGGCACAGATCCGTAGCGAGTCGTCTGCCGTTACCCCGTCACGTAGGGTTGCCAAGGTACTCTCCATCATCGTTTGCCAATAAGTAAGTCGTGCTTGCAGCCACTGTGGCTCCACAAAGTGTGCCCGTACCGCCGCTTGTTGTTGCGCCAAAAAGCCCGTGGCATCATAGAGGATGACGGCTTCCCATACCTGCGTAGATTTCATGGGATCTTGCAGCAGCACTTCCGGATCGGCAAAGTGCGCTTGAGGTAGCAGCATGGCATCAATGTAGATGCCATTGCGCCAGCCGTCAATGCCACCCCGGCCGAGCGCGGCATCGACCGCTCCCGCAACGATCACCTCTAGATCAATGTCCGAAAGAGCGTTCGCTTGTCCACGCGCCACCGAGCCGGCAACATAGGCGGCGACAATGTCATCGCGTTGGTGTTGTAGTTCTTGTAGATAATCTCGTGCAATATCCAAATAATTCATACCATAAGCTCCATTCGTCATGATGACACCGTGACCCAACAGCCACGGCGATGGGATTCCAGTGCGGCGTCGATCACCGCTTGGGTGCGAAAGCCATCGTAGAAAGTGGGGGAGGTCAGTCGGTCTTTGAGGATGGCGTCGAGTGCATCCATCACGATGGGATAGTGCAGAGCATCGGGGGTGGCGACAACCAGAGCTTCCAAGCTGCCCTTTTCAAGCATTTCGCGGTAGTCGGTGAAGACCTGTGGAATCGCATATTTCTGCGCCAACTCCGCCGCGCGCGCCCGGTTGCGCCCACAGATGGCAACCAATGCGGCCTGCGGAGTGCTTTTCAGGCTGGGCAAATGCAGGAAATCGCTCCAGCCACTGGTGCCGACGATGCCAATTCGGGCTTGCTCTGTCATACGGTTTCTCCTTGTAGTTCGCTAATTAGCATGATATACTGTTTCTAACAGTTTGATTGTTCTTGCGTAAAAGGAGGTTACATTGGCGATACTAACCATTGAGTTGCCCGAAGAAGTAACAGTTGCGCTAGCGGCTCGCCATGTTCCAAACAGGTTGGTGCATCAATTTGTGGTGCAGGCAGTGAAAGTCTGGTTACAATCGGATAATCTGATGTTTCCTCAAACAGCCGAAGAAGTTGCCTCCGCGTTAGGCGAAAGCAACCTGCTCTGGGTGGAGCCTGCGCCTGATGAACCGCGTTCTGAACATTTTTCTCTGGCCGAACACCTTCAGCATGGATTGACAGATGTATTGTTGGGTCGCACCACGCGTGTACATTCAGAAGAAGGATTAAAAAGCCATCTCGACTGTATATTTGAACAAGCGTGATGCACTATCAATTTGTCTTCACGGATTGGTTCAATCGCAACCTAAAGACGATTGGCAAACATAATCCGGCCTTGCGACAGGAGATCGAAGCCTTTCTTGTGGCGTTCGAGGCAGAAGCTCACCCTGTTATTCCCAATGCAGCTGGGGCTCGAAAAGCACGTATGCGTGCCAAAGGGCGTGGCAAACGTGGCGGATACCGCGTGATTTATTACCTTGCGCTTGCTGACACGGTTTGGCTGATCACAATTTACGACAAAGTGCAGAAAGAAAACTTGACATCAGACGAGACCAAACAGATCGCTGAACTTGTAGAGGCAATACGCTCTAACCATTCGGCTGGTTGATTTTCAGCACATCCCCTTGTTTGGCTAAAAATCGATGCTTGTCGATCCCCTGGCTTTACAGTACAATGCGAACGTCCTCACAACGTCCTTTATTCCCACCACTCAACGCCCCGCCAACTGCGCCACCACCGGTGCAAAGCTCTCTAAATCTTTGGGGAAGACCGTCACGTAGGAGATCCCAAAGCGCTCCCGCCACAGTTGCACCGTTTCGGCAATCTGGGTCACGCTTCCCACCAGAAAGTGCACCGAGTCGAGAATGGCCTCAGTCGGCACCCCCCACTGCTGCCCCAGTTCTTCGGCAGCTGCTTGCCGGTTTTCCGTGACCATGACATCAAAGACCAAGGTGTTGATCTCCAGTGCGGCAAAGCGCTCCCCTGCGGCTTGCTGCACCCATGCCAGCTTTTGTGCGGTCGCCGTGTGGGTAATATCGGTAAAGTCAAGGGTGCCGCCGCCGGCTTTGGGCACAAGGCCCACAATGTTTGCCTCGCACCCCGCCAGCGATAGCAGCCGTTTGCTGCCACCGCCAATGAAGAGCGGCGGATGGGGCTGCTGGATCGGCTTTGGTTCGCCCACCAATGCCTGGAGCGTGTAGTATTCACCGGCAAAGGTAACCGTCTCCCCGTGTAACAGCCGCTTAGGGTCCGTCCAGAAATAACATACCTGATTTTATAAGTATCCCAGTGTAATTCAAAACAAATCCGATACTTTATTTCTGGACAGACCCTTAGGCCATTCCGAAGAAATAATTATCCACGAAGTACACGAAGACACACGAAGAAAACGCAAAGCTTCGTGTACTTCGTGGATAGTTTAAATTTTGGAGTAGCCTTAACAATCTGCACCGACTCAATCAGGCGGCTGACGCGCACGCCTGGCGCGTCGAAAGGGATGCCGGTGGTGGCATAATCTTCGATCTTCCAACCGGCACCCAGGCCCAGTTCCAGCCGACCACCGGACAGAATATCCAGCGTAGTTGCTTCTTTAGCAAGGAGGGTCGGATGCCGAAAGTCATTGTCAATCACAAAAGTACCAATCCGCAGCTTGGTTGTCGCCTCGGCCATGATGAGCAATGACAAAAAGACGCTCATCTGTGGCCCAAAATGGTCAGGCATGACGATGGTTGCATAGCCAAGCTCTTCAATCTTACGCGCCAGGGTAATTAATTCTGTGCGTGAAGCGGCGGGAAAACCGCCCGTACCAAACCGAAAGGGATGTACCGTATGCATGATTCTCCTTTTCTCCTGAAGCAGGAGCAGATCAACCGCTTATTGAGGTACTGTCGAGTATGATCAGGTGTGTCGCACTGTCCAGAGAGAAGTGGATCAACCGATCACCGTTTGGACAGTGCGACGCACCTGAATCGTTACCTGCCATATCCCGATCAGGAAGACGACAAACTCCCCGTCCATTTCTGCGGTCATTCTTTGGTTGTAAATTGGTGACATGCGCTATGACTTCCCGTTGGCATACGGTTTCAAAGACGCATAGATTAGAGTTGTTCCTAATTAAATGCTGAGGCTGAAGTGACTGTCACTGTCCCCTGTGTGAACGGCTGTATGAATTTGGTTGCGGACAGTGACAGTCACCTAGATCCGTTAAAAAGGAACAACTCTATTACACTGTTCGCTGGCGTCGGCACGCCAGCTTGTTTGCCATAGCGCACAATCGCGCCATTCCACGCCTCGATCTCCAGCCGCCTGCCCTGCTCCAGGTCAACCAGCAGCGATGGCTTGTATTGGGGCGGAGCGGTACTAGCAATCTCCACCATCTCATCGGGCAGGGTGGGGGCGAGCGCAATGCGGTGGCGATGGGCGACCGCGACCGCCTCCATGCCGGCCCCAGTCATCGCTTGGGCAATCGCCGTACAACGGGCCGAAACTTCACCGTCGATTTCTCCAAATTCAAGGCGATGCGACCCGCCTGGCCACTCAATGAGACCGGGGGTCGGGCTATGAGCGTTGATCATCGTCATCCCGCCCAACACCACTTCGTTCCCCACGATCGAACGCAGTTGCTCCTACGGGGCAAAACCGTTAGCCAACAAGGTGGCACAACCGAAAAGCAAATCAACGCTGCCATTAAACAACACCGCGCACAGGTAGCAACAAACCGTGTTTGCGCTTTAACTACCCTTTCCGCCCTACCCTTTCCGCCCGACCACTTCCCCATGCGAATTGGCAAGAAAGGCATCCGGGCGTGTAGGCCACGCCAGCCAGGCTTCATGCATGGCGGCCAATTCGTCCTTCGTCGTCAGACCACGCGCCAGCACTCGCTCGACAAATTCGGCCTCCTTCACCCGGCTTGACCCGATCTGACTCATCAGTTGTAACTGCTCCTCGCTGCTAAAATAATCATAGGAAGCTGACGCTGCAAGCACGGCAAAGCCCGCCTCGGCTAACAGACCGCGCAACTGTCGCCCCAATCGCGGATGGCCGCCAACACCGGCCCAGTCAGCTTCAAAGATGGTCGCGAAGCGCGCAATGCGTTCATCTGTAGGCGCAACCAGGATGCCACCCATATCTAAATCGCGGACGCCAATGACCCCGCCGACCTTTAAGACACGATACATCTCGCGCAAGGCGCGCCGCGGCTCGCCGATGTGCTCCAGGACATTGTGGCAAAAGATCGCATCAACGTGGTTGTCTGGAAATTCGAGTTGATAGATGTCGCCGACGTCAAAGCGCAGATTGGTCACGGCGGCGCCGGCGGCCCTGGCCCGTGCGCGTTCGATCTCATCAACGGCGCGATCAACGCCGATCACCTGCCCCGGTGCCACCGCAGCCGCCAAGCCGACCGTGATCGAGCCGGTGGCACAACCGCAATCGAGCAGCGCCATCCCCGGCTGAAGATAAGGCAGAAACCACTGTGCTTGGTGCTGGGCCGCGCGCTGCGCATGCAACTGATGGGTAAAGGCCGAATCATCGCCATGGACATAGATTTCCGGCTGCGCTGGCGTGGGTAACGAGGGTTGGGAGGGTTGAATGCTCATGAGTTTCTCACTTTCTTACAGATGCAATTTAGCTTCACTTATCTTTTTATATGCTGCACAGGTTGTTGAGTCCATGCTGGGTTACTTTTCTCCAGGATTGTTTTACTCGTTGTTACTACGCTGGTGTGGACACCGCGCCCACCTGCTGCAAAAAGCCCAATGCATCCCACTCGCCCCACTGCCTGCCCTCAACAATCCGACCGTTCTCCAGCCGATGGATCCACATGCCGGTCACGTTGATCGATTTGCCGGTCGCGGGGACGCCTAGGAATTCGCCGTGGTGGGTGCCGGTGACACGGAAAATGAAACTTGCCTACTCTTGCACAATCGGCAGGTATGCTCGTGGAGCCATCGCTGGGTTGAATGCCCATAGCTCCATGCCATGCTGGCCATCATCGGCGGCAAAGTAAAGGGTACCGTTACCGTTGACGAGAAAGGAGGGTGTAGCCTCGTCTGACCCTGGATTAAGATCCGCCACGAGTGTGGTGCCAGCGGCGCTGCCGTCACTCTGCCATAGTTCAAGGCCGGCTACCCCATCATCGGCAGCGAAGTAGAGCATCCCGTCCATCGCCGTCAGATAAGCGCGACCACCGTTGGTAAAGGCACCTTCTGGGCCAGGACGCAGATCGTTGACCAGCGTGGTGCCTGCGGGCGTGCCGTCGCTCTTCCAGAGTTCATAGCCGGTTACTCCGTCATCGGCTATGAAGTAGAAAAGCTCATCGACGGCAACAAAGGAGGCTAAGGGGTGAAACACAAAGGCACTTGTATCCGTTAGATCGATCTGCTTCACCAACTTTGTGCCGGCCGACGTACCATCACTCTGCCACAAGGCACGGCCATGAACGCCATCATTGGCCGCAAAATAGAGTAGCCCATTGAAGCTGATGGCGTGGTGGATCGCAGCGCTATCCATGCCAGGGTTGATATCCTTGACCAGCGTGGTGCCAGCAACAGTGCCGTCACTTCTCCATAGCTCGCCGCCATGTTGCTCATCATAGCCGACAAGGTAGAGCGCGTCGTTCAGCTCGGTTAACAGTTCAACCCGAAAACCAATTGGCGCGCCAGTAAGCGTGAAGCTCTTAACCGGTTGGGTCCCAGCGGCGGTACCATCTGTCTTCCACACCGCCCGTTCCGAGAGCGCTGTGCTTAACTCGACATAATAGAGCAGATCACCAGCTACCCGTAGCTGTTCTGGATAGGTACTGGTAATCAGGGTGGTTGTTCCAAGGGCTGTCCCATCACTCTGCCACAATTCAACCGGTGTTACACCATCGTAGAGGCTAAAATAGAGTGTGTCATCTTTGTGAATCATCTCAGCTGTCTGCAGAATTTGGCCAAAGCCATACTGTTTGACCAACGTCGTACCGGCGGCAGTGCCATCACTTTTCCACAAGCCGCTCTTGCTTTCACCATCGACCGCGCCAAAATAGAGGATGTCATTGACCACGTGCCAGGATGTCGCGCCCTCAAAGGCGTTACCAGTGGGATTGATCTCCCCCAATTGGACCGTACCGTTGGTTGCGCCATTACTGCCCCACAATTCCCACCCATGCTGGCCATCATTAGCGACCAGATAGAGGGTGTCGCCTGCGTAGATCAGTGGCTGATAAAAATCTACCGTCGTAATCCCATGCTGGGTGCCGGGGGCGATATCCTTCAGCAAGTAAGGTTGAGGGGGAGGATTTGGAATGGCGTGGGCCGTGTCAGGCATCCCAAGGAGGGCGAGCAACAGCACGCTATAGGTTGCGCACCGCCACCAGCCGGCCAAGTTATTTGATAGCGAACGTTCAGGATTGATGAAGCGTGGTTGGACATGCATGGGAAGTTTCTCCGTTGTGTACGCAGCGTGAGCGGCGGTGTAGTCATTGAGACGGATTACAGGACAGGTATCAGGGTTAGCGGACGTTTTACAAGAAGAGTTTCATGCTTGCTACCCTAATCGACCCACTCGAAAACTAGGGATTGGATCGATGATTGCTCGTAACATGTTTGATAGCCGGGCATTTCGACGGTGAGCAGCGCTTCCTCCAGCCAATAGTAGCCAGTAGCCGTGGCGACACGTCGGCAGAGGGCGGCCAGTTGGCGTTTTTCGCCCGTTGGGTCAACACCAGCAATATTGATCAAATACAGCGATTCCCGCTTCCTATCCTCATCAGCCCGCCGGACGACGGCAGTAAACGCCACGAATGGTCCAATTTGGCTGATATACAGGTAGTCATCGTTGACCGGTAGCAGGCCAAAGGACGCTCCGCCTTGGTTGACATAATCGGCATAGTAGACATACTCACCCACCTTCACCCCATTGGCGCGCAGTTCATGCGCCAGGGTTTCGCGCAGGCCTGTAAAATCGTAGGGCACCGGCGGCAGTTGCAACTCTTCAATCAGCCAGCGCACATCCTCTTTAGTACCCAAGGTTTTGGTCCAGTGACGCACAATCGCCTCCCGCACCACCGGCGGCACAATGGCGGGGAGGGGCACGCGCAGATCCGGCGTGGTCGTCAGGATCGCATCGACATCAACCCCAAGGCACATGAGGGTGTAGAGTGACCAAAGTTGGTGACTGCGCGAGTGCGTCGGCTCCTGAGCGATCCGGGTAAGCTGGTCGATGGGCGGTTCCGCCATTTCGGTAATGAGGTTGCTGGCCTGCATCGCCACCAACCAAGCCCCATCCCCCAAGTAAGGAATTAAATCGATCGGGTCATGCTCATTCCCCTGTTCGACCAGCGTGTGAAGCGCCCAACAACGCACCGCACTGTCCAGATCCTGGCGCGCAATTTGGCGCAGTTGCTGTGGTATTGATACTGCGGTCGTTTGTGGGTTCAGGATAGCCAACAGCGCAGATAAACCACCATGTGGCGCAAACATCGCGGCCAGCGTTTGTTGCGTGGCCTGGTGCTGCTTCTGATTAAATTGGGTATACGCCTGGATCAGCAACTCACGCACGATGGTAAGATCACCCAGCGCTGCGCGTGCTACCAGAAATTGTTGTTCCCCAAAGAGGACAAAAAAGTCCGGCGCTACCATCAACTGTGCTAGGTAGTGCAGCTTTTGGACAACGGGTAAGGCTGACACCAGCTTTTGTCTCGTAATCTGTTCAAGCGCGCCATTGCGTTGATTTTTCGGCTGGCGTGTATCCAACAGCATATCGACCAGGCGCGACAGGTCATCCCCGACGCCAATCAGCCGCGCGGCCCTGCCCGGATCGGCTTCCGGCGGGGACGCCGTACCCGCCCCTTGCGATTCTTGTTGCCTGTCCGTAGCGAACAGCAGATAGAGGGCGCAAAAGGTGTCCGGATCGCCCGCTGAATCGAAGGCTACGGCCTGTAGCTCCTGCCGCAGTCTTGCTGTGCTCCAGCTTTGCGCCTGAAGCGCGGCAATCTTGGCGTCCAATTCGTCAGCGATCGCGTCCATGTATGCGTCGACATCGTCGACATCACCGCCAAAGCTACCCAGAACGCTGCCCAGGCTGGTTACTGCGTTGCGGATGGCGGGAGATGTGTCCTGTGTTTCATCTGGTTGTGCAGTTGGTTCTGTCATCGTGGTTCCTCTGCGTCTGGTCCTACTGCGATAACGTTAAATTAGCTTTTCGACGGTGTAGTGGAGATCAGGAAAGGCGCTGCGCATCAGCGGCACAACGCCTTTTTCGTGGGCTACATATGCCGCACAAAAATTTCATTGCAGACGGCCAGGTTGTGCTGATTCGCGATTTCTTCCCACAAGCGACGGACGATGGCTTTGATCAAGGTTTAGGTTCTATACTCATCGCACGTACTAATAGGCGCTCTGAAAAACCGGATACAACAGCAATTGCAAGCAGAAATTCATAGCTAAAAGTGGAATAATTCAGCAGACCTGAGATGAGAAAAATCGAGACCACAACCGCACTTAGCGCAGCCAGAAATAGACGGGCAAAGGTAACAGTTGACGTAGAGAGTTCTTCTGGGATACGTGACTTACTTAAATCTTGTTGCATAGCTGCGGTAAAACTGCTGATTATCGCCCCCATCATCCCGGCGAGAATGATGCTAAGCCAGAACATCCGCGGTGACAATTTGTCTCCTGCATAAAGTGGTGCCATGACAGAGACTGGCGTTGATGAATCCAGTGCCGTTCCCGATAGAATGGTCGAGCTAGTGATAGTCGATCTTATTGATATTGCATCCACCGTCATAATCGCTGGGGAAACGCTCGCCGGCATGGGGGCTGTACCTGTGGAATTGTTGGCTATTGGCAACGTAGCCACAACTTTTTCCTTGGATGTAGTAACGATAGAAACCGGTGGGGAGAGCATAATCCAGATAGTCAGAGCAGCGAAACTGGCCCAGGCCAGGAATTGCAAGCGCTCTTTAATCAGTTCAAGTTTATAATAGGTATTATCCGTCTGTTCATCTAAGAGACGTTGTGCTTTGATAACAGTACCAGCCTCAAGCGAATCTTTGATAGTCTTGCCAGCATCTGCAGAAAGCAGGCAGATAATGCTCTTTTTACGCCAGGTCGACAACTTCTTTTTTTCGTCTGTGGCCTCCTGTAAGATAGCTGTGGCCTCACTTTTTAGATCAGTTGCGCTATACAGGCGAGTTTGGGAAGCAGCTTTGTAAAGGCGCCAACCCAATTCAGCATCATGGTTCGCTAGCGCCTCATCCGCTTTGCAAAGATACTGTTTTGAAAGATCTTCCCAGCGTTTATCTTGATCTGGTTGCGGGAGATCGACTTCGGTCTGCAATATACAGAGAACAGCCTCAAGTCGGCGATATGACACCGAGTGGGCACGCTTGTGCCACAACTGCTGTATTATTGACCGCCAACTTGACTTTTGTTTAGTAGAATTTTGTACGTTCATTCTCATAGTTGTACTGGTATCGCCTCTCTTCTTACACATACCAAACTTCAAAACATAGGATCGCTTACTCCTATACAAAGCTTAAACACCTAATTGTTTGTAAAGCCACTTCTCGAAATGCGCTTCAACCAGACCAAGGACCGCACTTGCTGCTGTTTCTATATTTGTGGCTGCCACCCCCACTGTCTTACGTTCGTCAATATCTGCTTCGAGGAGGCGCAGGGCTACTTGCAGCGTAAAGCTGTCTAATGCAACGGTGAGTTGGCTCATATCACCCATAAGTTTTTGAATCCTTGCAAGTGGATTAAAGAGGTAAAGACCAAACAGTTCGGCGATACCGATTCCTACTGACGTGAGAATAAACTGAAAACTAGGAGCATTGTCTACGAAGGGTGTCCATAATGGCGTGCTAATGAGCGCCAGCCCAACTAAAAACATGAGGGTGGACAATAATACGATAACCCAGTAAGTTCTCTTCAATTTTTGCTGAAGTTCCGCCGATTCTTTTCGACCATCTTGTAGAATACTTAGCATGTAATCCATCAGATCTTTATTTGCTTTACGCGTTTCAGCTTTAGAGACGCTGCTTTCGTCTACTTTGACCGAAGGCAAATTGTGAATGCTACCCTGCGCGTCATGACTACCATTCAGTATCTTTTCTTCCGACTTATCGATAATAAACTCAACCTCAGACATCTGAGATCTCCTTTCCTTGTTAATCTAAGCTACTGTAGAAACAAAGTATTTAACCCTGTAATCCTATCCTCGTCAGTGGTATCTATTTCTACTTTTGTACTTTAGAATGGGGCGGATTTTGCTTTCTTCATATATTTGAAAGGGTTTTAGTAGCTATTTATGTGTCCCAGAACCGACAACATAGAGAAATGTGAACAATATCTCAGCGGCCTGCTCCATTCGTTCTCAGTGCACCGTCGGCTTCAGCGAGTTGCTTGCTCATTTCTGGTTCCTTTTCTGGATACTATACCTTGTTTTTTTAGTGTCCAGAAAAGGAGCCAGCGCTACAGAGCTTCCCATGCTCTCTCTATTTATGTTGACATCGAGGTGGAGTCACCAGTGTAGATGCTAACTTCGGCGTTCTTCACTCTTTAGGTAAGCCCCGCTCCTCAGTTGCTCGATCTGTAGGGGTTGCGCAACGATGTGGGATCGGTGAGGAGGGGAGATCCACTCGTTGGATTCGCCGCCAGAGCGTCACGAGCTGCAAACCAGCCGCGTTCGGTCATGCCGTCAAGGTGTCCCTGATCGTTATTGATGTCGAAGTCGAAGCCATGAAAGCCAAGCAGTGGAATCTGCACATGGAAGAACCGCTGGTTAGCGAACAGCCCTTGCAAAATCGCACTACGTACGGATTCTTCCGGATTCATAGTGGCGGTGCCTATTATCACCTTTAGTAATTTCAAGTTGTCGAGGTTTACCTCGAGCTCAGCGACCGGCGCATGGTCCGTTGACGTAAAAAGTTCTTGTGCGCGTAATCTTGCGATGAGTAGCGGCGTCAATACGTCCCTGAGGTCAATACGGGGGGGACGGCCCGAGACGGGAAATTTGCCTTTACCTACGCCCCATTTGCTGGGAGGGGCAGCCGTCTCATCCAACGAAAAACCGATCTTGACTCGCTCTGCATCAATGCTTGCTTCTGGCCAGTAAGGATCCCCCGCACTGGTCAACAGCCAAGCGGGAAAGTTGCAAGCCAGACCGCCATCCACGATCAAGTTATCGCGGGGTTCAAAAATCACCGGCAGGGACATCGAACGCCGTACGGCTTCGGCTACGAGCATATCGGGATGAGTGCGTACGCTGTATACCTCCATCTTGCCCGTGTAAATGTTAGCGCCAATTACAGCCAGTGGAATGGGTAGCTGATTAAACTGCACCGTCGCATCTGGGTTGTTGTGGACCTTTGCGCCGAGCAGACGATGCATGGTTTTAAGGAAGACGCCGCCTTCAAAAAGGCTACCTTCATAAAGTAGTTGTGTAGTCATGACTAACAGTGGATTCAGGCTCGCCACGGCATTCCAGATCGCATCGGCAAAGGCGATGCGCAGGTTTTCGGTGTCGAAGAGTTGGAAGTCCTTCAGTTTTGGCGGCCTAGTCGGCAGAAATTGGAGCACCCCGTCTAGCATAGTCCGAACTGTGTCTTCTACTGGAATTAGGCTGCTTCTAATTAGAGTGTCAATCACTGGAATCCTTTTAAGACCTGAAACGACCTCGTCTATTGCTTGCTGACGCGTGGGTATAGGAAGGCTCAAATTGAGGATGTCGTCAATGACTTGACCCTTGATTGCCCCCCACAATAAGGTCTTGCGGCGTGTAGCCGGAGAAATAGTATCCAGTGCTGGAAAATCAAGAAAATCCATAAAATCAATTGGTTGCAGTGACGGATGAACCCCCACAGGCCGGGCAGAGTTTGAGGCAGCAGGTGAGCAAAGCCATTCAATCTCTGAAGGACGATAGCCTGCTGCAATCAGAACAGCAGTAATAGCCCCCGTTGAGTTACCAGCAACGCGCTTGAACCAAATGAAGTTCTGCTCCAACAAACGTAAACTGCCTAGGTAAGCCGGGCCAAGTGCGCTCCCGCCTTCTAGTACCCCATCGACATCAAGCTGTGAGCGATTCCATTTAATGTCGTTGAAACGGTCGGTTAGGTCGGTGGAGACACGCACTGTGGGGTCAACATTAGGGTAAATGGGACGAGTTCTAGTAGCCATAGTTCATTATTTCTCCGTATGAGTGTAATCTGAAGTTTGCTGTAGTTGGTGATTGGGTCAAACTGCCCACAATGTCCTGGTAAAACCGAAAAAGCCTAATTGATATTTCTGCATAGAGTCATCCTCCTTTCAGGGGCTTAGGTGTTGTAAGTGCAAGCACGTTGAGTTTGCATTTCACTTTGGGTCTGTCCAGAAATAATCTAGTGATTTTTTCATGGCTTTACACTGGGGAAAATTGCACAAGTTATTTATGTTGATTCTGGACAGACCTTTAATCAGTTTCCTACTGCATTCAGCCATTCAGATGATGTAGCGGCATCAAACTTTAAGTCTTGCAAAGCCCTTTGCATTATGGATGGCTCCGCACACAGCGCCACAAAGAACCTCTTCCAGTGCGGGGCATTTAGCTTATTGCGCTGTTTTTGGGTAGCAGCTTGCACCATCGGCTGAATCTGTTCATATCTGAGTGAGTTGGCAATAGTGGCAAGGCGTTCCCGTTCAATTGATAAGTGGATCCATTCCAACTGAACGGTTAGGTCGACGCGTTGCGCAAATAGCCACATACGCAAACTCCCCCCTAGATGCTCAATCAATTGATCTCGCCGATTAAGATCGGAAAACAGTTCCAAGCGTTCACTTGGCGTCAGCATATTGAGAATGTCCCTCAGCGCCGACGCATTAGGAATATTGTCATCCAAATGGGTATCCAATAGATGCAATTTGGCTCGTACATTAAGCGCAGTATATTTGTTACCGCTTGTGTACTCACTGCTTACCGGCGGCCGCGTAATGTTGTGCAAGTTAAGTGGCTTGAAGAACTCACCCAATTCCATACCGTACTGCCAGCGATGGTCTGCATTGTGAAACTGCCACGTCTCATTAAACCGTGGTACGTCACCAGCCTTGTGATAAACGCCAAGAGGCACCTTGCCCGCATCAGTTAAAAAGGTGCCTAATTTTGTTTTCCAGTCCATTTTAGCAGCATCTTCTAAGGTGGAAAGTTCTTCTGCCGTAGCCTGATTGTACATTGCCTGCACCAACTCCTGCTCTTCCGAGAGCGTTTGTGCATCCCACCCCAGCGCATCTGCCCCCTTTAACACTGGACCATCGACCAATGTCTTCAGCTTAGGTAGTACATCATCAAAAATAATTTGGTTGCCGATGCGCACCATTGCCTGTACTTGATTAGTAGAAGCACCTGTAATTCTTGCTCCGACATCAAAGAGGTAGTCTGTGTAGGCAACATAGTAAAGGTTGCCTGCCACAATCCAAGCGGCCAATGGCCAACGCACTTCATACCCCTGCTTAGCAATATGGTTATAAAACCAGTAATAGAAATCGCGCCTTTGCCACACCTCTGTTAACAAATCACTACGCTGCTGGTGTAACACTAGTTGACAGGCTTGTTCGTTTATTTTGAGCATTCCAGAGCGGTAAAGGCTGTCTGGCGTGCTACCCGTCATAAGTGTAGCTATTACGCCGAACAAATTATTTAACCCCGTAATCGCGCCTTCATTATTGGTATCCATGACGTCGGTCCAAAAACTTCCGCTCATTGTGATCTCCTTTCTCGTTGTCATCTAATAGTCACTTAAACTTGGCACAATCTGGTTACTTTTTGCGCGGAAGATTGCGCCAAGTTTAAGTGGCTTATCTATAAGTCAAGGTGAAAGCGATAGTGCTGTAGCTCGTTCTGCTTGATGGCCTCTCGATATTGTGTAAGCAGATCAATCCGACTTTGTAATACCGCTTGCATCGCTTTTACACCTAGCTGGCACTGGTGATGCCGGTCAGTTCGTGATGGCAGACAGTACATATAATTGTTCGGCTGTGGCCGATTCTCACCATCGGCTGGTGGAGTTGTAGACGGTGCAGTGCCAGTGCGCTTGAGTTCTTCCTCACGTTCCATCGCACGACGTAGCAATTCTGGCAGATGCGAAAATGGTTTACCCATGACTCCATTAGACCGGTCGCCGCTGGCGGGTGGTGTGGCAATAAACGAGACCGCCTCTTCAATACGGAAAGAGCGTTTCCGACCATTTTCAATAACTGTGGCACCGTTGGTGATGGCAACAGCTAGTGTATTAATCCCTTCCATCAAGGCTGTAATTGGGATGCGCCGCCGCAGGATGAGCCCATGTCCAGCATTGGTTAATAAATCATGGCGTCTCCCAATGGTAATAATGCGACCGATAAGTGTAGGATCAACTGAAATTTTGTCGTTGCTGCGTGCATCCTCAGTGCTCACATAATCGTGCTCAGTAATGATAGTGAGATCAGGGACAGGACGGGACATATGCGTAGCTGGTTGGTGGCTTACTGAACGGACGTACCCCGTCCGATTAATCCATTCTTGCGCGTTGTTCGTACGTGCTTGGCGAGAATTAAGGCTGGTTTGGCTCAAGGGAATGGATAGAGGCGTGTGCATGATGTCTTCTCGGTTAGTGGAACGCTGGCTATCACCCAATGGTAGTGCATCTCGCCTTTGCGCGATACGGCTATTCATATTGAGTCGCACCAATTCCATGTACGAGTAGTTCTTAAGATCGGCATTATTATCTCCATGCACCATTCGCCCAAATAGATCCAGTTTATCACCTGGTTGATAACGCACTTGACGCGTGATCAAGGGTACACCTCGCTCGATTACATCCAGTCGTTGCGTAGTGTCGTGTAAGACCGCCCCCCGTTCTGCAGATGGCAGATTTCCTATCTTTTCAATGGTGCGAATGATGTCGCTCAATTCGCTAGCAGATCGATCATTGCTGTCACTAGGCATCTTGTGTTCTTCGACCGTAAATTTATCTAACTCGAGTTGTTCACCGTTAAGAAGCACAGTAATTCTAGGCAACACGGCCTCGCCCAAGCCCAGGTAGGAGAGTGGTGCGCCTTCCAAAAAGATTTCAATATTGAGGTCACCGCTATATTCGGCCGCGGCTAAGGGCTCCAAAATCATTACATCGAGGTTGGTCAATTGTGATTCAGTGACAAGTAATTTAACCTCTTCCTGTCGCACCCTTTCTGCCTGTTCATGCAGACGCAGAGCAGCTTCTTTCTCTTCTTCCTCAACTATCGCCTGAACATGATTCGTGAGATTGCGAATGAGCGTTTCGAAGATGTCGATACTACGCACCGCACTTTTCACTGTGCTGATTAGATCGTTGAGTGGAAAAACGACAAAACCAATGTCAATGCAAAGAAGAGCAATTTTCATACCAGGGTCTCTGTTATCGAATACCTCGCGCACCTGCTTCGCAAACCAATCTAGCACAATATCAGTGACTTTGTCAGCGATGTTTTGTCTCGCATCAACCTCGCGCAAGGCTACCACCAGATCACGTACATCCTCGATCAACTCCAATGGGTTGCTAGCAAGCGATGTAAGCCCTAGGTTCAGTATCGGTTGGACGAAGACCGCCACAATACTGTCGCCTATAAGGTCGGCGACGCCTGCTGCAATGTCTGCCTTTGAAGGTGTGCGGAGGCCAACACTATCGGGTATGGCCTTGTAGATCGGATCGCGGTTAAGTGCAGCCAGCACTTGCTTCTGATAATCTCTTTGGATTGCAGCAATAAGTGTCTGACGACGTTGGTGACTGGCAAACAGCTTAAGAACATCGGTGACAATAGCCAGAGCATTATCGATAGCCGCATCGATCTGTGCAGTGAGTGCGGCGAATCTTTGTGGCAATGAGAGGAACCATTCGTAAATTGCTCGCGCCACCTGCTCCAGCTCGTCAAGCCACTGCTCTATCGCCTCCAAGCCGGCCTCAACGTAGTCATTGAGAATTTCGAGCGCCTTCTGGGCAAGCCTGAGTAGCACCAAATTGAGGAATTGCATCAAATTTTCGGCAAGCAAACCACCAACTTCCCTTGCTAACCCTTCCATATCATCGTATGTGGTAGGCGGTATATCTCTGTTGGCCGCTAGCCCTTCTAACCACTTGCCGTCAGGATGGTCCGGCATGGTATCTATAAGGCTGTATAACAGTTTCCGAATACGGGCGCGGCTTTTGTCCGGTAAAGGAGTAAAAACCTGGGCGGCGATACGTAGAGTGTCTTCCATAACCTCAGCAATAAAATCATGCTCGAGAGTTGGCGCTTTTATAAGCTCGGCAATCTGTTCCACGATGCCGCCGGATTGATCCACCTTGTCAGCCTGAAGTAAAAGTTGAGTACTCAACTGACTCAACGAATAGGTCATGATTACATCATAACTAACGACGAGGCTGCGGCCAAACAACTTCATACAGATGCTAGAGCACGCTTCGCGCAGTGCTTGTCGTCCGGTGATTTCACCAGAACCGAAACTGATGATACGTCTAAACACAGTATTGACAGTAAAATTGAGCGTTGACAAAATAACATCGTTAATGTAGAGAACGAGTGTTTCATCATTCTTAATAGTATTCAGCAGTAAAGGACGTAATTCACCCTCAACACGCTCTTGAATATAGGTTTGCAGTCCGTTCGCAAGAATGACCAATGTTCTCTGAGGATCAGGGGTGCCATTATGATGGATAAAGCTGCCAGCATTGCGAAGAATTGTTTGAGCAGCCGAGACAAAGCTATCCGATTCCGGTCCTATAACAATATTAAGAATGATCCTGAGTTCAGGAAACTCATCAATAAGCTTCGCGATAATAACATCACTGACGAGATACTCAACAAGATGGTCCTGAGTAAGTGGCTCATTGGGACCGTGATGGAGTGCAGTGTTAATGTGTTGCCAAATCATCGACGGAGGCGGCGCGCCATTGGCTGCCAACTCGCCACTGAAGGCTGGAACTTCTGTATTAGCGCCGATATCAAAAGTCCCCAAAAAGCTTACTCGCGCTTCCGCATTCGAGACACGCTGTGTGACGGCAAAGGTCAATTGGACGGCCGACCACAGAATTGCTAATGATTCGACCCACTTGGCCTCGACAAGATCATTATCACCAAGTTCGACGGCAATGGTCGCACCGGCGGCGATAAGATTTTTCCAGTAGAGGATATTTTGTGAATCGGTTAAGTCAAACGGATCGGGTGGTGGGTTTCGTAACAAAGTGGCGAAATGTTCCCGTTGAGCAGCCGTAGCGTCCCACTGACTCTGTTCAATGCCCAATTCGGCCAGTGCGCGCTGGAACAGCAGCGTCCCAAGCATAGTTAACTGCTCTAATATAAAGCGTTGCAATTCTTCCATCAGTATCTGTACCGTGCGTGCGGCTAGATTGGCTCCATCGTCTGCCAGCGTAGGTGCACTTGCCGCCAATGCCAAACCAACTTCGAAACCAGCACGTAGTGACATCTTGGCTGGAGTGCGGAAGTAGAAGAGCATTTGGCGCGTTGTGGCATCGGGTGCATGTTTCTGCATCTCCGTGATAGCCGCATCGATTAGTGTATCGATAGTGCGACGCACTGCACGGCCAGTGTCCTTAAATCCCATATTGGCGAACATCTGGTAACCTACACCGCCCTTCGCCCCAACACCGAACTCCCCAGCAACTGTAAAACCGGCTGGAAAGTTGTTGGCTTTGTCTTCGATAAGCCGCCCAGAAATAACAAGGTTTGCGTACGCCATAGCTGAAAAGGCAGCCTTGAAGGTCACACCGGCTTGTACATCCACCTCTTCAAGAAAGATCGTTAGCAATTTGAAGGGGATGCCTTGTATACGTGGATCTTGATTAGCTAACGCTAGAAAGTCACCAATGCTCAGACCAATCGCAAGTCGGCCTAGGATGCTAAGCTCGGCTACAGCCTGCAGGCGCAGTGCCATTCCCGCCTCAGTAAACAGATCAAGTGGAGCTTGGATCTGCCCCTTAAGACGAGCCGAGGCAGTGGCACGAACTTCGGCGTCAGCCGCCAGGAATTTTCGAAAGCTCGCACTCAGTTCTGCCATAGCCGACGCGCCAATCTCAAGCTTAATGCCTCTGTCTAGGGCGGCCCCTACTTGAATATCCATGGATAAACCGGCGGCAGCGCTGCCCCAGTCACCAGCACTGACGTCAGCTTGAGCACGAACAAGGCTTTGATTCAAATCAAGTGCAGGCATTAAAATTTCTCCAATGGCTAAGATAAGATCATACTTGATGGGTTAAAGGCGGTTGTAGTGTGGGCAGATTTCTGAATAGAAAAATCTACGAGTATTGTAGAGACAAGAAAGGAATCTGTTATAAGCAGGCAACAGCGTCGGCTGCCCGGCGTACTGACGTGCCATGTGGGCCTCCCACCACCTAACGTAGGGCCACTTTGTTATCGGCGATGAGCTGATCTTCAATCGAGAAACTCACACCAGGAATGGCAGCTAGAAACTCTTATAGTTCGGCGGCAACATCGCCACGGTTTAAACTCGTAGGCGACCAGTTGGAACGTTGCTTCTTTTGGCGTTTGGATTGACATGGTTCGCTCCTTGGCTATTGATGAATATTTTGAGGTAAGTGCTCAGTTTAACAGAAGACTCGCACGTCGTCTTCCCTATTCTTGCGCGGCTTTTATCCATTCTTGCGCCTTTGGCAGGAGCGCCCCAGGCGTTACCCCCAACTGCTTCTTCACATGGCGCGTCAGGTGGCTCTGGCTGGCAAAGCCGACGGCATGGGCGACCGCGCTGATCGTGTGTTTGCCACTGATAAGCAGCGTTTTCGCCCGTTCCACCCGGCACTGCAGCACATATTGATAAGGCGGCAGCCCGGTCGCCGCTTTAAATGTATGGGCGAAGTGATAGGGGCTGAGATGGACTAGGGCGGCCAGCGCTTCGAGCGTAATTTCTTCACGCAAATGGGCATGAACATAGTCGCGCACGCAATGCAACGCTTCCGGCGGCAGTTTGCCATTGCTGGGTGTAGGCGTTTTGGCAAAGACAGCATGCTCGCGCAACAGGTGGATTGTCAGCGTGCGGAAGAGGCTTTCTAGGTAGAGCGCACCTAGCAGCCCACCGGTTTGCAATTCACCTAAGACCGCCTGACCGATGGCATGAACGAGCGGATCGGCGTGGCCAATGCGCGGCATGAATTCCAGACAGGTAGGATCATAGTTGGTATCTTGTAATGCAGCCTTCCTGGTTAATATCGGCGGCAGGCTTAGGATCAACGCCTCTGATGTTTCGTCAGCATCCCATGTCCGCGGTTCGCCACGTGGGATAAGAATTAAATCACCAGGCATAATTTTTGTATGAACCCAGCGCTCCAGCTTCATGGATAAGCGTTGCATTGGTCGTAGTTGGATGATCAAGAGATCTTCCACAAAGGCTGGTACGGTGAACGGGAAACTCGTTGTTAGTTCTTGTCGCCCGCCGCAGGCCACAACATTTTCGGGTAATCGGGGTGGTGGCGGATGCAAAGGAACTGCGGCTGGCCCGAAAGCATATGGATCAACCTCTGCAAAGGAATATAAGTCAGGTGGAGAAGGTGGAAGCATTGTGTTGCCTTTTTCTCTAAAGTCAGCTGCCCCGATGGGACAAGGTCTGATAAGCAGTTACTTACAGAGGGGACGCGCCAAGCTGTTGCAACAAGCCCAGCGCATCCCAGTTGAGCCAACCTTCTTGAATTGGCCCATCGACCACGCGGTGGATGTTGATTGCCGTGATCGCGATCGGTTTGCCGATCGTAGGGATACCGGCAAACGTCCCTTGATGAATACCGCTGACACTCCAACGTGTCGTCACTTTGTCCCCCTCGGCAATCTGATCCGCAATTGCGAAATTCAGATCGCGAAAGGTAGAACAGGTAGAAGTGGATAGAGGGTACCGCGCAAACGTCCTCTGAACGTCCGCACAGATGCAATTCGGGATAGCGCTACAGCACTTCACCGATTGGGGATCAACCCACGACGCGTGATCGGCCGACATTGTAACAGATAGAGGAGGCCGGAGCGGTAGCTACATTCGATATCGACGGGCCAGCCCATGCGCGCTTCCAAACGCAGCGCCAACTGGGTCACTTCGTTGATCTGCACCGGCGTTAGCGCCGGCTGGGTGCGCAACCAGCGCGGGGTCGGCAGGGTTCGCGTACCAGGAGCTACCGGTACAACCATCGTGCGTTTATCGGCTAACTGGTACTCCAGCACCGCCAGATCCTGCTTGCGCACGCGCACAATATCTGGGGTCACCGCGCCACTCACAATACTCTCCCCCAGCCCCCAACTTGCGTTGATCACTACCTCACCCTGCTGACCAGTCACGGGGTGGGCGCTAAAGACAACCGCCGACAGATCAGCAGGGATCAGCTGTTGCACCAACACCGCCATCTGGATGGCTGCCGTTGCCAGGCCATGGCGTTGGCGATAGGCCAAGGCGTGAGCCGAATCGGCAGAGGCCCAGCATTGCTGGATGGCTTGTACCACATTCACAAGCCCTGTTACATTGAGATAAGTGCTGTGTTGGCCGGCAAAGGAGACGGTTTGGCCATCTTCGTCTACAGCGGAAGAGCGCACGGCGGCCGCTGGTTCCGCCACACCGCATAGGTCACCCAAGTGACGGTAGGCAGTTGCCAGGGGCGCCGTTAGTTCAGCCGGTAGCACTGTGGCTTCACTACCAGCAGGCAGCCCATCGCGAAAGGCGGCCGCGGTCAGACAAAAAGCCGGTGGGATACGCTCGGTGGCGGCCAGGTGGCAGAGGTTGGCCCCTTTCCCTCCCACTACCGTGCAGTCGTGACAGTTACCGTGACCAAGCCAGACAATTTCCACCAGATGATCTCCCTAGTACACAGCGACCTATACTCAAATCAGAATGAAACCCCTAGTTTCGGCCAGCGTGCGTCGCACTGACGGAAGCATCTAGCGGACTGGAAGCCGTTGGCGGTCAGTGCGACGCACGCGATCCCGTTGGTCCGCAAAACTCCGGTTCTCATTCTGAACGCAGTATAATAAGGAGTTTTACCCTAATTCGCAGGACTGTGCAACAGGATCACGCTGTCCCACCGTCTTACTGTCCCACCGTCTTACTGACCAATGGCGTAGGTGACCTGTAGCTGCATGACCAATTCCAATTCGCCGGGGCTGACGGGCGTACTGCCACCACCGCCTAAGCCGCGGGCTGCTTCGGCAAAGTTGGAGGAGTAGTACCCACCGCCGTTGCCGATCACTTCGCTAATGCTGACGACATTGCCGACGGTGGCTCCGGTCAGTTCAGCCAGCTCTTCGGCTTTAGCTTTGGCATCGGCGACAGCGCTCTGCCGTGCCTCGGACTCGATGGTGCTGGGGTCATCGCGGCTAAACTCAACGCCATAGATGTTGTTGGCACCGGCTTCAATGGCCGCATCAAGCACGGCACCCAGCGTATCAAGATCGCGCACCGTTACATTGACGTTGTTGCTGACCCGATAGTTGACCTGATCATCGGGCAGCGGTCCATCCGAGCCAAAGCGTTCGGCATAGACACTAAAGCCAGAGGTTTGGATATCCTGCTCGGCAATACCCTGTTCTTGTAGCGCTGTCAACACCGCCTCAAGTCGTTCTTTGTTCGCTTCGCTAGCGGCTTTCACGCTATCCATCAGCACTTCCACACCAATTTGGGCGCGAGCCACATCGGGCTTGATGCGAACTTTGCCTTCACCGACGACGGTAATTGTGCCGGGTATGCTGTTACTGTCAGCTGACTGTGCGTGGGCAACGGGTAGGGCGCTCCAGATGGTTGCCTGTGTGGCAATCATGCCACCGACTAAGGCGATCACAAGGAGCAGCGCGCCCCAGATAGTTGTCGTCATCTTCTTCATTGTTCTAAATCCCTCCCGGGGTGATGATCAATCTTTTATCGATTGAAATGGGTGTATTGTTGATCGGCGGGCCGAGAGACCAGCTAGCATGGCTTCGGCCCGTTCCTGGGATAGAGACGTAGCAGGCAAAGAGATTGTTCCGACAAATTTACTGTGAACCATGAAAGACCATGCCGCCAACCGTGACAACGGAGGTATCAAAATCATCGGCGGGGCAGGTGGCATAGCCGACCGATTCGCCCGCCGTTGCGCCGGTGACATGCATGGTGAGATAGATCGGGGTAACACCGCAGACATTGTTGGCGTCTTGGACGCGACGGATCGATTGAAAAAATTCGTCGACATCGCCCGCCCGCATGGCATTAATTAGCTCTTCATCGGCTTGGCGAAGGCTTGCACGACTCTGCTGGGTAAGCGCTTTGCCACCAAACGCGGGGCCGACGTGTGCCAGATCACCCGAAGCAACGACTAGTACGCGCCGTCCCGCTGTCAACTGTTGCAAGGTGGTGATGACCCGTTGTATCGTCCGATCATGGTGGGGCTGATGGCCATTGTACAAAAAGCGATGCAATCCACCGCAAAGAATCGGCACGAGTTGGCAGGGCTCGCCCCCCCGCATGTGGTGTAACCAGACGGCGACGAGTTCCAGGGCGTGTTCGCCGCGATGGCGTAATTCACCGGCAAAGGCCGCCTCTTCACCGATGACGGCGGCGAGGGCGTCGACAATCGACGTTTCGGTTGGTAAGATCCCATAGGGAGTCGCATAATTCTGACGTGTCAAGGTAAAGAGATCGCTGCCATAGTGATCGGTTCCAAAGAGGATAACTAGTTCGGCTTCACGCGCAACTTGGGCCATGCGTTGCCAAATTTGTGCGTAGACGGAGCCCCCACGCTGATAGTCAATATGCGGGCTAAGCATTCCTATGGGGTATGACCAATCAATGGTCAGCATTTCAATGTGCTGAGCATCGTCCAGAAAGCCTTGTAGATACTCTTGAAGGGCGTACTTCTCTTGTGGATAGGAGAGCCCTGCAAAGGCTGGGAAACGACAGCGTGCCGCATGATATGTTCTCATTGTCTCTGTGCGTGCGGCATAATAGCGGTCGTTATCCAATAGCAAGGCTTCGTCTACCATTTGTATCACTCCCTCCACGCGATCAAGATCAATCGAGACGCCAATCCGCTGGCTAAAGGCCAATGCCATTTGGCTAACAGTATGCGTACCATCGCACAGTGCCAAAAGTGGTGCCAATGCCTGGGGTACAAGCAGCCCTTGCGTCGCCACTTGTTGTGGATCGCGTAGGAGGATGTAGGGCTGACCTTGGTGTGTCTGGTGCCGGCTATCTAGGGTACGAAGCTTGGGGAATTGTGGCAACATAGGATGTTTTAATAAATGAAGGTAAAATTGAGCGATATGCAATGATGCCCAGTGCCCAAATTGGGGCACTGGGCATCAGAGTGGAAATGGGTACGAACGAGTTGCTCCTCTTATCATGGGGGTAGACGTGACGTTAGAAATCTTTGCTATCGTTCACACGACTTTTCCTGGCTTCCAACGCTATACGTCTCTTTCTTCCCAAGCCAAGTCCATAGTTGCATATATCGTACTACCAACTTAACTGGGGAAGAGACTAAACGGCTATCTCTGTCTTAGGGATTACGCAAGTCGCCGATTGAGCCGCCTGCGTAACCCCTCTAGCTTTTACTTCCTCTTTGCCAAGCGCTTACTGTGCCATGGGATCAACAATCATGGCACCTTCGGGGGCTTCGATGTCGTTAATATCGTTGAAATCAGCTGCGCTATTGGTCACATCAAGATTGATCACGGGAGCAATTCCATCTGGAATCTCAAGACTGGCATCCGCCATACGGGCGACTGCAATCAGGGAAGAGAGATCCCAGTGGAAGGTCAATGCGCTATCGTGGACATAGAAATCCTCTAAGCCAATGCTTTGCGTAATTTCAAAGTCAAGGCCGGTAAAGAGCATTGGGCCAAACATTGGCAATAGCGAGAGTGCTTCGGTCAGATCAGCTTCGCTCATGTCCATATCGAGTGCTTGATTGATCAGCGCTCGTTGGCTGACTAGCAATTCGGCAAAGGCAGGGCTACCGACGAAACGACCGAAGTCAAAGGTAGTCTGGAAGACAGCGACATCCTGCCCATCGATCGTGGAATCGTCAACCCGTTCAACTTCGATATAGTCGGCCAACATGTCGCGACCTTCTTGCGAGTTAAAGAAGCTGGTGAGGCCGAACCCTGTCATTGATGCAGCCATATCAGGACCAGATTTTGCATTGGCCATGGACTGTTCAAAGCTCGCCTGCATGAGAGAAACGACATCGATACCATACCAACCACTGACGCCGGCAAGTTCAGGGATCTCAGTCGCTAGCTCGTCTACGTTGGCATAGCCATAGCCATCTACCATGCGGAGCATGGCGGAGAGGGTTGTTGGAACCTCTAACCCGGCATTGGCAGACGCTGCATCGGCCACCTCTTGTGGCATGGTAAAGCTGACAGCTGTATCAATGGCAATATTGCTGTAGAGATCGAGGAGTGTCTCTACCATTGAATCCATATTGTCCATCAACTCATCGGGGGCCATCTGTTGCATTTCCATGATTGCCATCGCCAACTCGGGGTCAAGCGCGACCGTCGAGTCCTGTGTATAGTTGAAGGCGAGTTCATCTGCCGGCAATCCCGGAATTCCTGCAATCAGAATGTCGACATTGAGCGAAGAGCTGGAAGACTCAACTTCGAGCGTTGCATCTTGCGAGTCCATCAGAATCGCGCAATCATCGTCAGAAAGGTCACCACAGAAGGGCTCCGGCATCTGTGCAAACGCCGGCGCTACCGATGCAGCGAGCAGCAACAGCAGCAATCCCAGAGTCATGACCATTTTTCTGAATTTGTTCATGTCCATTATCCTTTCATGGATCGATCAATTTGGTTGACAATTTATTTCTGTGCTGTAACAAGGCGCGAATTCTGCACAACAAATTCATCTCTTCCTATCAGCACAGATGGTGCCGATACTGCAACAGCCATTTGACGGCCCAGGCTACGATTCTGCTGGATGGTTTGGGAGGCCGGCTACGTTTATCCTTTTTGCTTCTCAGAGGTGTATTCATCGGTGACAGCGCAAGACGACCTGTGAGCATCACAAAATTTATGATTGGACGGATAGATTCATAGCAAACCGTTATACAAACCAGCTAGTCAAGAACACGCAGACCATCGACAGTCAATGCATGACAGCAACATTAGCGGCAGCATGATGAGAGGAGCAAAATTATGTGGCCGTTGTAGCTTATCAGTGATGTTCCCTTCTCGTCAAATTGGGACTCCAGTATAAAGAGAGAATCTTTTCGTATCACACTGGATTTGCTCTCGACCTCCAACCTGCCCTGGCGCAGCTTTACAACTTCTCCAGGCTGAGGATCTATCCCAACTTTCTGTTCCCGTTGGTTCACAACCGAAGTTCGGAATAGGTTCTAAGCTTAACCCAAATCCGCAACCAGATATGGTGGACTGGCTTACATTGATTCCCGGGTAAAATTATTGAGATATACGGCAAGTCGATTTCTGCAATACCTATCCCTGCAATGCCTATCCCTGCAATGCCTATCCCTGCAATGCCTATCCCTGTCGCTGTTCCCTAAACACCGGATTGACCATTGGACTGGAAAGTGCGTATCTGCTGTTACGTTAGCGGCTAGCCCACAACATGCCACGGATTTGGATCTCCTTGGCTTGCGGCACGTCGAAATCATGCGCTTTGTGGCCAAGCGAAGAGTAAAAGACGCGCCCCTTTTGCCACATCCGTTTCCAGACAACCGGCATAATGGTGCCCTTTACCCAATCCGCATATTGGCCAGTGAAGGTGGTCGTTGCCAACACTTCATTGGCGGGATCGACATGCATATAATATTGCTCAGAGTGCATGGCAAAGTCCTCTAGCCCCGCGGTAATTGGATCCGTGTGATTGGTAATATTGACTTCGTAGTCGATGATGTTGCCGGGGTGAGCAACCCATTGCCCACCGACCATCCACTGATATTCTACATTGTTGCGGAATGAATCGCCCATGCCGCCATGGTGTCCGGCAATCCCAACACCGCTCGCAACTGCATCGAGCAGACCGCGCTCCTGTTCTCTCGTAATCGTACCCATTGTCCAAATTGGCACTACGAGATCGAGCGCCTGCATAAATTCATTGTTTAGGTAGATATCCATCGTATCAGAAACAGTGACTTCATAATCCCGCTCCCGTAACATTGGCGCAAAAATATCTGCACACAATTGCGGCTCGTGGCCATCCCAGCCACCCCAAACGATTAATGCTTTTTTCATAGGAGTTCCTTTCAATTTGTTGCTCATCAAATTTTTTGTTCGTCAGCCGAAATTGCGCAAACATGCAAGCAAGCCACCGATGGTAACCGGAGTTGCACGATTTGCTTCGATGAACGTTTTGGAGTTGATTGCTCGATTGTACCATGAATGAGTTCATGGTCAACCAACGTCTGCTACCGGCTTCAGTAACGGTCACGTAAATCGACCGTGGAATGCCTTGAGCCTGCTGTCAAGACTTAACTTCATCTATTCCAGCTTGGCGTAGATATTATGGTGCTAAATCATTGTCGACACTTGGGTGATTGGTGAGAATCATCTATGTAATGAGTTTCTTACTCAGTGTTGGGCATTGGCAACCAAAAGACCGCCGGAATACTCAAAAAGGCGGCCAACGCACTCCACAGAAAGGCATTCTGCAGACCAAAGCGATCGGCCAATAGCCCAACGACGCCAATGGCAAAGGCGCGAATCACAAAATTCATCGCCATAAAAATACCATTGGCAACGGCCCGATTCTCTGGAAAATTCTCCTGGACAATCGCCATATTGACTGGTGTTTGTGAAATGGCCATGAGACCAAGGCCAATCAGCAGTAGAACGGAGATTGTTCCGGATGAATAGAGGAAGGCGATCAACAGTAAAGGCGAGATCGAAAGTAAGATAAAGAGAATCGTACGACGTCCCATCCGATCACTCAGCGTGCCAGTTGTCAGCGCCCCAACGACACCAGCCCCTTCTAAAATTGTCAAGGCGGCGGCACCTAGCCAAAGGCTGCTGCCGACTGCATCTGTCATGTAGGTGGGTAAATAGGTGGTAATGGCAACCGCCATGAACATTTTGGGCACCATAATTCCAGCCAACGCCCCAAAAACAAGCCGCAGCCGCGGCGCAATTGTGCGCAGATTGCTCTGCTTGGATCCAGTTGGTCGGGCGGAGACAGTGTGCAGCCGCCAATAGAGAATGGCCGAGACACCCCAACTGACAATCGCCATCCGCCAGATGCCTTCGACCCCCCACCAGCCAACCGCGGCAACCGCGACCACCGGACCAACGGTGCGTCCCAATTCACCGCTTGCCATGAAGATGCTCATCCCCGTACCTACCCGTTTGCCGGCCAGCCGCCCGACCATCGCTGGCGCGGGTGCGTGAAAGGCGGCCATGCTCAACCCCGCCGCCAATAACAGAACCGCAAACATGAAGTAGTTGGACATGAGCCCGATCAGGCTCATCAGCGTGCCTGTGATGCCTGGGGCCAGAATGATAAAGTAGCGTAAACTGACGCGGTCGGCCAGATACCCAATGAATGGGTTGAGCAGGCTGGGCAGCTGCGTTAAGATCACAAGGCTGCCTGCTCCGGCGTAACTTGCCCCCAACCGTTCCTGAATGAGCGGCAGCAGCGGTGGTAAAAAGGCAGAAAAGCTGTCGTGAATAAAGTGCCCGCCTGCCACGGTCATCACTTGGTCGGTTTGAAACTGTGTTTCAGCAGGAGTGACGCTGATCGGAGTCGGTTGAGAAACGGTTTGAGTCGTCATTGGCCTATAACTTGATGGATTTGTACGCTTGAATAAGCTGGCGGTAACAGGATTGAATTGGATAGAGACTGACGCAGGCCGCCGGTTGAATAGGGTAATTCCCCCAAATCGAAAGCAGAGAGATGCGTGAGTTCTGTACGAAACATTGCATGGCGATGGGCTACAATGTGGCTATTATCGCATACCTTACCCGCCTTGGCGAATCAACCTTTTCTCAGCATTTCTACAATCATTTGCTACCTTCCAGCAATCTGCCGTTCATTTAGCAGAGCCCGTCATAGTCGGCAAAGTTCAGCAAAATGAACGTTGTGATTTTCTGGTTTATCTGGCATGATAATGGTTCACTCATCTGGTAGCGTTAGCATGGGAACGGAACTTCCGCTCTATGAAAAGACGATTTCCACCGCTCTGCTACCGGGCTGGTTTGCACAGATGTCAAGCACGGGAGAAAGATCAATCAAAATCCTTGTGCAATATGATGAGCAGCGTGTAGATAGGTGAGTCACCGAGCGCACTTTGCCGCCGCCACCATGGCAAACGCAGCCCGAAACGGTTTCTCTTCCTTCTATGTTTGCTGCCTACCCGTAGTCTCTGTGTCTTCTGTGCTCTCTGTGCTCTCTGTGCTCTCTGTGGCTTAGATTAAATTTGTCAGTCAATCAGGGGCAGCAATCAGGGGCACTATGATAAAAATGGAGTCTATAATGAATACGCACAGCGATGTCCGCCTTACCTCCAAACTCTATTACTACGCCGCCGATGTCACCGAGGTCTATGATGGCGATACCATCACGGTCAATCTAGACTTGGGGCTGGGTGTTTGGCGTCACGGGGTAACGATTCGGTTTTGGAAGGTAGATACACCAGAATTGAAGGGGCCAGATCGCGAAAAAGGCTTGCAGGTGCGCGACATGGTGCGCGATTTGGTCCTAAATAAGAGTATTCTGCTGCGCACTATTCTTGATAAACGGGGCGAAGATCGCACCGGCAAATTTGGCCGCCTCCTCGGTGAAGTGATGGTTGCCAATGAGCGCGGCGCGTTGATCAATGTCAATGACCTGTTGCTGGGGTTGGGGCTGGCAGTCCCAATGAATGAGGATGGCAGCCACACGGTATCGCCCAAGCCGGCCGCGCGAGCAGCCATACCGGACTTACCAATTCCGGCTGTAGTGCCTTGTCCTTTTTGTGGTGAAGAACGGCGGGTGTTGCACGAAACAACAACTTCAGCTGGCGATGTATCGGCGACTGCTATCTTGGTTGAGCAGTGCCCCAACTGTCTCGAC
Source organism: Caldilineaceae bacterium (assembly GCA_034432375.1). Classification (GTDB taxonomy): domain Bacteria; phylum Chloroflexota; class Anaerolineae; order Caldilineales; family Caldilineaceae; genus JAHBVH01. The sequence goes on from DAOUCA010000002.1 coordinate 79,699, forward strand.
AACCCACGCCCGCTCAGCGAACTTCAGAAAGGTTAGTCCATGATCACCCGCTACCCCGATGCCGAAGCCCGTCGCCGTTCTGTTCTGGTGGCGGTAATTAACAAACGCGGATTTACAGCGTGCCGCCTCCCACGGCTGGTATCGTATTCCGCAGCGCACCGCCCCGCGTCGCATCGGGGCCGACTATCTTGCCTTTTATCAGACAGGTGCCTTCAAAGCACAAGAAGAGGCGCAGACCGTCACCTATTACGCGCCCACGCGTCGCTACCAGCTGCTGACCCGCCGCGAATTGCTGCCCGAGGAAGCCAACCATCCGCGGGCCGATGAGTTCTACTTCCGCATTGAACTTGGCCCGCTGCAACGGCTGGAGCATGCTGTACCGGCAGGAGCCTTTCGCCGTATCACCTTTATTCACACCTCCTTTCAGCATCTGCTTACCGCCGAAAGTGTGACCGATCTCTTTCCCAAGGATGCTCCCTTTGAGCGGCTATGGAACTCCCTGCGTGAACATAAACTGCGCCCACTCAAAAATCGACTTGTTGGCACGGCTCCGGTCGATATCACGCTGCGTGCGCGCGGTGGCTATCTAGGCATCGATTGTACCGATCAGGTGCGCACCAGAGAAGAACGTCTTCTCGCACTGGCTGATCGCTGGGAATTCCTTGCCTTCCCACCCGCTGCCATCGAACAGGATCTCAATCGTTGTCTGCGCCAGATCGGGGCAAGCCTGATTGCCCTTGGCGGCTCCAATTTAAATCTTGCCCCAGAAGCGTAACAAACCGAAATTGTAACAAGATAGACTATAGATCAGTTGTATCTTGCTCTGCCGCTTTGCCAAAGAGAAACGTATCACCCACGTACTTGAGGATTACCCGCCCAACCTTGGCATCGGTACGCTCTTGTGTTGGCTTAACAACCACCCCTTCGCGCCCATGCTTGCCCCCGATCAGCGAATCACCATCGGACAATTCTTTGATCGTGGCGAGCGCAAAAGGGCCACGGTAGAGCAGTGGCACCATTTCAATGCCGTGAGCTTCACACTGGGCGACAAACGTATCATAGTTGACAAAATTGCCGTCAACCATCAGATCAAAGGCGCGGAAGGCGATGCCTGGCTGGCTATAATTGTAGGATTGGATGCTCGCACCAAAGATCTCGCCATAGAGAATGGCTTGATCGTGGCCTTGCAGAAAGAGATCTTTCAAGAGCGTCTCGACCCCCTCAACCGTCCAGGGAAACCAGTAGGTGTTGTTGCGCATGGCCACTGCTTCCTCCGGCTCTCTGCGCCGCAACCCGCGTGAGCCGGCCATACGTACCATTTCCAGCTCTTCTTTGGCCTCATCAAGCGCGGGAAGTGCACCATAAGTGGTTAACGCTTCTCGCTCCAACGGTTTTGCTACAAAGCCGACGCGGCAGTTGGTCCCATGAATTTTTTCCGTGACAATGACCTCTTCGCCCTCGCCGATGATGGTGGGATAACTGCGCATATTTTCAATTTCCGTATAGGCGGGGAAGCGCGGGTCATTGGCCACCGAATCCCCAGCTACCGTGCGCACCGGCGGCTCAAATTTGGTGGCACCATAAAAGGCCGCCACATCCTGCCCGACCTCCATTCCTGGCTCCGGCTCCACCACCAGCCCAAACGACGGTTCCCCGCGCAGCCGGACGCGGTGGATCACCAGAACGCGATTGCCGTCAATATCTGCCCGCTCCTTGAGATATTGGGTGACCGCCAGCCGATCGGCCACCTCGCGCGGTAACGTTGTACCTTGTTCAAAATATACAACCGGATCCCCATCATGGTAGACGCCCTTTTTGACACACATCTGCCAGCCGCCAACGGTTGCCAACTCAAGCGCATCAGCGTTGGTATGGGGTCGGACATGATTGATCCGTGTCACTTCGACTTTAATGGTACTCATTGGGGCTCCTCCTATTTGTGATTTGTTCAGTGAGCGAGAAGCATACGGTACTGCTTCTCAACGTTGAGTGTATACCCTTTCTCTGGAGTCAAACTTGGACTCAAGGATTGAGTTCATAACGCCGCAGCCTGTGTCTTGTGGATTGGCTTGTCACGCGGTAAGCGTCTCCACGTTCGGCAAGTTGGAGACGCTTACCGCGTGACAAATTGCGGATGAGTGCGCAATTACGTGACATCAACCTGCTGGGCGAAATGCAATTGGAAGGCGAAAAATTCCTGGGTGTATGCCATTGCTCATGCTTTTACTCCTGCTCTGCCTTATCCTCAATCCCCAAAAATGTATACACCTCGCCAATTTTGCAGCGCGGTAGACGTACTTGATAGGGAAAACAGAAGCGTAACGCTGCCAGGTCGTCGAGACTGTCGAGCCGCCGTAACAATTCCACCATTACGCTCTGTTGCGGTTGCCAGTTGCGATCAAAACATTGCCCCCAGAGCGATAAATATTGGAATTCATCATCGAGCACTACCGGCATTGTTGTCGTGTAGACCGGTGGATAGATACGCCGATAGGACGCGAGGTTGTAGAGCCATGAATGTCCACGCACTGTTTTGGCATCTGGTACATGCTCATGGACATGGAGAAACATGCGGCGAACTTCTGCCCGCCGCACGGCTAGGCGTTCTTGCCCCAGCGCCCGCAACCCTGCCTGATCATTTTTGATAAAATGGGGACGAATGATCGTCGCCTTGCCCGCCTGATCGTTGTGGATAGAATAATGAAAGCAACCAAAGAGCGCCCTGCCGTAAAGCTGCTTATCGGTGGGGCTAGGCCCCGGCGCACGCTGGGCCAAATCCCACTGATAAGCCCATTCCGTTCTATCTGTTGCTGCTTGAAAGCCGGCAAAGTATTCCCCCCAATATTCTGTGGCAATGCCTTTTGTAAAAGTTGTATATTGCTGTAAGGTCGTGGCTAGATCGAGCGCGAAGCGCTCGATCAATCGCTCGACGAAGTTCAGTTGTAAGCCAAAAAATGCACGTGAATAGCTCACTCTGCTGGCTCTGTCTGCGCGGCCAATGCTTCAATCCAGGCTAGATGTTCGGCAAAGTGACCTGCCGAATTGCCGTAGATGACATTGATTGCCGGTGGCCCATCGCCGTCGCCCGGTTCTTCAGGTAGATAGTGACGATAGTGTTTTTGCAAATCGGCATCGGTTAATGGTTCGAGTGCTGCCAGCAACTCGGCTTGTAGCGCGCGTAACTGTGTCAACGCACGATCCAAAGGCAACGACCGTTGTTGCTGGAAGATTGCTTCGTTGATCACGTCTGCATCCTCGCTCAAATAAATCTGCTCTGTAACCTCCAACCCTTCGGAGCGCGGCTTGCCCTGCAAAAAGTAGAGCGCCCCCCGTTCCCAGTAATAGAGATGGATCAGATGATCCTTGACTGTCCAATCGTGGTCATCTTTAGCGGTTGTCATTGTTGTTGGTGAGAGTTGTGTCAGGGCACTGTTGAGCGCAGACCACTGCTGGTCGATTGCGGCCAATAACGCTTGTTTTGTGTTCACCCGTTGTTCTGTCATATCGTTTATCCCTTTATCGCCTGTGCCCAAGCGGTTAACCAGCGGCTGCGGATGGTGCTAACATTTTTCTCTGCTATACTCAGCTCTGAATGGGAACCGGAGTTTTGCTGGGATAGAAACTCCGGTTCCCATTTCAACCGCAGTATAATGTACTACATACCCGTGAAAGACAGAAGGTTACGGGATCACAATCCGTGGTCATCTGCCGCTGATGCCGCCACACCGTCATTGCAGATTTTACCCCGGCTTAGGGCGAATCAGCGGTCGCTGTTGGCTGCAATGGCGATAGCGGGGGCGGTCGCTCATCGCGCGCTGTATCCTTTGTTTGGTTTGCTTCGGTCGCTGCTCGATGCTCTTGTTCCACTTCTGGTTGAAGAATCTTTGGTCCATCTTCGGTATCTTGGTTATCAAGTTGAGCATCAAGCTGGTCATCAAATTGGTTATTCCCTTGGAAATCAACTTGGTAGGTGACATACATCAGATTGCCCATCTTGCTGAAGTGATCTTCGCGGATACCGCCGGGAAGCCGTTCTGCTACGCTCTCTAGCGCTGCCAGACGATGAGGCAGAAGAATCACCACGACCCCTATCTTGCCATTTTGTAGCTCCATTAGCGTCGACAACTGATCGATAGTATCAACATCGTAACGTTCTGTCTCTGGTGCAATAAAACGCAAGACGCTGTAGTTGGCATAGAAATTGGGGGCCCCGAAGAGGTAAAAGGTATAGCCGCTGCCGATTGCGCGGATCTCATGGGCCATGCTGATCGGCATCAGGTTGGGTGTGTAGCGAGCATAGGTAACGAAGTAAGCTGTGGAGTTTATCTGAAAGGTCAGCACTGCAATCACAATCCCCACGACTATCGCCAACAACCTGCTGCCTGTTGGTAAAATCCGATAGCTCCAATTAAAGAGTCGCTGGGGCAGGAGACTGCCAATGAGATAGACTGAAGTTGTGATCACAATCATGCGCGGGCCGTTGGGCGAATTGTTGGTAGCCACGCCCGCCAAGAAGAAACCCAACCCAAACCACATCAGCAGGGCAAATTCCTGAAAGCGATAGAGGCGTGCCAACAAGATGCCAAGCCCCAGCCAAAAGAGCGCAACCGTTAACGGGTCAAAGGCCGGGTTGTCCGCAAAGTAAAAGCTGGAATTGTCGCCATAATTGACAAAGAAGGCGGCGTTGCGCTTGACCTGCTCCCAGATGAGCAGCGGTAGATCGGTCGGCCAAGTTGCGTTCGGCCCCAGCAATTGCGCCATCCCATCCGGCGAAAAGACGCTCACCCCTTGCGTGCGATTTAAGAAGGCCGGTAAATTTCTGCTGTAATACTCTGCCAAGGGGGCATAGGCGATGAGCGTTGCCAACGTGATCATCAAAAATTGGGTCCAGCTCAGGCGCCGTTTGACCATGAGAAAGAGGAGTAATGGCAGGGCAATCACCGGGATTAAACGTGAACCATAGTAAAAATATTGACTGAATCCCATGACCAGGCCAGCCCAGACATACGGAACCAACGGCGCAACGAGCTTGCCGCTCTTTGTGCTGCGCTCCTCTTCTGTGGGGGGTAGCCGCACCGTTTTTTCAAAGGCCACCATCATGAGCAAGATAAAGAGGGCGGTAAACCAAATGCTCTGCACGTTGTTGAGGGCAATGCGGCTGTAGTGCAGATGTAAATGAGAGACGGCCAATAACCACCCTGCGGTGATCCCCGCAACTCGCCCCCAACCAATGCGTCCAATGCCATAGACGACGGGGACACACAAGGCACCAAAGATCGCAGAGAGCGTGCGTAACCCGGTTAAAGATTCGCCAAAGAGCAAGAGCGCGCCCGCTTGTAGATAATGAAAGAGTGTGGGATGGTCGAGAAAGGCCGTCCGAAACAGGGGCAGCGGCGTTGGGCTGATGCCACTTGCCGGGCCGTGGAGAGCAAGTAGTGCCAACAGTCCCATCTCGCCTTCGTCGCCATGCATGGTAGGCAAGAAATCATCCAAGCGATAGAGGCGCAAAAAGAGCGCCACCGCACTGATCGCGCCCATCAGTAGCCAATCCACCTGTGTAAAGCGAAGCTTTAGCGCAACGGCTTCCTCAATCACCCTCTTCTGCAAACCATGCCGATTCGCCAGTTCGTGATCATAGAGGTAGCTGCTAATGACGATCACGATCATGCCTGCTGCCCAGAAATAACCACTGGTAAAACTGAATTCATTTTGATGAGATTGCCAAGTTGCCAACCCGGCACAACCAATGGCCACTGCAATAAGGAACAGCCAACCATGCCGTTTGCCCGTGATCACCACTTCTTGCGGTGTCAGCGTCGGGTGGGGCAAGCGTCCAAAGAGATTGCTGGCGGCTAGCAATGTTGCAATGGTCGCACCGAGCAGCGCAGCCACACTACCATTGAGTGCGCCATAGGTGCCGGCGCAAAGCGCAATACCGAAGAGGAGGAGTTGGATCATGGAGGATGAGTTCCTGATAAGCATTGGTCCTGCAAGAGCACAAAGCTCACATGATGCGTGGTAGTAGGCAGGATTCCATTATGAGAGACTTTTGAATTTTGCAACAGACCTGGGTCTAGTATACTAAAGTGAGGCTATTTTGAATAACTAGTACAGCGCGGCGCAAAGAAACCAATATACCCGGGAACAATATACCCGTGAAGGTGTAAACGTGATGGACGCAACAAAACCAATAGATTCTTGTCCGGGCTCGCCTGCTACTTTACAGGGTACGCAATCCAGTTATCGGCAACAGTTAGAAACGGTTGAAGCGGCCCAAGATAACTTGGTTGCTGCTCATGAAAAACTTCTCCGCCTTGAGGAGGAATTGGCACGCTTGGTGCCACGCCAATCCCCTGCTGCGCCAGACGATCTGCCCAATGTAACACCACTGCCAGCGGCCACAAGGGTAACCTCTTTTGCGCCTTCTCCTATTCTGATCCTGAATCCGGCAGCCAAATGTTTTCTCGATGGTCTGCACACGCCAGCGGAGATCGTTGCTGTCCTTGAAGCTGTCGGCTTTGCGCCGCAATTAGCCATGACAACCTTAGAGGTCGATGCCTACCAACTGGCACAACAGGCAATTGCGGATGGCGCTGCACTGGTAATTGCTGCTGGTGGCGATGGTACGATCGAAGAGGTGGCCGCCGCGCTTGTGGGCAGTGAGGTTGCGCTGGGCGTTCTGCCGCTGGGTACCATGAATAACATTTCCCGGGTACTTGGAATTCCCTTGGATTTGGCCAATGCCGCGTTCGTCTTGGCGATGGGCGCGATCCGCCACATTGACGTAGGGTACGTACAAACCCCCGATCATTCAACCGATGGCTACTTTTTAGAGACTGCCGGCATTGGCCTGAGCGCGATTGCCGCGCCAATGGGCGAAGCGGTTGAGAAGGGACGCTGGTCCGATGTATTTATCAAACTGGGCGAGTTTTTCGCTGGTACCTCGGCGCAGGTCACGGTGTACTGTGATGGCGACCGCCTCTTGCAGGCGCAGACCCATACGGTGACTATCTCCAATGCGCCGCTTTATGGCAATAATATGTTGATTGCCCCCGACGCCAAGATTGATGATGGCTTTCTTGATCTGGCAATCTATGTTGACATGGAGTTGGTCGATCTGACCCGCTACTTTTATGCGATCTCGGGCGGGGGCCGGATGACGGAACCACGGATCATCAGACGGCGTGCCCGTCGCATCGAAATCACCACCGACATCCCACTCGCTGTCAATGCTGATCTCGATGTGCTCGACAAACAGCAGCGCTGGATCATTGAAAGCAAACCGCGCGCGCTGACTGTTGTCGTGGGGAATGGCTTAGGATTAACGCTGCCGGTCACCGCTGCCCCGGCCACCCCTCCTTTGGCTGGACCACAGGTAACGCAAGCCGATTTCCAATGAGCCACAGTTGAGCCACAGTTGAGCCACAGTTGAGCCACAGTCTCAGTTCGTACCTACCCAGCCATCGAACCTGTCGCACAGTAAGCGTCTCCAACTTCGGTAAGTTAGAGATGCTTACTGTGCGACAACCAGTAAATAGCCTAATGGCTGAATTACCTCAGGCTAACCCAGAAAAATAAGTATTACGACAACGTTAAATTTCAATCAGTAGCCAGGATGAACAAGATTCACAGGATTTTCTCTCCGCTGTAGCAATCCTGTAAATCTTGTAAATCTTGTCGAATTTAACGTTGTCGTAGTATCCACAAATGTTTGCTTTTCTTCGTGTCGGGTGCCCGTTGGGCGCGTGTGTTTTCGCGGATCATTTAATTCTTGGAATGCCCTCAGTTGCGCATTAACCAATCCGCTGGCGCACTACCTCGTAGAGCAACAGCGTGCCTGCGACCGCCACATTTAGCGAATTGGTGGTGCCTAACATTGGTAACTTGATCTGCTGATCGGCCTGCGCGAGCCACTGTTCACTCAGGCCGTATTGCTCGGTACCTACGGCCAACGCAACCGCCCCACGCATATCGACCTCTGTGTACAAACGTGTGGCCTGTGGCGTGGCCGCCAATGTCTGGATGCCATGCTGGCGGCACCAATCGAGCGCCGTTTGACTATCGCACACAAAGGTTGGCATGGCGAAAAAGGCACCCACGCTGCCCCGCACCACATCGGGATGCCAGAGATCCGTGCAAGGATCGCAGATGATGACGCCACTCGCGCCTGCGCCATCCGCCGAGCGTAGCAATGTCCCCAGGTTCCCTGGTTTCTCGACCGCTTCGGCGATGAGATAAAAGCTCTGCGGCGTTGGTTGATGATCTACGAGCTGCTGTTGTGATTGCACTGCCACGGCTAGCAAGCCATCCGCACGACCGCGCAGCGCCATCTTGCTGGAGACCTCTTCACTTACTTCAACAATCTCCGTACCCGCGGCTGCAATGCGCGCCAGCAACAGAGCCTCATTCTTGCCAAAGTAGAGCGGAGGGCAACTGTAGACTTCCTGCAATGGGTACCGCTGTTCGACGGCATGCCAGATGGCCCGATACCCTTCAACGAGAAACAGGCCCTGCCGTTGACGCTGACGATGCTGGTGTAACTTGACGACATTCTTAATCCGTGGATTTTGTAAACTGGTAATGCGCATGGGAGAATCCCTTTGCCAGATTGGGCCCGTCTTGGTAACGCCGACGGGCGGATAGCGAGTGTGGAATAAGCCGACAATCTCTCAAGGTACCTCTTCTCAACATGATTGCTCTCCTGATCATCTCAAACAAACGTGGATAAAATAAAAAGCCGCAGGCATCTCAATGCCCACGGCTGGTTACACCTGAACCAGAATTGATCTGTACTCAGTTGGATCAAAAAAGCCGTGGGCACAGTAAGGTGCATCCACGGCTTGACAATAGTGGTTGATTAGACCATTTGTTCTATGTCGCTGGACACACGCTTCCCTTTGTTCCTGGATAAGAATTTTTGAAAAGGGTGAAGTGCCGAGCGGCTAAACTCATGATTGTGAATTTTTCTGTCAGTTTTTGTTGGCAAAAGGCAACGAATCTGCTCTTTGTCCCAACAAATTACGCCAGCAATTGCAGCATAGCAAAGAGCCTCTGTACTGTCAAGTTCATCAAGTAAATGGGTGCGTCCCATTTTTGGGGGGGGTCGAGCACGAAAAACCGATTTGTCTGAGCACCCCCGAAAATGTGGTACGCACCCAAGCAAATGTGCGCAGGAGAAAAGGTATTTGAGTTTCCACATACTCTTCTCTACAATATACTCTTCTCTACAATATACTCTTCTCTACAATATACTCTTCTCTACAATATACTCTTCTCTACAATATACTCTTCTCTACAATATACTCTTCTCTACAATATACTCTTCTCTACAAT
>DAOUCA010000003.1:0-4857 GCA_034432375.1 Caldilineaceae bacterium
GCACGGGCTTCGCCATCATCTTTCACCGCCTTTCTGAGTGCTTTTCGATAGGTGCGCAGACCGTATAGCCTTGCTGAAAAGCAGTGCGTAATCGTCATCAAGTCTTGAACCATTTCCTGCTCTGGACTTAAAGACTCAGTGTTTAAGTCAACGATTTCGCAGCTATTCTCACTGGCTAGGTGCAGCAGTAAATCAAAACCAAATCTAGCCAGCCGATCCTTATGGGCAATCACTATGCGCTCAATCTTGCCAGTAGTGATTGCGCTCACTATAGAGAGAAACTTCTTGCGTTTGAAGTTTAGTCCACCACCGATCTCTTCTACCCACTCATCGACGGCATATCCCCTCGATAAGCAAAACTGCTCTAGTGCATCCCGTTGATTCTTCAAATCCGGCTTTTGCGCCTGACTCGATACACGCATATACACTACTGTTTCTCGATCCTGATCGACGGCTAAGCCACGCAACACCCTAAGATGTTCGTCATTGTAGACACGCCGATTCGTTGGTGTTCGCGATGGAATAAGTTTGCCATCTCTATCCCATTTTTGTAGTGTCTTTACTGCGTATCCGGTCATCTGTGAAAATTGCGTTATTGTATAAGTGTTCATAAATTACACTTTATCACATAATTTAACACTTTTCAACTATCTAGATACTATCTCCTTATCGATACTCTTCTTGTATTTGAAGCGGTTGTCCATTGGCCTGAGTCCTTTCGCATCGGTTGTTAGACCCTATAAAATTGTGCGGCATTGTCGTGCAACAATTTGCGCTGCTCCGTTTCGCTCCGTTCGGCGATAATCGTGCGTAGTGCGGTTGCCCATTCTTTGTAGGATGCAACCAGTGTGCAGACTGGCCAATCACCGCCAAAGATGACCCGATCAGGGCCAAAGCTATCGAGACAGTGATTGACGGCGGGGGCCAGAAGCGCGGCATCCCATTTGCCGGGGGTGGCACGGGCAACAATGCCCGAAATTTTGCAGATCACATTGGGGCGATCCGCCAACGTAGCCATATCGTCCATCCATTGTTGACGGGTGTGCGAAAAGGGATCCCCTGGATCGCGGGGCAAGTCGGCGGGATTGGCAACGATATTGGGATCGGCGTTACCACAGTGATCGACAATAAAGCGCGTGTCAGGGCATTGGTCGACCAACTTGACAGCATCAACCAACTCGGCTGGCCGCATACAGAGATCAAAGCTCAATCCTAGATCGCCCAACAGTTGAACCCCGCGCACATAGGCCGGTTGCAGACAGTAGCCGGCCGGCGTCGTCGGCACATGCAAAACCTGGCGTACTCCCTTGATGAACGGGCTGTCTGCAAACCGTGTGATGTACGCCTGGAAGCCGTCGTCACCCGGACGACCGGAGATGACAGCTCCAACCGTTGGTGTATCATCCTGTTGACATTGGTCAATAATATAGTCGGCTTCGGCAGCCTGCTGCGTCGGATCGACATCGACCTCCATATAGATAGCTTTGACAACATTGAGTCCGGCGGTGGCCTCGACATAATCCTGTTGCAGATAGCTGCGTTCAAGCACACCCGCACCGGCTGTCCAGGGCAGATTAAATTTGCTTAGATCCCACAGATGTTGGTGGGTGTCAATAATCGGGTGCATGGTTTCTCCGTTTAGTATATTCAGTAATATTCAGTATAGATTGTATTGGTATATTGCATGTGCGCTGCTGCTTGGGGTAAGGGTATCCCTATTATACCACTGGCCACATGAGGCAACGAACTGCCAACAATGGTTGGTAATGGGTGGTAAGGGGTGGTAAGGGGTGGGTAGCGTGACAACCTCTATGGCGAACTCCCAGCCCCAGCTTTCAACCGTCGCCGAATTCGCCGCCGAATTCGCCGCCGGTATTTTAGAAGAAGCTAAGCGGGTTAATAACCGTGATTAACTCTATGATTAAACAAAGTTAATCACGACTATTAACCCGTCTTACTATTTTTATTTATCCTGACCACCGGGCAATCCCCCAATTACCCCCCTTGATTTCTGCGGTTTCTGTGCCATACTGAGCGTAACCGTGTGACGAATGTTTGTTAAAATTTGTTTAAAGGGGAAAATTGATGGCGATTGAAATGATACAGATGACGCTCGCTCTGGGGATTTTTGCGGTTGGCACGACGCTATTTACCATGTGCCGATTCCTGCGTTTGGTTAAATCTTCAAAGTGAACTCTTACTAAAAACTTCCCCTACCACCACAATTTGTGGTACACTTTACCACATGACTTATAAGTACCCGATTCTACATGAGAATCGGGTGTTTTTATATTTTAGGCCTTACGCAAATCGCCGGTTGAATAAGATGTAGTTTCTTGTATCGAAACCCGAGAACTGCCTACGTCCTATGTTTTACGAATGATCTTCCAATTGGCGGAAGAGCACACTTTTCGGCATAACAGCTCCTGTTTGCCCCAAAGTGTCACTGGAAACGTATGCACCCTGGAAACACCTTTCATGTTTCTTGTCATTGGTAGCACGACGCTCGATCTGATCCATAGTGGCATTGCACAGATGCCGACAGCGCAGGGCGACGAATTTACGGTCGATAGCCTGGTCTTTTGTGCAGAACCGGTACGGATGCGTTTTGGTGGCAATGGTGCCAACAGCGCTTACGTGTTGGCAAAGTTAGGCGCGCCGGTCGCCTTGGGCAGTGCCATTGGTCAAGATCCGGCCGGCGATCTGCTCTGCAACCCACTGGACATTATAGGTGTTGACCTGCGCGGGCTCTGTCGACATCCGGTGGCGGCCACCTCAGTTACAACAGTTATCAGTGACGAAGCCCACAATCGCCTCGCGTTTCATCATGCCGGTTCCTCCCATGCATTTGCGCCGACCGATCTGCCACCGATTTTGGCGCAGGAAGCGAAGACGCTGCTGATTGCCAGTTATACGCTCTTTTTGCGCTGGCGACCCCAAGGCTTTGCAGGCCTGCTGCACCAAGTGAAGGGCACAGGTGGCATCACAGCGCTTGATATCGGCCCCGCCGTTGGCGAGCCGGCTAGATTCACAGAGTTGCTCCCTTTGTTGCCGGATGTCGATTATTTTATCTGCAACGCCCATGAATTAGCGGTCTGTTGCGCGGTTACAGAGACAGATGCTGGGCTGGCACAGGGGATGGCACAGTTACTGCACTCTGGTGTTGGCGCTGTTGTGATCAAACGCGGGGCCACCGGCGCGCTCGTACAACAGCAGCCGGATGATAAGCCATTGTCTGTGCCCGGTTTTCCCGTTGTGACACAAGGAACCGTCGGCGCAGGGGACTCCTTTAACGCCGGTTTTCTCTATGCCATCGCGCAGGGGCAGGATGTGCCGGCCGCGGTTCGCTTTGCCAATGGCGTGGCCGCCTTGGTCCTCAACGCGCAGCAAGGGGTGTTGGGGGGGCCGACGCTGTCGGATGTTCACGATTTTCTGCATCTACATCGATAAGCTAAAGATACCCATAACCACAAATATTCCCTGTACCCCGCAACTTATGGCTCAGTTGCAACGTCTAGTAAATATGCCTAGTACAAGATGGCGTAAATAGACCAATAGTTAAGCGACAAGGGGCTTGCCCTGATAGGTCCACTTAAAAGGCTTGGCCATGGTGTCATTGTAATAATCAATAAAGGCCAAAACCTTGGCCATAAGGTCATCAAGGGAGGAAAAAGAACCTCGTCTAAGCAGCTTGCGGACTAAAATACTGAGCCAGATTTCGATCTGGTTAAGCCAAGAGCAATGCTTGGGGGTGTAATGAAAGACAATGCGATGGGTCGGCTCACGGAGAAAAGCTGCGCGACTCTGCTTATTATGCAAGATGCCGGAGTTGCCTTTCTGACCAAGGTCAAGAGCAAGGTCGGATTCATCCGCAACCCATCGGACTAAGGATTCAGAGAGATGAATATTGAGATTATCGACGACAAAATGCCAACGTAAAGCAGTAGAATCAGAAGCAACCACTGCCTGCGCATGCGCAAGAAAATCGACTTCCGTGCGCGAAGTACCGACTTGTGGTGCGATGATCTTCCCAGTGACAACATCGCGGGTTAAGATGAAAGTGGCCGTGCCATGACGGATATATTCAAACTCGCGCCGTTCCACTTTTCCTGGGGCCATCGGCAAGCCTGGATATTTCCGTTCCAACGCTTGCACACCGGTTAACTCATCCGTGCTGACGGTTCGCTCTCCGTTTTTATGCCGTTCTGCTGCCTGCTGGTAGACGGCGCAAATGTTCTCGACTTTCCTGTCAAAGTCCAGATCCTGCTCGTCAGGCGCTGTTAGCCAATAGCGGATCTGGTACGGTTTTAGATCTTTTTTTTGAGGATCCGTTGCGCATGGCGGGGAGAGATGGTCTCCACAATCTTTTGGTGCATGAGTTCATCGGCGATTTCTCGACCAGTCCACTGGCTAATTGGGCGGCCGGATTTTTCCGGTGCTTCACAAGCCAGGGCCACAATCTTGCACATCTGTTCTGCATTGATCGCAGACGGTTTGCCCGGACGAGGCGCATCTTCTAGACGCTCACTCACACTCATTTCGCTCAGGGGAATCGGTGCAAAACTTACCCACCGATTACGCCAGTGACGAGCCATATCGATGGATATACTCAGTTCTTGGCTAATCTGCTTATGATTTTTCCCTTCCCCTGCTAACAGGATGATTCGCACTCTTTGCGCCAACTGTTGCGACGTTGAATATTGTCTCAACACTTTTTGCAAAGCAGCACGAGTCTCCTCGTCTAATTCTATCGCCACTGCTCGCGGATCTGGCACTTTTGTTTTCCATCTTTCACATCATTGCTTGTTGGTTACATCTTATGTTTATACTCAGTATACCTTACCTGTTTTACTATTG
>DAOUCA010000004.1:0-80413 GCA_034432375.1 Caldilineaceae bacterium
GATCGCAATCATTGCCCGTGTTCCGCCCCAGCGGGTGAGAATCGAGGGCGTCAACAAGCTTGAAACAATCGGCAACATCTGCGCGATGCCAAAGACAACCCCAATGCGCGCAAGCGGCATACCGACGTTGCTATCAAGATATAAGTTGTAAAAGGGCCGTACAAGCGACTCTCCCGAGACCTGAAGAAAGATGAGTAGGCCGACAAACATGAGGGTCAGATAGGGAATTCCGGCAGCATGATGGGTGGTTGCCGCCATCTTGACCGGCGGCCTCGGCTTCGTGATATGAAGCAGGTAATAGCCGCCCACAAAAGTGATAGGGGTCAGCCACAATGGTATCCAATAGGCCGTTGCCGAGTCAGAATCCATGCCGGTGAGCTTTGCGATGATGCCAGGCAAGAGTCCTGCGACGAGGCTACCGACAAATCCGCCAAGACTTAGCAGCACCATTTGCGCCGTGAAGGCGCTCGCGCGCTCTTCGGGCGCGGTTACTGCCATAATCCACGGTGCGCCGTTAATATTCGTGAGGGCATTGGCCAGCGAGAAGACCATCCACCATAGTGTGATCCAGCCCACTTGGCGTGCGGCGGGCAAGAATCCGGCAGATAGGAGCAGGACGAACGCGATGATAATGAGGATCACGCCCAAATTCATCGCCTGCCGGTTGCCCATGCGGGCGCCGATCATGGCGGCTGGAATTGCCCCGATTGCCCCGATGAAGGGTCCAACGCCTAGCAGTAACCCGATGGCTTCCGGCCCCATGCCAAGTCGCTGCAAATAGAGGTTGAAGAGCACGGCCCAGATCCCAAAAGTGCCGATGCCAATGATGAACCAGGCCCAAGCGTATAGTTGGACATCGCGCGGCAAACGACGAAAGCTTGCGACTAGGTTCGGCATAGATCCCTCCCGTATTGGACGACGCCATTCTGAACTTGGCGATGGAGAGCTAAATCTAGGGGGTGTGGGTCAAGGGCTTTTAACAACGAGGCTTTGGCCGCATCGTCGGCCGTAGAATAGACAAAGAGATGGAGCTGTCCTGTAGACATGGATTCGGTTCTCCTGAATTAGGCAATAGATAAACACTACTCGTGATGATTCACCAGCAGGTTCGCTTGAATTATCCGGTTACCACAATGACATGGTATATCAAGTCATTGTGACGCATGCCTGATTCAGTTTATGACCCGTTCCATACAGCTCCTCGGCGTATTTTAGTTTATCGCTTAAAGGGGTGACCACAATAGGGCTGACCACGGTGTAGCGTGGTCAGCCCTATTGTGCCATACTTTGTCTATAGATGTAAAGCTATTTTGATGCCATGGGTGCGTCCCATTTTGGGGGATTACACAGAAGGACAAAATTGATCGTCCGGCGTAATCCCCCCAATGTGGTACGCACCCTGATGCCATCGACATCAAGGGGCAACGCTTGTATGAAGTTGGCAATCGCCAAGAAGACCTTAGAGGGTCGGGGCTCAAGCTGGAGCGGCAAGTGGCACCATGATGGCAAACCGATAAAGCGCCTGTTTATCACCTGTATAACAGGTCAAACTTTGGAACTGCCCGACGTGTTAACCGTCAAGGGGCTAAGGGATCCTGTGATCTTGGCCGTTCTGTTGGGTTGTGACCTACGTCGTGAGTGCGCCAGCCTAAATGCTGGGGATATCCAGCAGCGGGAAGAGTAAAGTGGTCCGTGCGATGCATTAAGATTAAAAATGTGACCAACAACCCAATTACTCTCTATGCTGCCGGCAATGACAAGCGCTGCGTTTGCGCTGGCTTGGTGCTGGCGACATTTCGCCAGCGCGACAATTGTCACCAGCAGTCGACTGACGCTTGACATGTTGCTCAATAATGCCGGTCTGGATCTGCGCAGCCGGCGTCTGTGCCGAGGTATCTATCGTCAATTGATTGACATTGACGGTGAGATCGTCATCCGTCCGCGGGAAGAGAATCTTGCCTACAGTGCTGTACGGTTTCCCACTCACTACTATCGCACGGATCCCGTCAGCGGACTGGTACAACTGGTGAATGGTGTAAATCAAGGAAATGACATCGCAAGCTTTGATTCATCAATTTTAGGAGCTACTTGACGCTCCTTAATATATAACCAAATATGCACTGGTTCATCTTTCATCGAATGTATCGACCAAACCTCATAACCATTTTCATATACGGTTTGCGTCGTCAAAATATTATCTTTTGAATCTTGCGGCCTGTCAGATATTCGCTCATTTAATTGATTTACTTGCGCTTCAATCGACTTGATTTCATCTTCTTCTTTATATATGTCATTCTCAATTTTGGATCCAAAAGTACCCAGCTTTTTGCTAGGTATTTTCATTTCATGTTTGCTCTATTGGGATAACACGAAAAGGTTCATTCGCATTTATGGTGAACGCGAGCCATCAACATAGTCAACACGATGGGTTGTTCCGAGAAATGACAGTCATTGAAAACGTCAACGCGCTTGAGTTTGCTGCGGATAGGTGAGCGGTCAGTGCCTAGCAATCTCAACCACAATTTGCGGAAAATGGTCGAGCTGGAGAATCTAATATGACGTTGCCAACTTTTGTGTGGGTTCTTCGCTGCATAAAAAACCGCCCCAGGATTCTGGAAGCGGATAGGCAAAACACTATGATTTTATAGGGGAGAATGGTAGTGGCGACGGGTGGACTTGAACCACCGACCTAAGGATTATGAAGCCTTCGCTCTAACCGCCTGAGCTACGTCGCCTTGGTTTCTGTTCTGGGGACGGAACAAAACCGCCGATCACAGAATGACCGGCGGTTTCAAGTTGCGGGGACAGGATTCGAACCTATGACCTTCGGGTTATGCATCCCACTACAGTTTTCACTGCCCAATGATGGTTTGTGGTCTGGACTTTCTCTTCACCCTCAGCACTACCTGGTTGGGTGCTTGCCATTAAGTCTCTACACCTTCTCGAAAGAATCGCTTCTTTCAAGCTTGGCTCGGGATTACCCTGCTACCGGCTTCCCCGAATTTGACAAGTGATCATATGCGAATTACTTCACATACAGCCCATTGTGTAATCAATTCCCACGCTTCACGATAGCTAGCAGATGCTGGTTTCCGTTGGCGTTTGTCAGCTTCAACAAAATGAATTTCACTGCCAAAGCTGATGAATACATCGACTGGAAAAACGTAAAACAGGTTTAAATCTTCTATATAAACTAAAGCAAAGTCAAAATCGATTGTTTGGTATTGCTCTCGCACCATTTGGCGACGGTTCGTCTTTGTACGACGGTTATCAACGACGTAGTTTCCAACCTTCTCATAAAACCAAGCTGACTTCACTTGAATCTTTACAAATTTGGATTCTACTTCAAAGACTAGATCGTATGCTAGCCGATCACCAACGGGCTTAAGAACACCCCAACCTTGTTTTAGTGCATAAAGAACAGCGGCCTGTTCTGCGATATCCCCTTTTAGTTTTGTATCCATAAATTCACTACACGGTATTGAGCCCGACGAGCTACCTCTGCTCCACCCCGCGTTAACGAAAGTGAGTATAGCAGAGGGCTGGGCTTCTGTCAAATTGGTGGCGCTTCCGTTTCATTAGCCTTTATGACCTAGCCAACGCTAACCAGATCCCAACCCTCTGCTATCCCTTATAACCAGCCCTGATCATGCAGGAAAGTCGTCAAGCCGGGGATGGCAAAGCGTTTGCCCTGGTAGGCCTGATAGCCATAGTAGAAGATCGCCACCAGAAACATCAGGTAGGCGATCGGCGTCAGACAGAAGACGGCAATGCCAATAATAAAGCCAAGTACCGGAATCACTTGCAGGATCGCGGTGCTGATGCTGACAAAGACACCGACCGCCACCACAATACAGCTTAGCGCCAAGCTCTGGATCGCGTGGTAGCGCTGGAAGGGGCGCTTCTTGCTGCTCTCGCTTAACAGGATAATGATCGGCATGATAAAGGGAATAAAGGCCTGTGTGGCATAGGCCAAGAGCGCAATCAGCCGATCATCGGCATTGGCCGCTGGATCTTCCGCCGCATCACGCATAAACTCGCCACGACGGAAGGCATCCGCTGCCTGTGTCGCTTGGGCCCGCGCAACATCTGCTGCCTGTTCCATTGGAGTGCGCGAATTCGACGTACCAGTTCTGCCGCCGCTATTGCCCATGCCCTCATTATTTGAATTCACGGGCGCACCTTCAAAGCCATCCTGGTAGCCTTCTTCAAACCCTTGCTTACGTTGTTCTTCACTCATCGTTCTACCTCAACCTTCAAAACTCAACCGAACTCGCCTCCCGTCTACGCTTATTTCACCAACGTGCAGAGAGCTGTGAGTGGTACTTGGATCATGATTCATCGGGAAGAGCAGGTTCGCATCTGTATAATCAATCCCATCCGCCGAGCCTTCCCATTGACCAGTTCACGCGACACGGATTACGTTTACGCTCCCGATCTATAGACTATTACGTGTTGTGGTTGAAAAGGTTGCAGAATCACCCCTATTTGCTCGCCCAATTCATTTCTGTTATAAGTAGGGGAAGCGCTGGATACGCCGCCTTGCGCGGTGTCTCCTTTTTATTATTGGATGCTACCGGTAAATTTACTGTTTCTTGAAGCTAGGACTTTACGGGCAGCTTCTTACCTAACGCTAGCCGAGGAGGCCATCATGACAACCCATGCCGAACTGATCGAACGTGACCGTGCCCTGTTACACCCGCTACACCATCCCTCTGCCCATGAAAACCCCTTTATCTTTGAGTCGGGCCACGGTGTTTGGATGCGCACCACCGAAGGAAGGGAGATGATCGATGGGCTTGCTGGCCTTTGGAATGTGTTGGTGGGCCATGGGCGCACGGAACTGGCCAACGCTGCCCAAGCCCAAATGTCCACGCTGGCTTATTGCTCTAGCTATGCCGGTGCCTCAAATATTCCAGCGATTGAACTGGCCAACCGCCTCGCCGGCTATGCCTACCCCAGCCTCAATACCACCTTCTTTACCTCGGGCGGTGCGGAATCGAACGAGAGTGCCTTTAAGACGGTGCGCCACTATTGGAAGCGTTTGGGCAAGCCGAACAAGGTCAAGGTCATCTCGCGTACCCATGCCTACCACGGTATTACCTTGGCGGCGATGAGTGCAACCGGTCTCAACGCCTACTGGCCGATGTTTGAGCCACGCGTGCCCAATTTCCTGCACATCGATTCCCCCTATCCCTATCGCTTTGCCGGCGAGATCAAGGCGGGCGAGACGCAAGGCCAGGCCGCCGCGCGCCTGTTGGAAGAGGCAATTTTACGCGAGGGGCAGGAGACCGTCGGTGCCTTTATTGCCGAACCGGTGCAGGGGGCTGGTGGCGTGATCCCGCCGCAAGACGATTACTTCCCACGCATCCGCGAGATCTGTGATCAATATGAGGTGCTCTTTATCGCCGATGAGGTGATTACCGGCTTTGGGCGCACGGGTGAGCTGTTCGCGCTCAACCGTTGGGGGATCCAACCGGATATCATGTCCTTTGCCAAGGGGGTGACCAGCGGTTATCTACCCTTGGGTGGCATCCAGATCTCCGATGCGATCCGCGAGGTGATCATGAACGCGCCAGCCAACGAGCGTTGGATGCACGCTTACACCTACTCCGGCCACCCGACCTGTTGTGCTGTGGCGCTGGCGAATATGGATATTATTGAGAATGAGAAGTTGGTGGAGAATGCCGCCATCATGGGGCAACGGCTGCTCGACGGCTTGAGTGGGCTAGCCGAGGAGTTTACCGTTATCGGCAACGTGCGGGGCAAAGGGCTCATGTCCGCCATCGAATTTGTCGCCGACCGTGAGACGAAAGCGCCCGCCGGCATCGGCGAAAAGGTGCGCAAAGCGTGCGTCAGCCGCGGCCTCTTTACGCGTGTCGTCGGCGACATCCTCGTCTTTGCGCCGCCGATCGTCATCAATGCCGAGGAAGTCGATCAGATCGTCCAGATCGTCGGCGAGTCGATTGCAGAAGTGGTGGGGTAGTATCAGTGGGACGGTGAAACAGTAAGCCAGTGAGACGGTGAGACGGTGCACTGTCCGACCGTTCAACTGTCCGACCGTTCAACTGTCCGACCGTCCGACTGTCTACAGGGAATCAACATGCAATCACCCGGCTATTTCGGCATTGGGGTTTATCAAGTGAAGCGCGCTCAGAATGTGGGCATGCTTTGGCGCGGGGCGTGGCAGTTGGGCGCGGCCTTTCTATTTACGATTGGTACGCGCTATAAACCTACCTCCGACGATGTCTTTCACACGTGGAAGCAGGTGCCGCTCTTTCGTTATGAGACCTTTGATCAGATGACCACAGCCTCGGCCTATAGCTGTCAACTGGTGGGGGTGGAGATGGGGGGCATGCCACTGCCGGACTTTGTCCACCCGGACCGGGCCGTTTACGTGTTAGGGGCAGAAGATGGTGGATTGCCCAACGAGATCCAAGAACGCTGTCATCAGGTGATTAGCATTCCCTCAATGCGCTATGAAAGTTACAACGTGGCCGTGGCGGGAACGTTGGTAATGTACGACCGCATGGTGAAGCGGCAGGCTAGTACGTGACGGTCTAAATGTTTAGTGGGACAGTGGGCCGGTAAGAGAGTGGGACGGTAAGACAGTGGGACGGTCACCGTCCTACCGATTCACCGTCCTCCCGATTCACTGACCTACCGATTCACCGTCCTACCGATTCACTGACCTAGTGCATTCCCAACGTCCCCAGCCGCTTGATCCGCCGCTCGACTCGCCGAAAGATCCAAATCCCCAGCGGGACGGTTATCGCCATAAAGAACAACAGAATTGCCAATTCGACCGCAATCGGTAACAGCGTTTGCGTGCGGATCAAAAGGCCGCGGATGGCGTCAAAACCATAGGTCAACGGTAATGCCAGAGAAAGTGGCAGCAGGATCGCCGGCAGCACTTGCACCGGAAATTGGCTGCCGGAGAGGATGGTGAGCAGATAATCGCTCACGTCGATCAACATGTTGGCATCGCGCATGAGCAGCACGACCGCAGCAAAGCCGAAGCCAAAGCCATAGAGCGCCAGCAACAGGGGTAACAGCACCCCCACCGCCTGCCAGAAATTCCCCGTCACCGTAAAGCCAAAGAACCACCACGCCAGGAGCAGCACGCCGGCATTGGTGAGCGTGGTCGTCGCCAGATTCGTCACGGTGTGACCCACCAAGAAGGAGATCCGCTGCACCGGTGTCAGCCAGTTGCTCTCCATCACCCCTTCATCCATCTCGGTCTTCAGGGCATAGCCCATCCCCCAAAAGACCGAACTGATATAGCCGGACAGCAGTGAGCCAACTAGCACAAAGGACATATAGTCGCTCGTGCCCGTCGTTGCGGCAAAGCCAATATTGCCCTGGGCAGTCGCAAAACTGCGTCCCAGGAAGTAGAGCGGTGTCAGCCAGACCAGCGGCTGCACCACACGAAAGATGGCGTTAAGCGGATAGCGGATAAAGCGCAGCCAATTCTTCCACGCAACCGCCCACACGGCCCGCAATTGGGATTGCCAGGTAATTATCATGAATTATTCCTTTGCTTGGCCACAGAGAGCACAGAGAACACAGAGAAAAAGCGGATTCATATTCAATAACGCCCCAATGAACCGCTACGGCGGGCCTGCCGTTCGGTGAACTGAAAGATCCAATAACCCGCCACAGATAGGCCAATGGCAAAGAGGGCCAATCGGGTGAGATCGGGTTGGATCTCCGTGAAGGTGGCACCATTTAAGGTCACGGCGCGAATCGCATGGATCGCATAGGTCAGCGGTAACCAGGCTGAGACTAATTGCATCCATGCCGGCATGACTGCCAATGGATAGGAGACGCCGCTAAAGATCATGAAGAGGCCGCGCACGAGAAAGACCATGGTGTTTGCCTCTTGAAAGCGGATGACCAGGCTACCAAAGGCGACGCCAATGCCATAGACCGACGGGATCGTCAGCGCCATGATCAGCAGAATCAGCCCCCAGTTGCCGCCCATAATCCACTGGCCAAAGAAGAGCCGATACTCAAGAATGGCCATGACAATGACGGTGAGGGAGGTCGCCATTTTCGTCAGACTTGGCCCTAACAGGATGGAGAAGCGCCAGATCGGGCAGAGCCAGTTCGATTCGAGTGTCCCGCGCATCTGCTCGTTGCGCAGTTGAAAACCGGTATCCCAGAGCGTGATGTTGAGCCACATGTAAAGGGTCAACCCAACCACAATGTAGGCAATGTAATCGGTCGTGCCCGCCAGCTGTGCAAAGACGGGCAGTGCCGATCCATTGGGACCGCTCAGCGCCCGCGCCGAAAAAATCGATCCTAGCGGAAAGATCACCGGCCAGATGATCATGGCCACAAACCAACTGGGGTAGCGCAGGAGGATCGTCCACTCTTTGCGCGCCATAATCAGCAGGACACGGAGTTCCGAGCCAAACGAGCGTTGGATCAGCGATGCACTGTTACTCACGGTCATGATTTAACTCCTCATCGTTCTCTGATTCTCTACACCAGAGCGGTCGACCAGCCGGCAGGATCGGGTGCGCTTGTACATCTTGCAAAAAGGGAAAGGGTTCCCGCGGATCGACCCAGTTGAGATCGAGCCGGCGCCAGTCAGCCCCCCACACCTGCTCGTGCAGCGGTAGATCTTCCTGGGTCACAGGCACGCGCATGAGCGGCGGCACAGGTTCACGGCTGGTCCACTCCTTTTCGTAGGTGAAGGTATCCGGCGGCAGCACGTAGATCATACCGGTGCGCCAGAAGGGGCGGCAGAGGCCGTTTACCCCAATTGCCAACTTGTAGAAGCGCTCATTGCAGGGCAGATCACCTTTGGTCGAGTGGTCGCCTGTCTCCGTCAAGTTAAAGTAGCCGTTGGTCAACCCAAAGCAACGCTTGCCCTCGACCACGGCAAAGTAGACGGGGCGGATCGGATCGCGATCGGCATAGACGCCGCTGACATTGCCGTGGTCGGCGGCGTCGGTGCCATAGCGAAAGGGCTTGAGGATATCGATATCTGGTTTGCCGGAGCCATGTAAAAAGAGCCCCTTCTGTTCTACCAGGTAACGCAGAAATTCGTGCTTGGGATAAGGGAGCATATAGTCCACACTCGCCCCTTGCCCACGCGCCAACGTCGCCTGGTAGAGCGCCTCAAACGCCGCTACCTTCTCTGCATCCAACGTGACCTGCACTTGGCAATAAAAGTGGTGGGGTGTTGGTTCCAACGGAACGATATCATAATAGTCAGCCGGCGATGATGCGTCCAACAGCTTGAGCGCATAGGCCGCGTGGGACGCAGTCGTGCCATTCTCTGTTTGCAACAGCGTTTGCAGTTGCGCCACTACCTCCT
Organism: Caldilineaceae bacterium; assembly: GCA_034432375.1. Classification (GTDB taxonomy): domain Bacteria; phylum Chloroflexota; class Anaerolineae; order Caldilineales; family Caldilineaceae; genus JAHBVH01. Next base: position 9,329 of record DAOUCA010000004.1, read on the forward strand.
CGCCACCGATTTGGGCCAGCGCCTCCGCCGCAATCGGACCGATGTCCGGCGCATGGAGTGCGGTGAGCAGCGTGGGAACGGCCGCGCTTGCCTGTGATTCCAGCCGGGCCAGCGCTGCCACCCCATTGCGCCGTACGTTGAAATCCGAGTCGGTGACAGCTTGTGCCAGCGCCGTGACCACCTTGGTCGACGGTTCAGCGAGATGGGGCAGGCCGCGCATCCCCATCAAGGCGCGCGTGATGGCGTCAAAGTACGTAGGTTCTTCGTACTGAGTGGGCGGTGCCGCCAATGCGCCCAAAATGCGGGCGGCAAAGGCGCGCACCCAACTGCTGTTGCATTGCAATGCCGCCAACAGCACCGGCAACGTCTCGTCCTTGGGATCGCCGATCACGGCCAGCGCATAGGCTGCCTCGACCCGCACCGGCCCTTCCTCATCCTCATTGCGCACGGTGGCGATCAGGGTATTGACCGCGGCACGCGCTGCTGATCCTAGCTCTGCCAACCCACAAGCGGCCCCCCAACGCACTGCCGGGATTGCGCCGCGTAACGCTTCAAGCAACGCGTCAACGATGCGCTCCCGTGGCTCCCCAATCTTGGCCAACACAATTGCCACGGTGGTTCGCTGGTCGGTGGCCCAGCCTTCGGGGTCAGCGGCCGGTTTCGTCGAGCGCAACGCCGTCAACAGCGCTGGCACCACCGACTGCCGCTCTTCCTGTACCGCCAGGCTCAAAAAGTGGAGGGCATCGCCCATCACCGGTTGCTCTTCGGATTGCAACGCTGCGTTCAGATAGGGCAGCAACGCGGCAAACCGCGCCGGTTCGATCTGATAGAGGAGGCACGCCGCGGCAACTTGTACTTGCGGTTCATTGGCCAGTAGCGCCTGTTCCAGCGCAGGAATGGCCGGTTGTCCCAGTTGGACCAATGCCTTGCCCGCGTGAAAGAGCCGGACCGAGGCGCTTTCGTGGCCAAGGGCTTCGATTAAGGCGGGGATGCCGGTTGGATCGCCTTGGCGGACCAGATCCAATCCCGCGTTGAAACGTACCGCTGGGTCGCTGCTGTTGAGGGCGGATTGGGTGACTGGCGCTGGGTTTTGTTCGGTTGATGTGTCAGTTGTCATTGCATCTTTCCTTGCTACCGGTTCGCCCAGCCTTGAAAGACTGGGCTAGATTCTTTCGTCACTCTGTGACTGTGTATACTCATTGTTGAGTCGCTACGCCATCTGAAACTGTGCGTGATAGAGTTGATGATACAAGCCCTGGCTGGCCAAGAGATCGGCATGGTTACCCTCTTCGACGATCATCCCCTTGTCCAAGACGTAGATACAGTCGGCATGTTCAACCGTTGAAAGGCGATGGGCGACAGCGATGGTCGTGCGCCCCTGCATGAGCGTCTGCAACGCCTCTTGCACCAACGCTTCTGACTCCGAATCGAGCGCCGAGGTCGCTTCATCTAACAACAGCAGCGGGGCATCCTTGAGCAGTGCCCGCGCAATGGCAATACGTTGCCGCTGCCCACCCGACAGATTCGCCCCCCGCTCACCGACAGGTGTTGCATAACCCTGCGATTGTGCCACGATAAAGGTATGGGCATGGGCCGCTTGGGCCGCGGCAATCACCTCTGCCTCAGTGGCCGTGGGTTTGCCATAGCGAATATGTCGGCAATGGTGCCGGTAAAAAGATAGGCATCCTGGGGCACGTAGGCGATCTGATCCCGCCATGCGGACAGGGAATAGTGTTCGCTCGGCTGGCCATCGATTGTCAGCGCACCAGCCGCTATGGGATAGAAGCCCAACAGCAACTTAAAAAGCGTGCTCTTGCCCCCACCGCTGGGACCAACAAACGCCACAAGCTGGTCAGGGGCAACGCGGAAGCTCACATTGCGCAGAGCGGTAACACGCTCCCGGTTGCCTATCTTCTCTTCAGCGACATACGCAAAGGTGAGATTGTTCAGCGCAACCATTGCGGGGTCCGGTGACGCAGCAGCGTACTTATCAACCGCCTGCGTTCCCTCGCCATAAGTGGTGGGTTCCGTTGCGGTGTCCAGCACCTCTAGTACACGATGTGCACCAGCCAATGATTTTTGCAGATCGGTGAGCACATTGCCGAAATCTCGAAAAATGTAGTCGGCAATGCCCTGTAAATAGAGAATGGCGGCAATCGTCCCCACCTGAATTGGATAGCCGCGCAGGAGCAGGAAGAGCCCCAGCGCCAACAGACCAACCGACTTGAAGTGGCCAAGGACGAAATCGGTCGTGCCCAGGATCGTATCGAGACGCGCCCGTTGTAGCTGCAGAGCGACGACCGCATTGTTTTCTGCGGTGTACTCCTGGTGAATGATCGCTTCGATCTGAAAGAGCTTGGCCACGCGAGCGCCTTGCAAGAGATCAAGGAGTCGCTCGGTCAGGCACCCCAAGCCGCTTTGGATGGCATCGCTCAGGCGGCGCACGGGGGCCATAAAGCGGGCACTGATACGGGTCGTCACCATCCCCAATAATAGACTGATGAGGCCAAAGCGCCAGTCCAGACGAAAGATGGCAGCCACAATAATGATTGCATAGACACTGACAAAGATCAGCCCGCCAATCCGTTGCACGTAAAGCTCGACGATTCGCCCCTGGTCGAGCACCAGGATCCGATGGGCGCGCTTGATTGCGGAAAAGCGATGGGCGACCACCAACATGGCGCGTTCTCCCATGAGTTGCGCCAGCGCCTCCTCTACAAGCTGTTCCGAGTGTGCATCAAGGGCCGCGGTTGGCTCATCGAGCAGCAGGATCGGCGCATCTTTCAGAATGGCGCGTCTCTGCCGGCAGTAACTCCAGCGCCTGATCGAGCAGGTGGATCAGTTCCGCACGCTCCAGTTCTACTTCCAGATCAAAGTCCGTGGCCGCTTCCGTCCTAACCGGCGGTATCACTGGTGAAAGCTCCTCGGCCAGAGGCAGGTGTGCCTTATCATGCTGCTTAGTGCGCACATGATGGCGGCAGACGTTGCGAGCGATTGCCGTGAGCCAAATAGGTAAAACCGCTCGGGTCGGTCACTTTGTGGCGCTGACGCCAGGCGATCAGCAACGTCTCTTGGGCCAGGTCTTCTGCGGCGTAGCTGTCGCCGGTTAGGCAGCTGCAGAACCGGACCAGTCGTGGCTGTTCACCGACGACCAGGGTTTCAAATGGTGCATGCGTGGGATTGATTGTTGTCATCTAAGACCCTTTGGTTGATCCAACATTCGATTGGCTACTACGACAACGTTAAATTACATTCCATAGACAGGATTCACACGATTCACAAGATTTTTGTTCTGCTATGTCAATCCTGTTAATTCTGTTAATCTTGTCTAATTTAACGTTGTCGTACTACTTACCAATGCCACTACACGCTAAAAGTTTACATATTTTTTCGACGAATTCACAACAAACCTACCAAAATCGCTCCAGAAACACAAATGACACAAAACGATAACTCTTACACAGTATTAATTGCGCCACAGAGGACACAGAGAATGGCATTTCCTCTGTGCTCTCTGCACCCAAAGAGTTCCCCCTCTACTTACTCGCGCAATTGTTTGCCGGTTAAGGAGATAAAAACATCTTCCAAGCTCGGCTGCGCGATCTGCATGTGGCGGATCTGGCCGGCTTTGGTCCCAATCGTTTCAATGAGCAGCGGCAACATGCCGCGACTGTCAGTGGTGTGCAACGCCACCGACCACGCGCTGTCGGTGTTGAGATAGCGAGTGGCGACATTGGTGACGGTGGGCAGTGCGGTGAGTTGTTCGGTGAGGCAAGGATCAAAGTTGGCCACTTCCAGTTGCATTACATCGAGTTGGTTGATCGAGGCCTTCAGCACGGTTGGTGTATCAAGCGCGATGATCTTGCCGCCGTCGATAATGCCGATGCGATCCGAGAGTTGGTCGGCTTCTTCCATATAGTGGGTGGTGAGCAGAATCGTGTGGCCGTCGGCTTTGAGTTCGAGGATTAATTCGCGCAGGTTGCGCGCCGCTTGGGGATCGAGCCCCAGCGTCGGTTCGTCGAGCAGGATCACCGGCGGCTTGGCGAGCAGCGCTTTGGCAATGGCGATGCGCTGTTTCATGCCGGTCGAGTACTTTTCGACCAACTCATCGGCGCGTTTAGTCAGCTCGAAGCGGGCGAGCAGTTCGTCGATGCGCTCTTTCGCCACCGCCGGCGGCATGTGGTAGAGCGCGGCAAAGTAATGGAGATTCTCGCGCCCGGTCAGTTTCCAGTAGATGCTCCGTTCGCCCGTCAGCACCGCGCCTAGCCGTTGGCGCACGGTGTCGGCCTGTTGCACCACATCGTAGCCACAGACGGTCGCGCTGCCCGCGGTCGGTTCAAGCAGGGTGCAAAGCATTTTGATCGTTGTCGTCTTACCCGCACCATTGGGACCGAGCAGGCCAAAGATTTCTCCTTGACGGATGGCAAAGCTCACATCATCAACGGCCACGAACTCGTCGGTGACTTTACCGGTGGGCAAGAATTTTTGCCAAACAGGAATGCCCTCTTTGGGCTTGGTGCGCTGATAGAGCTTGCGGAGATTGTGAACTTCGACAATATTGGCTGCGTGTTCGTTAGTGCTGCCATTGAGGTTCATGGGTTATCCTTGCTATCTACCTTTTATAACATAGGACTTACGCAGCCACCTGAGAACGAGCCCTTTGTCGGTCGCTGTTGCTCTCTGGTAATCCGTTCTTAGTGCGTAAGTCGTATAACAATGTGAAACTTGACAGGATGAACAGAATTCACATGATTTGCGCTCTGAGAATCTATGCGATTTCACCCGGAGACCTATGTGAGCCAAAATTTAATATTGTCGGACTACACACCGTTGGCTCTATAGTAGAAACGACTGAGCAGCCGGAAGTGTTTGAACTGTTTTAAAAATCGTAGGTGCGGTTTCTCACCGCACAGCCTCGTTGATGAAGAGCATTCGGTAAGAAACCGCACCTATGGCGTACAGCGCGGTGAGAAACCGCACCTACGGACAACAGATTTTTCATTCCTATCAATGCCGGCAGGCACGGTGCTTGAGATAGAAAGAGAAACGGGAAGGGGGAATGGAGACAGATTGATGTTACTCAAGCAAAGGCAAACATGCTATTCCGAAAATTCTCTGTTCCAGATGGAGTACAACCGAATTTTCGGATAAATACAAACTGCTACACAACCTTGGCCTGTGGTCGGAAAAAGCGGGTGAAGGGCATAAAGGCGCTGGCGAAATTGCCGTTCGCCAGATTGCCGTTGGCCCCATTGGCAAAGGGCATAAAGGCGCTGCTGAGGTTGGCTCCTTGCAAATCAGCACCATTGAGATCGGCAAAGGCTAGAAATGCACCGCTGAGATCAGCATTGCGCAGATCGGCATTGCGCAGATCAGCCCCCAATAAAAACGCGCCATTCAAGCAAGCGCCGTCAAGTCGCGCACCGTCCAGGCGTGCCCCAGCTAAAAAGGCCCCAGCCAACGGCGGCTCTATAGACGCTTCTTGATTGTCCTTGGTGGCATCGACGACGCGTACGGCTGGATCGGCTGCACGGTGGATGGGCAGGGTTGGTTGTGGCGTTGCCAGTTGGTAATCTTGATCAGTCGCCTCCAAGAGCCGCGCCGTCTCCTCAATGGAGAGTTTGCCTTCTTGGAGCATCTGCAAAATTTTGACTCGCTCTTCGTTCATTTTTCTCCTCTTTCTGGTTGTCGATCGCTAGTTTCGGTTGAATGCAACGCGGTTTAGGCCCGTACCGCATCACCCATGACCGTGCGGCTTAGATTTGGGCTCTGTTCTCCACCGCGGTTAGGTGCTGCCTTATTCGCTTCCAAAACGCCATTGCGCAACTTGTAGCCGCTCAAATCAATCCCGATGAGTTCGGCCCCACTGAGATTGGCCCCATCCAACAGCGTATTGCGCAGAGCTACGCCGATGAGTGACGCATTGGTTAGATTCGCATTGCGCAGGTCGGCACCGCTCAGATTGGCACCGGTCAAATTGACATTAGTCAGGTTGGCCTCACACAGGTTGGCTTCGCGTAGATTGGCACCGGTGAAATCAAAGCCTTGCAGATCCTGACCGGCAAAATCTACCCCCTGCAAGTTCGCACCGGTAAAGTTCAACCGCTCTAAGGTTGCGCCTTGCAGCCGAATCGTGCGGCGATGGCTGGGCATGGGCTCATCCCCATCTTCCTGCTCATCCGTGATGGCGGGGGATGGAGTGGTATGGGGCGCGGCCGTGTTCCGTAGCGTTTCCGCCGCCTCCAATAAGCGCGTTGCTTCATCCACCGTCAATTTGCCCTCTTGGAGCATCTGTAAGATCTTTAAGCGTTCTTCATTCATGGCTCTTCTCCTTTGCACCTATTGCTCTGCACCTATTGCTCTGCACCTATTGCTTTGCACCTATTGCTCTTCCAAAAACGTAGACTTACGTCAAGTCGCTTATTACAATACCTTCGCCAATTTGCCGAATTGCTCCCTCTGGGCGGAACGGTCTGAATGCGCCAGATGAGCAATTAGAATGCTGTATGGGATTTGCCAGAGCGAATTTAAATGGCTCACAGTATAAATTCCATACCCTATTTGGGGTATCTACCAGAGAAAATCCTTTGGCGAAGGTATTGTATATAATACCTTCGCCAAACCTTGTTTTGGCGGAAATTTCCAGATGTCATTCCTGCGCAGGCAGGAATCTACTCGTGTAACATGAAGATGGATTCCTGCCTGCGCAGGAATGACGACTCTAATTTCTGAAATTGGCGAAGGTATTGGGGTATGATTCTTGCGCATAACTCACGCTATAGTGCACTGAGCGCCGCTTTGTACAAAAGGCCCCAACACGAAATTTGAAGCTTGAGTCTATGAGCATTGCGTCTGTTTAGTCAAGATTATCAAGCGCCCCGATGATGTCAATGGTTTTGTCATCTTGCAACGACGCTGGGTTGCTGAACACACCTTCGGCTGGCTGTCTCGCTTTCGCCGTCTTAGCAAAGATTCTGAAGGCCTTGCCTGAGACTCAAGAGGCCTGGATTTATGCAGCCGATAGGCGGAAGTATCTCACAAAAGTGCGAGGCTCTCATATAGGCCATTGTGTTGACAGTAAGCACAATGTGTGCTATTTTATCTCGGCAATAATCCATAAATACCGAGGTTTACTAACATGAATATTACGTCAAACGAAAAAATTCTAGCGCGTACCAAAGAAAAGGGTATCCTCCATGCTGGTGATATTGTCAAGTACAACATTCCCTACACCTATCTCAGCCGCCTAACAGAACAAGGCCATCTCCAACGGATCGGTCGCGGTCTCTACATGCTGCCCGACCACGAAGTCACGGAAAATCATTCATTGGCGGTTGTCTGCGCCCAGATTCCCAATGGTGTGATTTGTCTGCTAAGTGCGTTGCGCTTTCATGGCATCACAACCCAACTGCCCTTTGAAGTCTGGATAGCACTAGAAAACAAAGCGTGGAAACCCCAACTCGAAGATGTTGCGGTCCGTTATCACTGGTTTTCCGGCGCGGCGTTTACAGAAGGTGTGGAAACCCATCCAATTGAGGGCATCGCTGTCAATGTCTACAATCCGGCTAAGACCGTAGCCGATTGCTTCAAATATCGCAATAAGATCGGTTTGGATATTGCCATTGAAGCCCTACGTGATGGGTGGCAACAGCACCGGTTCACGGTTGATGAACTGTGGCACTATGCCAAGATATGTCGAGTACAGACTATCATCAGACCATACATGGAAGCGATTCTATGAACAACTCCCCCCAAACTAACGTGGCTGCATCGGTTCGTCAGCGCCTGCTCAATCTACGCCACCAACGCCAAGAAGACTTCAGCCTGATCCTCTCACAATTTGCGATTGAACGCCTGCTCTATCGCTTGGGCCAGTCATCGGTCAGCAACCAATTTATTCTAAAAGGCGCTACACTCTTTCTCACCTGGACCGGCAAACTCCATCGCCCAACGCAGGATTTGGATCTGCTCGGCTACGGCGACAGTACCGCTGATAAGCTCCGGTCGATCTTTGCCGATCTGTGCTCACTTGCAGTGGAAGCTGATGGATTGCACTTTGACGCTAGCACCATCACCATTTCCGAAATCCGAGAAGGCATGGAATATGGTGGGCAACGCATACAACTTGTCGTATACTTGGAACGTGCACGGATTCCACTCCAAATTGACATCGGTTTTGGTGATATTGTCACACCGTAAGCACCTTGGGTTGACTATCCAACCCTCTTGCAATTTCCTGCGCCACGCTTGCGCACATATACAAAAGAGAGTGTCATCGCAGAAAAGTTCCACGCAATGGTCACGCTTGGTATCCTGAACAGTCGCCTCAAAGACTTCTACGATCTCTGGACCCTCTCACGCCTCTTTGCCTTCGATGGTCTTCTCCTCACACAGGCGATTGCGGCAACGTTTGCACGCCGCAACACAGCTATCCCGTTAGAAACGCCCATCGCGCTTACGGTCGAATTTGCCGACAACCCAATGAAAATCACCCAGTGGACAGCGTTTCTCCGGCGCAATCGACTGGCGGTCGATGGCGCTTCCTTTGGCGATGTCGTTGTGGCGCTTTCAACCTTTCTGTTGCCCCCCACGCAAGCATTGGCGCAAGATATCCCATTTTCCCAGCATTGGGCAGCAGAACCCCACTGGCAATGAGCTAGCCCAAAATACGCAAAATCGCGCAGTAGCGCCAAGCGAATCTTTGCATAATGCCGGTCTGAATTAAGACTCGATTCAGTCAAGGATCTACTGTTATTCCTCTTGTATACTACGCTTTAGTAACTGCCTTCATTGCACACCATCAACCGCTACTAACTCTAGCCCGCTGTCCCATCAGCCCCATAGCAAATGAGGTCCCCTATGTCGCGCTCTGTTTGGCTTGCACTCATTGTCTCAACCATCATTCTAACCACCTTCACCTATCTCTCGCACTCATTGCGCACCTCAAGCGACAACGCGACCATTGTGCCCAGCCTGGCCGCAGTGGCCGCCACCGATTCGCCGCTGCCCACGCCGTTGTCACCACCAACCATCCGCTTTCGCCAGCCAACTACCGAAATTTTGAAAAGCAATCAGCCGACCATCTATTTGGCCTTTGACCAGCCTATGGATAGAGCCAGCCTGCAACAGGCGCTCTCGATCACGCCGGTGGTGCCATTCGAGCAAAATTGGGTGGCCAATACGCTCTATTTGCATCCTGTCACGCCACTGGCTGGTGCCACGATCTATACCCTAACCGTCAGCACGGCGGCGCAGAGCGCGCAGGGCCAACCGCTGGCGATGAGCTACCACTGGCGCTATCGCAGCCCCACCGCTGTGACCACATGGTACCTGCCGACGCTCTCTTCTGATAATGCCGTCACGCTCGTCTTTACCGATCCCATTGCACCAACGGTTGCAACCTTCGACCCACCCCTGGCCACCACGCAACAGTGGCTGCCCGACAACAATCAATTGCGCATTGTCCCCGACCTCGCGTTCAGTCCAGCGACCACCTACACGATCCGCTTCGATGACCCATTGCGGGATCAGGATGGCTACGCCGTCGATCTGCCGGAAATGCGCTTTCAGACGCCACCATTGGTCGATACCACACGCGTGGCTGGCAGCAGCAGTGTGAACCCCACGGCCCCAGTGACCTTTGCCTTTACCCCCTTATATTTACCGGGCATCGATACCGCAGCAACCGCGGCCACACTGCAAATCTCGCCCACACTTACAGGCACAGTCGACTGGCAGCAAGCGACGTTGATCTTTACACCAACTCAAGGCTATCTCGCGCCGCAGACGACTTATACGGTTACCGTTGCGCCGCAACTGCTCACCGATGGGGCCGCCGCCCCGGTCGCCTGGCACTTTACGACCGGCGATCTGACGAACCGGCTCAACTTTGGCATGGGCACGCGGGTACAGGTTGTTGCCCCCACCGGCCCACGTACCCTCTACTTCCAGCGCACGAACCAACAGGCTACTGAGTATGGAATCAATGAAACAAATCATATAGCAGAGAGAGCGACCTTTACTCTACAGCCGCTAACCGTAGCGCAAGTGCAGCAAGCGCTCGCTCGGCTGGATGTCACCTATATTGGCAACAACACGCGATTGCTCGATGACGGGATTGTTCAGGCTGCGCCGGTAGCCACCTGGGCCACCCCCCTGCGTGCGTTGACCGCAATGGAGCAGCAGGGTGATCCTTATAACAATCCCGACGCTTTCCGTCTCGCAACCACGATTCCAGCCACCGTAACAGCCGGTCTCTACCTGCTGAGCATGCGCACCGGCTATGTCAACGACCAACTGCTGCTCTTCCTCGCGGAACAGTCGCTGCTGGTGAAGCAGAACGCCGACGAGGTACTGGCTTGGGCCAGCCGCTTTGATGGCACCGCGCTCGCCGCTACTTCGGTTCTGCTTGTAGATAGCGCCGGCAAAACGTTGGCGGAAGGTGTGACCGACAGCGCCGGTCTCTTCCGAGCACCGCTGCCCGTCGGCGTGGACGCCTGGTTTGTTCTGGCCCACGAAGCAACTGCTCCATTGGCGTTGGCCGGCAATAACTGGTCGTGGCGGACGCAAAATGAGACGAGCCTCTATGCCTCACCGCTTTTACCCAAACGCTACAGCGCCTATCTCTATACCGACCGTCCGCTCTACCGTCCCGGCCAAATCGTCCATTTCAAAGGCATTCTGCGCCGCGACAACGATGCCGTGCTGACCGTGCCGCCACCGGCCACCCCAGTCACCGTGCGCATTCGCAGCGGACGCGGCATCGTCGTGCGCACCTATGATCTCGATACCAATGATCTGGGCACCGTGCACGATGATTTCATCCTGGCCGACGGCGCGCTGTTGGGCACCTATACCCTCGAAGCGGAAATCGGCGGGGAGCAGTACAGTCAATCCTTTCAGGTGCAGGCCTACCACAAACCAGATTTTACCGTTGATGTGGCGGTGGCCGCGCCCGATCTGCGGATCGGCGCGCCGGTGACGGTCACCGTAACCAGCCGCTATCTCAACGGCAACCCCCTGGTTGACGGCGTCGTCACCTTGAACCATTACTTTGTCGGCGTCAACAACGGGTATGGAGCTTTCCCCCGAACAGCAAACATCGGCAGCTATGATGGTCAAACCGCCACTACCGATGCCCAGGGTCGCGCCCACATCACCTTTGCCATTGGCAACAATGCGCCATCCATGAGTGGCTGGGCGAACAGCGTGCGCTGGGCGATTGAGGCCACCGTGCGTGATGCCACCAATCAACCAGTAAGCAACTACGCCCTGCTTGACAACAGCTTGGCGCAGGGTCAACTCGCCGTGACATTGCCCACCACCACGCACTTGCCCGGTGCCGGCTTTGACCTCAATCTGCGTGCCACCGATCAACTGGGCGCGCCGTCCCCTTATGCCAACCTGCAACTGAGCGTTAACGCACTGGGCCAAAGCGGCAGCCAGATCAATGGCCAACCGCTGCGCAAACCGGGCATTTCTAGCGTCGACCTGACCCTCGATCGCCAAGGCCGGCTACAACTGCCGCTACGCTTTGATGAAGCGGGTTACTACACCCTACAACTCTCTAGTTATGATGCCAAAGGGCTGAATATTAACCCCGTGACTCGCTCACTGCTGGTCTATGATGAGACAACGCCGTGGGTCGAAACGCCCGATGGCTTCCTCACCATCACGCCACTCGACCGAACCTTTGTCTCCGGGGAGAGGGTGCCGCTGGAAATCATGAGCAGCTTCCACGCCCTGGCCTTGCTTACCGTCGAGCGGGGTAGCGTGCGGCGGACCCAATCGATTGAGCTCACGCCGCCACGCACGGTCATTGACCTGCCACTGCTGGCGACGGACGCGCCCAATCTCTTTGTCACGGTAAACACCTGGACGGCGGCCAACGCCAGCAGTAACCCGATGGAGCAACCCAAGGACTATCGGCTGCGCAGCGCCACCACAGAAATTGCAGTGACGCCGCTCAACAAACAAGTAACCGTGACGATCACGCCCGACCGCGCCACGTACGCGCCACGCGATACGGCAACCCTCACCCTGCGCGTGGTCGATGAAGCGGGAGCCCCCGTGCAGGCCGAACTTTCGTTGGCCCTCGTCGACGAGGCGATCTACCGCTTGAGCGCCGATCTATTGCCATCGCTCTACGACACCTTCTATGGCCCGCGCCCACATGGGATCGCCACCTTTGATGGCACCGCCCCCACCCGCACCTTTGGTTTTTGGGGAGGTGGCGGTGGCGGCGGCGGCTTTGACCCCGGCAATCCACGTTGGTCCTTCCCCGACACTGCGCTCTGGCTCCCGAAAGTGACCACCGACGCCAATGGCGAAGCCGTGATCAGCGTTCCGCTGCCCGACACCCTTACCACCTGGCGCGCCGTCGTCAAGGCCGTGACAGGGGTGACACAAGTGGGAGAGGCAAGCGCTACCTTGGTCACCGACCTGCCCGTCAGCGTTCAACCCATTGTACCCACCACCCTCACCGTTGGCGATGAAGCGTTGCTCTCGTTGCTGCTCCACAACAACACGGCCACCACGCAGACGCTCACCGTCACCGTCGCGCTCTCGCCAACGGTTGTGACGGAGGGCAACGCTGATCTGTTGACGGTGACAACGGCGGCTACGCAACAGGTAACCGTGGCACCGGCGCGCACCGCGGTCGTCGGCTGGCCAATCAGCGTGACCAATGCCGGGCTGGCTCGCTTGCTCTTCAGCGCCAGCGGGCCAGGCCAAAGCGACGCCATGCTCGTGCCGCTCACCATCCACCCCGCCGCGATCCGCAATGTCACGGTGGCTATTGGCGATTTTCAGGGTACGATCACCAAAACGGTGACGATTGCACCGGCGTTGGCCGCGCTCAGCCAAGTGCGCGTCGAGGTAAGCCGATCCACCGCTGGCAGCATGATGGAAGGGTTGGCCTATCTAACCGGCTATCCCTACGGCTGTGTCGAACAGACGATGAGCCGGGCGCTGCCCAACGCCGTGGTCGGACGAGCCTTCCGTCAATTGGGCATTGGCGACCCGGCTTTACGCGCACAATTGCCCGACCTGATCAACGCTGGTCTGCAACGCCTCTACGCCTTCCAGCACAGCGATGGCGGCTGGGGCTGGTGGGAAAATGACAACTCGGATGAGTACCAGACGGCGTGGGTGATCTTTGGGCTGGCACTGACCGCCGAGGCCGGCCACGAGGTCGATAGCACGGCGATCAACCAGGGTATCGATTATCTGCAACAGCGACTAGCCGTAATGGACCCGCGCACCCGTGCCTTTGCGCTCTATGCCATCACATTGGTAGATCCAGCAGCGCAGCGTGATCTGCTCATTGCCCTGACCGGCGATGCGGCGGAACAGCTCGATCCCTTTAGTCAGGCCGCGCTGGCACTGACGCTGCACAGGGCGGGGATGGCACAACACGCGGACCAGCTTCTCGATCTGCTTATGTCCACGGCCGTGACAGAGGGCAATCTAACCAGTTGGCCCAGCACCTTGGTGGATGGAGTCTACTATGAAAAGACGATGGCCTCCGCCATTCGCACCACGGCATTGGCCCTCAGCGCGCTAACCGCCATCCGTCCCGATGATGCGCAGATTCCTGGCATCGTGCGCTGGTTGATGGCGCAGCGGCGCGCGTCCGGCTGGGGCACGACCAACGAAACGAGCTTTGCCCTGCTGGCGCTGACCGACCATCTGCTGGCCACGGAACAGGAAGCGACCGACGCCGACTTTACCCTGGCGCTCAATGGTCAAACACAGCTCAGCGGAACAATTGACCGCGTACAGCCGTCCACGGTAGTAACGTTGACTGGTGCCAAGTTGACCGCCGGTGCGAATACATTGCAAATTGTCACCGCAGCCGATACCCGATTATACTACCGCCTGATCCAGAGTAGCTATGACGACGTAAACCTGTGGCAGCCGGCCGGCCCGCTAACGGTGCAGCGGGCCTACCTCGATCCAACCAGCGGTACACCACTGGCGACAGTTGCAGCTGGCCAGGTCGTGATGGTGCAATTGACGGTGCAACTCGAGCAATCACGGGCTTATATAATGGTCGAAGATCGGCTACCGGGAGGGCTGCGGGCCATCAATGAACAGTTGGCCAGCGAGCAGCTTGGTGCACCGGGCTATCTTTATCCCAATGGGAATTGGGGTGAATTGGGCTACAATTACAAAGAGATCCGCGAAGATCGTGTTACCTTCTTTGTGACCGACATGCCCGCTGGCAGTTGGCAGAGCAACTATCTAGCACGTGCCATCACCCCTGGCACCTATGTGGCGTTGCCGGCCGAAGCCTACGCCATGTACAACCTGGCAGAGTGGGGCCGTTCGGCGGCGAACACCTGGCAAGTGGCGGTGGAGTAGATCGCGGCAAGATGACTGTCATTGCCCTATTGGTTTATTTACGCCATCATGTACTAGTCATGTTGCAAGAACCGAAGTCAATGGGCAATGACAGTTACCTGGCCTGCCGATTTGTGTCGTGTTGGAAAGCGAAAATCTTATGTTCATCAAACCCTTGCGCAGTGTTGTTCTACTGTTGCTCGCTCTCATAATCGTCAGCAACGGCTGTAGCACGCCCGCCACGCCTTCGCGCATTCAAGTTGACAATGCCACCCGACAAGCGCGCTTGGTTGACGGGCCAACGTCAGTGACAGCAATTGCCGAAGCGCCACCGGTAGCTGTGGCCGCCAGTGGGAAGGGTGAGATATCGCGCGTGCTGATCGCTACGCCAGATGCGCCAATCGCAACCGCTGAACCAGTACCCCCCACCGCCACACCGGCCCATCAGCCACCCGCCACGCGCGTCGAACTGAGCGGGTTCAATCACCAATGGCAGACATGGAACAATTGCGGCCCCGCCACCCTCTCGATGAATCTGAGTTACTTTGGCAGCACTCTCACCCAAGCCGATATTGGCGCGGCACTGCGTAGCCACGAGGACGACAAGAATGTCACGCCGGAAGAGTTGGTCGCCTTTGCGCAAAGTCAAGGCTACCATGCCCAACTGCGCGTCAATGGCAGCCGCGATCTCATGCGCTTATTGCTGAGCAACGGCATCCCCGTCCTCATTGAGACGTGGCTCGAAGAGCACCCCAACGATGGCATGGGTCACTATCGCATGTTGACCGGCTATGATGATGCCGAACAATATTGGATCGCCTACGACGCCTATGTTGACACCGGCCTCTTCTCTTCGATCCGCACGTACAGCGGCATCCGCCTTGCGTATGCCGAAACCGAAGAACTTTGGTCGGTCTTCAACCACACCTATCTGCTCATCTACACCGATGCCCAGGCCGCGGCGGTGCAGTCGATCGTTGGTGCAGCACTCGATCAAGGGGTCATGTGGCAGGAGGCGCTGGCCAACGCCCAACAGAGCGTACAGGCGCAACCCAATAACCCTTACGTCTGGTTCAATCTCGGCACCGATCTGACCACACTCGGTGACGACACGGGTGCCGCCGAGGCCTATGATCGGGCGCGTGCCATTGGTCTGCCCTGGCGCATGCTCTGGTATCAATATGGCCCCTTCCAAGCCTACTATGCGGTTGGCCGTTATCAGGATCTCATCGCCCTGGCCAACGAAACAGTGGCTACCACGCAAAGTGTCGAAGATGTCTACTACTGGCGCGGCCAGGCCCTCGCGGCGCTGGGCAATTTGGATGCCGCCCACGCCGATTGGCAACAGGCGCTCCGCCTCAACCCCCATTTTCAACTCGCGCAGAATGCCCTGGCCGGGCTATGAACAGAACCGCCCATTCTGACTTTTACCAAAGAATAAAAGAATAAGGAGAGACCCAATGCAGCGAATCCGATCGATGACCGTTCAATCGTGTGTGATCATCCTATTGTTAGCGGGAATGCTTGTTGTGAGCGTGGCTCCCGCAAGCGCCTGTAGTTGTATGGCCGTAACCCCCACAGAGGAGTTCGCCCAAGCGGATGCCGTCTTTGTGGGCGAAGTGAGCGCCATTAAAGAAGATAAGGCAAATCTCCAAGTGCAGATACAGTTTGATCTCATCCATACCTGGAAAGGTGAAGACGATGGGGAACGTAACGAAGTCACCGTGACCACGCCATCCTCCACGAGTGCTTGTGGGTATGAGTTTGCCTTGCACGAACGGTATCTTGTCTATGCCCATGCACAAGCCAAAGATCTCAGCGTCAGTAGCTGTGGCAACAGCGCACCTTTGCTGGATGCACTCAGTCAATTTGCGATTATCGGTACAGAACCAGCAACCGGTGTTGTTGCGCAACCAAACTCACCGCTCGCCGTACCACCTTCGCCACTCCCAACACCCACCGCCACAGCAAAGCCAAAGCGCTAGCGATTAAAACCGTGGCCCAGAAGCCGGGCTTTTGACAAAAGCCCGGCTTCTAACCATGCCGTATAATGGATCTGAACAATGCAACAGACGATCCTCCTGGTGGAAGACGAACGGGCCGTGGCCCGCGGCCTTGAATATGCCCTCCAAAATGAAGGGTACACTGTCCTGTGGGCGCAGACTGGCAGGGTGGGGCTTGACTTGGCACGCACGCAAGACCCGCAGCTGATTGTGCTCGACATTCGTCTGCCCGATCTCTCCGGCTTTGATCTTTGTCGCACCTTGCGCAGCGAAGGCAAACGTCAACCAATTCTGATGCTCACCGCCCGCGATGAAGAGGTAGACAAGGTGCTGGGACTTGAACTCGGTGCCGACGATTATGTCGTCAAACCCTATGGCCTGCGCGAATTGCTCTCGCGCATCCGTGCCCTGTTGCGCCGTGCCTACGGCGATCTGGCACAGCCGGCAGAGAACGTCCCCCTGCGCCACGGCCCGTTGGAACTCAATCCACAGCAGATGCAGGCCACCAACGACGGCCAACCGCTCGACCTCACGCCGATCGAATATCGCCTGCTCTATCATTTTCTCAGCAATCCCGAGCAGCCCTTCACGCGCACGCAACTGATCGAGCAAGTCTGGGGCTACGCCAGCGAAGTCGAAGCCGAACGCACCGTCGATGTGCACATCCGCCACCTGCGGCAGAAGATCGAAACCGACCCCGCCCAACCCCGTTGGCTGATCACCGTGCGCGGCGCGGGGTATAAGTTGGCAAGGTAGGAGATAGGGAGATAGGGAGACAGGGAAACAAGTAGACTGGGAGACTGGGAGGCTGGGACACAAGTAGACAGGGACACACGGAGACAGGGAGATCTATAGTAACTGTACCTATCTACCTACCTGTCTACCTATCTCCCTATCTCCCTATCTCCCTATCTCCCTATCTCCCTGTCTCCCTATCTCCCTATCTCCCTATCTCCTATCTCCCTGTCTCCCTACTGCACCAGCGGTAGCCACACCGTAAAGACCGTCCCTGTCTTGGGCCGGCTACGCACACTGATGCGCCCACCGTGTAGCGTGATGATCTGTTGGACGAGGGGCAGACCGAGGCCGCGGCCGGGAATATTGCGCGCATCCTGGCCGCGATAGAGGTTTTCAAAGATCAGCTCCTGTTCCGCGTCGGCAATGCCGTGGCCACTGTCGGCGACTTCGATCATAGCCTGGTGGCCATTCTCCAGCGCGCGCAGCTCGACGCGGTCGCCATCGGCGGTATATTTAAAGGAGTTTTCCAGCAGATTGCGAAAGGCAACGACTAGCAATTCCCGGTCGCCCAGCACATGCGACAAGGGCCACGGCGTCTGTTGCACATTGAGCGTCACCTGGCGACTCTCATATTTTGTGCCATCTTGCGCCAACATGATCGCTTCCGCTAACACATCGCTGAGGTCAACCGGCGCTTGCTCAATGCTGCCTTCATCGAGTTCGGTGAGCCAGCGCAGATCGACGATTAACTTTTGCAGCCGTGCGGTCTGTTGGGCAATGCGTGCAAGCGATGCGCGTTGGATGGCCGAGGTATCGGGATCTTGGCGCAAATTGATCACGCCGAGATGAATAATTGTGAGTGGATTCTTGAGTTCGTGGTCGAGCCGGCGTAGAAAATCGCGACGGGCGTCGGTTTCGCGTTGTTGTTCCTGCTGTTGCACACGCCGTAGACGACGGTCGCCCCACCAGCGTAGGGCCACCGCCCCCAACCCTACTATGGACAACCCAAAACCCACGCGCAGCGCCAATCCAACCAAATCAAATTGGATGGTGGTTGTATAGAGAAAATTCGGCAACAGTGTACGATGCACCAGGAGGGCAACCAGTGTGGCCGCCACCAACGGTAGCAGTGCAACGGCAAGGGAACGCCACTGCTTCATTTGGCCTGTACCTGTGCCTTGAAGCGGTACCCGTAGCCGGTAACGGTTTCGATATATTGGGGCGCGTCGGCATTGTCTGCAAGTGCCTTGCGAATTTCGGCAATCCGAATATCGACGGCGCGGCTGCTGACGGCATAACTCCACCCCCACACCTCATCGAGCAATCGATCACGGCCAATTGCCTCTTGAGCGTTGCGCATGAGGAAGACGAGCAGGTCGAACGCCCGTGTTGTCAGTTCAACAATCTCCCCGCGATGGGTCACCTTGCGTGCTTGGCGATCTACCTGTAACTCGCCGCTCGTCAACAGGTGTGCCGTGGCGGTGGAGGGAGCCGCCCGCTCGACCCGGCGCAGGATCGCCTGGATGCGCGCCAGCAGTTCCATCGGGTCAAAGGGTTTGTTGAGATAATCGTCGGCCCCTTCTTGTAAACTCATGACCCGTTCCAGCGCCGTATTGATTTGGGTGAGCAGAATCACCGGCACCCAATTATCCTGTTCACGTAGCCGTCGTAGCGTAGCGCGGCCATCCAGCTTGGGCATGAGCACATCAAGGATGACCAGGTCGGGTGCCTCCTGCGCGACGAGCGCCAATGCGGCCTCGCCATCCTGTGCGGTAAGCACGCGATACCCCGCGCGCGTCAACATCGGTTGCAACTCGGCTAGCAGGTCGGCTTCGTCATCGACTATCAGGAGTGTTTTGGTGGTGGTTGTCATGGGCATAGTCTACAATGGAGCTTACGGCTTAGCCAAATAGGGGTTCTGCAATCTACCCTTCATTGCGTTCGCTTCTGCACCCTATCTCTGCTACACTTGTGTAACGGACGGATAGAAGCAGACGCCTATGAAAATAGCAAATAGCAAATAGCAAATAGCAAATAGCAAATGGCAAACGGTAAATGGCAAACGGTAAATGGTGAATTGCAAATGGTGAACCACCTGCCACCTGCTATTTCATCGGCGTTCATCTGTGGTAAAAATTTCATGGATAAGCTGTCTAAAGATGGCGGCAAGGAGGCAGCCGTGCGTGAAGTAGATACCATTGCTAAGTCAACCAACGGCCCGGTGACGGTCGATTCACTCGTTGCCGATCTAACCGCGCTCGGTGTACAACCGGGGATGACCCTGATTGTCCACTCATCGCTGCGCGCGCTCGGTTGGGTCTGCGGTGGGCCGGTGGCGGTGATTCAGGCGCTCGAAGCTGTGCTTACCTCTGCCGGTACACTCGTTATGCCGACCCATTCCGGTGAACTCTCTGACCCCGCACCGTGGCAACATCCGCCGGTGCCCGAATCATGGTGGGAGACCATTCGGGCGACCATGCCCGCCTATGATCCCGATCTCACGCCGACGCGGGGTATGGGCGCGATTCCGGAGACTTTTCGCAAGCAACCAGCTGTCCGCCGCAGCATGCACCCGCAGGTCTCTTTTGCGGCGTGGGGTGCGCAGGCTGATTTCGTGGTGAGTGGTCAAACGTTGGAAAATGGCATGGGCGAAGATTCACCACTGGCGCGTATCTATGAATTGGATGGGTCGATCCTGTTGCTGGGCGTTGGCTACGACAACAATACCTCGTTGCATCTGGCCGAATACCGCGCCGACTTTCCCGGCAAGCGCTATCTGCCCCAAGGCGCGCCGCTCTTGGAAAACGGACAACGGCATTGGGTCACCTTCACGGATCTGGACTTCAACAGCGACGACTTTTCAGCCATCGGTGCTGCCTATGAGGCGGCAGGCAATTCGCACAGCACTGGCTCTGTTGGCTATGGCACCGCGCGGCTGATCCCCCAACGACCGCTGATTGACTTTGCTATCAAGTGGCTACCAACCCATCGTCAGCCGAGTGAGGCAACCAAGTGAGGAGTGAACGATGCCGCACAACAACGCCATCAACATCATCGCGTACGACGAGCGCTATGCCTGGCCCACCGTACGCATGTGGCGCGCCAGCATGGAGCGGGCGCTAGGGATCACCGATCAGCACACATGGGAAGAGCAGGTAACATATCTGCGCCATCTCGCTACAACATGCAATGTCTATCTTGCCGTGGAAAGTGTGACGGATCAGGTCGTCGGTTTTATCGTCTTTCATGGGACAGAACTTGAGCAACTCTACATCCATGTCGACTACCAGGGGCAGGGGATTGGCGTACGGCTGTTGGCGCTAGCCAAAGAAGCATCACCCGGCAAATTGCAACTCTATGCCTTTGAAGTGAATAAAAATGCCCAACGCTTCTATGAACGCCACGGCTTCTACATCATCGGCCACGGCATCGAAAAGGAATCGGGCATGGCCGATATCCGCTATGAGTGGGTGCAGGAGCAATAGGATGGAACAACGGATCCGCGCGCGCTTCACGCCATCGATTCTGGCCGCCGCCGCCGCCCGCTTTGGCGCGGAGAAAGGCACGCTCCACGAACTTGATGGCTTTGAGAGCTTTATCTTTGAATTTACGCGCACCGGTCAACCGCTGATTCTGCGCATTGGTCACAGTTTGCGCCGTACAGCCAATTTGATTCGCGGCGAAGTCGACTGGATCAACTATCTTGCCGCAGGCGGCGCGGCGGTTGCCAAGGCAGAGCTTTCTGCCAACGACGAATTGGTCGAACTGATCGACGATGGGGCCGGTGGCCAGTTTCTTGCCACCGCTTTTGTCAAAGCCCAGGGTGGATCCGCGCCGTGGGCGGATCAGACGCCTGCTTTTATCGAGCACTATGGCGAGACAATCGGGCGGATGCATCAACTGACCCGCCGTTACGAACTGCCGGATTCCGCATGGCGGCGACCCGCGTGGGATGATCCGAGCATGACCGATATCATCGACTTTCTGCCTGCGTCTGAAGCCTATGCGCAGCAACAGTTGGCCGCACTGACCGTGGCGTTGCAACAATTGCCCACCGCCGCGGATGGCTATGGCCTTGTCCATCAGGATGCGCACCTCGGTAACTGTTTGGCGGACGAAGCGGGGCTGCTCACCTTCTTTGACTTTGATGACTGTTGTTATACTTGGTTTGTCAATGATATGGCGATTGTGCTCTTTTATGTTATCAATGGCCGCGAAGATCCGTCGGCCTATGCCCGTTACTTCCTCCCCCATTTCTTGCGCGGCTACCAGCGGGAGACCCAATTCGACCCCGCGTGGTTTGCCCAGATCCCTGCCTTTCTCAAGCTGCGTGAACTCCAACTCTACGCTGCGATCCACCGCGACTTTGACGTGCAGAAGTTGGATCACCCTTGGGTGGCCCGCTACATGGATGGTCGCAAGGCGCGCATTGAGGCAGACTTGCCCTATGTCGATGTTGACTTTGCCGGGGGGCAGTGGACGTGAGTTGTCTGTACTACAACGGATGAAGGAACCAGCGGATTTACGCCAATGCATCTGTGATTTCAGAGAAAACATCGTCGTGAACCAATAAATTTTGTGTGACTACAATTTTGTCAACAAATTGCCAATCTGGATGGTGTATCGTTACTCCGTTGCTTCCCAAATCGGTTGTGCTGTTCTTAAAACAGAAAGAAACTTGATGAACGATTCTATGCCCGCCAAACCTATTCAAGCCAATCCCACTCACCAAGAGACCGGCGCGGCCTGGGATCTCATTGCAAAAGCCGGCTACAGCGGCGAAATTGCGGAAGATATTGCGTTCCTGCGCAATGGCGGTAATAGCTTGCTGCCCCCCGAACAGCAGTTGTTGCAAGGGCTGGAGGAGTGGTGTGAGTGTGCGATTCAACTACAATGTTCCGGCGGCAAAGATCTGCTGTCGATTTGGCAAATGGGCGCGAAACGGGTGATCGGTGTCGATATCAGCGCAACCTTGCTCGACTATGCCAACCAAAAATCGATAGCGCTCAACGCACCGGCCACCTGGGTCTGCTCAGATGTATTGGCAACGCCTGACGCGCTGAATGGCGCGGCCGATTTGGTTTACACCGGACGCGGCGCGCTGATGTGGATGATGGACCTCGACGCCTGGGCTGGGGTGGTGGCGCGACTCCTGCGCCCCGGTGGCCGGGTGCTGATCTACGAAGGCCATCCACTCGATAATCTCTGGGATCGTGATGCCGAAACCGTTCTGCTGCGCGCCGATGGGGCGAGCTATTTCCCGACCGCGGCCAACGAAAATCCAGGGTTTCCCGCGTCTGCGCTAAATCGTGCCACTGGGGACGATGCAAACCGACCCAAGATGGCCGAGCGCCATTGGCGACCAAGTGAAGTCCTCAATGCGCTAACCGCCGCGGGGCTACACTATCTGCACTTTGAAGAGTATCCCCTGCTCTTCTGGAACCAATTCCCCAACCTGCCTGCCGCGACGGCTGCCCGCTTACCGCATACCTATTCAGTGCTTATGGAAAAGCGAGCATATTGATCTAACACCCCACCCCCAGCCCCTCCCCGAGGTCAAGGAGGGGAGCAATCACTCCTCCCTTGCTTAGGAGAAACACGCTGATAAGATAACCGCGACCGGCGTGGCGGGGTGGCGTGAATCGTCACGACGACCCTTTGTATATCTGCCACTGAAAGATCATCATGCACCCAATGTTGTTAGAAATTCCCACTGAGTTAGAAAGTGAACGGCTCCTGCTCCGCCCCTACCAATCCGGTGATGGTGCTTGGCTCCATACCCTTCTGCAAAGGGATCGCAGCTATCTAGCCGAAGCGCTAGCCAGTGTTCATGCCCACTTTGGCTTTGATCTTGGCCGCCACAATGACGCCGAACTCTTTGTGCGGCACATGACAGCGGATTGGATTCTGCGCCGCCGTTTTGTTTTTGGCGTCTGGGAGAAGGCGAGCATGGGCTATGTTGGCCAGATTTGGCTCGAATGCAAGGCGTGGGCCACCGCTTTCCATGAGCTAGGGTACTTTGTGCTACAAGCGCACGCAGGGCGGGGCATTGCGACCGAGGCGGCCAAGCTTGGGCTGACCTTTCTCTTCCAAACGCTGCACGCCAACAAAGTCAGCCTGACCTGTGATGTGGACAATGTGGCCAGCTACCGCGTGGCCGAACGGTGTGGCTTTCAACAAGAGGGTCGTCTGCGCAACGAGGTGCAGCGCAACAATGGTACACGGGTCGACAAACTCTACTACGGTCTGTTAAAGCGCGACTTTGAAATGTTGCAAAGCCATGCCAAAATTTAAACTGTCCACGAAGAGAGACGAAGGC
Source organism: Caldilineaceae bacterium (assembly GCA_034432375.1). GTDB lineage: Bacteria > Chloroflexota > Anaerolineae > Caldilineales > Caldilineaceae > JAHBVH01. The sequence goes on from DAOUCA010000004.1 coordinate 32,732, forward strand.
ACACGAAGAAAAGGTTCAACAGGCTCTCTTGTGGTTGACGGAGGCTAGCGCGGGTTGAGTAGCCCGGCAGTTTGCGGGCGGGTGCCCTCCGGGCGCGCAACCAGAGCGGGTCGACCACACAAGATCCCGAAGAACCAAAAATCTCAAGGAAATAGATATGACCACGAATTCATCCCTTCCCCCCATACAAATTGGACCTATAGACAGACCCCTCAGTCCGCTGGCTCTTGGTAGCTTCATCTTTGGGGCCGACGCTTGGCGATCGGAGGCGCAGGCCCAACTCAACGCCACCATGCAGACGGCGCTCGACCACGGCATCACCCACTTTGACACGGCCACCGGCTATGGCAGCGGTCAATCTGAAGAATTGATCGGCAACTTTTTGCAGGGCAAACGCGAGCAGGTTTTTCTTGCCTCCAAGGCCTCGATCAATGAGATGAGTGCCGACCTGATGTTGCAGCAGGTTGAAGCCAGCCTAGCTCGCCTCAATACTGACACCATCGACCTCTATTACATTCACTGGCCACGCCAGGGCAAGGATATTCGCCCGATGATGGAAGGGCTAGAACGGGCGCGCCAACAAGGCAAGATTGGCGCGATTGGGGTCAGCAACTTTTCGGTAGAAAATATGGAACAGGTGCGCGAGGTCGGCCCGATCCACGCCCATCAATTGCCCTACAATCTCTTCTGGCGTTTTGCCGAAAAAGAGATTATTCCCTACTGCCGCGAGCAGAACATTGCCGTCGTCACCTATAGCTCGATTGCGCAAGGGGTGCTCACCGGCAAATTTGGCCCTGAACCCCAACTGCCGCCCGGCGATAATCGTGGCCGCGTCGTCCACTTTGACGCCGATGTGTGGCCGCATGTTTATGCCGGCGTCGAGGCGCTCAAACCCCTGGCCGCCGAGGTCAACCGACCGCTGGCGCACTTGGCGATTCGCTGGGTGCTCAATCGAGCGGATATCTCTACGGCTGTGGTGGGGGCGCGTCTGCCGGAGCAGGTGGTGCAAAATGCCGCGGCGCTCGCCGGCGAGATCCCGCAGTCGATCTTCGACCGCATGACGGCAATTAGTGATGACGTGATGGCGCACATCCCCGACACAGGGAATCCGTACCGCCATTATCCCTGAGCCAAGCGTTACTCCCCTTTTTCCCGTTTAGCGCAATATAATAATCGATAGAGCGTCACTCTATGAGTGTAGTGTTCTGTCAACGAAGTTTTGATGGGTTGTCACCCTGCCCCTACCTCCGTGAGGGTAAACTCTGGCAGGGGTCCATATCGCTGGATTCCTGCCTGCGCAGGAATGACATACTACCGATCATTACTTAGGGTCCGTCCAGAAATAACATACCTGATTTTATAAGTATCCCAGTGTAATTCAAAACAAATCCGATACTTTATTTCTGGACAGACCCTTAGGGTCTGTCCAGAAATAAAGTAGTCAATTGTACGGACACGGTGTACCGTGTCCGTACGGAAAAATTCTCCAAGTTATTTCTGGACAGGCCCTAAGTTGACAAAACAGTAGTTTTTGGGCAGATAAATTATGATCGGTTGCGGCTTGTGGGCTTTGTCACGCTGAAAGCGTCTGCACTATGATTTCCCCGAAGATTCTTGCAGCCCTTATCCTCGTAAGGAATGATAAGGGCTGATTCCCAGTTTTTCCTATCCCTTATGGCGCATGGATCAAGGGTAGATATAACGTCGATGTGGCAGGTAGGATCTGCACGCTGCTCTCGCTCGCTTGTACGGGCAGACTCGTGCCGCTACTGCTACCAAGGGATGGGGGCACTATTGATGCAAAGGCTAGCGTGGAGGTGACTGGTGTACTGTTACTGCTCATCTGTGCAAGTAAAGTGATCGTCAAGAAGACGCCATCTTCCCAAACGCGCGGTTGTGTCTCCGTTGTTGTCATCCCGCTGGTAACAAAGATATCGAGCGCACCACTGTGGACCGTGACGGTGATCAGCGCTTGGGTGGCCGCGGTGGGCAGCGCAAAATAGATCGCATCGGGCAGCCCGTCACCGTCGCTGTCAGTCGGATCGAAGGTTAGCCGATGCTCGTCAAAGCTGAGCCGAAACGCTGCGGCGGTGACATTGGCACCATTGCGCGTCAACCGGATTGGCACCAACAAAGGTTCCCCAGCCAAAACGCGCGGATCCGCCTCAATCATTAGTGTGGCAGGCGCCCTTTTCTCTTCTTGGCGCTGAACTGATAGTTCACCACAACGCGCGTGGTCACCGAAGATCAGCAAGCCCAGACAACTCAGATCACCGGCATCAATGCGTGTGTCTGCATTGGCATCACAGCCGCTAGTGCCGGGATAGCTGCCCCCTGGCGCGTCTTGCCAGAAATTGCCGTCATCATCAAAAAGCTCATGGACACAGGCGCTGAGATCGGCCCGATCAACAATCTGATCGCCATTGCCATCGCCCCACAGCACGGTTGGCAGAGGGGGCGTCGTGGCAATGAAGGTTGCGGTCGGCGTCGGCGTTTGTATGGCGGCTGGCGTAGCGGTATCGGTGGGCGTGCCGGTGGGCGTGCCGGTGGGTGTGCCGGTAGGCGTATCCGTGGGTGATGCCGTTGGACTGGGTTCTAGTATCGTGGTGGATGTCGGTGTTGTGGTGGGTGTAGGTGTTGCGGTCGCCGTCGGGGGGATGTAGGGACCTATGGGTGCCTCAACTGCACCGATGTCACAGATCGCCATCGCATCCGAGTTGCCGTCAATCGGCCGCGCCACACCCCGTTGGTCGGTGGCGAGACAGTGGGCACTGTCGCCACCATCGACGGCGGGGCTACCGAAACCCAAGGCGTGGGTGAAGGTCGGACCACCGTTGTCCGCGAGCGGTGTGAGCAGCGGATCACCAGTCAACACCGCGCCGCAGCTGCCATCGGCAATCAAATTGTTGATGCTGGTCGCCAGGGGGCCACTACAGTCACTGCCGTCAACGCTATTGGCGATGAGCGTGTTGATCAGATGCGCGGCGCGTTCGCTGACAAAGCCACCGCCCTGATTGGCGTTGATGGTGCTGTTGTTGAGCGTCAATGTCCCTTTGCCATAAAGAGCGCCCCCACTGCCATCGGCACTGTTGGCGTTAAAGGTGCTGTTCTGGATGGTTGCTGCCACTGCGCTGTGAAAGCCACCGCCGGTTGTCGCGGCGTGATTACCGACAAAGGTGCTGTTGCGGATCGTGACAACCAGACCAGCTAAACTGGCAATCGCACCGCCGGCCTGGCCGGTGAGGTTGTCCCGGAATGAGCTGTTTGTCACCGTTAGCGCGGACTCACTGTAGATGGCACCACCGTTGTTGGTGCTACTGTTGCCGGTAAAGGTGCTTTGATCAATCAATAGGGAACCAGCTTGGTGACGAATTGCACCGCCGCCGGGATACGCGGTATAGTTGTTGACAAACGCGCTTTGCGTTACCGTCAAGCTCCCACGATTGTTGATCGCACCACCGGCGTTGCCGGCCCCATTATTTTCAAAAGTACCATGATCGACCGTGAGATAACCTTCGTTAAAAACTGCCCCACCACGCTGATAATCCCCAAAGTAGCCGTGAGCCAAGACCAGATTGCGGAGCATGACCCGCTTCGACCCCTGGACCGTCAAGAGTTGTGTGGCTTGGTTACCATCTAGCGTGGGCGCGACCGCCAGGCTAGACCCATCAATCGTGAGCGATTTGGTAAGCAGCAGCGAGCTATGCAGGCCAATCGTTTGCCCGCTCAACTGCTCGGCAAAGGTCACCACCCCGTTGGGGCAAAGATCGAGCAGTGCCTGGCGCAGTGATCCGCTGCCCTCATCGGTGGCCGTTTGTACAGTGATGGCGTCCAAGCAGCCATACCCATTAATAGCAAAGGTATAGGGCGTGGATAAATCAGCCGTGCTGCTACTGATAATCACAGTGGCGGTGCGCCTGCCCAAAGCTGTGGGGACAAAGGTCACGGCAAAGTCAGCGAGGGCTCCTGCCGCAATCGTTGATGGCGGTGGCGTGGTCACATCGAATTCCGTCACTTGGGCACCAGTTAGCGTGACCTGCAGATCGGTCAGAGCGACGGTACTCGGATTGCCAATGCGAAATGTCTGGCTTCGTTGCCCTTGGGCCAGCGTCACAAGCGGAAACATCGTCCCGTTATCGGCTGTGGGCGAGGTTGATCCGTTGGCAATCGAGCGACCGCTGCCTTGCACTGTCCAGGCCGGTTGTGTCCCCACGACTTCAGCTTCAAACGCACCAATGTCGCAGGCGATATGCTGCGGCCGCGCCACGCCACGCTGATCCGTCGCCGGGCAGGCTGCCGCATCCGCGCTGTTGATCGCCAAACTGCCGGGCAGCAGCGCGTGGGTCAACGTGGCCCCGCCATTATCTGCCAACGGCCCCAGCAGCGGGTCACCGCTAAAGAGCGCGGCGCAACTGCCATCTTCGATTAGGTTGTTGATGTTGGTGGTGAGGAGGCCGTCACAGGCTGTGCTGTCGACGCTGTTGGCCAAAATCGTGTTCACCAGGTGAAGGATACCATCATTGGCAATCGCCCCGCCGGTGCCATTACCTTGGTAATTGGGGGTAATCTCGTTCTCACTGAAGGTGCTGTTAATTACCCAGGCCGTTCCGCGGTTAAAGATTGCTCCACCGCGACCCTGCGCGTACGCGCCCGCGGATTGGTTGGCATGAAACGTGCTGTTGGTTACCGTCAAAAACGCTGAATTATAGATCGCACCACCGTAACCACCACCGTTCGCCTCGACCTGATTATCGACAAATGTACTCTTCTGCACCACCAGTTGACCTTGATTGACGATGGCACCGCCGCCATTGGCGCGGTTGGCACTAAATGTGCTATTGGTCACGGTTAGCACCCCATGGTTACTGATGGCACCCCCTTCAACATAGCCCCTGTACACCTGAGATTGGTTGTTGTGGAAGGTGACTTGATCAACCACGGCAGTCCCCTCGTTGAGGAGACCGGCCCCACTTATTGTGGTAGGCCAGGTGAGTGGCAGGACTAGGTAGCTGTCAGCAACCGTAACCCTGCGCAGCATCATCGTCGTGGCGGTAGCGACATGCAGCAAACGCTGCTGCTCATTGGCCCGTAAGGCAACTGGCGTCGCCAGCGCGGTGCCGTCAATGGTGATATCGCGAGCGATCTCCAACGTATCGCTCAGGGTGATCGTCGCGCCGCTGAGTTCGGGCGTAAAGGTGACAACGCCGCCAGTGCAGCTTTGGGCCAGGGTCGCCGGCAGCGAACCCGGTCCAAGCGCGGCTGTGGTCGTCACGCTGAGCGTTCGGCCACAGGGCAGGGCCTGCACCGTAAAGCGATAGGGCATCTCATCGCTGTCGTTGCTGCTGATTTCGACGGTAACGTTTACCAGCCCCACCGTCTGCGCGGTAAAGATAATGTCAAACGGGCTGCTCTGGCCTGGAGCCAAAACGACGGTAGGCTGTGCCGCCACTGCAAACCCGTTATCGAGAGGGGAAAGCTGGACTGCCAAATTCGTCAAATCTGCCGTCCCGCGATTGATAATCGTGAATCGGTGGGTGGCTTGTGTACCCGGTGTGTCAAATTCACCAAACGAAGTACCGTTCTGCTCACTGGGTCTTACCTCGCCATGGGCAATCGAGATGCTATTGCCCATCACCTCAATCTCGGGCGCAGGGGTTGTCGATGCTCCCTCGACCGCGCCAATGTCACAGCCGGCACCAAGCGGGCGTGCCACCCCCCGTTGATCGACCGGTGGGCAGTGCGCGTTATCGCCGGCGTCAAGCGCAGGGCTACCGGCGACCAACATACGTGTTTGGGTGGCACCGCCATGCGCAGCCAGTGGACCGATATTGGGATCTGCTGTGACCAAGGCCGCGCAGTTGCCACTTTCGATCAGGTTACGGACATTGGTTATCAGGGTGCCGGTATTCCAACAATCGTTCCCGCTGTTGCTGTCGGCGATAATTGTATTGCTGAGCTGTAGTTCGCCTTTGCTATAGAGGCCACCCCCTTGTTGCGCACTGTTGCCGGTGATGGTGCTGTTACGGATGGTTAGCAGACCATCGCCCAAGTGCAACAGTGCCCCGCCCTCGCGGTCGCTGCGATTGCTGTCGAAGGTGCTATTTGTAATGGTCGCCTGACCTGTATTGAGAATCGCCCCACCGCCAACTTGCATGAGCGGGGGGGCTGATGGCAAAGTGCTCAACGTGGGCGCAACAGAATTCCCGCTAAAGGTGCTCTGCTCAATTGTCAATATGCCATGATTATAGATCGCACCACCACCGAAACTTGGCGCATACCAGGGGCCAGATTCACTAAAATAATAAACACGATTCTCCGTAAAGGTGCTTTGCGTAATCACCAAAATACCTTCATTGTAGATTGCGGTGCCACCGCGCGGAAAGGAGTTTGATTGTGTAGCACGCAGACCGCGCATTGTGATCTTGTGCAGGACCAGAACTCCGGTATTTACAATCCCACTGAAAGTATGATCATAGTCAGGATTGCTCAGTTCATTGGCCATCACCAGGCTGATCAGCGTTGTGGTCGCGGCAGAACTTACGGTCAGCAGGCGGATTGCACGGCTGCCGCTTACCGTGAGTGGCGCTGACAGGCCAGATCCATCAATCGTCAACGCCTTGTCGATGGTGAGGGTTTTGCTCAAGACAATCGTCGCTCCGCTCAAGCTGGCGTCAAACAGAATCGTGTCGCCCTCTGTGGTGTCGGCGACGAGCTGACGCAGCGAACCGGGGCCGCTGTCATTGGCATTGGTAACGGTGTGGGCATTGGCATAGAGTGGCTTGGTGGCCATGATCGCTAGCAACGCCATACCCAGGAAGAGCACACTGCAAAGGAATAGCAGCTGCACGCGCAGTGTCGCGCGTGCGAGCTTGAACAAGTGGGGGACCATCGTTCATGAACTCCTTATTTAACAAACTGCAGACAGCTTCGCGTGGCAATGATGGAAGAGAGCAGGGATGGATGTTGGTATAATACACCCTATCCAATTTAAACGACTAACTCCACTCTAGCGCTCACTGCGAAGGGCGGGAACGATTGTCATCGGGCCCGTCCCTCTCCTCGCTTAGGAAGGTTATACTGCGTTCAGAATGAGAACCGGAGTTTTGCGGACCAACGGGATCGCGTGCGTCGCACTGACCGCCAACTGCTTCCAGTCCGCTAGATGCTTCCGTCAGTGCGACGCACGCTGGCCGAAATTAGGGGTTTCATTCTGATTTGAGTATAGGTAGGTGATTTAGTCGTTACACCCAATTATCTATAAGCAGACGACTGTAATGCTGCTTGGATTCGCGGCAGCGCAGCCTTGGTAACCTCGACGCCCTTGGCAATAATTGCCTCCGTCTGATCAAGTCCGCTGAGCGTGCCCACCTCCCCGCCCAGGCAAGGGGTTAGCAGCACATCCGGCTTGGACTCGGCCAGGCGCAGACGAGTGATCTCGCGCACCATGATGTTGTTGATCTGGATCATATCCTGCAACATGGGCGGAGTCAGATTGGAGAAGGGGGAGCGCGTGAGTTCCGGTGCATCAGCCGGCGACAAGCATGTCTCCGCACCCTGTACATCGATCGCAATAATCACCGTTGCGCCGAGCTTGCGCGCCAGATCAACGGGCAAATGGTTGAGAAAGCCGCCATCGACCAGCCGCTGCCCACCGCGATGGACCGGCTGAAAGATGCCCAGCAGTGAGAGCGATGCACGGACGGCATCGAGAACCAGACCGCTTGTGAGTTCAACGCCTTGGCGCGAGCTGAGATCGGTCGCAGTAACGCCCAAGGGCAGTGCCAAATCGGCAAAGGTCAGACCCGGTCCCAACAACTTCTCCAGATGATTGGAGATGCTCTGTCCGTTCATCAGTCCGCGCCACGACGGCAGCCAATCGACAAATTTGAGCAGCTTGCCCAGCCCCGTCAGTTGGAGTGCTTCCCGCTCCAGTGCATCGACCGTATGGCCGGCGGCGTAGAGCGCGCCAACGACGGCCCCCATGCTCGTGCCGGCGATACAGCACGGGCGAATATCGGCCTCTTCCAGCGCTTTGAGCACACCAATGTGGGCCAACCCACGTGCGCCGCCACCGCTTAGCGCCAGACCCAGCGCTTGTTGATTATTACCCATCTTTCTATTGAACCTTATTGGCTCATCTGTCCAAAGTGTGAAAACCGATGATCTGCCCAGAGCAAATGGTTGAATTTTCACACTTTCGGCTAATGAGCGAACCTTATTCAAGACTGACCACAAGGTGGCACAGTCAACATGCCGGCTCTGCCGGCGCATGTGCACGCCACAATCAGATACGTGCTCATGCTTACTATACACTACTTTGTCTGAATATACGGTAAGTACAATTGCATGAGTGCCGACACGATTGTCACCGGGGCAGAATCGCCATTGACATAGGCCCATTGCCAACCATTGCCACAGTTGCGTTCGCCATAGGCGGATGCGGTGAGCGTTGCTGTGCCAGGGGCAAGCGCCGTCAATGTATAGACGGTTTGCGCTGCAACCGGCGGCCCCACGGTTGCAGGGGAGTCAAAGCGAAAGAGCGTATCGCCAGGTTGGCTCAACGTCAGATCATAGACGGGATATTGACAGCCGATGCTCTGATTTTCTACAGTGACGACTGCACTGATTGTGTCGCCAATCGCGATGGTTGGTTGCGACAGCGTGATGGTCACCGCCACAGCAAAGCTGCTTTCGGGGGTTGCGGTGGCAGTCGGCGTCGCTGGTTGCCGTGCAACCACTGTAATCGGCCCAGTTGAGCCATTGACATAGAGCCAGCGCCAGACGTCATTGCAGTAACGCTCGCCATAAGCTGATGCCTGGAGGGCGATGCTGCCCGGTGTAAGTGCCGTTAACGTGTAGAGGGTGCGCTCGCCAATCGGCTCAGCGACCGTCGCCGGCGAATCAAAGCGGAAGATCGGATCGCCCAGTTGCAGCAAGGTCAGTGATGCAACCGGGTAAACACAGCCCACACTCTGATTATCAATGGTTACGGCAACCGTGAGGATCTCGCCCACTTGGAGCGTGTTGGCCGAAGCGACTACGTAAGGCCGTACATCAAACTGGTGATCTCCGGTTGGCAACGGGGTAATCAGACGCGTTGGCGTTGCCGTCAGTGCCGGTGTGGCCGTTTCTGTCGCCGTGGCGGTGGGGGTGGGGCTTCCCGTTGTGGTTGGTGTTGCCGTGTCAACTGGCGTGGGGCTGGTGGTTGGGGTGGGCGTCACCGTGCTTGTGGCCGTCGCCAACACGGGTATCACCGCTTCATAGGCACCAATATCACAAACCGCAGCGCCATCGCTGTTGCCATCAAACGGCCGCACGATGCCCCGTTGATCGGTGGCGAGACAGGTGGTATCGTCGCCGGCATCAATGGCGGGGCTGCCGGGCAGGAGGGCGTGGGTTAGGGTGCTGCCGCCATAGTCAACCAGTGGCCCCAACAGTGGATCGCCAGAGAAGGTAGCATTACAACTGCCATCTTCAATCAGCGTGTTGATGTTGGTAGTGGGCATGCCTGCGCAGTCGGCACCGCCATTGCTATTGGCGATGATCGTGTTATAGAGATGGAAAGAGCGGGCGTTGGGTGTGCCATAACTAAGGTTGCTATCCTTTACACTTGGGGGCGAGTTGCCACTGAACGTGCTGTTGTAGATCCAAATCTCCCCTTGATTGAGAATGGCTCCGTTTTGCGGTGAATTGCGGTTAATGCCAGCTATATTGGCACTAAAAGTGCTATTGGTAACGGTGAGCGCTGCTGCATTATAGATCGCCCCTCCATAACCGCCGCCAAGACTGGATGCACGATTGCTAAAAAACGTACTGTTCTCTACCCTCATCTCTCCCTGGTTTTCAATGGCACCGCCGTAGCCGCCACCGTTACCATAATCACCCGAAGCGTTGCCAGTGAAGCTGCTGCCGCTGATGGCTGCTTGACCGTAATTTACAATAACACCGCCACCAAATGAGGCTGAATTGTTGGAAAAGGAGCTGTTGTTCACGATTAACCTGTGGCTGTTGTAGACCGCACCACCGTTGCTGAGCGCCCGAGTGCTTAGTGCCTGATTATGAACAAAGGAAAGCTGATTTACTGTGACTGTGCCATCATTGAAGAGACCGGCACCATAGGCTCTTCCAGTAAGAAACACAGAAGTGTAGCCATCGGCAATGACGAAGCTGGTCAGCGTGACGGTCGCGGTTTGTTGAATTTCCATTACACGGATTTTGTTATTGCCACTCAATGTAATGGCGCTGGGTAGTGCTGAACCATCGATGGTCAACACTTTATCAATCGTAAGCGTCGCGCTGAGAATGATGGTTTGGCCGCTCAAGCTTTCGTCAAAGACGATCTTATCGCCCGGCGCGGCATCGGCAATCAGTTGGCGTAACGAGCCGGGGCCGCTATCCTGGGCATTGGTAACGATTGCGTCGGCGGCCTGTAGCTGCGCGGGTCGCAGGACCAACAGCGAGGCCAGCAGGCAAGCTGCCAGCAGCAGTGGCCATCCCAAGCGCCACAGCATGAACGGGAAAAGGGAATGGGCAAGTCGGATCTGCATGGGCCATGACCTCCTGAACTCTAGGATGCGGGCTTGATCCACAAGTGGGGAGCTTCTTGTTGGCGATTATGCTTATGGCTCAAACAGTCTATTCGGTTCTATTCCATGTTGGTATATTTATTGTAATGGTACAATTCTCATAGGCAAAACGCAAGTATGATTAGAAAAAGGGATCCACGAAGTTACACGAAGACACACGAAGGATTTTGTTTTTCTTCGTGAAAATTTGTGTGTCTTCGTGGATCTACTTCTTACTTCTACATACTTCTTGAACTTTACGCTCTGAAGGCCTTATAGACAACCCATGTTTAAGGGGTTTATCTACTAGGGCGCGGCCAGGGTCACCGTCACCGTGCGCCCTTCCCGGCGCGACTCTTCGGCGGCAAAGACGGTGAGGTGGGTCTCCAGCGTCTCTTCGGCCCCGGAGAGAATATGGCTCGTGTCGCCGGTGCCGACGGCGGTCATGAAGGCCTTTAGCGTGTTGATGTCGCCATCCCAATGGCCACCAGCCGGTGCGTCCGGCGGGATCGTGTCAATGATCGTGGTTTCTCCGCTGAGAAAGTCATAGAGCACCAGCTTGCTCAGATCGCCACGCAGCTCGCCGCGCGTGCCAAAGATCGTCGTCCGGCGGTCGGCATATTCGGAGAGGCCGGTCATTGTGAAGGAAGCGGTGGCCCCATTGGCATAGAGCAAGTTTACCACCTGATGATCGACCACGTCATTGTCACATTCATAGACACAACGGCCATAGGGCCCTTCGGCCAGCGCCTGTAGGAGCGCCTCCTCGGTGAAGGTCGGGGTGACGACATTCAAAGGCCAACTATGGCGGCCCTCCCGCAACCGCGCTTGATAGAAGCGCTTGGCCGAATAGGGGCAGTCGGGCTCATAGGCGCAGTCGAGGCAGCGCAGCGCATCCCCCGCCGCCGGTGGCTTTTGGCTTTGCTTAAAGTGAGTCAACGAGCCGAAGGATGAAACTTGCACGCAGGGTTGTCCCAGGATGTAGCGCAGCCAATCGATGTCGTGGCAGGATTTGGCCAGCAGCATGGAGGAGGAGGTCGCTTCGTTGCGCCAGTTGCCGCGCACATAGGAGTGGGCATAGTGCCAAAAGCCGACCGGCTCCGAGTGCTGGATCGCGACCACATCGCCAATCGCACCGGAGTCAATGATCGCCTTTAGCCGTTGCGTATAGCCGAAATAGCGAAAATCGTGGAAGACGGCAAAGATGATCCCGCTGCGCTGCACCGCCTCGACGATGCGCCGGCAGTCGGTTGGGTTGGTCGCCATCGGTTTTTCGAGCAGCATCGCATAGCCAGCGTCGGCAAAAGCGATGGCCGGTTCGGCGTGGTCGCGGTCGGTGGTGGCGATGATCACCGCGTCGGCAAAGCGGGGTCGGGTGACTAGCTCGCGCCAATCCTCAGCCATATTCTCTGGCGCGATGTCATGTTGATCGGCCACCCGTTGGCGATAGAAGGGGCGCGGCTCGGCCACACCGACGACGCGGGCCAACTCCGGGTGATCGAGCGCAAATTGGGCAAAGCTGCCCCCGCGGCTGCCGACGCCGACGATGAGTAAGCTAACAGGGTTCATGAAATTCTCGATTTCTTGGTTGTGAGCACCTGTTTCAACAGATGCCTGATACGAAAAACCCGTTTAAACGGGTTAAGAGGTTAAACTGGTACACGTGCGTAGGCTGAGCTTGTCGAAGCCGAAACGGCTCCGACTGCGCACCCAGCGGGTGCCCGCTGGGCCTACGGTACACGACTATTTTCCGTTCAATAGGATCTCAGGGGGTTGACCCGCTTTGGCTTCGACAAGCTCAGCCTCCGCTAACCACTTGTCAACCCCCTGAGATCCCAAAGAACCCTCTTTCCTTAAACTCTCATCAACGGGTTTCTTCCTAGCTGCGGTGTCCGCTGTGCAGCAGCAGTGATTGGGGACCTCGCTGGAGATCGAAACAGATTGTGATCTGATCACTCACCTGCCGCCAGGATGCGGGGGGCATCTTACCATCGGTTGTGACATCTTGGGCGAGCAGAGCGCGCTTTTCTTGTCGTACCATTTCCACACCAGCCATTCTTGCAGTGCCAAAGGCCGCTGATTGTAGCGTGAGGGTGAAATCTGGACAGGCGAAAGCTGCGTCGAGTTGAACCCTCTCGCCATCTATGGTGATCTGGGTTGACTCTTCGGCGGCACGGTAGCGGGCGATCTGACTGTTGGTCAGCCAAAGCAGGCGCGCGCCAAAGGCGCGCGTCAAGCGCGTGGCCACTTCATCCAGCCCAGCCAACCCTTGGCGACTCCCGTTGGAATAGAGCGATTGCCAGTGGGTCACCATCACGGCCCAGGCGTCGCCACGAAAGAGATCGACGAGGCGACCGGAGTGGCCATCGGCGCTGATTAGTTGATCGGCGGCTGCGGTGGCGGTGGTCACATTGGGGTATTGAGTGTTCCAGAAGTAGTCGTTGGCGTTACATAGAATGCTGACTACCGCTTCGCTTTTGTCGCGATCCAGCACGACCACCGGCGAAGGGGGCAGCGGTGGATCTTCGGCCAAGAAGTCAACAAAGTAGAAGGTAACGAACCCGTCGGGGTCGGCCGCGGCCGGGCGCAGCGCGGCAAGCACGGCGTTGGCATAGGCGGCACGGTCGCCGTTGAAGTAACAGGGTTGGGTGATGCCGGTCGGTGCGAAGTTCGCCTGCCGCAGGATGTCAACCGACGCGCGCATATATGCCGCCAATTCGGCCTCGGTGCGGTCGGCCATCCAGATATGTTCGGCCGCCGCGGGGATGAGCGTGTGGGTTTGCAGATCGAGAGCCAGCGTGTGGGTCAGGATCTCGGGTGTGATGTCGAAGTGCGGCGCAATCTCCGTACGGACCACATCCAGCCAGCGCGCAATGACCGCGCGATCGCCGCCCTCCCAACCTTCCAGAATCGTGCCCAGGCCGGCCGGATAGGGCAGGACGGTGAACTTGCCGCGCATGGCCTGGCGCTGGATCAGCTCTGCAAACTGCTCCACCAGATCGAAGGGAATCGTGGGCTCGTGCTCCTCGTGCTTCTCCGTCGGCACCTGGAGATAGAAATAGTAAAGGGGGTTAATGCAAGGCACCCCATCATCAACCACCAGGCTGATGGGGTAGCTCAACCGTGGTTTCTCAATTTTAATGCTCATCTCGTGTTGCGTTTCCACTACGTTTACTCGCGTTTCATCGTGGTTTATGACTGATTTACCGTTCTACCGATTTACCTATCTACCTCCACTACCCCTTCAACCCCGAAAGCTGAATACCCTCGACAAAGTAGCGTTGTGCCAGGAAGAAGATGATCAGCACCGGCAGCGTGGCAAACATCGATCCGGCCATGAGCAAGGTGAGCACGGTGGAGTGTTGCCCACGCAGAAAAGCCAGACCGACGGCCAGCGTCATCTTGTTCAGATCATTGAGATAGATCAGCGGACCAAAGAAATCGGTCCAGACCGCGACGATGTTGAGCACCGCCACCGTGGCCAGCGCCGGCTTGGAGAGGGGCAGCATAATCCGCCAGAAGATGGTGAACCAGCCGGCCCCATCCATGATCGCAGCTTCATCATATTCAAAAGGAATCGTCGTGAAGAACTGGCGCAGCAGGAAGATGTTGAAGGCCCCGCCGCCGAAATAGGCTGGCACCACCAGCGGCAGGATCGTGTTGATCCACTTCAGATATTTGAAGAGAATAAAGGTAGGGACAAGAATCACCTGCGCGGGCAACATGATCGTGCTGATCACAACGACGAAGAGAAAATCGCGACCAGGGGCACGTAGCCGCGAAAAGCCAAAGGCGACCAAGGCCGAGGTAAAGACGACACCTAGTGTGTTGAGCACCGTGATCAGCACGCTGTTCATCGTAAAGGTGAAAAAAGGCAGCTCGGTAAAGAGCTTGACGTAATTCTCCCACATGACCGGATGGGGTAGCCAGATCGGTGGAAAGGCATAGGCCTGCTCCATCGTCTTGAGCGAGGTGCTAGCCATCCAAAAGAGCGGGAAGAGGAAGGTCACCGAAAGGAGCATGGCGACCAGGTAGATCAGCCAGGAGACCTCCGGCCGACGGCGGTGCGGGCGGGTGTTTAGCGTCCAAGTGCTCATCGACGGCGCTCCGCTTCATAGTAGACCCAATAGGGGGTCGATCGAAAGACGAGCAGGGTGATCACCAACGTAATGGCAAACAAGACCCACGCCATGGCGCTTGCATAGCCCATCTTGAGATAGCGGAAGGCGTTGTTGAAGAGCTCCAGCACGTAGAAGGTGGTCGAGAAGTTTGGCCCACCGCCGAGGATATAGCCCTGGGTAAAGATCTGAAATTCAAAGATCACCCCGATCACCAACTGAAAGAGAATCGTCGGCGTCAACAGCGGGATGGTAATCTTCCAGAAGGCTTGCCAGGTGTTGGCCCCGTCGATCTTGCCCGCTTCGTGGAGCTCCATGGGGATACCCTTGAGGCCGGCCAGATAGATCAGCATGGCACCGCCGATGCCCCAGAGATTCATCAGGATCAGCGAGGGTTTGGCCCACTGTGGATCGGTCAGCCAAGGCTGTGGCGCCAGGCCGATTAGCTTGAGAAAGACATTGAGAATTCCCGAATCCTTGTCAAAGATCCAGACCCAGAGCAAGACATTGGCGATGGCAGGAATGAGCGCCGGCAGGTAGAAGATCGTGCGAAAGATATTGATCCCCCGCAGCTTTTGATTGAGCAATACCGCCGCGGAGAGCGAGGCAAGCAAGCCCAACGGCAGATCGAGCGCCACCATAAAAAGGGTGTTGCTCAGACTCTGCCAGAAGAGTGGTGTGTGAACCATCTGCACGTAATTGGCGGTCCCGATCCACTCGGGTGGACTCATCACCGAGAATTGGGTCAGGCTTAAAAAGGCCGAGGCGACCATCGGTGCAAAGACGAAAATGATAAACCCCAGTATCCACGGCATGATGAAGAGGTAACAGGCAATGGCCTCTTTCCGCCGCGGGCTTAGCCCCTTGCGCGGGGCGCTAGGCACGATTTCAGTAACGGACATCAACTCCTCCTAAGAGGCTCAACATATGCCGTGGGGCCGGCAAGAATTATACAAAGGGCAAGTTACAGAGGGTGGTTTCATGTGCAATTGTGAACTTGGGTACAGCCGATTGAAATCGGCTGCTGAGGCGCAAAACCCGTTAAAACGGGTTAAGGCTTAGTGCTCTTTAACGTGCGCGATTGCCCGATGGTTTCATGCTGACTCACCCGCCACAACTTGCTTCTCTTCTCTCGGTTTGGTCCTCGGTGCTCTCCGTGGTGAGAAAGTTTGGAGCTATGCTGGAATCAGAATGAAAGCCGGAGTTTTACCCCACCCTAGCCCTCCCCAGCTTGGGGAGGGAACAGAAACCGCCGTTGCTGACCTCGGTTCCTCCCCCAAACTGCTTACCATTACCCACATCGCCGTGTACCAGAGGTGGCTCGCGTTCCGGGGACGGCCCACACGTAATTTCGTTAACCAGCGTTTCTCTGGGCCGTCCCCGGAACGCTGCTCCACGCGCGAACTTATGGGTAACGGTAAGCCCAAACTGGGGGAGGTTAGGTGGGGCTAAAAAACTCCGCTTCTCAAATTGACTTTAGTATAACCCAGGGGTCAGCCCCAGAATTAGCCCAGAATTAGCCCAGAATTAGCCCTGAATTAGCCCTGAATCAGCCTTTGACCAGCGGCGCGACGAAGTCCTGGATCTCGGCTAGGGCGTCGGCGGCTGCAACTTGACCATCGAAGATCGGGGTGATCTTCTGGCCCATGAAGTCGTCGACCTGCTGCTGGTTGGTATAGGTGGGCCAGCGGTGGCCGTAGTCGAACTCAGCGTTCAAGCTACCGACATGCTCTGGCGGCGGGGAAGCGAAGGAGTCGAAGGCGGATTTGAGGAGTGGTACCTGGAATTTTACCTCGCCCATGTAGGCTTGGCCGTCGGTGTTGAAATACTTGATTAAGCCCCAAGCATCATCGGTGATCTTGCTGGCGCTATTCATCGACCAACCGATACCATCGGCCATCACGCCGCGCGTCTTGCCCATGGGGGGGACGACGACATCCCACTCAAAGCTGGTAATATTTTTCAAGTAGGGCAGGAGCATATAGGTGCCCTGACGCGACATGGCGGCCTGCCCGGCTTGGAAGGCGCTACCGCTGAATTTTAGCTGCGCTGCCGGTGAAGGGGCAACCTTATATTTGTTGATCATATCGGCCAAGAATTGAAAAGCTTCGACAACGGCCGGGTCGGTAAAGTTGGGTTCGGTGTAGTCATTTTTCCAATACTCGGCCCCATTTTGGAAGACTAGCGGCGACCAGCCGCTCTCTTCGTCCAGCGACATTTCGATGCCCCACTGCACGACGTTGGTCACATCAAAGTTGGCGTCGTTTGGCCCATTGCCATCCTTGTCCTTGGTCAACTGGAGCGCTGTGTCCAACATGTCGGTCCAATCCCAGGTGTCATCTGGATAGGCCACACCAGCCTCGTCAAAGATATTTTTGTTGTAGCCCAGGAACTGAATCGTGAGGCCCATGGGGAAGCTGATTAATTTGCCCTCATAGTCAAACTTTTCAAAGGGGACGGCGACAAAATCATCCATCTTGAGGTCGGAATCGACATCAAAGAAGGGATGTAGATCGGCGAGCACGCCTTGGGGACCAAATTGCAGCGTGAAGTTGGACATCTCCATCACATCCGGCGCGTCGCCGGCCGAGAATTGCGTGGGTAGCTTGGTCCAATAGGTGGTCCAGTCGACATATTCGACGGCGACATCGTGGCCGGCATCCTTGTAGGGCTTTACCCAGGTTTCAAAAAAGGTGGCTTCGTCCGGGGAAGCCCAAACGCCCAGGCGTACCGTATTCGCCGCGGCATCTGGTGCTGCCGTCGAGCCTTCGGTCGCCGGTTGTGCCCCAGGCGCTGCACAGGCGGCCAACAGCACGCCGCCTGTCGTCAAGGCGGCCAGACTCAAAAATTTACGTCGTGATAGCTGATTTTTCATGAAAATTCTCCCAACATACAGATGGTTTGATACAAACTGCTAATTTGGTAGGGGTTCAGACCGTTCCGCAAGCGGGACTTGCTGGTGGAACCGTCCGGACACAACGGTGAATGTTGTACATAGATGGGAGCTCATCTTCGCAACTTCCTTTTTTCAGTATACTCCCGTTCATAGGGGTTGTAAAGCGAGTGAAATTTGGGGGGGAAGAGCATCATTGAGAGTTTGTATGGGCGCGGATTTAGGGAAAATGCTGATTCATCGCTCGTGTAAGCAGATCCGCGATTTCCTTGAATCTGCGCCCGTAGCTCACATTCGCCCCCAACCTGAAAGGCACCCAAAAGTCTATAAGTTGAAGTAAAAGTATGGAATATGTGTTATCATGATCACTATGCAAGAATCTACAGGATTCAAAATCGTTGCCGTCGATCGTGGCGTAAACGGTCGAGAACTATACATGAAATATTGAAACTGTTCCGGATGAGGTGAAACCCTTATACCAAGAAGCGCGCAAGCGATCTTGCGCAAATCAAGTATCAGTAGAACCATGTGTGATATGTCCCTGAAGATCAGTGGAGGCATTCAATGGTAACGGGAAATGCGCTTGTCAATTTCATCATCAAACGAACCATTCTTTGTCTGATTATCCTTTTTTGCCTCGGCATCGGTCTTGCTCTGGCCACCATGTTAAATTTGTCCTCCAAAGTCTTAGAAGCACAGGCATTGGTGAGTTCCGAGTCCCAAGCGGACTTTATCCTGCAAACTTGGGCAAAATATAGCGATTCGGTAACCAGCAGAGTGAGTAAAGTTAAAAACGTTTCCATCAAGCATGATTACTTTTTGGATGACACCAGTATTCCTATCCCCGCGACGTTTATCATTGAACTCTTATCAAATATGAGTACCGTTTCAAAGGGGAACACCTACGCAATCTACAGTCATTACCCCTTTCCTTGGCGCAGCGACCGTCCCCCTGATCCATTTGCCGAAAGTGCGTTGGAGCACTTCAATCGCAATCCCCAAGAGTACAACTATCATCAAATTGTGACGGATGAAGATGGAGAACGCTGGTGGCGCTATGCCCAAAAAATCACAATGACCCAAAGTTGTGTCGCTTGCCACAATAGTGATCCCGCCAGCCCAAAGCGCGATTGGCAAGTGGGTGACGCGCGCGGCGTATTGACCATTATGCAACCATTGGAACAAGTCAGTCGCACAACCCAAGCCGGGTTACGCCAAGCTTCCGTCATGCTGGTGATCTTTGCTGTGATTAGTATATCGGCTTTGGGCCTGGTTATCAATCGGCTCAACGAAAATACAAAAACGTTGGAAGAGCGTGTCCATGAACGGACAGCGGCCATCAGTAAGACGAATGAAGAGTTGGGGAAAAAGAACAACTTGATCCGCCAGGTCTTTGGACGCTATCTGAGTAATGAAGTTGTTGAGAATTTGCTGGATAGTCCCAAATCTTTAAACTTGGGGGGCGAACGGCGGCTTGTGACGATCCTTACTTCGGATCTGCGCGGCTTTACCAGCATTTCCGAAAAGCTCTCGGCGGAAGAGGTTATTTCCATTCTCAACATCTACTTGGAGAAAATGGCAAATACCATTGGTAAATATAATGGAACCATTAGTGAAATGATGGGCGATGGGCTCTTGGTACTCTTTGGCGCCCCCACGGAAAGGCAGGATGATGCCGATCGCGCGGTTGCCTGTGGGTTGGCCATGCAACTTGACTTACTGGAAATCAACCAACGGTTAAAACGCTTGGGCTTCCCGGAACTAGAAATGGGGATCGGCATTAACTGCGGCCTCGTTGTGCTGGGCAATATCGGTTCAGAAAAACGGGCGAAATATGGCGTGGTCGGTAGCCAGGTGAATCTGGCGTTTCGCATTGAATCCTTTAGTGTTGGTGGGGAAGTTTTGGTCTCCGATGCAATGCTTACCGAACTTCATTCCAAGGTCACTATGCGTGGAGAAAAGCAGGTCAAACTAAAAGGTGTAAAAGAGAAAGTTACATTGCACATCATTGAAGGAATTGAAGGCACTTACAATCTCAAGCTGCCGGAACAGATTGAGCTATTCACACCCCTTGCGCAACCAGTGCGCATCCGCTTCATCTCGCTCGACGGCAAGCATGTAGATGAGGCCGAAATCGCCCAAGCGGGGCTGGTAATTGCATCGTCGGAGAAGAGCGCCAGGGTTCAGCTTACCGCCGAGAATTCCGTGGAGATTCCCCCCGTGCTCACGAATTTACAAATTGAACAAGTCGAGGTTGCCGACCACGCGGATGAGATTTATGCGAAAGTGGTCGAGGTTGACCCCGCCCATCGACAATTTACGATCCGCTTTACGGCCGGACGATTGGTGGTGTGATGCGGTCACCGCAGCGCCATTGGGCGTCAAACTAATGGGCACCTGAAACTCTTCACTAACGGCCCGCGTGTACGGCGCGGTAGAAGAACCCTCAGCATAGTGGCATAAAAGCTGCACGGAATTTAAAATTCCGATAGCCGCCAACAACCCAATCAGCAGACATTCTCTCCTGATTAGTCATTTTTTTTCACGTTTATGGACAATGGCACCGAGCAGTTTGATCGGACTTAAGTTTGGCTCTTAGGCACCAAACTCAAGTCCTGGTAAGGCTCAAATCGGAATGGCTAATTCCCAGCCTTGACCGCCCCACGCTCCAACTCAAACCATGACCCAATGGCAACAAGCTGCTTGCACTCAATCGCACCGAAGAGATAGGTATGCGTATCGGGCGCGACATCGAACGCGCCGACCAATGTGAGAAACTCGCCCGGCGCGACATCATCTTTCCAGAGGGTATTGAAGCCGCCGGTCATCATCCACGCGCCATACTGTGACGCCCGCTCTGCGATCGCTTTGCCCGGCATTGTCGGTTGGGTGCTCCAAAACGATGCGGTCCCGCCGCTAATATTCTTGACTTCAACATAGATCAGCAGATACTCACCTTGGGCTACTTGGTTCCGGTCGTAATACCATGTGTCTTTGGTGCGTCGAACGTTTGAGACGCGCCACTCAAAATTGCCACAGGTCTGCACGTCAGCATCGCCCCAATAGGTGATCTTCTGCTCAACTATGGCTGTCGCTGTCGCTGTTGGTGCTGGTGCCGCCGGCTGGGGCGGTGCTGAAGCTGCGGGCTGGGTTGGGGCTGGTGTGATGGCGACTGTTGGGAGGGAACTTTCTCCTTGGTTGACTAAGAAGGCTGCGATCCACTTGTCACCCGCCACCTTGAGCCATGACCCATCGCTATTCTGGCCGATAATCTCAACGTTGTCACCGGCCTTGGCACTTCCGACAATGGCGTAGTTTGTGCCAGGACCACCGCGCAAGTTTGCACTGCGGTTGATAATGCCGTTGCTACTGTCAGTTGTTGTTACCTCACTTCTTGTCGTTACTATTGGGGTTGGCGTCAAGGCAACAGTTGGGATTTGTGTTGGTGCAATGGTTGTCTTAGCTTCCTCATTAATAAATGTTTGGACGAGCCCAGTGACTTCAGACATAAGTGTTCCCACTTTTATCACATGGGTAGAGCCTGATTTCATGGATAGCGTATCAATGTTATCCATTCCATAGGCAAGATCGTCAACTGCCGCAACCGCTTCGTCTGCAATAGTGAGGAGGACGACATGAATGTTCTTAAATTTAGCGGGAGGAGTCAATTCATAAGTGGATAATGCGGCATGTTTGTAAAGAGCCAAACCAATTATTGTATTCATCCTCCATTCGCTGTCAATCAATAGGCTGATATTGCTTCCAAGGTTAGTAAATTGCGTTGCTAACAAGTCACTGGCTTCCGTATAACTCTGTGCAATTACAAGGATAGCGTCGACATACTCCTGTTCTTCTGTTGAGAGAGTGACACTTTGGGCTGCTACACCACCCCATATGATAATGAATAGAGCTACCGAAATGACGCCTGCGCGTATTAGCTTATGCATTAGACTGCCTTTCTTGAAGATAATTTGGCAATGCTGGTAATAGCCTATCGTTAGGCCTTGCCTGTTGATTCATGTATTCATCGAATAACCTCTCTAGTGTCGAGCCAAGACTAATTTGAGGCAAGAAGTTCGACTTTTGCTTCTGATCCCTCATTTGCGCTTGATGGCACATTAGTCAGATGACGCACTCTATAAAATTAATCGTGGAAAGCTATCTCGATCCTTTGGTAAGGTACTTGCAGTTTTAGTGGACTTTTTTGGGATTGAATTTAAGGTAAATAATTGTTGTCATATGTGGGTCTTCGCTATTGTATATTGCAAGTGAGACGCAATGTGCATCGGCTATAACGTAATTAAGATGGCAATGTGTTGGAGTGGACGAGCAGTTTATACATGAAGTATCCTTATAAGGATGAAGATGGACGGGAGGATCCTGCCGCAGAGAGGGAGCGCGTGGTTCGTGGCGGTTCGCTTGACAACTCGGGTCCTACGCCAACCGTGTCGGCAAAGGCACTCACCGGGCATTGGATACCTGTCAAAGCTGGCTTGGTCGTTATGGCTATGTGCTACAATGCGATCTACGCCAATTCTTCCCCTCAATCGACCACCACCTATTGCAGCGCACGCTCCTCCGGCGCATTCAGGCTAGCGCCATCCGGCGTCTGGTTACATCAATTCTGGCCAGCGGCATGGGCCAACTGCTATCTCAACAATTTTGACCACTTTGTGACGCGGCGGTTGGGGTGCCCCGCGTACCTACGCTATGTCGATGATTTTGCCCCTTTGCCAATGATGCGGGGAGCCTGTGGCGATGGCGCGATGCTATCATTGAACGGTTGGCCGGTTTGTGGATAACGGTTCATAAGGACAAAGCGCTGGTTCGACCTACCGTGGAGGGGATGCGCTTCCTCGGCTTTATATTGGTCCCGCCTCTGCTCCACCGGCGCGCAGCCTCACACACTATCGCTTCTTGCTCCAATGAATCCTCCTAAGTGCGAACCCATCAGCCCCACCGGCACCACGATGGCCAAAACCCACACTACAACGGATTTGGGAAAGAGCGGATTTTGCCCTTGACATCCGTCATGTCAGAAACATGGCCGCGCAAATCATCGAAATTGGTGACTATTCACCCCATCACCGACATCAAAGAGGAGAAAAGTGCTCCTCCCTTGCACGCGGGGGAGGCTGGGAGGGGTGCTGAATAGTTGCCGAATCGTAAGTTGACGGCAATTTTATCAATGCGATGGTCAATCCGTTGCTCCCCAAATCTGTTGCTCAATCCGTTGCTCCCCAAATCTGTTGTAGTGTTCCTGAAATTTTTGATTTGATACGCTATCGACGGCAACTAAACTGTGAGTCACCCCCAGGTCGCGTCTACCGCACCCACCACACCCACACCGGCAACGTCACCACGGCGACCACTGTCAACACAAAGATCGCCGCGCTAACCCTCTGCCGGTCGGCAAGCCGATATAGGCCCAACTGCTTGCTCTGCCCCCGTTTACAGGCAATCCGCCCGCGAAAAGTCATAAATTTCGTCGCGCAATCGTAGGTTGCGATTCCCAGCAATCCGTGTTATACTCTGATCACGTCAGGGACAGCGTGCGGTTTTACCGCCTCGGGGGAACGCTGTTTCTGACGTTTTTTATTGGCTGCGTCCCAGCACGCGGCTCCACACGAGTTCGACCCTTTACCCCAATCGGTCGTCGGGGGTGCGAACCCATCAGCCCCACCGGCACCACGATGGCCAAAACCCACACTACAACGGATTTGGGAAAGAGCAGATTTTTCCCCTTATACTGCGTTGAGAATGAAAACCCGAGTTTTTAACGGTAACCCACACTACAACGGATTTGGGAAAGAGCGGATTTTTCCCCTTATACTGCGTTCAGAATGAAAACCTGAGTTATTAACGGCAACCCACACTACAACGGATTTGGGAAAGAGCGGATTTTGCCCTTGACATCCGTCATGTCAGAAACATGGCCGCGCAAATCATCGAAATTGGTGACTATACACCCCATCACCGACATCAAAGAGGAGAAAAGTGCTCCTCCCTCCCTCCCTCCCTCCCTTGCTTGCGGGGAAGCTGGGTGGGGGTGCCTGAATAGTTGCCGAATCGTAAGTTGACAGCGATTTTGTCAATGCGTTGCTCAATGCGTTGCTCAATGCGTTGCTCAATGCGATAGTGAATCCGTCGCTCAACCCGTCGCTCAATCCGTTGCTTCCCAAATCTGTTGTAGTGTTCCTGAAATTCTTGATTTGATACGCTATGGACGGCACTAAACGGTCGAGTGCTAAACTGGGTGACTGTCACCTCCAGATCGCCTCTACCGCACCCACCACACCCACACCGGCAACGTCACCACCGCGACCACGGTCGAGACAAAGATCGCAGCGCTGACCATCTGGCGGTCGGCGTTGCTCTTTTGTGCAAAAGGCAGGACGTTGACGCCGCTGGGGCAGGCGGCCAGCAGCACGAGGACGCCGGTGGTCACATGGGAGAGGTGTAGGATCGAGCCCGCAAAGAAGAGGACCCCGGCCGGAATCAGCAGCAACTTACAGAGGCAGACGACCAGCACCCTCGCCTGATCTTTGCCGCTGACGCGCAGCGGAAAGCCGGCTAAGGTCGCGCCCAGGATCAGCAGCGAGGCGGGCAGCGCGGCGCGACCGGGCAGCGCCGCCGATTCGATCAGCGGGCCGTAGATTGGCACGTGGAGCAGGTTGAGCGAGGCCCCGGCGACGAGGCTGAGGATGATTGGGTTGGTCAGCGTGCTGCCGATGTTGCGCACTGCCCGACCGCCGCTCCGGCCGCGCAGCGCGCCGAAGAGCGCATAGGCAAAGAAGAGGGTCAGGCTGTTGAGCGAGATGACGGCGACGGCAATATTCAGCCCGTCGTTGCCCCACGTCTGTACGATGAGCGGGATGCCGACCATAACGGTGTTCGCATAGACAGTGGTGAGGGCAAAGAGGGGATTGCTAAAGAGCGCCACGATAGTAAAGAGGATCAGGATTGGGATGAAGTAGCCGATCCAGTATTGGGCTAGGGTCAGCAGGGTGATATCGGCCTGGTAGATGCTGCTGAAGAGCAGGCAGGGAATAAAGAAGCGAAAGGTGACCCCGGAGAAGCGGGTCAGAAAGTGCTGGTCGAGATACCCCCGTTTGGCGAGCAGAAAGCCAACAGCCACATTGAGGATAATCGGCAGGATCGCCGCGCTGACGGTAGTGAGCATGAAAGCCGCAATCGATTGAATTGGTGAATGAGAAGCGTCTGTTGGTACAGGCTCATTGTACGCGGACTTTTGCTTTCAGACCAAATCGCATGGGGTGAGGTGGTGACCGCAGTGTATTGGTTGTCTCGACGCTGGAGCGTCGGTGAGCAGTGCCTACGCCGGAGCGTAGGCACTAGCCAGCAACTTGCTCGTTCTACGCTCTGCGTGGAATCGGGCTCCGACGCTCCAGCGTCGAGTGAATGCGCTACCTTGCCGTATGAGAGAGTTCGACTTGTGGCAAGAAGATCGTGAATGCCTTTTCGGCGATCTCCGCCGCTGGTGTTTCGATGGGTGCCGGCAGGTCAAGCGGGTTGCCGGCTGTTTGCGCCACGCCGTACAGTAGACCCGCATCCACCCGGTAATTCTCTTCGCCGTTGCCGAGCGTAATGCAGTCGGATAGACCATTGGGGTTGAAGTCGCTATCATAGTCACCATCGAGAATCGCGGCTTTGGTGCTAAAGGCAGCAAAGTCAACCGGTAATATAACATGGAGGCGATAAGCGCCCGCGGCTAGTGTTGTGAAGAGATAATCGCCATTGCTATTGGTGCTCTTGACGGCCAGCACGCTCTCGCCGCTACAGCCGGCCAAGAGTTGAACAGTAACACCCGTCGCCCCTGTTTCACCGATATCCTGGACGCCATTGCCATTGCTATCGTGCCAGACGTGGTCCCCCAGAATCGCGTTGCCGGTGGCCTGTGGGGTGGCGGTCGGCGGGAGGGGCGTGTTGGTGGCCGTGGGTGCCACGCCGCTGCGCAGCCCCGCGTCGATTCGATAGATCTCTTGGCCGTTGCCGAGGGTGATGCAGTCGGTTGTGCCGTCGGGGTTGACGTCGGAATCATAGTCGTCGTCGAGGATCGCATCTTTGGGGCTAAAGGCCCCAAAGCCGGTTGGCAAAGTGAAGCGTATGCGATAGCTGCCGGCGGGTAGCGCGTTAAAGCGGTAGTCGCCATTGCTGTTGGTGCTTTGGGCGGCCAGCACGCTCTCACCGCTACAGCCGGGCAAAAGTTGGACGGCGGCACCGGCAACCCCCGCTTCCCCAATATCCTGGACGCCATTGCCGTTGCGATCATTCCAGACGCGATCGCCAAGCATCGCGTTGCCAATGGCCGGTGGCGTATTCGTTGGTGCTAGACCACTGGTTGCTGTAGCCGTTGGTTGGGGCGGCGTGGGGGTTGCCATCGGTACAACTGGTGTGCTGGTGCCGGTGGCGGTTGGTGGTGTAGTGGTGGGATCGCTGCCGTCTGTTGCGCCATCGCTGTCGGGATAGCTGGTCGCCGGGTTGAGCACACCGGCGTTGACGGGGCCGAAGCGGTCACTCTTCAGATTGAAGCGGTTCTCAAGTGCAGCGCGCTCGATCTCTCCTTGGTTATCGAGATTTGTCGCCGCGGCCGTGCTGATTGCTTCATAGGCATCGTCTAGCCCATTGCCATTGCTATCTCGCCCCGTTGGCGAACGATAGCCCTGCGTTGGTTGAAATTCGATCTGGTCGGGAATGCCATCGTTGTCGCTATCCAAGTCGAGCCGATTGGGAATGCCGTCGCCATCGGCATCATCGCTCTCCCCTTCGAGCAGATCGCGAATGCCATCGTTATCATCGTCAACGTCGAGCAGATCGGGCACACCGTCGCCATCGCTATCGATTTTGGTGGCTGCGTAGGCGTAGTAAAAACTAATATTGTTAAAGAGATTGACGCCAAGAAACCCACCGCCAATCGAAAGTTCTACCCGGTTAAAGGCCTTGCTCGTCTTAAAGGCGACATTCTGGCCGCCGTCAAAGACGCCCACCAACCCCAGGTCGACGAGCGAGTTGAGTGAACGACGTTCCTGTAGGGTGCCGTTGAGATAGGTGCTGAGGTAAGATTCGTTGAAGAGCGACAGGTCGGCCAGGCTGCCGGTGGCCACCATCCAGCCGGCGTAGTCACCGGCTTGGGCCGGCTGTGACAAGTCCGCCCAAGCCACTTTAGAGACGCTACCGAGCAGTGATAAGCCGGTGATGCTGGCGGTGGCATAGTCTGTTAAGGAATTGTTGGCCACATTGGCCCCATTTTTGACATTGCTCAAGCAGCCCAACAGCCAAAAGCAGCCGTTGATCTGCACGGCGTAATGGCCAGAGGGGTTGCTCCACTGGGAATGGCGATATTTGGTGTAAAGCGTGGAGCCGGCCGCGGTGGCGGTGACCGGTGTTGAACCATTTTCTACTTCATTGCTTCTCCCAAAGGTCGCGTCGGCGCTAATCAACGGTAGAAAGAGTTGGTTGGTGTCAGCGTCGGTTGCCGCCCCGCTGTCAGTTACGGGATCAGCGGCAAGGTCAACCACAGGGGTCGGTGCGGGAGTGCTCCCGTCTTGGTGGAGCGGTGCCGCTTGTGCATGCCCACTGCTAAATAAGAGGCTAAAGAGTAGTAAGAAGATGGCGGAAAGACCGGCGTCGAAATCACGTTTAAACATATAGATTTTTCGTTTAGAGCGTTGATAGATTAAATATTGGGGACCTATCGGACCAGGCTGCATAGGCCGCTGATTGATTGCACCTGTTGGCGTATTGACCGATTTTGCGCTACCTAAGCTTGCTGGTTGGATCTCTGCTTTCAACCGGGTATATGCCGAACAAATCATCGTTATCTCCATCTGCGCTTTGGTGGCTTGCATTTCGTCGCCATCCCAAATTTTGGCTGTGCCCAACGGGAACAGAAAATTTTTGGATAGTTTCTTCGTGACAACCGATCCTGTGGTTACAGAGCGGTTGCCCTTAGCATAGCAAGCGTTTCTAAAGCGGGGCTAAAGAAATTTCTTAAAATTTCTAAAAGCGCCGATGGAGTTGTATCGATCCTTGACTAATGAACAGTTTCGCGCATATGCGAGACAAAGCGATAGCCAAAGCCATGTTCCGTGACGAGATAGTTAGGGCTGCGCGGATCTTTCTCCAGCTTTTTGCGCAAATGCCACAGATAGACATGGACATACTCGGGATTGTTGCAATCGTTGCCCCACACATTGTTCAAGATAGAACGGTGAGTTAGCACGCGGCCGGCATGTTTAAGCATGTAGTGTAACAAGCGAAATTCGGTCGCCGAAAGCCGCACCAACTCGCCTTCACGCCAAACTTCATGGCGGGCTAGGTCAACCATTAAGTAGCCGTCATGATAAGCCGCTGTACTGGTCGGTTGGGGTTGTATGGCCGTACGGCGAAAGACGGCCTGCACGCGCGCCAGCAAAACCTCGCGCGAAAAGGGTTTCGTCACAAAATCATCTGCGCCAATTTGCAGACCACGGATAATCTCCTGATCTTCGTCAAGCGTTGTCAACATAATAACTGGGGTATCGCTCATTAGGCGAATCTGCCGGCAGAGCTCCCAGCCATCCATTTCGGGCATACGGATATCTAGTAGAACAAGATCGGGGCGATGTTGAAAAAAGGCCTGGATCCCTTCCCGTCCATCGTTTGCGGTAAAGACCTGCATGCCCTCCGCATCAAAGGTATGTTTGATCATGCGGCAGAGGTCGATATCGTCGTCGACAATTAAAAGTCTCTTCTCCTGCATCAAAATTGTGTCCTATGGCTGTGATTGCGGCTGATGGGCAACTACTACGAGAGCGGTAAATTACAGTCGGTGGACAGGATTCACAAGATTTACAAGATTTTTTCATTGTTTCAATCCTGTTAATTCTGCAAATCTTGTCAAATTACCGGGGTAGTGGTCGTTATAATTTATCCAAATTCTGGCGTTGGCAGGGCGACCGTAAAGATACTGCCTACGCCGGGTGTGCTGCTCACGGTCACCGTTCCACCATGGGCTTCGGCCAGCACTTTGACAATGGCCAGACCTAAACCGGTGCCGACGGCTTTGCCTTTGTGCTCCCCCACCCGGTAGAAGCGATCAAAGATCTGCGTGAGATCTTCGGGTGAGATGCCATAGCCTTGGTCGGCCACTTCAATCAGCACGGCCTCTTGGGTGCGCCTGGCATGGACCGTGACGGTGCTGCCTTTAAAGGAATATTTAATCGCGTTCGAGAGCAGATTGAAGATGATCCGCTCTAGCTGTAGCGGATCGGCATAGACGAGGAGGGGGGCAGCGCTCGTTTCCCAGACAAAGTCAATCGCCTTGGTTTGGGCGGTTAGCCGCATCTGGTTGACGATCTCTTCGATCTGTTCGGTGAGATCATAGATCTCTTTCGTAATGGTGATGTTGGCGTTGGCTTGTAACTTGGAGATGTCGAGAATATTTTGTGTGATTTGAAAAAGCGTCTGCTGATTGCGCTGAATCAACGGTAGTAGTTCTGGGTTTTCCAGGGCCAGGTGGGGATTGTTCTGCAGCAGGTCCGTCGCCATTTGCATCGCCGTGAGGGGCGTCACCATATCATGGGTGAGTACGGCGAGAAACGAATCTTTTTCGCGATTTAGCTTGGTCAGCAGTTCAGCGTGATGGGCCAACTCTTGCGTACGCCTGGCAACAATGGTTTCCAAATTATTCATGTGGGCCTGCATCTCGCGTACGTAGAGATGAAACGCATAGGCCGAAAGGAGGATCGGAAGAAAGAAGACCACGGTCCCCAGTGCACCGAAGCGTTCGGTGGCAAAGGTGAGCGAGGATCCACCGATACTCAAGACCAACACATCGATCTGCGTAGCCCACCGTTCCGAACGCCACATCTGGCGCAGATCAACTGCCGGCCCATTTTGCAAGCGTACGATGATCAGTAGCAGCCACAAATTTACCTCTGCATAGACAAAGGCCGCGGCCACCCATGCCAACAGTTGCCACGGCCACGCCAGATCGCTGAGATAGCCGAGCAGGAAGAGCAAGAGCGTACCGCCGGCCCACATGGCCAGGTTGAGCATGCCCAGATTAAAGGCGAGCTGTGACCACTTCTTCTTCCAGATAGTCTCATCGGTCGGCTTGAGCAGCCAAATGCACAGGGTATCAACTGTCATCAAGAGAATCGCCGCATCAATACTCCACAGCGCGGCGGCAGCCAAGCTGATCGCGGCGCTCGTGGCATAGGTAATTCCCGTATTTTTGACTCTGGTTGATGTGGTGGCAAACGCAGAAGCGATCACCATGCCCAAGAGCAAGCCCAAGCGCAGATCGGGCTGGCGCACCGTGAGCGCAAGGAGACTTTTGCCCAGCAGCAACAGACCAGCCAGGGCGACAAGCAAGAGATAGCGTTGATAGTAGCTCGGGCGTTTGATCGCAATCATCCCTTATTGCCCTTTCGCACTGTTGCCGACCGGTGGCGGAAAGGCCGCGTTTGGATCATCCCCCAACCCGCCGCCCCAGAGTCGTTGGCCGCCCCACAGTCGCTGCCCACCAAAGAGTAATTCGCCGCCCCAGAGCCGCTGCCCCCCCCAAATCAACTCGCCGCCCCAGAGCCGTTGGCCGCCCCAGAGCCGCTGCCCCCCATAGATCGCTTCGGCTGCCAATTGCAACTCGTTGTCGGCAAAAGCAATTTGACCGTTTGCCAATGTCTCATAGGCAACCCAGGTCAGATCGGTGACAGCCGATGCGCCCAAAGTGATTACTGCGTTCTGGTTGGCATCGTGGACATAGTAGAGATAATAGGCTCCATTTTGGCTTAATGCCCGTTCCACTGGCCCTTCAAAGTGTACGGATGGATCGCGAAAATCGGGCAGACCGTTGACATCGCTATCGACCACGGGACGCGCCAGTTGACCAGAGTCGACGGTAGTCTCCAGGCGATCAGCCAGTCCATTGGTGCCAACGGCAATAGAACTGTCAATCCGCCCATTGCCGTCCCGATCGAGCGTAGCGACATCGGCTGCTGCAAGGCCAGATTCCTGTAAATCGCTGACGCCATCATTATCGCTGTCGCTGTCAAGAAAATCGGGGACGCCATCGTTGTCGCTGTCCATCGCTGCCGGCCCTGGAATGGCGGGATTACTCGATGTGGGGGGCGTGGTGGCGGCCGGTTGGGCCAACTCCCGTGGCAAGTTCAACCCTTGATTGGCCGCCAACAATGGGACAGCCGTATCGAGCGCCGCATCCGGTGCCCAAAGGCGACCGCTGCCCTGGCGCAGGACGCTGTAGATCCATTGGCCATCCGCGTCGACACTAGGGCGGCTGGTCGCCAGCAGCCGATATTTGATCTGATCCGGTGTTAGCGTGGGGTTCGCCTGTAGGACAAGTGCCACGACACCGCTGGTGATCCCCGTCGCCATGCTCGTGCCGCTGAGGGGAAAGAGCAGCCGGTCGGGCGTGTAATCAGGGTGAACCAGCGCCAACTGTGCGCTCTGCATGGTTGCGGCCACGCGATTGTTGAGAAAACCAATGACATCTACCCCCGGTGCCACCAGATCCGGCTTGACAAAACCATCCAATGTGGGGCCGCTTGATGACCAGTAAGGAATGGTATCATCACCCCAAACGCCTGGGGTCTCATGGGTATCTAATGCGCCAACGGTAATCACATAAGGATCATTGCCCGGCGTGGTGATGCTCTGTGCCGTACCGCCTTTGTTGCCGGCGGCCGCTACCACGACGATGCCACTTGCCCAAGCAGCCTCCGCGGCGCGATTTACTGGGTCGACAAAATAGGGTAAGGTTGCCGGTGCCACCAAGCTGAGATTAAGCACTCGAATCCCCAAAGCGCTCCGCTGTGCCACCACATATTGAATCCCTTCTACCACATCGGCATAGGTACCGCTGCCATCTGCACCTAGTACACGAACACTTAAGAGCTGGGCGTCGGGTGCGATCCCCAAATAGGCACCGGTTGCAGCATCGGCAAAGCGATTGAGGATTGTGCTGGCAATATGGGTCCCGTGGCCAAAATCATCTTCGCTGTCGCGCCAATTGCTCTGACAAAAGCCCGGTTGCTGTGTCTGTTGTGTCCCCCCTTGCAGGCACTGGCCATTGGCAACAAAATCGACTTGCCCGAGGAACCGTTGTGCCACGGCCTCGCCCAGCACTGTTTGAATATTGGTATCAAAGGTGACACCGCTGTCGACCAGCGCAATGGTAACCCCTGCCCCCGTTAAATGGTGGTCACGCTGTAGGCGATCGGCACCAACATCAATGGCGACCGGGCTGCGCACCTGCCAGATGAAGGGATCGGTGGTTGGCAACCCATCACTTGCGCTGTTGACCGTGCGGTTGGCGACGATGGTGGTGATAGTTGGGTTGGCCGCCAGTTGCCGAAGATTGCTGGTGGATAGAGTGGTTGCCACGGCATCAATGAGCCATAGATAACTGGTTACCTCTCCACCCACTGCTTCAACGGCTGCCGCCGCAGTATCCGTACTATTTGCACTGACAATTAGCGAGAACTCATGTTTCCCCTGTTGCCAAAGCTGCGGGTCAACATAGGGGGCGGCTTGTTGCAGCGTACCACTGGCTGGAATGAGCAGTGCTGAACTGCATAAGAGAAAAAGTTGGAGTAGCTTAATAGTAACCGAAAGTCGCATGGACTGAGGATGGGGTGGGCGCTTCTGCTTGCGGCCTGGATCTGCGCTCCTATGCGATTGAGAATGTCGAACTTTGGCGGGTTGAGATGAGCACAATCGCGGCATGGCGATAAGACCTTACTTTTCCTTGTAATGCAATAACGTTTATTTGCACCTCACTATAACAGGTGAGACACGATGAAGAGTTTTCTAATTGCTGTCAGATCGTTGATATGGAGGGTGACATTGGGTGTATCTTACGAAATCTTTTGCAGCACAAATGGCTTATGCTATTCTGCTAGAAGCTTCGAGTCAGTAATCCAGAAGCCGTTTTCATCGTGACAAAACAGTCCAGCGCTTGACAGATTCACGGGGGGATGGCACTCTCAGATGATGAATTCATTCAGCGCTTTGCCTTACACAGATCAGAGGAACGATATGCGAGAGCTTGTACTCACCGCCAACTGGCAACTAAAGGCGCACGATGCGCGCCAGCCCCTTGCTGAAGCATTTTCTAGCCCGGACGGCTGGCTTCCCGCCACGGTCCCCGGCTCTGTCCACCAGGATCTGCTGACTGCTGGTGCCATTCCTGATCCATTTATTGGCCTGAACGAACTCGATGTGCAGTGGATTGGCGAGCGTGATTGGCTCTACCGCGGTACATTTGATCTCCCCGCGGCGCTATTGGGTGAGGATGAGGTAACACTCTGTTTCGATGGGCTGGATACCTATGCCACCGTCTGGCTCAATGGTCAGCAGATCCTGCAAAGCGAGAACATGTTTGTGCCGGCGCGCGTGGCAGTGAAAGAGCAGCTACGGGGCGGCTCCAATGAACTGCGCATTCACTTCGCTTCGGCACTGAAACGGGGGCAGGCATTGGAAGCCGAGCAGGGCAAAATGACCGTCTGGAATGGCGACCCCAGCCGCGTCTATGTGCGCAAGGCGCAATATCACTATGGCTGGGATTGGGGGCCAACGCTGCTGACTGCCGGCCCTTGGCGCGCCATTCGGTTGGAAGCGTACAGCACCCGCATTGCTGATCTACACTCTCCTATAGAAGTTAGCGCCGATCTCCAAGAGGCAAAAATCCCCATCCAGGTTACATTGGAGGGCAACTATGCTGAGCTAGCGGTGCAGTTGAGTTTATATGGTCCGGACGGCGTGGTCATTGCGACAGCCACTGTTGTGCCAACTGCCAATCATGTTGATCATACCTTTATTATCCGTCAACCTGCCCTTTGGTGGCCCGCCGGTCATGGGCTACAGCCCCTCTATCGCGTCGAGGCGGCGCTGGTGGCGGATGACGCGCAACTCGACCAACGTGCGATCCGCATTGGCCTGCGTCGGCTGGCGCTAGTGCAAGAACCGCTTGCCGACGCAGCGGGCAGTACCTTCTATTTCGCCATCAACAACAGGCCGATCTTCTGTGGCGGGGCGAATTGGATCCCTGCCGATTCCTTTACCCCGCGCATTTCCGAAGAAAAATATCGCACGCTCCTCCAAATGGCCGCCGACGCCAACATGGCGATGATTCGCGTTTGGGGTGGGGGGATCTACGAAGAGGATTGCTTCTACGATATCTGCGACGAATTGGGGTTGCTCGTCTGGCAGGACTTTCTCTTTGCCTGTGGTCTCTACCCCGCACCGGATTGGTTCCAAACCAGCGTGCGCGCCGAAGCTGAGGCCAATGTACAGCGGCTACGCAACCACCCCTCGCTGGTGATCTGGTGTGGCAACAACGAGGATTATCAGTTGGCCCACTCGATCAAAGCCTATGACCCTACGGTAACAACCGATCTGGCCAACAGCGCTTTCCCCGCGCGGGCGATCTATGAAGGGGTACTACCGGAAGTTTGCGCCGCCCTTGATCCAACCCGCCCCTATTGGCCCGGTAGCCCCTATCTGGGTGACAACCCAAGCGACCCCACGCAGGGCGACCGTCACACCTGGGATATCTGGCATGGACGCATGGCCCCCTATCAAGAGTACGCCAGCTATGGTGCACGCTTTGTCAGCGAATTTGGTATGCAGGCGTACCCCCACCGCGCCACCATCGATGCCTTTGCCCCACCAGAGGAACGCTTCCCGGCCAGCCGTACCTTGGAGCACCACAACAAAGCCGAAGGGGGTGTACGCCGCATCGCCGCCTATCTCGCCGACAATTTGCGCACGCCTGCCGATCTCGATGGGATGATCTATGCCACCCAACTGATCCAGGCCGAAGCGATGGCCGCTGCAATCCGCGGTTGGCGGCGCAACTTTGGCGGCCCCGGTCACTATGCCATGGCCGGCGCACTAATCTGGCAACTCAACGATTGCTGGCCAGTCACCAGTTGGGCGCTGGTCGACTATGCGCTGCGCCCCAAAGCGGCCTACTATGCCGTCAAGCGCGCATTGGCCCCGTTGGTGGTTGAGTTGGCAAAGCGCGCAAACGGGGCCGATCTATGGGTGGTCAGTCAGTTGGCCGCGCCGGTAACCGCCACCATTCATATCGATATGTGGACCCTCGACGGGGAAAGGCTGGCGCGTATTGAGCGGATTTTGCAAATCGTGCCGCATCAGGCGACGAGCCTAGCCCCTTTCACCTATGATGTGCCGGAGACCGTCGTGCTTGGTGCGCAGCTGCTGGTGGATGGGGTCGTGATCAGCCGAAATGCACTCTGGCCAGAACCACTGAAATATTTACCGCTGGCTGATTCCGCGCTTACACTGACCCGCAGCGGCGAAGAGATCCGCCTATCGACAGTGCGCCCGGTCAAGGGCATGTGGCTTGATGGGGGTGATGGCGTGCGATGGAGTGACAACCTGCTTGATCTGATGCCTGATGAGGAGATCGTCCTCACCGCACAGGGTCTAGGTGATAAGGAGATCCAGGTGCGCTGGCTGGGGCAGGATTGGTGATAACACAAGTTGAATTTCACTGTGCAATCAGCGGTAAATAGATCTGTTGGTTCATCCCTGGTAGAGGTGTGGCGGTGGGGAGTGGCGATGAGGTCGGCGAAGGTATCGCACCAGCTGCTAACGGATAGATTCTGCCTCCTGTGATATTCGCATAGTCCATGCTAATCTCAAGTGTGCAGTCGCCCAGGTCAGCCTCGCACCGGCCTACATCTTGATACGTGGGCACCATATAGAGATTCTCACCTGTTCCACCGGCAGCGTGATTGTAGTTAATGATCCAGACATCGTTGCGCAGATCCGGATTATTAGATGTTGCGCTCGCAGCACCGTCTCCAGTGATCACAATATCGGCACCAGGACGGGTGAGGGGATGACCAAATTGTACATTTTGGATGATTGTACTTTGGGGCGCTAAATCGTCGGCGCCATTGGTTGTTGAGGGCGAGGTGATGAAGATTCCCGTGCCGGCAATCAATAGGCTATTTTCGATGCGTGTGATGCCGACTGCACGGCCACTGCTGCCCCGTACATCGCGGTGGACCGGCGCATCAATTGCCGTGGCGATGCCTTGGATATCGGCATTGCGGATGATTGTTCGCCTTTGGAAATAATCGACCAAGAAGAGACCAGTCACATCTTCATATTCGTTGGATAAGAGGGTCTCGTCGCCGCGCACGGTAAAGCCGTCGATCAACATCTGGTTGGTCTCGTAGGCAAAGTACCCCCAACGGTGATGATGCCAAACCCGGAACGCTTGAATGGTGCTCGTGCACTCGTCGCGAGGGGTTTCGTATTCGGTGCAAACCCACCAGATCGTCAGCCCATTTGGTACGGCATAGGCCTCATTGCGGCGAAAATCTGTCAAGCCGATGGTGTACGGATCCATCATTGTCCCGCTGCCATCGTGTGGATCGGCCCCTTGGGTGGATGGAATCATTACAGCGCCGTTGTAAACATTGTCGAATTTGAAGCCATAGCAGTTGGTGCATTCAGCCACGGCGGCGGCGACATTCTCGGCAATCACATTGCCGCCACCACCATTGAACCAATACGCGACGCCGGCCCGTCCCAATTTACTATTGTCCCCCGGATCGCGATCTTCGGTGCGCTCGTTATTGCCGCCAACGACGCGCACCACAAAATTACCAACGATCTGATTGCCTGTCTCTGAACCGTCTTCTGTAACGATGCCGGCACCCGATGCGTGGTCAACGATGTTATCCGCGATCAAACCATAGTGGCTGTCGTGGATGGCAATGCCCCACTTGCGGTTCTGCGCCACGTTTGTCAATCCAAAATCGACCACATTCCCAACCAAGGTAAATTGATAGCCATTGGCTGGTGTAATAACTGGACCAATTAGATGGTGTGCGTGGAGGGGATACCGTCCTTTTTGGTTGTTATCGCCGAGATCTTGAATATTGGTACGCCCTAGATCTTCTAATTGCGCATACCGTAGATCGATATCGGCACGACCATGGAATAAGAGATGACCGCGCACGCCTGCTGGATTTTCGGAGCGGATGATGACATTGCGACGCGTATTGAGCAGGTGTGGTAGAAAGTCAAGCGTACCGGCATGGTCATAGGCACCGGGGTGATCAAAAGCCAGCGGCT
Organism: Caldilineaceae bacterium; assembly: GCA_034432375.1. Classification (GTDB taxonomy): domain Bacteria; phylum Chloroflexota; class Anaerolineae; order Caldilineales; family Caldilineaceae; genus JAHBVH01. The sequence continues at coordinate 69,448 of DAOUCA010000004.1, forward strand.
CATTAAGGGTGACGCTCCGACCATCAGACGAAAGCGCTGTAATCGTCCGATCTTCAGTTTCGTCGGGACAACTGCCCTGGGTGCTGGCAATCGCACATTGACTTGATTTGGGCAGCACGACGCTATCACCAACGCGCCAGCCGGCTGCGGTAGCTGATTGAACAAGCGTAATAGTCGTACTGTCCGGACTCGGCGAGATTGCGGTGCGGATAAATGGCTTACTAATGGGGTGCCCGTGGACCGTCAAGGTGCCATCAACCACGACGAGTCCACGTAGATGTTGCTTTGGGTCGTCGCCAAAAGGAAGGTCGCGCACCAGGATTGTTGTGGTAACAGACGCGTCCGTTGGCTGGGCCGCGGTGCCAGCCACCAATTGTCCACCGGCAAAGATCACAATCTCCCCACTCTGTAGCTGCGTGGTGGCCAGCGCATTGAACGTGAGCGTTCCGCCGGAGTAGATGCCAATCGATTGGGCAATGGCGCTCTCATCGTTGATCTGCACATTCCCGTCGATGATGACTTTGCTGTCGGCCGTGGGGAGAAGACCGGTATGCCAGGTGGTTGGGGCTTCCCAGGCACAAGGTGTTGTCACCTCCTTACACGTCTCTGTTACCCGCTCTGTTGAGCCATAGACCGGATTGGGGATTGTCTCATGGTGGGTGATCACGACGGGGCCGGGGTCGCTTTGCGCAAGGGCGGGAAGTGACCACTGGTTCCAAGGCTTATAAATGGCAAATGTAATCGCGGCAATGGTACAGAGTAGGAGTAGGATGGCCGATTCCCGTGGTTGTTTTTGCACTGAGATGTCCGATTCGTTGGGAAGCTTGTTGGCTCTAGTAAAGTTAGGCATAAATACACGGCAGTCAATCAAGCCATCGACCACTGGGGAAAGCAGGAAAATAACGGTGGCATTATTTACGCCGGGATTTCCTAATACACCGTCAGCCAAGTTTTGATGGTTTAGACGTAGATCACATTTGCAATGTGACAAAGCTCGCATTGACGACGATTGCATGGGGAATACGCGTTTTCCCCGCTTTGTCACGCTGCAAGCGTGACCTAGGAAAGGGCGTTCCCACTCCGTCCCCCGGCCCCTTCCCCGCGAGCAAGGAAGGGGAGAAAGCGGCTCCCTCCCCTATAAGACTAAGGATGTCGGGGAGGGGTGGGGTTCTACTCTAGCATGATTTACCTGACACTGCACTAGTACACAGCGGCCTAAGTGAGCCAATAGTGCAGTGAGACGGTAGGACGGTAGGACGGTAAGACAGTCACTGTCTAACTGTTTCACTGTCCTACTCTCTCACGATTGATTTATTTACGCCAAGTTCTATTAGTGGTAGGGAACTGATTGTCTGATTTTGCCAGAAGGCCAACGAATCGGCAAGTTGAGTCATTAGATCTGGTCGAGCTTGTCAAACATCGCCACGACCACGCCAAAGATATCCGATTCGGTCACCATGCCCACCACCTTGTCGTCGGTGATCACCGGTAAGCCGCCGATCTTGTATTGCACCAATAAGCGGGCAGCATCACCTAAGGTCATCGCTTCGGTGGCGATAATCACCTCCCGAGCCATCACTCGGTCAACCTTCAGTTGCTTACTCAGATAGTCCAACTCGGTCTGATTGAGCGTTGTTACCTCCGAGGGAAGTGCGCCACGGATATCGCCCTGGGTTAGAATGCCCACGAGCTTGCCGTCATCGATCACCGGGAGGCGGCGAATCTGCTGCTCTTTCATCAACGTTTGGGCGTCGGTTACCTTGGTGAGGCTATCGACACAGATGACGGGACTGCTCATGATGTCGCGTACACAAACGGCACGCCACCATTCTTTCTGTTCAATTTCTGCGACGACCTCTGCCACGGTGCGCTTCAGACCTTTAATTTGTACACGTTTCATCATAAGACCTCCATTGTGTGGTTGGGAACAACTTTGTACCCATACCATACAGGGCCTCTGCATCAACGACACTGGTCAACGGGATAGGGTCTGTACTCTTCTGCCTGCCAGATTGCGCCGCTGTTCGTGGCCGGTTTGTAAGGTGTATCGTTATGCATGCATACCGCACAGTTCACCGTTTACACTTTACAGGTCAGTGCAACGATGGCCCAAAGCTTCAGATGATGATATAGTAACAACTCGTTCCGGTTTGCCGATACGGCTTGTCTATTTGGGGAGGAACTGAATGAATCGTATGTATTGGTTAAGTTTGCTGAGAGGGCTCTGCTGTTTGATGCTCTTCGGCCTATTGGGCAGGCAACTTCATGCCCAAAGCGCTGTCACCTGTGCCGCCGACGTCATCGTGCAGCCGGGTGATACACTGTCGGCGATTGCTGCCCGACAATCAGGCAGCCAACTGACCTACCAGGCAATTGTCGCGGCAACCAATGCCAAAGCCGCCACCGATCGCACTTATGCGACGATCAATAACCCTGGGGTGCTCGTCGTGGGCTGGAAGCTTTGCATTCCAACGGGGGGTGCTACAACCCTTGCGGCTACGGCAACTGCCACACGTACAGCGACAGCTGGTCCCTCACCCACACCAAGCGCGACACCAGTTCCGCTAGTAACGCCACCCACCCTTGATCTTGAACTCGATGAGATGTACCCGCTGATGGTCGAGTATATGCGGCAACAGGAATATCCAGGCAGCGATGTCGTGATCGAAGAAGTATTGGCACCCGGCGTTAACTACAACCGCTACCTCGCCTCTTATCGCTCCGAAGGGTTGAAGATTTACGCGCTGTTGACGGTGCCAACCGGCCCCAAACCGGTGACCGGTTGGCCGGTGATCATCTTCAATCATGGTTACATCCCGCCCGAAATTTATCGCACCACCGAGCGCTATGTCGCCTATGTGGACGGCTTTGCGCGCAACGGCTACATCGTCTTCCGCTCCGACTATCGCGGTCACGGCTTTTCCGAAGGCGAACCGACGAGCAGTCGCGGCGATCCGGCCTATACAATCGATGTGCTCAATGCCGTTGCCACCATGAAGCGCTATGCCGATGCTGACCCGAAGCGGATAGGCATGTGGGGCCATTCGATGGGGGGATTGCTCACGTTGCGCGCGATGGTGACAACGAAAGATATCAAGGTCGGGGTAATTTGGGCTGGAGTTGTCGCCCCCTACGACATGCTCTATCGTCAACGCAACCCCGATGCCACACCCGAAGCGCCGCCATCCGATCCAACAACAGTGCAACGGCGGCGCTGGCGCCAGGAGATGATCGACCGCTTTGGCGAGCCGGATGAGAACCCGGCGGCGTGGGCCGCAATCTCACCCAATTCCTATGTCAGCGAAATCTCTGGCCCCTTGCAACTCCATCATGGTACGGCAGATGAGGAAGTGCCACTCGAATACTCGCAGATCCTCAACGCCCAGATCGTCTCGGTCGGCGGTGTTGTTGAATATTATGAGTATCCCGGTGACAACCACAATCTCTCGGTCAACTTCGGCACGGTGATGGCACGTTCGGTGGCCTTTTTTGATCAATATTTGAAGTGACCGTAACTACTACGACAACGTTACATTAGACAAGATTAACAGAATTTACAGGATTCCTACAGCAGCGGAAAAATCTTGTGTATCTTGTGAATCCTGTCCATTTTATGAAATGTAACGTTGTCGAACTACCAACCCCACCCAGCCCTCCCCGACATCGGGGAGGTTGGAGTTGATGTTGGCGTAGGATGCAGATAAACCGGCTCCTCCCCTGCTCGCGGGCTTACCGTTACCCACAGCGGCGTGTACCAGAGGTGGCAAGCGTTCCGGGGACGGCCCACACGTAATTTCGTCACCCAGCGTTTCTCTGGGCCGCCCCCGGAACGCTGCTTCGCACGTAAACTTATGGGTAATGGTAAGTGCTCGCGGGGGAGCGTTGGGTAGGGGTGGCTTAGGAGTTACAAATCTTTTACGAGGTATGTACTTGTGGTGAATCTTGCGTGATAGCGGTGCGTTGGCCATATACCGCACGGAAATAGCGCATGACTCGTTCATTTTCCATAGCAAAAGCCTCCGCTTTGGCCACGATGGCAGGCAGGTCGTTCTGTAAACATACCGCCTCCAACTCGGCGGCCAATGCCGCAAAGCGCTGTGCGCCCAGTTGGGCGGAACTAGAGCGCAAGGTATGAACAGCATGTTGGATGGCAACAATCGCCTGTGCTTGTAAGCCTTGCGCAAATTCTGCTTTATATCCATGAGGATCATCTCATAGAATTGTCGTTCAACCGCCTCTAGGACTTCGATGCCATTGGCGGCGACATCGGCGCGGTAGCCATATTTGGATAAGAAGCCAAGGGCAACCCGTTGGTTAACCAGATTGTCTTCGGCCAATAGAATGCGTAGCGGGTGGCTGGCAACAAAATCGGTCGATGGGTGTGGAATGCCGGGGGCACGCAGCTGTACGAGCTTGCCATAGATCACAGAGACGAGCGCATCGTGCAGTTGCGACCTATGGATGGGTTTGGTTACTGTTGCCATCCGTTCACCCCATTGGAGCTCCGGTAAGTGTTCGCCGAGCATCGTTAAGATCACCACTGGCAATTCTGTATATTTTTCTTGCAACAGTGGGAGAAGTTTGGATTGTATTGTTTGCGCCATTGCCCAATCGATGATCAGCGCATCAACCTGTGTCAACGACTCCGCCTCGTCTGCGGCCGGCAAGCTTGTTTGGGGGGAAAGGGTTACACTCCACGAATGTAGATGCTGCTCGACGAGCCTGCGCATGGTAGCATTGTCTGTCAAAAGCAAGATCTGTTTGTCACTGAGCCGCCCCAAATCCATACCACTAGATAGTTCGGCAACTTGAGCATCCATTGCGGCAGCTTGCGCATCCATTGGGATTGATAACGCGCCGAGAGTCAGAGGGCGGGCTGTCTGCTCTGCACGCGTGCGAATCGTAAAATAGAAAGTGGTGCCCTGGTCAACCGTACTCTCCACCCACATCGTCCCGCCCATGACCTCAGATAGCCGTTTGCTGATCGCCAACCCCAAGCCTGTGCCGCCAAAGCGGCGCGTAATCGAAGCATCCAACTGGCGGAAGGATTGGAACAAATTGTCGACACGCTCGGGCAGGATGCCCATGCCCGTATCGCGCACGGCAAAGTGTAGTTGGTCGTACGCTGCATCGCAGTTACAAGAAGAAACCGTCGCACACCATTCATGGGCGTGCGCAACTCATAGGTCATATTAGAGAGGAAGGTGCTCTTGGCTTGGTTCGCCTGTTCGGCGGCCTCTTTTGCTTCGCGAAGATGTTCCTCGATTGCTTTGCGCTCGGTAATGTCAAGGGTAGCAACGATGATGATCTCTTCGCCATTGGGCAAGCGGCTGACTTTCTTGATATCGATGAAATGGAGTCGTGGTTTGGACGGTGGATCGAGGGTATATTCTGTCCGTTGCTCGCCCCCCCGGGCAAACAGAGTGGCTTCTGCGGCTTCAAGATGCGCCGCGTCCTCTGCTGGTAGTAGATTATGGGCACGTTTGCCAATGCTCATTTCGGATGTCTCTGAAATGAGCTGACAGAATTCTTGATTGACAAGAATAAACCGATGTTGGCGATTTTTGACAAAAAAAGGTATCGGCACCCCGTTGACCACCTCTGTCAAAAAATTAGTTGTATTGCGTAGTTCGTCTTCCAGCCGTTTGCGCTCGGCAATGTCGACCATGCTGCCGATCAACACCACTTCTCCATTTTGGAGCTGTGATACTTTCAGCCGCTCCCAAATATAGTCATGTTCGTCAGGCGCGAGTGGGACAGCTAGTTCGCCGGCCCACTCGCCGTAGTTAGCCAAGAGTTCGATGTCTAGTTTGCTGACATAATCTGCGGCTGCGGTTGGTAATATGTCGTGTGCACGTTTCCCGATAACCTGCTCTGCCGGTAGATCCATAAAGCGGCAAAACTCTTCATTGACCATGATATAACGCAGCTCACTGTTTTTGACAAAAACAGGAAAAGGCAATGCATTCATCACCTGTGTCAAAAAGTCAGTACGCTTGCGTAACTGTTGCTCCATCGTTTTCAGTTGCGTAATGTCAACACTGCTGCCAACCAACACCTGTCTGCCGTCGGACATTTGGGCAATTTTGGAGTAAGCCCACACATGGTGCAATGTCCCATCGGGAAAGAGCATGCTGAATCATCGGTGCGATCCGTGCCATCGGCCAAGTTCTGCTCACCACGCAGACGAATGAAGTTTGCCACCTCTGGCGACCAGATATCTGGATCATAGTTACCAATCACCGCTTCTTCCGACACGCCATGACTCTGGCAAAAGGCGCGATTCACAAGGAGATAGCGTTGTTCCTGATCCTTGACAACGAGCGGCACCGGCACCGCATCGATGACTGCCGTTAAAAAATCGGATGTAGCACGCAACTGGCTTTCCAATTCTTTGTGTTCTGTCATGTCACGTATAGTGGCTAACGATGCCGGTTGGCCTTGAAAGTGAATATCTGCTGTATTGAGTTCAACCTCAATGCGCTTGCCTGTCACATGACAAATAGCAAGTACAAAATGTTCAGAGATGCTTTCCCCCAATGCTCGCCGTCGGCGCAAATCGCGCATATAGGCCAACTGGTCTGGGGCAATAAACCGATCGGCGTGCATACCGATCATCTCGTCTGCAGAATAACCGACAAGTTCGGCCCCTTCGCATTGGCATAACACACCACTCCCTGCCGCGTGATCAACATGCCATCATTCGCGTGCTCTAGGATCGCTTGGTATTGTTCCTCCTGAAACAAAGAGCGATTCACTCGTCGCTTTTGACCTAGGATGATGCTCCCTAAGATCACACAAAGGATGACGCTAAGCAGATAGCCGGATAGCAAGACCAGCTGTGGAGGTAACAGTATCGCTGGAAGTTGCTGTGCATTGTCCCCTTCTCCCAAGGGCCATTGGGAGAAGGGGAACCATTGCGCGTTGACCCAGCCCAAGTATAGCAATGCGAACACTACAGTGAACACTACAGTGAGTAACCACTTGCCGTTCATTCGGATAGAGTTCCGAAGATCATTCACAAGTTTACCTCTACATATACGCTTGATTGTCATGGATGGAGCCCAAAACGCACCAACGACACAAGCGCGTCATCCCCTCTATGCATGGTCAAGGATCATACTGGAAACGATTCTTGCGCCACAGCGATGGTTCGCTCTTGATATTCATGGCGAAAATAGCGCATGACCCGTTCATATTCCGCCACAAACGCATCTGCTTTGCTCATGATCATCGGCAATTCATTGCGTCGACAAAGGTCATCCAATTCTACCGCCAATGCCCCGAGCCGTCGTGCGCCAATCTGTGCAGAGCTAGACGAGAGCGTGTGAACCGCGTGCTGAATGTCGTTCATGGTTTGCGTTTTCATGCCTTGTTTAAATTCTGCCATTAGCACTGGCCCGCTTTCTAGATAGAGCCGCATCAATTCGGTGACCATTGCCTCACCGTCATCCCCCAGCACTTCGACAAATTCCTGCAGGGCATCTGGGTCGACTGGTCGATCGGTTGCCTGCGCCTTGCTTTCTAGCAGATCCTGCGTGTCGGCCGCGATCGCCAGGAGTTCATTGCTCTTTGATTTTGTCCAAACTTGCGTCCGTTGCAACGCCGCGGATAGCTCGCCAATGCGCAGTGGTTTGCTGATGTAGTCATTCATTCCAGCGTCTAAGCAACGCTTGCGGTCTTCATACATGGCGTTGGCCGTCATGGCGATGATGTAGGGTTGCGTGCCGTCAGCGTCGGCTCGAAGTAGTTTTGTTGCCGTCATGCCATCCATTTCCGGCATGTTGATATCCATCAGGATCAGATCATAATATTGTCGTTTGAGCGCCGTCAGCACCTCGAGCCCATTGGCGGCGACATCGGCACGATAGCCATGTTTGGACAAGAAACCAAGGGCAACCCGCTGGTTGACGAGATTATCTTCCGCCACGAGAATGCGTAGTGGCTGCTCCGCCATCTGCTCGATCTGTTTTTGCGGTCTGCTCGCCGATTGCAGCCCTTCCATAAACTTGCCATAGATCACGTTCACAAGCGCATCATGCAATTGCGAAGCGTGTACGGGCTTGGTTACCACTGCCAAGTGTTCGCGTCGCTGCTTTCTCGGCAAGTGTTCACCGAGCAGCGTAAGGACTACAACGGGTAGGTCAGTCACATGCTCTGCTAGATGGCACATCAGCTCTTCTTTAACCTCTGAATTGATGGCGTAATCCACGATAACGGCGTCAAACTCATGCTGCGTCAGCCGTGACGCAACGACTTCATGCCCAGCCGTGAAGGTGGCTAGGGCGGTGAGGGTAATCGACCAGGCTTGCAGATGTTGCTCGATCAACCTGTACATTGTTTCATGTTGGGTCAGCAACAAGATCCGCTTCCCATGTAATCTGCCCAGATCAAGGCTTCCATAACGTGGATAGTCGCTCCCCTCCGCATGACTAGCAGATTCCACGGTCGCTTGGATCGTAAAATAAAAGGCCGAACCCTGACCCACAGTACTCTCTACCCACATCGTGCCTCCCATTGCCTCGGCCAGCCGTTTGCTGATCACTAGCCCAAGACCAGTCCCGCCGAAGCGGCGGCTAATGGTTGGATCGGCTTGGCTGAAGGACTGAAAGAGCGTATCCATCTGCTCCGGCGGGATGCCCATGCCTGTGTCGCGGACAACAAAGTGTAGCTGGCAGAGTGCTGTGTTGCTTGGTTGCGCGGCGACATTCACGGTAACTTCGCCCTTTTCTGTGAACTTCACCGCATTGCCGACCAGATTGGTCAAAATCTGGCGCAAGCGTCCCACATCCTGGATCAACTGCCGCGGTACGTTTTTATCGAGAAAGTAGGCCAATATCAATCCTTTTTCCGTTGCCTGAGGTGCAACGAGATCGAGTGTCTCTTCAAGCATGGTCTGTAAATAAAAGCTCGTCGCTTCTAGCTCCAGCTTATCCGCTTCGATCTTCGAAAAGTCGAGGATCTGATTAATCACCATCAGTAGTGCGTCCCCACTGGCACGAATCGTCTCCACCAATGTCAGTTGTTCCGACTGTAGTGGTGTGTCAAGCAGCAAGCTTGTCATGCCTAAGACCCCATTCATCGGCGTCCGTAGCTCATGGGTCATGGCCGACAGAAACGTGCTTTTCGCTTTATTGGCCAGATCGGCCGCTTCTTTGGCCTCGCGCAGTCGCTCTTCAATCTCTTTGCGATCCGAGATGTCAATCACCGCACCGACCAAAATCTCTTCACCATCGGACATACGGCCAATTTTAACTTCGCTCAGAAAGTGCTGGATCTCGCCGTTGGGTCTGGTGATCGAGCGTTCAGTGTGTTGGCCCTCACCGTTTGCAAACATTGCCTCGGCAAAATCTCTGGATTGATCAGCGAGTTGGGCCGGCATCAGGTCGTGATCGCACCGTCCGATCATCTCTGCCGGCTGCCGTCCGTTGCCGGCAGCAAATGCTTTATTCACTACGAGATATTCATGTCGCCGATTTTTGACATAGATGGGAATGGGAATCATGTTCATGATTGTCGAGAGAAATTCCGATGTGTAGCGGATCTCTTCTTCCAACGCTTTGCGCTCTGAAATATCGATGACGCTACCCACAATGACTTCTTCACCGCTGGAAAGTTGAACCACCCGCAGACGGTTCCAAAGATGTTGTACCCGGCCGTCGCCAATCTTTATCACACCTTCGCCGTCACTGCTCTCTTTGCCGGCAAAGATCTCTTCAGTTATCCGTTCGATTTGCTCGGCAGTTTCCGGTGGCAAGAACTCTTGGGGCAGATGGTTGATGACGCGGTCGAGAGGTACGCCTTGGTGTTCTGCATAGGCCTCATTGGCGCTGATAAAGCGGCCATCGCGGTCTCTGACAAAGATTGGAAAGGGCACAGCGTCAATAATCTCACGCAAAAAGGTAGCCGCAGCCTGTAACTGCGCTTCCGCTTCTTTGCGTTCAGTGATGTCACGCACGATGCCCAATGTTTGCTGCTGCCCATTGATGGATAAATTTGCCCCGTTGGCTTCAATAAAAATCTGTTGGCCATTTTTGTGGACAAGCGTCAGTTCTACTTGTTGGGCCTGCCCGGGCGTTTCTGCGCGTCGCTGATTCCACTCATGCAACTGTTCACGCGCCTGTGGCATAATAAAGTGAGCGGTCCGTTTGCCAACTAATTCAGTTGCGCTATAGCCGGTCAGTTCTGTTATGCGCGCATTGACATATTGGATTACACTCTTCTGTGAGATCACAATGCCATCCGTGGCTAAATTCAAAATTGTCTGGTAATATTCTTCACGTGCATGCATCTTTGCCCGTTGTTGCCACCAAACTAGAAGCACAATCAAAAGAGCCCCGGCCAGACCTATGATCAAGCCGCGTTCCATTGTTAACACTGGAAGCAACTGCGCAAAATCAACCATCAATGGTGGAGGTGCTGCGGTCTGACATGACATTAGTGGAATACTCTTTTCGATAATTAGTACGACAACTGCAACGCGCCCAATCTGCCGGTACAGCGGAGACTTTAACGTTGTCGCAGAGATCAGTAGGCAAATGACGGTAATGTGCCGTAGCACAAACGTTTCAATCTTTCAGTTTACTGACAATATCTGTTCGCCGGACCCTTAGTCTACAAGATTTTATAGTTTTTTATATGCGACTTTTGCCTGATCCTCATTACACTGTAATACTGATGTGACAGCGGCTTAAGTAGGACAGTAAATCGGTGACTGTCCCACTGTCCCGCGAAATACCATTGGTCTATTTACGCTGTTGTGTCCTAGTGTTTTGTCAGCTAAGTTTTGATGGTTTAGATTCGCCCCCTCCCAACCTCCCCCAATCGGTTTACCGTTACCCACAGCGGCGTGTACCAGAGGTGGCAAGCGTTCCGGGGACGGCCCACACGTAATTTCGTCAACCAGCGTTTCTCTGGGCCGTCCCCGGAACGCTGCTTCGCACGTAAACTTATGGGTAAAGGTAAG
>DAOUCA010000005.1:0-26603 GCA_034432375.1 Caldilineaceae bacterium
GCCAAACCTTGTTTTGGCGGAAATTTCCAGATGTCATTCCTGCGCAGGCAGGAATCTACTCGTGTAACATGAAGATGGATTCCTGCCTGCGCAGGAATGACGGCTCTAATTTCTGAAATTGGCGAAGGTATTGTTAGGAACAACTCTCTTATATCGACGAGTTGATCAATGGGCGAGCGTCCCTATTTGGTTGCTTTCGGCGGCTGTGTTGCCTGCAGGTTGCTGCAACAGATCGATGATCTCCACAATGGTTTGGCCTAGATCTGGAGAGGGATGATAATTCCTACTGTGCGCCGCTAACCTGGTGTCCAATGTCCGCGCATACACCGTACGAACACGATCTTTGGTCTCTTGCGTTGCTGCAGGATGATTCTTGATCAAGGTTAAATGTTTGATCGATTGTGTGTGTTGTCCGGCTATGTGTAGGAGGATAACGAGACCAGCTACGGCTTCTACTAGATGCCCATACGCGCTAAATGGCTGTACCGCCTGCACAACGTCGAGAAAATAGCGCTCGGCTTCTGCAAATTCTGCCAATTCAATATGGGCCCAGCCCAACGTCGGTAACCCTGCCGTCAAATGATTAAATTGTTGTATGCTTTGGCTCTCGATAAAATGTGCTTTGGCGACAATGATATCGCCCCGCGCTAGCGCTAAATTACCCAATGCCCACAGCAACTGTATGCGCCCTGGAATCGAGCTTATTTCCGTCGCCAGCGCTAGCCCGCGTTGCAAATAGGTTGCGGATAGGTGATATTCGCCCTGTAATCGTGTGATGTCACCTAGGTCACACAATGTGAAGGCGAGTCCAGATTGCTCATTGGCCTCCCTACGCAGCTTATAACACTCAAGGTAGCGCTGCTCTGCGGCTGCATATCTGCCTTGCGCCTGCTCAATCCGGCCCAATTCATTTATCGCATATGTTTCATAACGCTGTACCCCATGTTGGCGCGCACTTCCGATCGCCTCTTGTGCATATGTTTTCGCTTCCTGATAATCCCCCAATTGATACATAACATAGGCCAAGCCAAACAAAGAGATCGATTGTAATCGTTGGACAAGCGGAATCGATTCTTGCAACAATGCCAATGCCGTTTTGGGTTGTCCTTTGGTAATTTCCAGCCAACCGAATAAGGAGAGCGACGCGCCCAAAACCTGTTTCACATAGACAGCCGCATCTACTGCTACACTGTGCTCGCACATGGCATTGTCATAAGATTCGATATTGGCCTTGGCGCTACGTAAGATTTGTAAGCTGCTCTGAAAAAGCGACAGGGCCGATGCAAAATGGCCAAGCCTGGTTTCTAGCCATCCTTGATAGGCGATTAGGTCCCCAAGAAGCGTATCTAATCGTTGCTGCTCAATATATGACTCGACTGGTGGATAGTTCATAAGCTGTTTCACCGCAAGGGCGTATAAGTCAACACCCTCCAGAAACCACCCATGTGCATCATAGAGATAGGCCAGGGTTCTGGTTGTTGCGCGTATTTCTGTCCACATATTTTTTTGGATAGCTAACGGTAATGCCGATTTAACATTATCGATATCTTTCAATATTTCCGTTTCTATTTGCGACGACTCTGCTGAAGTGGTGGCCATTGTATACTTGGCAAGGAGCTCAAGATAAAAAGATGCATAACGCTTTTCTAAGGCGTATCGTTCTTCAGAGAAGTTTCGTACCAGATCCTCTTCTGGCTGGATGGAACAACTCTTTTCTGGGTACCTATAGCCTCCATTCTTGCTCTGATGAAGCCTTTCTCGCGCAAAGTGACGAATGCTGCGATGAATGGTGAAACTACCTTCGGCATTGTGGATTAATAGGGATTTTTGGACCAAAATCATTACATCTCTTGGTAAGGCCTTTGCCACCATTGACGCGGCAGCGAGCGAGAAATTTGGTTGGAAGATGGAGAGCCGCGCCAGAATCGTTTGCTGGGCGGTTCCAAGCAGCCGCCATGATTGATCGAAGACGGAGCGTAGCGTTTGGTGACGTTTCGGTGTATCACGCTGCGTGGCCTTCAGAAAATCTAAATTTTGCGCGATTTCGTCGGCGACCTTCGCACAATCTAATACCTCGAGCCACTTTGCCGCCATCTCAATGGCCAATGGCAGACCATCGATAAGCTCGCAGATACGCACAATATAGGCAATATTTTTATCGTCGACACAAAAATGGCGGTCGACCAGTTGGGCATGATAGGCAAATAGCGTCACGGCATCACTCGCTTGCCTTAATCGATGGTCCTTCTGTGCAATCGATTCCTCTGCACGGTCTGTTGGTCTCCCAGCTATCGTGACATCTTCCTGCATAGCGCGCTTGCTTGCCCAGGGATCTGTGTGCCGCGGCAACAGCCCTCGCAGTTCCAGAAGATACTCGCCACGAAGATTGAGTTTTTCGCGCGATGTTGCGAGAATGGCTAGCGAGTTGGCGTGCTGGAGCACTGTTGTAATAAACCGTGCGCCCTCCACCAAGTGCTCTACATTATCGAGGATCAGTAGCATTTTTTTGTTGGCCAAATGCGCTTGTAGCTGTTCTTGGGGTGACGCACTCCCACTAAAGGTGTGGCCAACTACCTGCGCTATTGCCGCCGCAATGGCGATTTCAGCCGTTTGGGCTTCCGATGCTTCGCGAATACCATCTAGCTGGACAAAATAAACGCCATCGGCAAACTGGGTCTGGGCGCGGGTCACAGTGACGATTTGCCGGGCTGACTCTAGCGCAAGGTGTGTCTTGCCTATCCCGCCCATCCCGACGAGTGTTAGCAGGCGGCATTGGTTGTCGACCAATTGCGTCTGAATGTAAGTAAGCTCTTCGGCATAGCCAATCAGCTCCGTCAGCGATGTGGGCAGGTTGTGTGGAATGCTGGCACGAGCAGATGTAGATGTACGGTCACCATGAGCCTGACGCGTCTCCTGTTTGGCAAGCACGATGACAGCGGTTGGCTGATGCGCACCGCTTTGTATCTGTTTATAGAGCGCAGTAGTATCCGCCGTAGGCTCAACACCCAATTCATCAGCCAGGATCTGTCGGCAAGTTGCATAATGGGCGAGCGCCGCGGCGTGTTGACCGCATTGGGCCAGCAAGAGCATTTGTTGGCGGTGCACCGCTTCATCCCAAGGCGCGAGTTTGAGTAACTGCCAGTTCGTCGTCAGCGCGGCTGCGTAGGCACCGCCCTCTTGCTGTCGTTGGCAAAGGGTAGTGAAACCGGTCAGCGCCAATTGATGCAGCCGTTCCCGCTCGCGCAAGACCCACAATTCAAAATCGGCTGAGATGCGGAAAGTGGCGTAGCCCTCCAGAAATTCGCCGCGGTAGCGTGCCAGCGTCTCAGTCAGGATGTTCAGGTCGATGGTCGGTAACGCTTGTTCCAACAGAGCCGTGAATTGAGTTACATCACAGGTGTAGCAATCGGCGGATTTCAGCCCAATGCGTTCGTCATCGAATAGCAGATAATCACCAAGCTGACGACGTAACGAGGGCAGGATGTCGCGCAGATTCTTGCGGGCGGTCGCATCGTCGGTCTCCGGCCAAAAGAGGGTTGCCAGGCTGTCGCGCGTCCAACGCCGGTCCGTGGCGGCCAGATAGATCAGCAACGCTTGGGCTTTGCGCGTGCGAAAGCGCGGTACGAGTTGGTCATTTTGATAAATTTCGGGAGTTCCCAGTAGCTTTATACGGAGCATAAATGGAGCATAGGTTGTCGGCGCTTTGTCGGCGCTCTGTCGGTGCACGCTCTGTAGATTGATAAGCATTGCACTCTACTGATAGGTGCAATTGTAGTTGAATCTCAATCATAGCACAGAGGAATATGGTATGAAAACAAACAGACTGATGGGCCATCGGGTAACGACACAGTCAGCACTGCTGAAGCGTAGCGTAATGGGTGAATGGCAGGCTGATTGCTATCTGGGTGACGATGAATCGGACCCACCAATCGAAAATTAAGGGCGATCAAGTCTGTCTATCTTATGTCTAATCCATCTCTATTCTGTGTCTAATCCTATTCGCCAAACCGGTTGAAAGTTATCTTTAGAAAACCGCCCTTATACAAACGGGAGTGCGTAGCTTTTGAGACTATCGATAAGTAGTTGCAGGCCAAATGTCTTGATCGTCGTCTCTATGCTCTCTTGATCGATGCGCATGATCACATCTTCGCCCAACTCGGCGGTTAGCAGTGTCTGAAGCTTTTGGATTGTTTTCCACGTCACCGCTGGTATCTGCGGGCTCCGGATGATCATTTGCAGCAGGATAGCAGCTTTTTCTTTTTGCCCTTGCTCGATCCGAATTTCAGCTAGCAGCGCCAGGGCGGCCACAACGCGGGGCGTCATTTGTGCCTGGATGGACAACTGTAGGCTACGCAAACAATCTACTTCCGCTTGATAAAGCTGATTTTGGCGTAAAAGGCTCTTGCTGAGATCGAGCAGTACGTGGGCAATTTCTGGGCTGTGACCAAGCTGCTCAAAATAGGTAAGGCTCTTGTGAAAATGGACTTCCGCCGTAGCGTATGCATCCCGCACAAGCGCCAACTGGCCAAGTCGCTGATAGGAAACTGCCATTTGGCGCACATTTTGTGTCTGTTGGTCGATCTGCAGACGCATCTGTAAATAGCGCTCTGCCTCGCCATAGGCATTGGTGGCTTGGGCCAAGGCGGCCAGGTTACCCAGGATAATGGCGATGTAGTGGAGATCTGCTTGCTGTCCGGCCAATGTTAGCGCGGCTTGGTAGTGCTGATGGGCGATTGCGTACTCTTTTGTACTGAAGGCGACGGCCCCCAACCCATTGCGCATATCGATCACCTGGGCCGGATCCACAACGGTTTCGGCCTGGCCGTACGTCGTAGCAAAGCAGGTGTAGGCGGCATCATAATTCCCTTGTTCATAGTGGACCCAACCCAATACCAATAAGGCAAAGGTATGGGTGTGCTGTAGGGTAATGCTCGGTGCATCGACCCCTTGGTGGCTTGATGTATTCTGTTGGTCACGCGCTGCTAAGAGTATCGGCAATAATTCTTTCAAGCGCTTGTGCGCCTGATCATATTCGGCGAGCCGTCGCATGAAGTGACACCGCGCGACCTGCATCCAAATGATAGTTGGATCATTTGCCTCGGCACTTATTATGCCAAAGAGAGTTTTGCCTTCGTTTGTCTGATTGGTCAATTCCAAATAGCGAAAGAAGCCCATCATACTCTGTTGCAGTAGGGCGCGATCTTGCTGTTGCGCAGCCCATCGCCAGGCCCGCACAATCTCTATATGATCCTTCTGATACGCACGAATAGCTGCCAATACCGCTTCGCCGCGTACGGTTGTCACTGTCGCTACTTCGTTAAGATAGTAGTAGCTGTGCGCGTGTTGCAGTACGAAATGCTCTTTTCGCTGATATTGCGTCAATTGTTGCCATTTCTGCACGGCAAATTGTTTGATCAGTGGATGTAATGAATAGCTGTTATCCCCATCGATCTGTAACAGTGAGTGATTCCGTAAATGGAGCAGTTCGGCTAGGGAAATCTCCGTAATGATTTGGGCGGCTTTGCGCGTGAATTGGTGATTAAATAGGCTTAGTCGCGCCAGTGCCCACTGACCTTCTACCGATAACAGCACCCAAGAATCGTCAAAGACTCTCTGTAAGGTTTGATGACGTTTGGGCTGATCGGAAAATTGGGAGATCAGCAGTTCATCATCTTGTTTGTGCTCGGTTAGCTTCTCGACAATCTCTCTACAGCTATAGAGGTTAACCCAAGCCGCGATCATCTCAAGGGCAAGTGGTAACCCCTCAACCGCTTGGCAGATCTGTATAACTGGCTCGATCGTCTCCGCGTTCATTGCGAAACCTGGCTCAATACATTGGGCACGCTCCACAAAGAGCGCCACGGCCTCGCTTGTTTGCCATGCAAAATCTTGATAGAAAGAGGCTGTATCCCCATCGCTGCTGCGATTGGGCTGTGGATCGCTGTTTTTCACTAGCATGGATGATGAAGCAAAACGCCGGTTTAGATTCAGATCTGAGGATGGTAGCGAAAGTCCCTTTAATAGTAGCGTCGTTTCACCCCGTACATTCAGGCGTAGACGCGAAGTGAGGAGCATGGTGAGATGGGGTGCGTGGCTTAACAGCGCGACGACGATATCTGTATGGCCAATAAATTGTTCAAAATTATCTAGGATCAGCAAGAGCCGGCGTGGCTGTAGATACGCCTGTAGTTGGGATTGTATCGGTTGGCTTCCCTGAAATTGGTAGCCGAGCGCTTCAGCAATCGTCGTAACGATCGGTATCCCTAATTTAGGGATACCGATCCTACTTTCTTTGACAATTTCCGTCCCTGCCAGGGCTACAAAAAAGATGCCATCGGGAAAATGGGGCTCATTTGAATCGACCAACCGTCGACCCACCGCTAGGGCAAGTGAACTCTTGCCTATCCCCCCAGGGCCAATGATCGTTAGGAGACGACAATCGGCTGATGCAAGCCGCTCGCTAATCAACGTCAATTCTTGCGCTCGCCCAATAAATTTAGCCAGTGGCACCACCAAATTATTCAGAACAGTCGGTGCGCGCAAGGGGGAGGCATTAGCCATTACTGGGCTTATTGCCGGTACCAGTTCTCTCGGCAAGCGTGATTCATTGAACATCCCAGTCTGAATCTGCGCATATAAGGCCAGTGTTTCCGGCATAGGCACCGCGTGCAATTCATCGGCCAATAGCTGACGACATCGCTCAAATTGGGCCAATGCCGCCGTTCGCTGTCCGCTGCGGGCGAGGAGCTGCATCTGTTGGCAATGTGCCGCCTCTGACCATGGCTCGAGCTGCAGTAGCCGACGCGTGGCTTCAAGGCCCGCCTCATAGGATCCTTGTTGCAGGTGGTATTGAGCCACGAAATCCAGCCCACGCAGGATCAGCAAGCGCGATTCTTCCCGTTGAGCGGCTACCCATTCCTCGAAGAGTTGGGCATCTCGCAGATAAAAACTTTGCAGAAACTCACCGCGGTATAACTGAAGTGCATCCCATAGACGATCAATTGTCTGTCGGTCGGGGGAATCATGCGCAGCTACGCTCACCATGGCTGCGCGTAGGATCTGTACATCAACAGTCCAGAGCAATTTCTGGTTCAATTCTACGCCGCGCGAGGTTACGATCCAATCAGGGCCAATGGCCTTACGCAAATAAGAGAGCGCGTGACGCAAATTGCGCAAAGCTTTACTCTCTGGTAACTCGCTCCACAGAAGCCCAGCCAAATGTTCACGGCTATGATAGGTACCTGTCACAGCGAGATAAACTAGCAGCGCACGATCTTTCCGAGTGTTGAAGCCATTCACTGCTTGATTACCAAGAAATATTTGAAGGCTTCCCAATAACGTAATTTCAAGTTTTCTCATAAGTTAGAGATGACTATTTGATTTTTCAACAATTTTCAACGCATTTCTAGACGTTTTTTCAATGCGGGGAAACTATCATGATACCTATGCTAACTGATCTCTGTGTTGCTATATTTACACTTCCAGGAGGGCACTTTTTGTCAATGGATTGTCTATTATATAGTGATTTATTTGGATTGTTGCAGCATCCACCGAAGATCGTAGATCAACCGTTTGCTGATAGATAATCGGGACCCTCATCAATGTTAACCGTAAGATTACTGGGTTCGCCAATGTTTCAATTGGAAAATCAACCTCTCACAGATCAGATCGCCGGCCGACCGGCTGCTTTGTTGATCTATTTGATGGTAACCCGCACGCCGCAGCCACGGACAGTATTGGCGGATCTATTGTGGCACAACGTTACCGAAGACAAAGCCACAAGCAAACTGCGCTATCCCTTACGCGATCTCCGCAAAATCGTTGGTGACTATGTGATCACCAACGGTGATATGATCGCCTTCAATCAGGAGTTACCTCATTGGGTAGATGTAACGGCTTTCTCTACATACCTAAGCCCAGCCTCATCAGGCGCACAAAGTATAGAACCAACTATATTGCAGGAATTGCTCAATCTTTACCAAGGAGAGTTTCTGGCCGGTTTTCAGATCGAAGATGCCTTGGGCTTTGAACAATGGGTATTGGCCCAACGCCGTTACCTACAAGATTTGATCGTGCAGGGGCTACAGCTACGCACGCAGCAACATCTTACCCAAGGTGAGTATACAGCCGCTTTGGCGATTAATCACTATTTACTCACGCTGGAGCCATGGCGTGAGGAAACACACCGACAGCGTATGTTACTCTTCGCCTACAGTGGTCAACGCAGCGCCGCCCTCAAACAATATGCTACTTGTTGTCAAGTTCTCGCCGAAGAATTGGATGTTCTACCAATGCAACAGACAACTACGCTCTACGAACAGATTAAATCTGGTCAGTGGTTTGGCACGCAGGAAGTTGCTCCTCCGCACCAAAGCTTGCCGGTTGCAATCGCCTCTTTCCCAGAGCCACTTTCTGTGCCTCAGCAGGAGCTAACCGTGCCGGAGCAGAGAAAAGAGGCAGAGCTGGCACCACGTTTTGATCTGGGATCTATGCCGGACTCCGCTTATTTCTATGGCAGAGAAGCTGAACTGGCTATACTGCACAGCCGTATTGGGCAGGAGCGCTGTCGCTTGAGCGCGATTCTTGGGCTCGGTGGGCAGGGGAAAACCGCATTGGTAGCGGCATTTGTTCAAGATATTATCGAAGATGAGGAGATGCCTGCCTATGGATTTACCCAGGTAATCTGGCGTTCCTTGGCTGACGCTCCCCGCTGTGTCGAAACCTTGCAAATATGGCTACAACAACTCGAGGGGGGCGACACAGATCCCAGGCCACTGAATCTTGACCAACTCATCTCTCGGCTCTTTTTATTCTTAGAGCAGCGCCGCTGTCTATTGATATTAGATGACATTGATGCAATTCTGGCAAATCCAGACAGCAACGCGTTGGCGCAAACCGAAGAATACCGGACCGATTGCGAAGCGTATGGTCACCTCTTTCGCCTCTTTTTTCAACGCCGCCACCGTAGTTGTCTGCTCCTGATGGGTAGGAGACGGCCGGATGTTTTGACGCGACTAGATGAGCGCAATGGTGCCTTCTGTCTCTTGAAATTGGCTGGACTAACTAGTCCCGATAGCCTATCACTCTTAGCTGCACATGGCATTGATGGTGACTTTTGTATGCGCCAGCAGCTTTACTTGGCCTACAAGGGAACCCTTTCTTGTTACAACGCGCAGCAAACTTGATTGAAGATCTCTTCGGGGGTGCGATTGCGCCATTTTTACAAGAAGGGCTCTTCTTTTTAGGCGATGTTGGAGAAATTTTTGCACAACAGTTAGCCCAATTGCCCTGGCTGGCAGCACAAATCCTCTATCGGCTGGCGTTGGCTGATCATCCACTTAGCCTTCAGGAACTGTGGACGGCTGTAACCCCACTACCCCGTAAAACCAATTTTTACCTTGCCCTCCAAGCTTTACAGCGTGCGCTCTATCTGGAACAGAACGAAAATCAGTTCGTCATCTCTACGCCGATTGCCACCTATCTGCTAGAGCAAGGAATACCAAACCGATCCGCTGCCGCACGATAGATCACTTGCGCAATCCCCTCGTGTTCTGCCAAATAAGGTTTGATCGGTACGCGTAGGTCACGCTTGCAGCGTGACAATCTGCCCAGCCACGCACGAATTTCGGTAAACGCCGCGTTGATACAGCCCTTGTCACAGTGCAACTGTGATCTACGGTTCTTCTATCATGACTATGACTTCTTTTACAAAACACTACTGAACTGTTACCTAAGTTTTGATAGTTTAAAATTGGATTGTTACCAGTGTAATCATGCTCGTCTTAAACTATCATAATTTCCATGACACTGTACTAGGCCCTGTTGACATTTGCTAAACTGACCAATCTATTGGACGACTAAGAGTGAAAAGTCGCCGCAGTGACTAGGAAATTAGTCACTGCGGCGACTTTTCTGTATCCAGTTTGTGAACTTGGCGCATCTGTGGAAAGTGTGAAAACAGATGATTTTGCTGAAGTGGTTGCCCATAATCGTCGAATTGGAAGCTCGCTTAGTCGCCAGAGTTGACAGTGTCATGTAAAATAGAACATTAACATTATTTGCACAATAGGCAACAGGTACTAATTTCAGAATATCATGATCCCAAAGCATGTAAAACCTCCCGCAGAAACTACGGTCGTTGTCGCCATGAGTGGCGGCGTCGATAGTTCGGTGGCGGCGGCTTTGCTAGTAGAGCAGGGCTATAATTGTATCGGCGTGATGATGCGCCTTTGGGCTGAAACTGGTGAGGGCGAAGGCTCGACCAACAAATGTTGCAGCCTGGAGAGTGTCCATGATGCGCGTCGGGTGGCCGATCAGTTGGGGATGCCCTTTTATCTGATCAACGTTGAGCAGCCTTTTAAGCAGAATGTGGTCGACTTTTTTATCAAGGGCTATAGCAGCGGGCAGACACCCAATCCTTGCATCGAGTGCAACCGCCATATCCGGTTTGACTATCTGCTCAACTATGCACGCCGGTTGGGTGCAGACTATCTGGCCACCGGCCACTATGCGCGCCTGCGCCACCTGGATGATGGAACGGTTCATCTGCTGCGTGCCGTGGATGAGAGTAAAGATCAGAGTTATGTGCTCAGTGTCATGGGACAGGATGAGTTGCAAGATGTGCTCTTTCCGATTGGGGATTATCCCAAGTCGGCGATCCGCCAACTGGCGAAGGAACGGGGCTTACCCGTTGCCAGCAAGCACGATTCGATGGATCTCTGCTTTATCTTTGATGACGATTATCGCCGCTTTTTGCGCGATTGGGCTACCGAAGCGATGAAGCCTGGCCCCATTGTTGATCGCCAAGGGCAGAATTACGGCGAACATCAAGGGCTGCCGGGCTATACGATTGGGCAGCGCAAAGGTTTGGGGATTAGTGGCGCTAGTGAACCGCTCTTTGTATTGGAACTCGACCACGCCCGCAATACATTGGTGGTAGGAACACAATCCGAACTTGGCGCAGATGAGTTAGTGGCGACCCGAGTGAATTGGACGATGGCAGTACCACCGACGGGCATGGCGGCGAGTTGCAAAATTCGCTACCGGGCGCGAGCGGAGGCTTGTACGCTCGCGCCGCTGGCCAATGGGGATGTGAAGGTGAATTTCGCTGAGCGATTGCGCGATATTACCCCTGGTCAGGGTGCGGTCTTTTATGACGGTGATCTCTGTTTAGGTGGTGGAATTATTCAGTAACCCAATGATACATCTTTCGCCGGCCCTGCTGTTGGGCACCCTCTTCTGCCTCGGTTATGGCGCTTTGGCCCATGTGGGCGGAGGGCGCTCCTTGCGCGATCTGGTGGGGTTCCTGCTCGTTGGCGCAGTGGGCTTTGGCATTGGACAACTCGTGGGGACGATGATTCAATCTCCTTTTTTGCAAATCGGCGACTTACATCTCTTCGAAGCATCGCTGACGGCCTGGTCATTACTGGCCGTGACCTTTGTGCTGGGCCGCCGGTAAGGCCATTGCCCGCCAATGTAACGCACCATCTCAGGCAGCAGTGCCAATTACAGTACACGCAAAACGCAACGCGGTCCATATGGGTACTTATTTTCTTGAAACAGTCTCAATAGAGTAGAGAGCGAGCGCTTATGATTGCGGCAACGATCCGTGATATTGCCATTATTATTATTGCTATTCAGAGTATTGTCATTGGCGTCCTGTTGGGCCTGCTGGTCTGGCAAGTTTGGCGGTTGGTCAAGATGTTACAAAATGAAGTTCAGCCGATCATCAAAGATGCCCAGGAAACGGTGAATACCGTACGCGGGACTACCGCCTTTGTCAGCGACAATGTGGTCAACCCGGTGGTGAAGACGAGTAGCACGCTGGTGGGCGTGCGGCGCACGGTAAGTTCGTTGACGGCGGATCTGCGTCCGAAACGCAAGCCGAAGGTAAACGGAACTTCCGCCCCTAACGTTTCTTAATCGTCGCCCACTGTGGCACCTTGCAATACCTGCACTTGTCTATTTGTCTGTGCCTCTGGTGCCAACGCCGCAGCACCGAGCAAAACCAGCAGAATCCACATTGAATCCGCCATCAATAAATGAATCAATTGCATGGCAACTGGCGCCTTTAAGGCGACATTGACCGCGCCAATCAGTAGCTGCACCACAAAGACACCAACCAAACCACGGCTGAGCCACCAGGTTTGACGCGTTGGCCGTTGCGTGGCAGCGACCCAAGCTGCTAGGAGGAGAATCGCGCCCACGCCAAAGGCCAATAGTGGGTGATAGATCCGCAACTGCACCAACGTTGCCACAAAGACGGAGCGGCTCGGATCAATATTCCCACGAAGGGCTAATGTATCGCCAAGCGCCGTGATTGCACCGCTGGAGCCGAGGATCAACATTGCGACGGCCGCCAACAACAATACCCCCCGCACCATGCCCTGATTGCGCCATTGCCAAGCCGGATTGCCGGAACTCCACCATGCCGTTAAGGTCAACGCTGCCAGCAATAGAAAAGTGTTCATCAAGTGCGCCGCCATCCAATAGGCGCGCGCAATCGATTCATTAAAGGCAACATATTCCAGTAACACCAACCCCGCCCCCACCAATGCTTCGGTAATCATAAAGATCATTGCCGCGGTCGCCGCCGCGCGCACAATGTGCCCTTTGGGATAGCGGCGATAGGCCCACCCAATGAGGATAATCGTGCTGACCAACGCCAGGCCACTGGTGAGCCGGTGCGAAAACTCGATGATCATTTCGACAGAGGGTGCCCACGGGATCACTTCGCCATTGCAAAGTGGCCAATGCGCACCGCAGCCCGCACCAGAACCTGTGGCCCGTACGACCGCTCCCCAGAGAATAACCAATAGGTTATAGCCCAGCGTACTCCACGCATAAAGTGCAAATCGATTTTGACGCATAGTAGACTCCTTTTTGGCGCGCCCCTCTTATCATGCGCGCCACTGCTATCACAAGCCCTGCCAGCCCAGATGCAACCTGGCGCGCTTTCCCTTTTTCATTTGTTCATTTTACCACAAACGCCTCAAAGGCGCGTATTGTTGGATCCAAATCGTGGCGCTTTGCATTTCGAGGTGAAGGAGCTTTCTACCTGACGATTTGTTGGATTTTTACACAAATTACGCCAATTGGCCTAAGCAAAAATGCGAATTTCCGTAGATTTCTGTATTGCTCTTCCGTAGACGGTGCGCTTCAATAGAGCACTGCGGTACTATCGCGATTCATTTTGATGAGCCGTAGCGATTTTTAAATTGACGCGTGTCTGTTGACCATTGATTGCTAAATGAGGGTATCTCCCACCATGACCAGTTCTACCGTCTCTGTCCGTCGTTTCTTGCCCGCGCCGCGCCTGATTGCGCTATTCATTTTTCTGTTACTTGCCTACGGCCTCTGGTTTAGCCTGCAAGCCTTTGCTGCTGATGAACCCACGCCCGATAGCGCACAAGAGCAGGGTGGAGCCACGGCGGTGGGGGCTTCGTTTGATATTACAAGCAAAAGCCCATCTCCTTCCGCGTTTGCCGGTGTGATCCTGAGCAATACGGTAAGCGCCGGCTTCAATGGTGATCTCAATACCGACACGGTGGCGGCCAACTTTGTGATCCGTGGTAATCAACAAGGACGCTTTAATGGCACCTTCTCTTACGATGGCAATAGTCGCACCCTGACGTTTGCACCGGAACGGCAGTTTGCCTTTGGTGAGCAGGTCAGTGTCGTGGGCTCAAGTGCCATCAAAAGTAGTGGTGGCGATGCGCTGACCCCTGCACAGTGGACCTTTCGCGCAGGCTATATCCAAAAGCGTTGCATCCAAGGCTTCCAAGCTATCAATGAGTTTACTCCCGTTTGGTCGAGCGCAACAGCTTGGGCAGATTACGACCGCGATGGCGACTTAGATGTCCTCATCGCCGGTAAGCCGCTCACCGGTAGTCCAATTACGCGTATCTACCGCAACGATGATGGCCACTTTCAGCAAGTCGATTTTGGTCTACTCGGTGTGCGTGAAGCGTCAATTGCCTGGGGTGACTACGACAACGACTATGACATGGATATCCTGATGGCAGGGACCGATGCTGCCGGACGTCAAGTGACACAACTCTACCGCAACGAAGGAGGCGCGTCCTTTACCAGTATCACCACGAGCCTCACGCCGGTGACACGCGGCGGTGTGTCGTGGGTCGATTATGACAATGACGGGTTACTCGATGTTTTTCTACATGGCGACAGCAGCAGCGGCAGCATTGCCCGTCTCTATCACAACAACGGCAATAGCAACTTTAGCGAAGTGACGACCAGTTTCCCCGGGGTTAACAATAGCGCTGCCGATTGGGCCGACTATGACAATGATGGCGATCCCGATCTGCTCCTAACAGGGATTAGTGGTGGAAGCTACATCAGCCATATCTATCAGAACAACAATGGGACCTTTACTGCGATTCCCACAAACCTCCAGCCGGTTGGCGACAGTGCCGTGGCTTGGGCGGATTACGACGGCGATGGCGATGAGGATATTGTGCTCAGCGGTGAAACAAGCCCCGGCGTATCGGCCCCAGTAACACAGATCTATCGCAACGATGCTGGCGTCTTTACGAACATCAATGCCGGCTTACTCGGCGTGCTCGATGGTGCGGTGGCCTGGGGTGACTTTGACAATGATGGCGATCTCGATCTGATCGTCGGTGGGAAAGATGCGACTGAAGAAGTATCGACCACCCTCTACCGCAATCAGGGCGGCTCATTTTCCCTCTATCCCACCAAACTCGCCGGCATCAATCTGGGCTCGTTGAGTTGGGGTGATTTTGATGGGGACTACGACAACGATATCATGTTGACCGGCTTTAGTGTCTCGGACAAAGCCGTCTTGGCCACCGCCGCCGGTGGTGACAGCATTGTCACGACCATCTATCGCAACTATGATTGTCCCTCGGATGTCGCCATCACGCAGACGGTCGTCCCGACTACAGTGTTGACCAGCGAAGTGGTGACACCGCAGCCGATTACGATTACCCTCGCCTTTACCAATGCCGGCCCAGTGACGGCCACCAAAGTGACGATTGACGACCTGATTCCCGCTGAAATTATCGTGTTGCAGGTGGTCAGTACAACAACAGATAGTTCTGTCAAGATCAGCGACAGCGGTGCCACACCCTTTCGTTGGCGGGTCAGTGACCTGCTTGTGGGCCAAGGGGGGATTATTACGCTGACCGGCGAAGTGAACCCTACCGTGGGCGCTGTCTATACCAATACGGCCACGATCTTTGCTGCCAAAGATATCACCTTGACCGACAATGTGGCCACAACCCCAATCGTTGTACCCTTCCATCTGATCCAGCCAACGCCCAGCGGTGGCGCTGCCGTGGGGGCACCGCTTGATAGCTCGTTGGGGATGACCTTTGACGCAGCCATCCGCCCGGCGACAATAACCAATCAGTCGCTTCGCCTCTATGGCGCGCACAGTGGCTATCTTGGGCTGACCAATGGCAGCTATAACGCAGGGACCCAAAGCTACCAGACGAATGCCACTCGTGCGTTCGTCCAAGGTGAAACGGTGACGGCGATTGGCACCGCCGCGATTACAAGTCTGCCTGGTGCACCGTTGATTCCGTATCAATGGCAATTTGTCGCCGGCAAAACGATCGACCGTTGTGTGGGTGACTTTGTCCCGCGGAGCACTGCGATTCCTGCTCTCGACCATGGTGCCGTGGCCTGGGGTGATTACGATCGCGATGGCGACGCTGATCTATTGGTCGCCGGCCAGTCGAGCCAGGGGATTATCAGCCGCATCTATCGCAACGATGGCAATAATCTCTTTACCAATATCAACGCCCCGCTTGTGGGGGTGCGCGACAGTACCGCCACATGGATTGACTATGATGACGATGGCGATCTTGACCTTTTCCTCGCCGGCAGCGATGGAAGCAACCCAATCGCCAGCCTCTATCGCAATGAGGGTGGGGCCTTTGTTGTGATTGGTGTAGGGTTTACCGGAGTGACCAATAGCGCGGCCGCCTGGCTTGACTATAACAATGACGGCTTTCTCGACCTGGTGCTCAGTGGCCAATCGAGTGGCGGACCGCTGAGTTTGCTCTATCGCAACAATGGCGGAGCTTCGTTCACCGCGATCAGTGCTGGCTTAGTTGGGTTGTCCAATGGCGATGTGGCCGGGGCTGACTATGACAACGACGGCGACATCGACCTGTTGATCAGCGGCTCCACTGGGAGTAACCCTATCACCAAGCTCTACCGCAACGAAAAGGGCATTTTTGTCGACAGCGCCATCAGCCTGACTGGCGTTTCGGCCAGCGCCGTCGCCTGGGCTGATTATGACAACGATGGTGACCCCGATCTGTTGCTCACCGGCAACGACGGCAATAGCAATGTGACCCTGCTTTACAACAATAATGCCGGTGTATTCAGCACAGTTGGCACCGCATTGCCAGGGCTGGCCAATGGCACCGTGGCCTGGGGTGATTATGACAACGATGGCATACTTGATCTCCTGCTGAGTGGTGCAACCGTTGGCGGGCGGATTGCCACCATCTATCACCAAAGTGGTGGCACCTTTACGCCGTTGAATGCGGGGCTAACCGCAGTAGATCTAAGCGCGGCGACTTGGGGTGACTATGATGGCGATGCCGATCTCGACCTGATCGTACTGGGCAACGATGGCAGCAAGGCTGGCACAACGCTCTATCGCAACACCAATTGTATCTCTGATCTTGGTGTCATCAAAGAGGCCTCTGCGCCAACCGCATTGGCCGGCGACACGATTACCTATACGATTGTCTTTACCAATGCAGGCCCACAGCCGGCCTTGAACGTCGTGATCAGTGACAACCTGCCTGCCGACCTAACCAATCTGCGGGTGGTTAGCGCAACGATCGGTGCCGGCGTCGCGATTACGGATACCGGTGCCACCACTGGAAAACGTTGGATCGTAAGTGATCTAGCCGTCAATCAAGGTGGTATGATTACGGTGACCGCTGAGGTTCTGCCGGGCCTGCCAGGAGATCTCTTTTATAACATTGTGAAGGTCAGCGCTACCCACGATATTACGCCCACCAACAATGCTGGTGTGGCCGCCGTGGGCCGCCCTTTCCACATCACCGATACATTACCGGCATCGGCGCAGGTCGGCTTCCCGCTCAATAGGGCAATCACCGCAACCTTTGACGCTGTCGTTGATCCCTTTTCTGCTTCTGACCAGAGCCTGCTCGTCTATGGCGATCAAAGTGGTCGACGCAGCGGCACCGTCTCCTATGATGAGCTAACGGGTCGCCTCACCTTTACACCAACGACACAGTTGCACAACGGAGAGATAGTCAATGTGATCGGCACCACAGCGCTTGCCAGCAGTGCCGGCGCGCCGCTGCAACCCTATCAGTGGCACTTTGTCGCTGAAGCCGTCGATCCCGAGCGTTGTCTGGCCGGTTTTGGCAGTGTCACCGTGTCCTTCCCGGCGTTGACCAAGAGTAGCGGCGCCTGGGCTGATTATGACCAAGATGGCGATCTAGATCTGCTGCTGGCTGGCTCATCAGATGGAACCAACCGCACAATCAAGCTCTATCGCAACGATGGCAACAGCCGCTTTACCGAGATGCCGACCGCTCTCGTGGCGATTCACAGTGGTGCTATCGTCTGGGGGGATTACGATGGCGATGGCGATCCCGATCTCCTGGTCGCCGGCTCCAGCAGTAGCGGCCCAATTGCCAAGATTTATCGCAATGACAATGGCCTTTTTGTGGACCTCGCTGCGCCGCTGATCGCCGTCGGCAACAGCGCTGCCGCCTGGGGAGATTATGACAACGATGGGGATCTTGATCTGCTGATCAGCGGCACGACCGATGGCGCGACGGGGGTAAGTCAACTCTATCGTAACGACAATGGGAGCTTTAGTGCACAGGCCACTTCGTTGCCTGGCCTCTACCGGGGCGCGGTGCAATGGGGCGACTACGATGCCGACGGCGATCTCGATCTGTTGCTGGCTGGCACGCCGGATGGAACAAACGCCATCACCCGTATCTATCGCAACGATGGCGCTGGAGCCTTTGTCGATGCGGCTGCCGGGTTGCCGGGCATCTATGATGGTGCCGCCACCTGGAGCGACTATGATGGCGATCACGATCTGGATCCTTTCCTGGTGGGCCGCACCACCGGGGGAAGCCGCGTTGTGCATCTATTGCGCAACGATGGCAATCTCTTTAGTGATGTAACCGCCAATGGCAGCTTTACGGCTGTCGATCAGGCAAGCGCCCAATGGGGTGATTACGACAACGACGGTGCAATCGATCTCTTGGTGACGGGGACAACCGATGGCAGCAGACCGCTCCTCCAACTGATGGCGAATATTGGCAGCGATACCTTTATCGATATTAGCACTGGCTTTGACGCGATCCACAGTGGCTTGGCGATCTGGGGTGACTATGATGGCGACCGTGACCTCGATCTGCTGCTCACCGGCAGCGGCAGCACTGGTTCCGTGATGCGTCTCTATCGCAGCCGTGACTGTGTCTCTGATCTGGGAATTACCAATACCGTGAGTCCCTCTGCCGTGCTGCCCGGTCAATTGGTGACTTATACCTTGACGATCCAGAATACCGGTCCACAGGTGGCAACACGGGTTGTGTTGACTGATTTGATCCCGTCTGGGTTGCTTGATGATCTGACTGTTGATAGCGTACTGCCGCTTACGCAAATCGGCCCTTCCTATGTCTGGCAATTGCCGAACATCGCGCCGGGCAGCGGTGGCGTCATTCAACTGCATGGGCGCGCCTCTTATGAATCCATGGGGACTACAATTAACACGGTGGCGACCATCTTTGCCCGCGAAGATGTCACGCAGACCAATAACACGAGCGCTGTTCCGGTGACAGTACGTGCGCCGCAACTCACCTTTGCCGTGGCCACTGCCGAAGCGGATGAGGGTAGTGGGGCAGCCACCATTCACGTGATGTTAAGCGAACCCAACTATGCCGGCTCAGTCCTGGCAACCTATCAATCGAGCCAGGGCACGGCGCAACCGGGAGGCGACTATGTTGCGGTGAATAACACGCTGAACATTCCCGCTGGCGAGACAGAAGCCACCTTTACCGTGCCGCTACTTGACGATGCGGTTGATGAAGCAAACGAAACAGTGCAGCTATCGCTCAGCAATCTTTCTGGTGCGGTCGCCGGCGCAACGATGCAGATGGTGCTCACGATTGTTGATAATGATGCGCCACCTACGTTGGCAGTGAGCGGCGGCACTGTGATTGAGACGGCCGCCGCGGTCGATTTTACCTTCCAACTCAGCGTCGCCAGCGGCCAACCGGTCACGCTGACAATTAGCACGGTAGACGGTACCGCAACTGCGCCAAGCGATTATATTGCGCTGAGCAATGTCCAACTTGTGATTCCAATTGGGGCAACCACCGCGAAGGTGTCGGTGACCCTGGTCGATGATGGGATCAAGGAAGCGGATGAGGAGTTCTACCTCAGCGTGAGCGCGATCAACGCCACCGTGCTTTCGAGCCAAGCCGCGGCCACGATTGGCGATAATGACGAGTTTAAACTCTATATGCCCGTCATCCGCCGCCTGCGCTAGCGTTTTATGAAGTAAGGTTGATGTGCTAACCAAAAAGGTCCCTGTTCATTGCGAACGGGGACCTTTTTGATTGGCGTTATGGGTTTCCTGTGTATTGGGTTGTCACGCTGAAAGCGTCTTCAACTTATCGAACTTGGAGACGTTTTCAGCGTGACAGGCTCCAGCAGGATCAGTAATTGTCTGAGACAATGTCAATTCGCATATCTGCCTCCTCTACCACTGGTACACAACCCCTGTACCATCCAATGGTACACCTCAAATGGTACAGATCTGGCCCTTGGT
This sequence comes from Caldilineaceae bacterium, assembly GCA_034432375.1. Taxonomy (GTDB): domain Bacteria; phylum Chloroflexota; class Anaerolineae; order Caldilineales; family Caldilineaceae; genus JAHBVH01. The sequence continues at coordinate 19,826 of DAOUCA010000005.1, forward strand.
CTGTACAAAAAAGCTGTCACAATGGTCACAGCAACGACGAACCTACACAGTCAAACAAACATAAACAACCGGTTCACGAAAGGGACTACTATCATGAAAACGAAATTTCTCCTCAATGCTTTTATCGGTCTGAGCCTACTGAGCGCTGTTGCCAGCGGTTGCGCCGCGGGTGCACCGATGAGCGCTGGCTCTTCTAGCAGTGGCTCCTACGCGGCTGATGCTGCCGTTGCTCCAGCCGCCGAAAGCTACGCATATAGTGCACCGGCCAGCGCCCACCAGGGGATCGACCCCGAATTGGAGGGGCCGGCGGATATGTACTTTGAAGATTATGGCATCAACGGCTTTGTCGACGCCGCGCAGGATCACCTTTCGACCTTTGCGGTCGATGTCGATACCGGCTCGTATACCGTTATGCGCAACTACCTCAACCAGGAGCTGCTGCCGCCGCCCGAAGCGGTGCGCGTCGAAGAGTTCATCAATTACTTTGATTACAACTACGCCAATCCAGCGGCCAATCAAACCTTTGCGATCACTCTTGACGGCGCGCCCGCGCCCTTTGTCAACGAGCCGAACCACCGTTTGCTGCGGGTCGGCATTCAGGGGTACGCCATTCCGGCTGAGGAGCGGCAGGACGCGGTGCTGACCTTTGTGATTGATGTCTCCGGATCGATGCAACAGGAAAATCGACTCGGGCTGGCCCAACGCTCACTCAAATTGATGGTCGAGCAACTGCGCCCGACCGATGCCGTGGGCATTGTGATTTACGGCAGCGATGCGCGGATCGAGTTGCCGACAACCAGTGTCGCTGACAAAGCGCAAATTATGGCTGCCATCGACGCGCTCGGTTCCAATGGTTCGACCAATGCCGAAGCCGGTCTGAAACTGGGCTATGATCTAGCCTGGCGCAACTACAACCCGGCGGCGATCAACCGTGTCGTGCTCGTCTCCGATGGGGTCGCCAATGTCGGGCAGACGGGGCCTGCGGCAATTTTAGCGACTATTGAGCAGTATGCCGCCAAGGGCATCAAGCTCACCACGGTCGGCATGGGGATGGGCAACTACAACGATGTGCTGATGGAACAGCTTGCCGACCAAGGCGACGGTTTTTACGCCTATATCGATACCATCGACGAGGCGCAGAAGCTCTTTGTCGACGACCTGACAAGCACGCTGCAGACGATTGCTAAGGATGCCAAGGTGCAGGTCGACTTTAATGCCAATGTGGTGTTGGGCTATCGCTTGGTTGGCTATGAGAACCGCGACGTCGCCGACGATGATTTCCGCAATGACGAAGTCGACGCCGGCGAGATCGGCGCTGGTCACAGTGTGACTGCCCTCTACGAAGTGCTGCTGGCCGATGGTGAGTTGGCCGCCGACACCAACCTCGCCACTGTCTACCTGCGTTGGCACGATGTGGCGACCGGCGAAGTGTTGGAAACCGAGCAAGCACTGACCGTGCAGGAGATGGCGGAGAACTTTACGGCAAGCAACCCAAGCTTCCAACTGGCCGCCACCGTCGCTGCCTTTGGCGAAACCCTGCGCCAGAGTGAAGCTGGCTACCATATTTCCTTGACTGATCTGCTGGCCGAAGCACAGCGTATCGATGCCCTGCTAACCACCAGCCAAGGCCCCGACGCCGACGTCACCGAGTTTGTCGACCTCGTTTGGCGGGCGCAGCAGTTGACGGTGGTTGCGGATAGCGGTCAGTAAGCCGACAAGATGACAAGATGATACTGTGCAGCAGTATCACAGGATGACAGGGTGACAGGATGAACCTTTGGATAAATTTGTTAGGCGGAGGCTGAGCTTGTCGAAGCCAGAGCCGCTGCGGCTTCGACAAGCTCAGCCTCCGCTCACCCAGAGTCTGTTAGTAGGTCACTCTTGTAGAGTGACAAAGAAGCATCACAGCACCGCTGTCACTCTACAAGAGTGACCTACGCTCGCTGCCCGTTTCTTGTCAACCCCCTGAATTCCCGAAGAGCCGATTTGATACCACATATACGGAGTGAAACGATGAACAGCAAAATCCGACCGCACTATTTGTTGAGTATACTGATTATTTTGAGCTTTCTAATCAGCGCCTGTGCGCCGTTGGCGTCTAATGGGTACAGCGCCCCGGCGGCTGGCAGTGAAAGTGGCGGAGCCGATAGTTCCTCAAGCGACGAACGTCCCGCCGAAGCGGGCGCGGCGGCCCCTGCCGCAGAGTCTGCCGCTAGCGATGCCTACCACCCCAGCCGACCCGGTTCTACCACGGCCCCGGCTGCCGATCGTGCCGCCCAATACGCAACGGTCACCGCTGGCGTGACCGATGACAATGCCGAGTGGGCAGACTATCTCGACTATCTCAGCCGCAACCGCCGCGTCTACGCCAACCAGCGCGATGTGAGCGAACGGTACATCATTCAGGTGGTTGATGAAGGTGGGTTGGCGGTGCATGATGCCACCGTCGAAATCTACGCTGGTGAGCAATTAGTCTTCAGTGGGCGCACCGACGCCGGCGGGCGCGTGCTCTTTCACCCGCTGGCACTCGACAGCCGTTGGCAGGCACAGCGTGCGAGTGATTATCGCGTCGTCGCCACCAAAGGCTATGTCGCCCGCAGCGAGACCTTTACACGGTATAACGCCGATCAATGGACGGTGACCCTCGGCGATGTTGCACGCCCCGCCTACGCCCAACTCGACCTGCTCTTCCTGATCGATGCTACCGGATCGATGGGCGACGAGATCGATAAGCTTAAGGCGACGATGGCCGATATTGCCGATCAGATCGCCACCTTGCCGGAGCAGCCCGATGTACGCTATGGACTCGTTGCCTACCGCGACCGCGGCGATGCCTTTGTGGTACGCGTCTACGACTTCACCGCTAATCTGGACGCCTTTCAACGGACGCTAGCCGCTCTACGGGCGGATGGCGGCGGCGACGAGCCGGAGGCACTCAATGAAGCGCTGCACCGCTCGCTCAATGAGTTGAGCTGGCGTGATGAGGATACTGTCCGCCTGGCGATCCTCGTTGCCGATGCGCCGCCCCACCTCGATTACCGCTGGGAAAATTTTAGCTATGACACCGACATGATCGAAGCGGTGCGCATGGGCATCAAGATTTTCCCCGTCGGTGCCAGCAATCTAAACGAGCAGGGCGAATATATCTTCCGCCAATTGGCCCAATTCACCGGTGGCAAATTTGTCTTCCTGACCTATGCCGATGGCAGCGACCCCAGCAGCGGCCCCGGCAGCCAGACCGACCACGATGTTGACAACTACTCGGTCGACACACTGGATCGACTGGTGGTGCGGCTGGTGCGTGATGAGTTGGGTAAGTTGTCAATGGTTACCAATGGCGGTGTGCCGGTAGCGCAGCAGCGTCAGCCATCTCCCGTGCCAACACCGACACCGCTGCCGTTGCGGCCGGTCTCGTGTACGATTGAAAACAGTTGGAGCGATTGTGACAGCGATCCGGCGACGGCGGCGGTGGTGGCGCTGCTGGAGCGTGACAGCGCCGGGCAGGGGGTGTACGAACTAATGCTCGATCCTCACGGTGGCTATGATCGGGTACGCTTTGAGATCGGCTATGATGGGACGCCGCGTGATTTTACGGTCGATATTGGCGAGCTGCTGCCTGCGCTCGTTGCCCCCGACACCACCGGCGAACCGATGGCATCGGCACTCCAGGTGATCGATGATACGTTGCTGATCATTGGCGACCGCAGTACGCCTGCCCATACCGCAATCGATGGTGGACGATTGCTCGCACAGCAGGCGTGGGCAGTCGGCAGCGGTGAAACGTTGACGGTGGAGATCAGCCGCGGCCGCGTGGCGCTTACCGGGCCGGGCGGCATCAACGTGGTTGAATCGCCTCATCTTTTTCGCCAGCAAGGGCCGAACACGAATTGGCCACTGTATATTGCCTTCAACCGCAGCCTCGGCGGCGGACGCCAGGGCGACGGCGTTGGGCAGGTTACGGTGACCTTGTATCCGGTGCGGTAAAGTGATATGGGGTGTTCCAATCGAAGCGAGCTGATCTCATGAACCCACTCGATGGTGCCGATATAGGGCACAAGATTCTTTCGCTCCAGCCTCTTGCGGTCGAGGTACTGTTCCAGGGCACCAATCAGATCGGGCGGGTCGATGGGGTGATAGTTAGCCTCACAGACTTGCACCAGGGTTGCCAACAGATTGAGGGTATTGGGATATAGCCGAAGAAGGCATCGATCTCATCCTTGCTCCTGATCATCTTGTCTAGTTGCCGTTACTGGCGCGGTAGCATGAGGACACTTTGCCCCAATGGCTCCGATCCGCTACAATAGCCAGTGGGAGGGGATGTGGCCCGGTGGCTGCCCCAGTCTTCAAAATTGGTGGGCGGCGGCGCTGAGCCGGCGTCGGTGGGTTCGACTCCCACGCCTTCCCGCTCGCTCAAATTCATGCGTGTACGACAAAAGAGGAGCGCTGTCGGTCGACCCGACAGCGCTCCTCTTTTGTTGATCTAGATTAAATTAGAAGCAGAAGCGATAGTACTTGATGCAAGGATAAGGAATCGTGACGAACCAGACCCGTTTATAACAAGTGCCGACGTAAGGAATGGTGATGCAGAACATTTCCAAGCGTTCTTCGAGTTGTTCGATGGCGAAATCTTGATTGTGCAACATGGTGAAAGATCCTTTCAGAGATAATTGATTGAATAAGTAAGGTAGTTCAGGTCAGCTTATAGACTAATCACTTAAAAGTCACCCATGGTAGAATTACTTTTACACGAGAGAGGCGGTATGACTTTTAAGGATTTTATCTATTAGAAGCAGATGCGATAGTACTTGACGCAAGGGTACGGAATGGTGACGAACCAGACTTTTTTGTAGCAGGTGCCGATGTAGGGCACGTAGACGCAAAACATTTCCAAGCGTTCTTCGAGTTGTTCGATGGCGAAGTCATTGGTGCCTAATTGAGTGTTATGCAACATGGTGAGTGTCTCCTTTTGAATGGTTGTTGATAGTTGTTTGATAGTTGTTTAGTGTGTTCTGTTTACTGCTGTTCATAGCTCTATTGTAGCGGGGGAACGTTGGCAAAGGGAGAGGCAAATTCTGAGAGTTTGTCGAATTTTCCCATGATTTATGTAGGGCAGTGATAGAAAGAAAAAAGAGGGGGCACGGCGTGTTTTACGCCGTATCCCCTCTTTGTCTGTTGATAGAGGTCTGAGCCTAGAAAGGCTCTCTCGTTCTTACTAGTGGCTACATTTCACTGGAATATGCCATTTTCTTTCTATGCTATCGCCGATTTTAGTCTATTCCCTACATGAGTGTAACAATTAATCGAAGCCAAAAAGACTGTCGGCAAACCGGTTAACGCTCTCAATTGGGTCACAAAAGAAACTTGGCTGGATCTCAACATGACGCCGATTCGTCTGTGGGTGAGGCCGTTCGGGTAATGAATCACGTTGCCGTTGCTCATCTACATCTGCAGTATCTTCTATCGGTTGGTAACCGCCTGTTAAAAGTTTGCCCACGATCGGCACACCTTGCTCGAGCATAAGATACTCTGCCCACCGCGCATGGGCTTTTTTTACACGAAACATAAATCGACCATTGCTATAACCCCATCCACCCACTTTTATGCCACGGGTATTAAGGATTTCCTGAATTTCCTTCTTACTCCAACGTTGGCTACTGTCTACAAAGAATGGCCAAGTTGTGAGCCCAAGCACTGCACGTAATACTTCAAAAAGAGCACCGATACCGCCATGTTTCGAGAAGGCTGCTTGCCATTCTGCTTGACGCACAGAGAAAATCAAATTTCTAAAAATAAGAAAAGTGTTGTATCTATAGTTATGCAAGACTATGGCCTTTCAATTCAAAATTTTAACAGAATGCATGTTCTGTTATTGGGCGCTAACATCTCCATCAGTCAAATACCATCGCGAGCCAAATATGGATTTTGCAGAATTAGTCTACCGGTATGTGACCGATCCTGTGTTTTGGATTGGTGGGATTACAGTACCGCTTATTCTTGGTACTATTTGGATAACTGTAGGAGTAATTGTCGAGTTGTGGGGAAGGATACAACAGTTTTTTGAGAATACTGAAGTTCCTAGAAAATTAGGGACAGAGCCAGGTCCAAGCCCCTTTCAAACGCTTATGACTTGTGCCATCGCTTCTCTCACAATACTTCTCATCGTGCTTTTAGCGGTATTTTGTATTTCGCTCATAGGACCTCGGTTGGCTGGATACTAATAGATAAAATCCTTAAAAGCCATACAGCTTCTCTCGTGTAAAAGTACCCTTATTATGTATGGCTTTTAAATGATTAGTCTATAAGTAAGCTATACAAATTGTTTATGGAACAATTTTCAATAACGTTTTGACGTTATCATTGTAACGTCAATTATAAAGGATTTCAATACCCAAAATATCACAAAATATCGCAGATTTCGGCACATATCCCAAAAAATGATTTTTCCCTGTTCCATCTCTCCGTGCCATGGGTCAAGAGTGGATAGGACGCGTATTCTACTCTCTAGGGCTGTACGGTCCGTTGTTGTTTGGTAACAGATGGGGCTATCTGCCGTGCAACGGCGTGCGTAGTAGTCTCTTTTCCATAAGTGTGCACGCTGCTCTGCCTCGCTGTGGCATAAAAGTTCCACGCATCTATGCATGATCTATAATGGACCCAGAAATTTAGACAGTAAAACGAACAAAAATAAAGTCCCAAACGAATCATGCGCAAACGATACAGTAATACATTCAAAGCAGAAGTTGTCAAAGAGCTGATGAAAGAAGAAAAGACAATCAGC
>DAOUCA010000006.1:0-49923 GCA_034432375.1 Caldilineaceae bacterium
TGAGAACCGGAGTTTTGCGGACCAACGGGATCGCGTGCGTCGCACTGACCGCCAACTGCTTCCAGTCCGCTAGATGCTTCCGTCAGTGCGACGCACGCTGGCCGAAACTAGGGGTTTCATTCTGATTTGAGTATAGGTACGACTTTTAAATCATTAGTCTAGTAGCTCATCGTAAAATTCACAGGTATCGCACGCTCTATCCCCGTCGACCCATCCGTATGAAAAGCCAACGATTGTTAGCGGTAGCCACTACGAATCGAATCTTGCAACGAGGCCTGCCCTTCGGTATGCCGGCATTGCTGCTGGGCTTATTGCTCCTGTTTCTAAACGCTTGTGGCACGCCAACGACCGATCCGCTGGCACGCTACCGGCCTGCAATGCGCCCCGAATCTCAAGCCGAGTTGGCTGGGCTCTACACTCTTCCGCGCTATGATATTGATGTGGAACTCTTTCCCAGAGAAAATCGCCTGCGTGGCAAAATGCATTTGGCGCTCATCAACAGTAGCCCGGATCCCTGGCGCTATCTGATCTTTCGGCTCTACCCTCAGCTGGCCGATTACAAAGGCATCATGACAATCCACAGCGCCGTCGTCGGCGGGCCTAAATATCCGACGCCTCAAGTAGTAGTCGCCAGCTATCAAAATGACAACACCGCCTTATCCGTCCAATTGCCCGATTTTCTACGTCCGAACGAAGAGCTAACCATTGATCTAAGTTGGACCTTGGATTACCCGACCTGGGCGGATGCGACCACCGTTTACGCGCTCTTTGGCCAAAGCCAAACGATGATTAGCCTGCCCCTCTTTTATCCCTCATTGGCAGTCTACCAACCATCCGTCGGGGTAAAAAGCGGGGAATGGTGGTTAGATGAAGGGACGATCCGCGGTGACGCAGCCTTTAACGTCGCCTCGCTCTTTGTGGTCACGGTTACCATGCCCGCCGATCAGGTCCCAGTCACCAGCGGCACCTTGATCAGTTCAACCTTTGTCACCGGGCAGCGCGCGCGCCACGTTTGGGTGACGGGGCCTTCGCGCGAATTTCTACTTCATACCAGCCCGCAATTTCGCTCTGCTTCCACAGAGGCAGAGGGCACCCGGATCACCAGTTATTGGTTACCGGGGCAGGAAGGGATGGGCTGGGCAGCGTTGCGCTATGCTGCAGCCGCTTTGCGGATCTATAGCAATGAATTTGGACCGTATCCGTACCGTGATATGCGCGTGGCACCCGCCCCTCTGTTTTTCCGGGGGATGGAATACCCACAGGTAAGCCTGCTGGGGGTCGAGGTCTATGGTCGGCAACAAGATCAACTCGAATTTTTGTTGGCACACGAGATTGCACATCAATGGTGGTATCAGATCGTCCACAATGATCCGGTTAACGAACCTTGGCTGGATGAAGCATTGGCGGAATATTCAATGAAGCTTTATGAAGAGCAGTTGCGCGGGGAGAATAGCGCCGGGCAACTGCAACTGACGCGTTGGGATAATCCCGTCAAAAGCATGAAGACCGAAGGCGACGCCACCTTGATCGATCAAGCGGTGGGGGACTTTGCCAGTAGTTCGCTCTATGAAACGGTGATCTATGCCAAAGGCGCCCTCTTTTACGATTCCCTACGGCAGACCTTGGGCGATCGGCGCTTCAAACGGTTTTTGCGGGATTATTTGACGGCCCATCGCTACGGCATTGTCACCACCGAAGATTGGCTAGAGGCAGTCCATGCCCTCAATACGCCATCGATCGAAGTTCTCTATGAAAGTTGGGTGCGCCGCCCTGCACTCAATACGGCCCCAACCGCCATTCCACAAGTCAATGCCGATGCCGCGGCACAACGCTAAGTCATCTATACTCAGCTCTGAATGGGAACCGGAGTTTTGCTGGCGTAGAAACTCCGGTTCCCATTTCAACCGCAGTATAGAGCGCGTTATCACGGTGTAATGAAGACTTGGGTGCGTCCCATTTTGGGGGATTACACAGAAGGACAAAATTGATCGTCCGGCGTAATCCCCCAAATGTGGTACGCACCCTGAAGACTTTAGCCTTTTGACAAAGGGGATCGACGTATGTTACTCTTTCAAATCGGTTAGGGAGTAGCCGCCCAAAGAAAAGACTGCTTATTGCGGTTGGACAGCGGGTTGACCAGTCGTCAGGACAGAGTAGATGCGCTCAGAGTAGATACGCTCAGTGCAGATGCTCTCGGTTGGTCATACGGATAAAAACGTTGGCGAGACTACCACGGATAGAGTGCTGCAAACTCGTTTATACGATGCAGCGCACTATCTGTGGTGGCTCGCCTTTTTTTATGCCACTTTTGCCCTGCACACAGACAGTGGACTGAATGGTTGGGCATCGCCTTCTTTTGAAACATGCCCTCTTTACCAATATGGGAGTGAACTATGGGATCGGATCTTGGCTTTTTGATAGGCTTTGCGATCATTGTCGTGACGATATTGGCTTTGGATCTAGGGATTTTTAACCGCAACTCTCATCGAGTGACGGTGCGCGAAGCCACCATTTGGAGTATCGTTTGGATTTCGCTTGCCCTGCTCTTTAACGCGGCGATCTACTATTTTCAAGGGACCGAACAGGCACTCGCCTTTTTTGCCGGCTATCTCTTGGAATATTCGCTCAGCGTGGACAATATTTTTGTCTTTGTCCTGATCTTTTCGTACTTTTCTGTGCCGGCGGCCTATCAACATCGCATTCTCTTCTGGGGCATTTTGACGGCGGTTGTCTTGCGCGGGAGCATGATTTTGTTGGGCGCGGCGCTGCTTTCCCGCTTTGAGTTTTTGATCACGATCTTTGGGGCATTTTTGGTCTATACAGCGATTCAAATGGCTAAGGGGGAAGAAGCATCCGTCGAAGTGGAGTCCAATCCGCTAGTGAGCCTATTGCGTCGCTTCATGCCGATAACCGATGGCTACCGCGGCCAACATTTTATGATAGTGGAAGCCGGCCGGCGCATGGCAACACCTTTGCTCATTGTCCTGCTCATTGTTGAATCAACGGATCTGGTCTTTGCTGTCGATTCGATTCCCGCTATCTTTGGCATTACCACTGATTCGTTTATTGTCTTTACCTCGAATATCTTTGCCATTCTGGGGTTGCGCTCCCTTTACTTTTTGTTGGCGGGTGTCATTGATAAGTTTCACTATCTCCAAATCGGTCTCTCGATAGTTCTCGGCTTTGTTGGGAGCAAAATGTTGGTGGAAAGCATCTCCGACTATACCATGGTACATCCCATTCATTTTCCCATTCAATGGTCGTTGGCCTTTATTGGCTTGGTGCTAGCAACGGCAGTTGTTACTTCGTTGCTCTTCCCCAAAGTAGAAGATGAGACGACCCACATTGTTCATTCATAATCAGTGGCAGCCAGCAACGCGGCCAGATGCTCCTGCCAAAGGTTGGGCCAAGAGTGCGAACCGTGGCCGCGTGTTGCGTCGCTGGTGGGGATGAGCAGATACTTACCTACTGAAACATGGCGGATTGCTTCTTCCATCAAGCCTAGCTCCGGCGGATTAACCTGATCATCGGCTGAATTGATGGCTACTAACGGCACTTTAACCGCTGATAGATGGGGATAGGGGTTGTAGTCACGCGAGGCATTAAAAGCATACCACATGTCGTTGGCGTCGAGTTGATTGCGATAGCCCCGAATCATCTCTGCTAACTTGGCGTCGGCCTGCTCGCGGGTCGGTGCTTCACTTTGCCAGAGCAGCGGTACACTCGTCATGAAGATGAGGCTGTGGATCGCGGCCGTCAACCCCGCCGGCTGCGCGCTGTAATCGCCCCCTTGCCAGGTGGGATCGGTGCGAATCGCATCCATGATCATCTTACGAATCATCCGGTTGCGCCCACCAATCGCCACCGGTAGCGATGCTAAGGGGAACAGTGCATCCATAAAGTCGGGATAACGATAACCCCAAATCCAACTCTGCATCCCGCCCATCGATGTACCCATCACCAGCCGCAGGTGGTTCACCCCAAGCCCTTCTGTCAACAGCCGATAGTGCGCCAACACCATATCTTCGTAACTGTATTCGGGGAAAGCGGCACGCAATCCATCGCTCGGTTTGCTCGACTGACCATGCCCAATCCCATCGGGCAGGATGATGTAATAACGGTTTGCATCCAATAATTGCCCCGGCCCAAAGAGTGCGTCGGCAAATTGTTCGCGCAAAAAGCCACTGCCGCTGCCGGTGGTGCCGTGCAGAATGAGGATGGCGTTGCGGGTGACGCCATTCTCATCTTGCCGTGGTTCTCCCAAGGTTGTTACATGCACGCGCAGCGCCGGCAGAGTTGTGCCACATTGAAAGGTAAAATCGTTTAGAGTGATCTGTTGGGCAACAGGTGTGGGTATTGATGGAATCGTTGTCACAGCTACATTCCTTTCGTCTACGATTTACCGATTCTTCCCCTTCTAGCCATTCTAGCCATTCTAGCCATTCTAGCCATTCTAGCCTGTTGACAGCAGGAAGACAAGTGAATGATTACAACTCATCCAGCCGCACCAGCCCTTTGCGGCTGAGCGTTACGCGCACATTTTTAGAGATGATGATCTCTTCATCGCCAGCCCTGCTATAGGTAGAGACAATGTTGATGTAGTAGACACGATTCAGCTTCATCGTACGCAGGGTATCACCATCGAGATAGTAACGCCGTTCACTTGGATTATCCATTTTGTGGAGAAAGGGACGGATATCAAGGCGCAAAATATCACTGAGACCAGTAAGCGGTGACCCCTCGTGACGTACTTGCCGAAAGGCATCCGCAATCAGCCGCACATTGCGCGAATAGCGGATCACATGTTCGCTATAGCCGTCAATCTCCATGGGGGAGAGTTGGCCACGCCGATAAGCCGCCTTTACCTGTGGCGGAATCATCCCTTCTTTCAAAAAGACCATCTTCTCGCGTATCCGTCCCAACCGATGTTTGCGATCCAAGGTGTAGATGTAGACACGGCGATCATAGTAGTAGCGGCGCAAGAGTGTTTTTGAGGCGCTCCGCCCGAGTTCCTTGATGCGATCTTTAAACATATAGCCGACCACCAGGGCAACAAAGAGCGGTGAAGTAAAATTCCCATAGATTGATTGCACGTAAAAGGCAATGACCGTGGCAAAGATCATCGAAATCCCCGCTGCAACAGCAAAGAGCAGATGTTCAACGGTCTCTCCCTCATTCTCCAACGAGGTAGCCAGATAGAGAACACTCGATGTGTACTTTTTAAGCAGTGACAGATGGTGTAGATAGCGTTCGTTGCCGTCATGTTCCGCTCGTTGAAGCGCAGATCCGCTGTGCGGCTGGCTGTGCAGCAGGCGGGACTTGTTACTTTTCGCAGGGCCAACCAAAAGCGATTGATAGCTTTGCTGGCGGCGATGCGCAAGTTCAGCTTGGAGTGGGGGGATCAGCAATGGATTCGTGCGCTCTTCGATTGTCGCGATGGGGAGTGCCGCTACCAGCCGCATGGCGGTGAGCAAATTGCCTTCCACTACGACACTGATTGCCTCATCGGTCAGGCGAAAGCTATAGCGCAGGCGTTCGGGCACCGCTTCGCCTTCAATTTTGTCGGCATGGCTGCGAAAGCGGCTGATAATCTCCTGCACGAGGTGCACATGCGTTGTCAACAGTCGTTCGGCTTTGACAATGGTCTGTTCTTCGTTGCGCATGAGTCCGTCGCTAGTCCGCTGATCTGCTAAAAATTTATGCCAATGCTGTTGTAGGGTACGATTTAAGGTGCGTCGCAAGATTGCGCGCAAAAATTTAAATTGCTCCACCAGCCGCGCCACGGTTGCCGCGTCATTGAGCGCAACCGGCTCTTGCCAAACCCGATCAATGATCTGCAATGGTGAAGCCAGATTGGTTAAGAGATCCATTGGCGATAGTTCAGGCGTTTTAAAGCGAATATAATTTTGCAGACGACGATAAAATTCGTCAGGGGGATAACTTAGCTCGTTGACCGCCAGGTTGTGGGGAATAAAGAGATAGGTATTTAGATGATAGCGCGTGCGTTTACTGGGCAAGAGTGGATATTCGATCTTAATCTCCAGTTGATAGCGATCATGAATGCGCACTCGTTGGCGGATCGCTTTTAGCATATCGTCTCTCTACCCTCCCTGCATAAAATCCCAGATTATCCGATGGATCACCCACTCAACTGGTGCGTGGTCATCGGTAAAAAAAACTGTGCTGTCGGTCTGCGGCAACAGCCGAACTTGTTCGCTTGCTTCTGTCACAAACGTTTGAAACTCTGCTGGGTTTGCGTTATCCACTATTGAGAAATTCGCCAGCATTGTGGCCGGATCCATCGGTTGCCGGGTTGCCACCAGCAGCGAATTGCTTAAATTGTCCGGCGGCCCCGGTTCATCAATTGCGTAGACGGTGGGAAAAATCTGATAGAGTGTCGCCGCCAGGGCATCGACCAAGGCATAGTTGCTTGCCGTCCGCCCCACATTGATCGCCAGCACCCCCTCTGCGGTTAGATGCGCACGCACCAGCGCAAAAAATTCGACGGTTGTCAGTTGAAATGGAATGTAGGGGGGACGATAGGCATCAATTGCCACGAGATCCCATTGTGCGGTGGCCGGTTGATTGGCAAGCCAGCGCCGACCATCGGCTGCCACAGCAGTTAGATTCGGCTGCGTCATACCAAAATACTGTCGACCGACATCGATAATCTGTGGATCAAGCTCGATCCCAGTAATCGGCAACGCATCATAGATATCGGTATACAGCTCGCTGACCGTCCCAGCGGCCAGCCCAATAATGAGCAGATTCTCTGGTTGATGGAGCACGCACTGCGCATCGCGCAATTCACATGGCTGAAAGCGCGGGGCCAACAGAAAATAGTCCCAAATGCCCAGACTCAAAACCGTATCGGGATGATAGACGCTGTGGATGCCAATGCCATCGTTGAGTTTGAGATGCCGCTCACTGCCCCACTGGCGCACGGCGATGTAATTATAGAGACTCTCGTCTTCGTAGATCAAAGTGCCCGTGCTGTCGTCATCCCAGGCAGCCCGAATCGAGGGGTGGGCACCTGTCCAGAAGGCCAACCCCAATATCAGAAGCAGTGCAACAATCGAAAACCAGCGACGCGTTGTCCGCCAGGTGCCCAGCGTGATGACAACCAGCGGGGCCAGCGCCAACAGCGAAAAGGTCCAACGCGTTCCATAGGCAGGAATCAGCCAGAGCACCGGTAAAAAGGTCCCAACCAGACTGCCGACCGTGGCGATCGCATAGAGCCGACCAGCAACCTGCCCGGCCTCGGCCACATTGGTGACCGCAAGTCGCACCACCCAAGGGCTGACGGTCCCGAGCAGAATAATCGGCAGACTAAAGAGCAGTAGGATCGCAAGCAGCGAAGCGGCGAGCAGCGTGCCGTTAAAGCTGTCGATGCCCGTGGCGGCCCAGCGCAACACCGGGCCACTCGCCACTGGGACGAAGGCCACGCCCACTGCACCCAACACCACCACCTGTTCCAATCGCTGTGGGGTAGGAAAGCGGTCCGCCAGCTTCCCTCCTAGCCAGGCACCCAGTGCCAGGTAGAACAAAATCAGCCCAATCAGCGCCGCCCAGACGATCTGATTGTTGCCAAAGACCGGCTCCAACAAGCGCGAGGCGCTCAATTCGACGCCCAACGTTACCGCACCGGTTGTAAAGACAAGGGTGGAGAGGTACTTCACCAGCAACGATTCCCTTCGTGGTCAACAGTAATCATGCATATATTCTAGCACAATCGTAAGCATTACGCAGAGCGTTGGTTGACGGGCGAACTTTTCTAGCGTGGCGAACCCTGCTGCGGTGGCGGTAGTTCAATTGTAAAAGTGCTGCCTTCATTCACTACACTTGTAACACCGATATGCCCACCATGCGCTTCGACCAACTGCCGCGCAATAGCCAATCCTAGTCCACTGCCCGCCCCTGCACTATGGGTTCGTGCCCGATCGCCCTTCCAAAAACGATCAAAAACAAAGGGCAGATCGTCGTCAGCAATGCCAAATCCGGTATCAGCGACGGTCATCACCACTTGACCGTCAAGGCGTGAAGCGGTCATTGTCACTGTACCGCCGGTGGACGTGTGGCGCAAGGCATTGCTCACCAGATTACTCAGCACCTGGTCGAGACGGACGGGATCGCCTTGCACGGTTACAGGTTGTGGGTCGGCAACGGTCACCTTCAATGTAATTCCATTAGCTTCGGCTTGCCCGCTAAAGCTGGTGGCTACATCCATCAGCAGATCGGTGACATCGACCGCGGTTGACTCCAATAGCAACTTGCCCGCTTCGGCGAGTGAGAGCAGCCGCAAGTCTTCGACGAGACGGGCCAGCAGCCGCGTCTCATCGAGGGTGGCTTCGATCTGCTCGGTCGTCGGCTCATAGACGCCATCGAGGATCCCTTCCAGATTGCCCTGGATAATGTGCAGAGGGGTGCGCAACTCATGGGCGATATCGGCCGTGAGATTGCGCCGCTGTTGATCGGTCCGCTCTAATTCAGCGGTCATGCGATTAAAGGAGTTGGTGAGTTGTTGAAACTCGCGTCCGCCGCGAGGTTCCAGCCGCACGGTTAAATCGCCATCGGCAACTTGGTCAGCGGCTGTCATCATATCGGCCAGCGGCAAGGCATAGGTGCGGAAGACGCGCGCCATGATCGCTAGTGCCAGTAACGGGAAGGCCAACGCCAACCCACAGCCACCGACCCAGACCAACCGCGCCATCTGGTGATTACCACCGAAATAGTTGGTCAGATGAAAGGCGAGCACACCCATCCCGCCGGCGACCAGCAGCATGATCAACAGGATAAGACCGAGGAAACGCAACAGGAAAAAGCGCCGGCGTTGGTGCCATTCCTCGCGCGCCCAGGGTGCCCGGCCAGTGGACCAAGGCGGGCGACCGTGCCCGTGCCATGGCTGTGCCCCCCACTGCGCCCGTCTGCGTTCCCAGCGAGTTGTTTCATCGCTCACGGGTTCCGCTAGTTGTGGTTGATTGGTGCCATCGCTCATCGATCAACCCTGTCCGTAAATTGATAGCCGATGCCATAGACCGTGAGAATATACTGGGGATCGGCGGGATCTTCCTCCAGCTTGCGGCGCAGATTCTTGACATGGGCATCAATGCTGCGATCATAGCCGCCATCGGCACTGCCGTGTAGGCGATCGATCAGCTGTGCGCGGCTAAAGGTCTGGCCGGGGTGTTGGGCAAGGATCGCCAGCAGTTCAAATTCAATGCGCGTGAGCTTTAAGGCTTCGTCATGCAAATCCACACGGTGACCATTGAGATCAATCGCCAACGGACCAACACGCACAACCTCCGATGTCTGTATATCGCCTTGGGCGCGGCGTAAAACAGCCCGCACACGCGCTACTAATTCGCGCGGCGAAAAGGGTTTAACAATATAATCATCGGCCCCCAGCTCCAACCCAATCAGCCGATCCATCTCTTCGGCCCGCGCCGTCAGCATGATAATCGGGACACTCGACTCGCGGCGCAGTGCCCGACAGACATCGAGACCATCCATCGCTGGCAGGTTGAGATCGAGGACAATGAGATCCGGTTTTTCCTGGCGCGCGGCGGCCAGCGCGGTCACCCCATCCTCCGCCGGCAGCACGCGAAAGTTGCTGCGCTCGAGATAGTCACGCGCCAGACGCACAATTTTTGGTTCATCGTCGACGACAAGAATTAATTCATTCATCAGCTTGTTTCTTTTCAGCAATGGTTGACAGAACGTATTTTTCTGCAGCAGAGAACACAGATGCCGCAGAGAATGCAGAGAGATCATTGATTTTCTCTGTCCCCTCTGTCCCCTTTGTGCCCTCTGTGCCCTCTGTGCTCTCTGTGGCTTAGCATAGATCTGTTCGCCAAACAACCAGTAGCTACTTGATAGCTCTGCTCTCAAAGTTGGCATGGAGTGTGCTGATCTGTAATTGTAAAACAGTGCGAAAGAGAAGACTAAATAGATTCATAGAACTCCTTGCTCACCTTTCGTTAGGTTTATACTATACTTGTATCTATTACCACAATGTTGGCGGGGTAAAACACGCTTCATCACCGTGGGTAACATGCGCGCCGCCGCACTGCTCCAGACCACTGCTTAAGCCGGTTTAAAGACCATAACAGCCACTGTCGAGAGTAGAATCAACAGGTTGACGAGATTGCCAAGGGTCAACCGCCGCTGCAGTCGTTGCAAGGGCCCGCTGTCCGCTAGCTCGGCTTCTAGTTCGGCCTTCAGCAGCTTTTCAATGGCCGCCACGGTCATACGGACAAAGGTCGCGCCCCACACAATTGAAGCCAGGATGCCAATGAAGCCCCAAGTTAACCACAACATGCCAAAATCCAGGCCGACGCTGACTGCTGTGACGATCCCAGCAATCAGTGTAAGTGCCGCGGCTGGCCCCGTCAGCACGCGTCCGACAAAGCCGCTGGTGCGCAGCAATGCCAACAACGTGGCACGATCTTGCAGACGACTCAATTGCGTGTATAAAACGGTGAGCGTACCAATCCCGCCAACCCAAACAATTACGCTAACGACGTGTAAAAATTTAAAGAGGGTGTAGCTTGTAATCACAGTAAACTCCCTGGCAATAAAGATTACGTTTTACAATCGTAGGCGCACGGCATGCCGTGCGCCTACGATTTCCCATTTGCCGGATCAACATCCAATCGTTGTCCTGACGTGACCCTACACCTGCGTCCAACTGGTCTGCTGCGGTCGATTCATGTCGGTTGGCATGGGATCATGCATCGGTGCATTGGTCGGTGGGGTGCCCTGTGCTTGTTCGCCACTGTTGCCCGGCTGCCCCTCTTCCCCGTGGTGTCCCCAGTGATGGCGACCGTGGCGTCCCCAAGGTCCACCGGGATAGCCACCCCGATAGCCACTGTGACGGGCCCAACGGCGGAAGGCGAAGAACTTGAAGAGCATCATGATCAGGAAGCCAAAGAAGAGGAAGCGGAAGAAGCCCCCAATCAATCCAAAGGGATGCCAGCCCCAACCGTGCATACCGCCATAGCCACGGGCCGCTAGATAGGGACTCGCCGCTGCGCCACTTTCGGCACTGGCCTGTGCGCCGCTACTCAACTGCCCCACCAAGAAGCCTTCATTCCAACCCGCCTGGCGGATGCCACTGGCAATCGCGCCAAAGAGCAGAATGCCGACCAACGCGGCGATCGCAATCGTCGCCAGCGTTCGCCGATCCATCTTTTCGATTCGTTCAAACATTTTGTGTATCTCCTTCATCATGGGGTATGGTTTACCCAAAACTGAATTGCCATACGCAGTGATTTGGTTGTTTCTATGCTGCGTTGGTTTCAGTATCGGGCAAGGCTGTGAAGGAAATGTGAAGAATTAGGGGAAAGGTGGTGAAGTGCTACCCAAATGGTTAATGAGCAGTGAGCACAGGAGCCTTTGGGGCGACATGTGAATCAGTTTTATATTTGCGTGGGCTTGCATTAGGCGGCGCGAAGTATACAAGTGGCTCTTCCAAATGTTGAAAAGAGGTGACGCGCCACCAACCCTCCTCAATAGATAGATTGTGATCAATCTTCTCAACGAGATATTTGCGCACGCCATTTTCGTCTACGACAGCAGTTACCTCGGCGACAATTTCGGCGCTATCAGTTGTTCGCGAAATCAGTTTTACCTCCCGAACTTGAATATATTGGGTGTCTTTTAACATGCCGCGAAATTGGTCATAGTGATGTTCGGCTTTTTGACTGCTGCTCCATAGATTATAAGCATTCCAAAGATAGCCACGTGAAATACCATTGTTGATTGCCGTGTAGTAGCTGGTGAGCGTAGCTTCTGGTTGTCCTCGCAGAATTGGAATAATGACCGTATCGCGAATCACGGGTACCGCTAGGTTGAGCATAGTAGGTGCAGATGTGAATAAAACAATAATGGCTAATAGAAATCCGATCTGAGAGAGTAGGATATATTGGGATAGACAATTGACTTTATAAAGATAATCGCGTCCAGCAAATTTTAGGGCAATCAAGGCAATGATGACACCGGCGAAGGCTGCGGTTGTAGATAAAAACATCATCATGGACGTTTTGCCCCCTTAAATCGTGCTGCAAAAAAATCTTCATCGCTTTGGTTGAAATGCATTTGCATGTTGTCCCTATAGTTTTCTAGTTCGTTGGCGAGTTGTGTCTCTAGTACATCGAGTGAGCGTTCGCCAAGATTAAACTCCTTGATAATTTGAATTTTTTCTTTTAACTGCTCAATGGTTTGGCTGCTGTGCGTGGACGCATCATTTTTTAGTTCTGCGATACGTTCGTGGAGCTTTTGCATTGCTTCACCAAAGGGTAACGTGTAGAAATTTTCCAGCAAGCGTCGATCTGCATTCATGATCACGGAACGTAGAAGGAAACCAGTGAAAGTGTCATCACTTTGGATCTGTGCATCGACAAATAGCCGATCATAGATGCCCCATTCGCCCCAAATTTTTTGGTCTTGACGATCGACCCAAGCTTGCAACGTGTCACTGAGATAGAGATGTATCCGACGTTGTTCAATTTTTAGCCCCGTTACCGATAGCTTCGCAAGCTTTGTATTTAACTCGTCTTTGATATCACGTAGCTTAGTCTCGTAGAGATACTGAGACCGTTTTGGCGCGGGTGGTATGGTGATGAGCCGGTCGCTCAATATTGTACTCAGATGCTGCTGCATAGACCCATGTATCTCTGCTACCAAGGGTTCTATGGGGTCAATAGATGCTCCCCAGAAATCTTCTAAATTCTCAATTCGAATAAGCAGATCGACAGTGGCAGAGAGAAATCGGCCATCTCCAAGTTGGTAGCCTTCTTTTGGTCCATGTATCTTGATCCATTTTGGCTTTTTGCTTACAGCGACAAAGAGAACGTTTGCCACTTGGCGCGTTCGCAATTTTAATCGGTCGAAATCCTGCTGCGTTTGCAATGTGCTGATTACTATTGGACAATCGTGGGTAACGTCAAGCACTACGATGCTGCGTTCATCTGTTGGCTTTGGGATCGGTGGCAAGGTACTGAATATTCCCCAACCCACGGAACGATAGCGGTATTGATCAATCCCTTCAATCATATTGTACTGAAAGGTTTTTGAGTCTCTAAGCCGTTGGATGTGTGACAAATCTGACATGACATAGTCTTCCCTACAGTATGTTTTGATGGTGATAGAGGCTGCTTCCTGCATCTATTATCGAGTGACGATACAAGGTTCTAATACGATCGGGTGCGTCCCATTTTGGGGAAATTGGTCGATCACAAAAAAATTGATTTGTCTGAGTGCCCCCGAAAATGTGGTACGCACCCATACGATCAAGTAATTGGGCGATTTTCCTTGATTAACGAGAAGAAATTGAGGTTATGTTGTTCTTCTTTAGGTAGTTGGGCATCAAGGTGATCGGCTTGGGCTTGCCAACGACCGAGATGGTAGCGAAGCCGATTTTCTGGCATATTCGTATACTTTTGGTCAAGCGCAATAAAAAAGGGCTGATAAGTCTCTAGCGAATCTTCATCATTCGATGGCATTAGCACTGTAATCGCCCATGATTTGAGCGCGATTGTTGTCGGACGTTGCCACTGCTTGCGCTCTCTTTCAATGCCTTTCTCCCATAGCGTGTAGATATAATCAGCGATACGTTCGTCAGTAATGTTATGGATCTTTAAATCACGCAATTCAACAGCGTTTAAAAACCAACTGGCGCTAAAGAGCCGCAGTTTTCTATCTGAGTCTTTATCAAACCACTTGAATAATTGATCGATGAGCTTTGGGGGATAAAGCGCATATAACCGATGTAATACTAGGGATGCGCTTTTGGTTAAGGGTAAATTTCCTGTTAAGACAATACGTTCAATGATTGCTAATGTCTGCTCAGGATAAGATTCGTAAATATTATGGCATACAATGAGGGTGGTTGCACCAAGTCGCAAATTGCCGCTGCCTGCCCAATGACAGAGAAGCGAAAAGATTTCCTCTGTATCAGATTTTTTCGCTAGTAGCAGTGTGAATGTCAGTGCTGCCGTGCGTTTACCCTCAAATAGTTGATCGGCTACAGCCCATCGCCCAACGCACTGCTCGACCAATTCCAATAAAGATAGATGCTCCTTTAGTTCGGCAATAGCGGCGGCTGCATAGTGGCGCATCTCCTTATCTGGATCAAGTCCCACGGCATAGATGTGCTGTAAGATTCTTGGTAACACAGCATAGAGTGCAGAATTCTGAAAGAGGGCCAAAACGTTTGTACGGTTCTGGTCCATTGGAATTTGCAAGGTTTGGCTGTGGATTTCCCCTTGTGGCGTTTCGCGCAAGCCAAGAAATAGTTCAACACCAATTCTCTTTAAGATCTGATGTTGCGCAATGCGAAATGTGGGAATGGGTTCTAAAGGTTTTTTATCCCAAAGTCCTTCTGGAATCTGAATGATTAGATCGGTAGTTTGACTGTCTGTTTCACTCATAGTGGCTTGCCCCCTTTATGACAAAATTCCCTCTACTGCAAGTGCGACACCCATTATTTTGTGGCGACTCATCCCTTGAAATAAGGCAACGGTCACTAAGAGGCTTTGCTCGTCCGGTTGCAATTCTTCAAAAAACCAATGTGTAAGGCTTTCTGGATCGGCGTCCAATGGTGTCATTTGCGATTTTGAGTTGGGCAAATGCTGTTGGTGCTGTAATTCTTTCAGATCGAAATCATCAAGTTTAACCGAAAAATATTCGTTGTAGATAGAGCGGAACTGCGGATCTTGTTTACCCTTACGATAGGAAATGCTCAATATCACTCCTACCAGATCCAACTTTTCTGCTTCGTGCAAGACCTCACCCCAATTATTTTGGGGAGTAGAATCCAACGCAACGGTGATCGCTTCGATGCCTGCGTCCTTGCAGACACGAAGAATCTCTTTTTTGTCAGAAAACAGGCGGGCAAGTTTGTCCCGCATGTTGGCAAAGAGTGTTCGATCCATAAATATTGCAATGTCTCCATGAACTACTGCGGTTGGAGAAAACTAACTTATAGATAAACCAAGTGAAAGTCACACGTATGCAAGGTGCGTTTACACGAGCGAAGCTGTACGATTTAGACTTAAATTGACCATTACCAATGGTCCGCAGAAATTACGCTCGTCTACAAAACGGCACGGAAATTATTGATGACAAAGGTGCATAAAATCAGGACAATCAGGACATACGCGCCTAAAGATATGGTTCAACTTAAATGAGGAAAATGGCGGTTACCAACCTACAGTGGAAATATAAAATGGATTGTGCAAGTGTGCAAATTGAACAAAAACGTAAGATTTTGAGCCTGTTCCTCCCAATAAAGTCCAAAAAAGAAAGCCCATGAAAGAAACAAAGGCGGGTAATCGCCCGCCTTTGCCCAACCATCAGTTCAACCGCTCAATCACCCCCGCCGCGCCCATGCCGCCGCCAATACACATGGTGATCAGCCCAACGCTCTTCTGCCGCCGCCCCAACTCGTGCAACATCTGGACCGTGAGCTTGGCCCCCGTACAGCCCAACGGATGTCCCAGTGCAATCGCACCACCGTTGACGTTGACCCGCTCTTCATCTATGCCCAATTCGCGGATGACAGCCAATGCCTGCGCGGCAAAGGCCTCGTTGAGTTCGATCAAGTCGATGTCACCCAACTCCATGCCGGCCAGTTTAAGCGCTTTGGGCACGGCGGCAATTGGCCCGATCCCCATCACCTCGGGGCGCACGCCGCCGACGGCAAAGCTGACAAAACGCGCCAACGGGGTCAATCCGAGCGCCTTGGCCTTCTCTTCGCTCATGATCAGCAGCGCGGCCGCGCCGTCGCTGGTTTGGCTGCTGTTACCGGCGGTGACGGTGCCTTTGACGTGGAAGACCGGCCGCAATTTGGCGAGTGCATCGGCGGAACTGTCGCGGCGGATGCCTTCGTCCTGGTCAAAGGTCAGTCGCATCTCCTTCACCGTGCTACCTTCGCCCAACTTGGCGCTGACTTCGAGCGGTACGATCTCCTCGGCAAATTTGCCGCTATCCTGCGCGGCAGCAGCGCGTTGGTGACTGCGCAGCGCAAAGGCATCCTGCTCTTCGCGGCTCACTTCATATTGACGCGCCACATTTTCAGCGGTCAGCCCCATGCCAATGTAGACGCCAGGATACTCTTCGGCCAGCATCGGGTTGGCGACAAATTTGTTGCCAATCATCGGCACCAGGCTCATGCTCTCCGCCCCACCGGCGATGATCGACTCACCCATGCCGGCCATGATCTGCATCGCCGCGGTGGCAACCGTCTGCAAGCCGCTGGAGCAGAAGCGGTTGACCGTCTGGCCGCAGACGCTCTCTGGCAGCCCGGCGCGCAGCGCGGCGATACGCGCCATGTTCATGCCCTGCTCTGCCTCAGGAAAGGCACAGCCAAGTGCAATATCTTCGATTTCACTGGCGTCAATCCCGGCGCGGTCGATCACCGCTTTGATCACGGTGGCGGCCAAGTCATCAGGTCGCGTCGTGCGTAACGTTCCCTTGGGTGCCTTCCCGACCGCAGTGCGGACGGCGGCGACAATGACTGCGTTATTCATAGTTTATTCTCCCTGTATGATAGACCCCACCTCCACCCCCTCCCCGACATCAGGGAGAGGAGTCTAACGCCCACTGCCATTAAGTTAAGCAACGAATTGTCATTCCTGCCTGCGCAGGAATCCAGGCTCTAAAGGGATGGACCCCTGCCTGCGCAGGGGTGACAGGCCGGGGTGATTGAGGCTTGCGAAGAGAGTCTGATGGACCCCTGCCTGCGCAGGGGTGACAACCCACGAATCCTCCTTAACTTAATGGCAGTGAGTCTAACTCCTCCCTCGCTGGCGGGGAGGCGGGGAGGGGGTACTCAATTTCGTAACGGCTTGCCATTTTGCAACATGTGCCAGATCCGCGCCTGTGTCTTCTCCTCACCGGCCAGGCTGACGAGCGCCTCCCGTTCGAGGTCGAGAAAATATTGTTCATCCATCCACGCCGGGGCGCTGAGATCGCCGCCACAGAGCACATAGGCAAGTTTGTTGGCGATCTTGGCGTCGTGTTCGCTGATGAAGCCAGCCTCGCGGAGTGAGTAGATCTCGATTTTGGTGCTGGCTAGTACATCACGACCGGCGGCATAAACGGTTCCCTTGACTGCCGGCGCGGTGTAACCGGCGGCGAGATGCAACACCGCTTCGCGTGCGGCGGCCAGGAGTTGCTCCGGATTGAGCACGATCTGATCATCCTCAGCGAGAAAACCCAATGCCCGCGCCTCTACCGCCGATGTCGAAACCTTGGCAAAGCCAATCGTCTCAAAGACTTGGCGGAGATAGGGCAGCGGATTGACATTCGTAGCATGCATGTGCGGGCTGATGTTGCGGCGCACCATCTCTTTGCAGCCGCCCCAGCCAGGAATGATGCCAACCCCAACTTCGACCAGTCCCATGTATGCCTCGGCTTGGGCGACGATACGGTCGCTATGCAGACAGATTTCGACGCCCCCGCCCAGCGCGCGTTGGAAGGGCGCGGCGACGACCGGCTTGGGCGCGGTGCGCAGCGCCATAAAGGCATCCTGTCCCTGCTTCACCGTCCCGGCCAGTTCATCCCACTGACCGGATTGGGCCAACATGCCGAGAGCAAAAAGATTAGCCCCTACTGAGAAATTGATCCCTTCGTTGGCGATGACAAGACCGGTGGCGTTGCCATGTAGCTTTTCCAGCGCATTTTGCAACACGGCAAAAATGCCGGCGTCAAAGGCATTCATCTTGCTGTGGAATTCGAGGAGCAGCACCCCATTACCGCTGTCGATGAGGCTGGCCGACTCGTTTTCCGCCAACTTCGGCTGGTGGCGGCGGATTTCATCAAATTTGATGACCCGTTCGCCCCGTTCCAGCGGCACATAGGTCTTCGCTAGCGGGCTGTAGACCATCGACTGCCGCTCCTGATCGCTATAAAAGCTCTCATGGCCGGCGGCCAACATCGCCTTGACCCACGGCGCCACAGCTAGCCCTTCCCCCTCCAGGCGCGCCACGGTCTCGGCCACGCCCAAAATGTCCCACGTTTCAAAGGGACCGTACGTCCAAGCGAAACCCCACTTCATGGCGTTGTCGATATCGGCCAGACTGTCGGCGATCTCGGGCACCCGCTTGGAGGCGTAGGCCATCGTGTTGCTGAGCGTGTGCCAAATTAGCTCGCCGGCGCGGTCATCGGTGTCGGCCAGGGCGCGGATGCGTTCGCCAATCGGCTTTTCGCGCACCGCACCGACACTCTCCCAACGCGGCTTTTGCGGGGCGATGTAATCGAGCTTTCCCTTGGCAGCGGCGGCCAGATCCAGCCCCCAGAAGCTCTTATCGCCTTTTTCGGCAACCGTTTTGTAAAAGCCCTGGCCGGTTTTGTTGCCGAGCAGCTTGTTCTCGGTCAGCGTCTTGAGCACCGCCGCAGTCTCTGGCGCAAGCAGGATTTCGCGATCCTCGTCGTCGGCGATCAGCGGGTAGAGATTTTCGTTGACGAGCGCCATTACGTCGATGCCGACAATATCCCCCAGGCGGAAGGTGCCGCTGCGTGGGCGTCCAAGCAGGTCGCCGGTGAGACGGTCGGTCTCTTCGACGGTGTAGCCATTCTCAATCGCGTACGCCATCACGTCGCTGATGATAAAGCTGAACATGCGGTTGGCAATAAAGTTGGGGGTATCTTTGCAGATGACGACGCCCTTGCCTAGCACATTTTCGGCAAAGCGCTTGATGCGCTCGACAATTCGGGGATCGGTGTCTGGTGTCGGGATCACTTCAAGCAGATGCAGATAGCGCGGCGGGTTGAAGAAGTGGGTGCCGAGGAAGCGCCGTTTGAAGGCGGCGCTGCGCCCGTCGCTGATGGTGTGGATCGGGATGCCGGAGGTGTTGGTGCTGATAATGGCATCTTTGGGCGCGGCGGCTTCGAGGCGTGCCATGAGTTGCTGCTTCGGCTCCGCGCGCTCGACGATCACCTCGATGATCCAGTCGCTCTGGCTGACGGCCCGCTCAAAATCATCTTCCAAATTGCCGATGGAGATGCGGCTGGCGCTGTCGCCGCTAAAAAGGCTGGCTGGTTTGGCTTTGATCATGCGATCGTAGCCGGCGCGCGCAATGCGATTGCGCACTTTGGGGTGATCAAGCATCAGCCCGGCCCCCGCCTCTTCAGGCGTGAGGCTGGTGGGTGCCATATCGAGCAGCGTCACCGGCACGCCGCCATTGGCCAGGTGCCCGGCAATCGCCGCGCCCATCGTGCCCGCGCCGATGACGGTAGCGCGGTTGATGCCTTGGGTCATGGGTTGCTCCTTTACTGTAGATGCGTGTTGCGTGTTGCATGAACGTTGACCGAGTTGATTGGCGCGGCCGTTGGTCTTAACTTAGGATACCACAGAGCATACCGTTTGGCTGTTGTGGGAGGGTTTTGGGAAGATTGGGGAGGGCAGTCGGCAAGGAAAAGCAGATTTGGGACTTACCACCAAGGCAACCGTTCTCAGGTGGCTGTGTAAGTCCTAACAACGAAAGAATTTAGCAGCATCTGCTCTGGAAAAACTCAGTTTCTGCCAGCAGCCTGCGCAACATGAGTTAGATCCCTTATTTCTGGACAGCCCCCAAATGAATTTCCATCGTAGACCACGGCATGCCGTGGTCTACGATGGAAATTCTTGCCTCGCACACTCTCCTACAAAATTCGCTTGGTGTCAATTAGAGTGAAACACCCAATAACCCACGGGTAAATTGAAAATCGATGTTTCCCTGCTGATAAAGCTTGGGCGCATACTCCTGCTCCACCACATGCTTGATCAGCTGCAACAACTGTCCATTCCAACTTTCCGGCGCGCCATCGAGCAACAGATCGAGATCGGCGGCAAAGTGTTCCATGCTTTCGGTTGCCGATACCTGCAACACCGGCACCAGGGGGTGGGTCTGCATGGGCTGTTGCGCCACATGGGCAAGGATCACCTCAACACCAGTGGCCGCAAAGCCAGTCAATGTTTCGACCCAATGCTCCGTCGGGGTTTCCATGATGTGGAAGCCTGCTTGCGCGGCGTGTTCACCATAGCCGAGCGATGGCAGCACTGTTGGCTGGGTGAGCACATGGTCACGATAGACGACCGAGGAGAGCAAACTGGTATTCTCCGGCACGATCACCGTGCCGCCGGCAATGACGATCTGTTTGGTCAGGTTGGCAAGCTGCGTGGCGACACTCTCGGTGACGGGGCCATCGGTGAGCAGCCCGAGCCGCAACGCACCAATGCCAACGTCGCGCTTGATCGGCGCGGCATCCGCAGCGAGCTGGGCGGCAAACCAATCTTCCACCTTCTGCATTACCTTTTCGATCCCACCGTCAAGCTGAATGCTGGCAAAGCCGAGTTTGCTCATGTCGCCACCCAATGCTTCAATCTGGTGGCGCATGAAATCGTTGTGCGTCTTTTCACAGCCATGTTCCAACAGCAGGCAGTGGCGCACCAGCGGATGAAAGGCGTAGCCAACCATCGACTGCGCATACATCTCTTCGGCAGTGCCACCCGAATTGCCGCACCCTTCGGTATGTGCCAGCGCGACGTAGCGGGTGATGTCGTCCGGCAGGCCCAGCTTTTTCTTGTTGAGGCGTAACGCGATCATGTTGGCGACCTGCCCGGCACAGAGGCTTGTCGGCAGGATCAGGCCGATGCGATCGGTCGTGGTGCGACCATTGACCTCTTGCATGGTAAAGCGGATCCCCGTCGTGTCGGCTGCCGGCTGGATCGCAATCGGGATGCCCGTTGGCTTGGGCGCGCTGAGCAGCGCATCGAGTTGGCTATCGTCGGTCTGTTGCCAATTGCGCCAGATCTGCACTTGGGCATGGCCCGCCTTTTCGCCAACTGTGCGCGCGCCGGACGCCACATCGACGGTCAGATCCAAGGTCTGTGCACCCAACTCATCCATGGCGACGCCATCCTGATACGCCCCGGCGTTGATATCCATATCCTTGGAGAGCAATTCAAAACGGCGGGTCGTCGTCACGACTTTAAGCGTGGGCACAAAGGGAAAGTTGGTGATCGAACCATTGCCGGTAACAAAGAAGATCACGTTGCAGCCGCTGGCCACTTGCCCGGCGATGCTTTCCAGATCGTTGCCGGGACTGTCCATAAAATAGTAGCCGCTATCGCTCATCAGTTCGCCATAGTCGATTACATAATCGAGGCGCGAGGCCGGATCTTTCTTGCGTGCTGCGCCAATCGACTTGAGCACGATGTTATAGAGACCGCGGTATTTGTTGCCGCCGGAAGGATTGCCTTCGGCGGTGGCACCGTGCCACTCCACGCGCTCCTTGAAGCGAGCGATCTGCGCCAGAAATTTCTGCGCCGTGGCTAAGTCGCGCACCTTGCTCAGCACGTACGGTTCAGCACCGATCAACTCATCGGTTTCGGCCAAATTGGCCGCGCCGCCATAGCGGATCAACTCGCGTGCAACCCAGCCAATCAGCGGATTGCCGGAGATGCCAGAGAAGGCGTCCGAGCCACCACATTGCAGGGCAATTTTGAGATGGGCAATCGATTCTGCGGTGCGTGCCGTTCCATTGACCTGGGGCAACCAGCCGTGAACGAGCGCCTCACCCTTAGTGAGATTCTCTTGGAAGCCACCGCTGAGCGAGAGGAAGTGGTGGGGGACGGCGTCGAGGGCGTAGCCATGCTCCACCATATAGGCTTGTAACATGGCGTTCGTCACCGGCTCGATGCCATAGTCCACGACCAAGACCGCGCCGACATTGGGGTTGACGATAAAGCCGGCCAACGTGCGCAGCAGTAAGTCAAGATTATTGGGATGGTCGACATTGCCTTCAGTGTGGGCTACGGGCACAATTCCGTCCACATTGGCATAGTTGCCGAGGAGCGGTTGCAAGCGGGCGGCCAGTTGTTTGACATAGCTGCCCGTGCGCGAGGTGGTGCCCAGCAGCACAATCATGTTGCGCGTGCCGACCCCACGGTTGCCACCCCGTCGGTAGCCTTGAAAGGTGCGTGTCTCATCGTACGCCGGCAGCCGTTCCACCGGTGCAAAGGCGGCTTCATTCAGGAGATAGGGATGAACATCGTCAGCGAAATTGGGGGCGGTGGGGAGCGCAAAGTCGAGTGTCCGTTCTTGCAAAGCATGGAGCGCACTATCATTGATTACATAGTTGCCCGGCGCAATCGGTTTGGTTGCCACGCCAAAGGGCAACTCCCAGGAGAGTAATGGTTCGCCCGGGGCAATTGGTTTGACGGCAAAACGATGGCCTTCCATCGCGGTATAGTCGAGTGTAAACTGACTGTTGTTGTAGACGATAGTCGTCCCTGCGTCGAGGCGGCGGGTCGTGATTGCCACATTGTCGCCGGGCAATGGCAACCGGCCGACTTCGTCAAATTGATAGGTGGTACTCATGAAATGTTTCCTTTGGTCTTGATTTCGTACACAGGTCATCGTAACTCAGCCACCGACTGGTAACGCACGCACGGCACTCACCGCCTGCTGCATCGCCCCAGCATAGACACCAAAGTCAATGCCATAGGAGATCACATTGTAGCCGATCGCCATCCACTCTTCGGCTTGCGCAACGCTCCCCGGTTGGATCCCCGCGCCCAGCCCATGTTTGCCGGCGACATCCACCACCT
This sequence comes from Caldilineaceae bacterium, assembly GCA_034432375.1. Classification (GTDB taxonomy): domain Bacteria; phylum Chloroflexota; class Anaerolineae; order Caldilineales; family Caldilineaceae; genus JAHBVH01. The sequence continues at coordinate 22,595 of DAOUCA010000006.1, forward strand.
GCTTCAGCGCATCGAGAAAGCGTTGCTCCTTGAATTGGCCGGGAATGCCCATGGAATTGGTCAGATCAAAATGGCCGACCCAAAGCACATCGACACCGGGTGTCGATGCAATCGCTTCCAGATTTTCCAGCCCCTCCACACTTTCGATCTGGCAGATGATCGTGGTCGTTTCATTCGACTTTTTTAAGAACTCGGCGGGGACAACGCCTTTGTAGTCAGTCTGCGCATTGCCGAGGATAATCCCACGCTCACCGAGGGGCGCGTATTTGGCCGCATCGACAATCGCTTTGGCCTGCGCCGCCGTCTTGACATTGGGCACCATGATCCCCAACAGCCCAGCGTCGAGCGCGCGGGCAATAAAGTGGTAATCGACCTGGGGAATGCGGACAAAGGGCGCGATCGATGTCACCTTGAACCAGGCGGCGAGATCGGCCAATTGGGCAATTGTAAAGGAGCCATGCTCGGTGTCGATGATGACAAAGTCGAGATCCGCGTTTTCTAAGATTTGCGCGATGCCGCGGGTGCCAAATTCGCCGATCATGTGACCAACCGGCACTTTGCCTTCGGCCATGCGTTGTTTGCAACGGTTCTGTTTCATCTTGATTCGCTTTCTTGGGCTAGGTGTTATCTTGGGCAGTTATTTTGAAGGATATTATACCGTCCAGACGATAATTTGAAAAGGAGATATCATTCTCCCTTGGCGCTAATGCAAACAATACATTCGCTTTACCAGATTCTTCCACACATGGCTATTACTTCGGCATTTATCCGGAAAGTAACAAAAAAATCTGCCGGAACTATCCGGTCGTAAACATCTATTTTGCGGATGATCCTTACGTTGAATTCCACTATACTTTCTTAGCTGTCGATTTTCTGACAGATCTATAACTCCTCGCTTTAACCCATTCAACAAACAATTGGCGCTAAGAAAGTGATTTATCTATGTATCGTACAAAGTACTCTTATCTCTCTTTACTTTTTATGCTTCTAGCAACTGCTCTTTTGCTCGCAGGACTCTCGTACTCAACCACTGTTGTTAATGCCGAGCGCTTACGCGGCGACACCACGACCCTCGTGATCAACGAGGTCGATGCCGATACCCCTGGCAATGATGTCGCCGAATTTGTGGAACTTTACGACGGCGGCACAGGCAATATGTCGCTGACCGGTTATGTCATGGTGCTCTTCAATGGCACCAATGATCAATCCTACTTTGCACTCGATCTCGACGGCACGAGCACCAACGCCAGCGGCTATCTGGTGATTGGCAATAGTGCCGTGGCCTCGGCGGTGATCACCTTTGCCGATGCCACCTTGCAACAGGGCGCGGATGCGGTGGCGATCTATCAAGGCAACGCCACTGACTTTCCCAATGGGACCGCCCTCACAACGGCCAACCTGATCGATGCGTTGGTCTATGATACCAGTGATCCCGATGATGCTGGGTTGTTGGCATTGCTCAGCATTGGCCAACCGCAGGTCAACGAAGGTGGTGCCGGCAGTTCAGCCGACAATTCCAATCAGCGATGCGCCAATGGCAGCGGCGGCCAACGCAACACAAGTACCTTTGTCCAGATTCCGCCGTCGCCAGGGGCAGCCAACAACTGTGGTGCTGTGCAACCAACCTCAACCCCTACCCCCACCAATACACCAGTGATCCCCACCGCCACCTCATCAGTCACACCCGAAACCAGCTTTGTGATCAACGAAGTCGATGTCGATACACCGAGCACCGACACGGCCGAATTTATCGAACTCTATGACGGCGGCACCGGCAATACCTCCTTGGAAGGGTTGGTGTTGGTCTTCTTTGACGGGGCCGATGATGAATCGTATCTGGCCTTTGATCTCGACGGGCTCGCCACAAATAGTGATGGCTATTTTGTGGCCGGTAATGCTGCCGTGGCTTCTGCCGTAATCACTTTTGCCAATGGTGCACTCCAAAATGGGGCCGATGCCGTGGCGCTCTATGTTGGCAGCGCCAGTGATTTCCCCGCCAATACAGCCGCGACCACGACCAATCTGCTTGACGCCGTGGTCTATGGCACAGACGACGCCACCGATACAGGTCTCTTGACTCTTTTGCTCGCCGGGCAGACACAGATGAACGAAGCCGGTGCGCGCAATGCTGATGCTGTATCGATGGGGCGTTGTGCCAACGGCAGTGGTGGTCAACGGGTCTCCAGCACATTGGCGCTCGTCTCGCCCAGCCCCAACGAACCGAATAATTGTGGATCGCCGCTGCCAACCCTCACCCCAACGGCCACGCCCAGCGCGCCGACGGCCACGCCCACGGTCACGCCCACCCCGACTGTGAACAATGCCACGCCAACCCCAACATTGGTGGTTGCCAACGTGTTGATCAACGAAGTGGATGCCGACAGCGCCGGCGCGGACACGGCTGAATTTGTCGAATTGTTTGGCGCACCCGGGGCCGCGCTCGATGGTCTCTGCTTGGTAGCGATCAATGGCTCCAATGATCGGGTCTATCTCACCGTCGATTTGGATGGAGGGATGCTCAACGGCAGCGGTTTCTATGTCATCGGCAGTGCTGCGGTCGCCAATGTCGGCTCGATCTTTGCTGACAACATTTTGCAAAATGGACCTGATGCCGTGGCGATCGTTGCTGTGGATGAGTGTGATGTAACCATCAAAAGCAGCACCACCGTCACCGATGTGCGGCAGATGACGTTGGTCGATGCCGTCATCTACGAAACAAATGATGATGATGACGCTGAACTGTTGACCCTGCTCAATAGCGGTCAGGCACAGGTCAACGAAGATGGTGGCGGCGACAGCAGCGCCCACAGCAACGCCCGCTGTCCCGATGGTGGTGGCGGTGCGCGCAACAGCGGCAGCTTTGTCCAAGTCGCGCCATCACCCGGTGGTGCCAACGACTGTGCTGCCTTCCCCACCCCGACGCCAACCGCAACCAGTTTGGCGACCCCAACGCCGACGATATTGCCGACTGTTACTCCAAAAGATCGCTTGACGACCGTCACCCCAACGGCAACCGCAGTCGTACCGACGGATAATGAAGTCAAGATTTATCTGCCGGTGGTGCAGCGCTAGTACAAAACGGCCTAACGAGAGGGCAGTGAGACAGAGGAGAGTAACTCGGTGGCTTCTACTGTCTTGCTGCCTTGCCATTTGTCAGCCTTCAGCCGAGATATATTTCACTTTGAGGGCACCTCAGTCGCTCCATCTACTTGCCCTCTGTAACGTTACGGGCTACAATCAATAATGATCGGCACGATTCACCACAAGGGTTGAAAACGTCTCTATGAAAGCAATGATGCGCGTGACGTTGGCAGCAATATGTGTCAGCGTGTCACTGAGATTCTCACGATTCTGGAAGCTGCCGAAACCGTAGAAGAGGCGAATATACCAGGGTACAGCAGGGTAGGAGGTAGCAATGGCTATGCAGAGTCCGGTCCACCCCGGTATGATTGTACGAGGGGCTCTTGAAGAGCTGGAATTCAGGTTGAACGATATATCTCCGCTAGCGCAGAGGCACGTCACAATTGAGAGTTGAGCTTGTTTCATCGCCACGCTGCTATACTCTTTCCCCGCAAAGCTTGCTCTTTCGCAATTCGCGCGTTACAATCTAGTTAACAACTGACGGGCTTGGTCGACCAAGCCCGTCTCTCTTTATGTGCTGCGCTGACAGAGATGGGGAGTGCCCTTAGGCAGACGCAGACCTATACAGACCAAGGCGCGTTCAGATCCCATGCCCCTCTCACGACGCACTTTTTTAACTCATGGTGCCAAATTCTTCACCGTTGCGCTCTTGAGCGGTTGCCAACCGGTGCAGACTGCGCATGCCCAGCAGCCGGTCGGCGAACTGATCCCTACGGATTCGTTGATCACACCAAAGCAATTGGCACCAGAGCAATTGGCACCAGAGCAATTCACCATCGAGCCTGCCCTGCCCATCCCGGATCCATCGCTCGCCAGCAAGGTAGGGCAGATGATTATGGTTGGCTTTGGTGGGCGTTATCCCACTCTTGATAGTGAGATTACGCGTGATATTGCCGATGGGGTTGTGGGTAGTGTTGTGCTCTTTGGGCGCAACATCGAGTCACCGGAGCAGGTGCAGGCGATGACGACTACACTGCATGGTGTTAGCCCCACACCACTGCTGATCGCGATCGATCAAGAGGGGGGATGGGTAAGCCGGTTACCTGGTTCGTTTGGTATTAGCTCCAACTTTTCGGCCCAATATCTAGGCGGGCAGAATGATCTAGCGCTGACGAGCGCGCAGGGCAGCAGCACTGCGATCGAGTTGGCGCAGCTCGGCATCAACCTGAATTTGGCCCCCGTGGTCGACGTTAACACCAATCCGACGAATCCCATTATTGGACGCTATGAACGCAGCTATTCGGCCGATCCCGCCGTGGTCGCAACTCATGCTAAAGCGGTGATCGATGCCCATCGGCCTCACAAGGTCCTCTGTACGCTAAAGCATTTCCCCGGCCACGGCAGTTCTCAAGGGGATACGCACGCCGGCTTTGTCGACGTTACCGCAAGTTGGAGTGTGATCGAGTTGGCGCCCTACGCCACCTTAATCGGCGCGAGCGATTGCGATGTGATCATGACCGCACACATCTTTAACGCCACGCTCGATGCCGAACACCCCGCCACCCTATCATACAACGTAGTGACCGGCTTGCTACGCGAACAACTTGGCTACACTGGCGTGGTCATCTCGGATGATATGCAAATGGGCGCAATTGCCAAGCTCTATGACTTAGAGACCGCAGTCGGATTGGCGATCAATGCCGGCGTCGACATCATCGCCTTTTCCAATAACATTGCCCTCAGCCGCGAGGCCGGCGGTCGGCGACTGCACGAGATCATCATGGGGCTCGTCGAGAACAATGTGATTCCAGCCAGCCGCATCGAAGAATCTTACGCGCGGATAATGAACCTGAAACAAAAATTGGTTGTATAGGTATAGAATGTGAGTCGAATTTATGTCTGTAAAACCGGAACAACGTCCCCAGAATCCGAACTTTTCGTCCGGCCCCTGTGCTAAACGACCCGGCTGGACCGTAGAGGCACTCAGCGCGGCCTTGGTGGGACGATCGCACCGCTCAAAACCGGGGAAAGCGCGTTTGCAGGAGGTGATCGAGCGCAGCAAAGCGATCCTTGGCGTGCCGGATGAGTACCTCTGCGCCATTGTTCCCGCCTCCGACACCGGCGCGATTGAGATGGTGCTCTGGTCCATGTTGGGGCCACGACCAGTCGATCTCTTCGCCTGGGAGAGCTTTGGCAAAGAGTGGGTGAGCGATGTGCAGAAGCAGCTTAAACTGAAAGAGTGTCGTGCTTTTGTGGCTGACTATGGGCAGTTGCCCGATCTCAGCCAGGCTGACTGGAGCCACGATGTGGTCTTTACGTGGAACGGCACAACTTCCGGGGTGCGCGTGTCCAACGGCGACTGGATCTCAGCCGACCGTGCCGGTCTCGCCATCTGCGACGCCACCTCTGCCGTCTTTGCGATGCCGATGCCGTGGGAAAAATTGGATGTGGTGACCTGGTCGTGGCAGAAGGTGCTTGGCGGGGAAGGCGCGCACGGCATGTTGGTGTTCAGCCCCCAAGCCGTCGCGCGGCTGGAGAACTACATGCCAGACCGGCCACTGCCGAAGATCTTCCGCATGGCCAAGGGGGGCAAGGTCGACCGGGCACTCTTTGAGGGCGCGACGATCAACACGCCGTCGATGATCTGTGTAGAAGATGCGGTAGACAGCCTCCAGTGGGCCGAAAGCATCGGCGGGCTGGAGGCGTTGCTGGCCCGTTCCCAGGCCAATCTAGACGCGCTGGCCGCCTGGGTCGAACAATCCTCCTGGGCGGACTTTCTGGCCCAAGAGGAGTCGATCCGCTCAAATACCTCGATCTGTTTACAAATTGTCGACCCAGCATACACCGCACTCAGCGCCGACGAACAAGCCGACAAAGCCAAAAAGCTTGCCGATCTGCTTGACAAAGAGGGGGTGGCCTATGATATCGGATCGTACCGCGATGCGCCTCCTGGTCTACGGATTTGGGGTGGCGCCACAGTGGAGACGAGCGATATCGAAGCGCTGCTGCCCTGGCTGGATTGGGCCTACGCGCAGGTGATGGCGTAGCCCACTCCCCCAATTACACCATCCACGAACTCGCGCGAAAGTTATTTTTCCTTCGTGTGTCTTCGTGCAACTTCGTGGATCACGATTTGTTTTAACTTGGCCCAAGAGGAGGAGCAGGAGAGATGACAGAAACACAACCCCAATATCACGACGAATGGTTGCTCGACGCACCCCTGATGCGCGATTTTATCGAGCAGGTTAACGAAGCCCGCTATCGCGAATCCGATCCGCAAAAGATCGTCGCCGAGATCCGCCCCCACTTTGCCAAACTCTTGGCCGACCAAAGCTGGCTGCCCGACAGCTTTATGGCCGAAGCCGAAGGTGAAAGTGGCATGGGCGGCAAGATCGGCATGTGGCTGCTCTATCGCGCCGGCGATGGCGGTCTGGCTTTCTCCGCGTTGGTGCTGCCACCGGAGGCCGCAACACCGGTGCACGATCATCTGGCATGGGGACTGGTCGGTCTCTACCGCGGCGAACAGGATGAAGAGGTCTTTGGCCGCCAGGATGGGGGCGAGCACGAAGGCCACGCCGAATTGGTCGTCACCGAACGCAACCTGCTCCAGCCCGGCGATTTTTACGAACTGTTGCCGGAGAACGACATCCACCGCGTACGCACCACCTCGCCGGTAACCTCGGTTTCGTTGCATTTGCTCGGCAACGACAACGGTTGCATCTGGCGTCATCAGTTTAAGCCGGAGGCGCAAGAAGTCGCGCCCTTTAAATCGGGGTGGTTGAATACGGCGTGTCGGGAGTATGAATAGAATCAAGTAGAGTCGTCGCTTTTTAGGCTGCTGGATTCTATTGATGAAAATAAAATGTAGGTTTGCTCGTGTATTTACAATTTTTATCGTAGGCCATAAACGGCAGAAACATTAATGATGTTTCTGCCGTTTTATTTTAGGAGTCGTACACTGGTATTCGAATAGGACTGCTTGGATCTGGTCCAAAATTCATAAGAGAATATGTGTATAACGGATTACAGATTGCTTACAAAAACCTCGTTCCCTCTTGATTTTTTGCTTACGATTTAGTATAGTGATTTCGTGGGTCTTAACCCGATCTAATCTATACAAGATAATCGTTGATTATCCGCTTTTCCCTATTGCCCTTCATTTCTCCGCCCCAACTTGTCATCAATTGAGGATTTCATGTTCGATTATAGCCCCGAATATCTCCGCAATGAAAAGGAAGTTGAGAGCAAGTTAATCGTGCAGTATTTGCTGCCGTCTTTGGGATATAGCCAGAACGATTGGCACCAAGAAGTAGCGTTGGGCAGCATTCGCCTTGATTTTCTTGCCTTCGCCTCACAGATGCTCCCGTTTACCATTTCTGACTCTTCCCCTTATTGTCTGGTTATCGAAGCAAAAAGCCCACGGCATAAGTTAGATAAGTATGTCTATCGTCTTCGTCAGTATCTGTCGATGTTGCAGACAGATTATGGTTTATTGACGAATGGGCAAGAGCTACGGATTTATCAACGGATTGGTGACAATGTCGTACCTGTTTTCCAATGTCCGGGCAAAGAGATTGCTGAAAGAATGCATGAGATCAGAGCTATTGTTGGCCGGGATATCTTGAAAATGCACAGAAATCTTATAACGGATCGTGATCAGATCGAGCTTATTGGGAAGGAACAAAAATCAGTGAAAATTCTCGCGGTGTATCATAACAAAGGCGGCGTCGGCAAAACAACGGTGTCAGTGAATCTGGCTGCGGCGTTACGCAAGCGTGGATACAGGGTGCTTTTAATCGATTTAGATTCGCAAGCAAACTCGACCTTTGCAGCCGGCTTGGTCAAGTTTCAATTTGAAGAGGATGATAATTTACGTGAAAACAATGTGTTTCATCTGATTGAGCATGGCGATTTGCTAGTACAAGATGTCGCCCATAAATCTAACCTGTTCAATAACCCAGAAATTGATGTTGTTCCCTCCCATATCAATTTGATTGAGCTCCAATATAAATTGAACCAAAATACAGCTGCAACACTTCGATTGGTTCATAAACTCAAACGTGAAGAAGAAAAATATGATTTTGTGATTATCGATACGCCACCTTCACGCGATTTATATGCAAGAATTGCGTTGATCGCCGCTCATTATTTGATTATTCCGTCTGATTTGAAACCTTTTGCCAATCAAGGTTTAGCAAGTGTGCGGAGTTTTATCAAAGAAATTGATGAATTTCGTGAAGGAATGGGACGCCCGCGTATAAAAGTATTGGGGGTACTGCCTTCAAAGATTTCTACCAACGCGCGCTCATTTAATAGCACTTTTCCCAGACAAAAAGAGACAATCACTAGCCATTATAATCTCCCCGTATTGAGCTCGATTATCTTTGAACGTGCGGCACTTTCACACGCCGTCAATCAGACCAGATCAATTGGTGATCTGGAAGTGCCTGATCCCAAATCGATCTTTGATTATGCAGAACAAACGACAGGAGCTAGTCAATCTGCAACTGAATTTGAAGATCTGGCTACAGAGTTACTAAAGAAGATGGAGAAAGTCTAATGGCCGAATTTGGACGAGTTGAAGTAAAAAGTATTCAAACCGATGAGTCTCGCTCAAATTTCTCTGAAGCACAGCTTGATCAACTGGCAGATTTACTCTTAAAAGGTGAAGGAGCGTTGCGCCCTGTAATCGTCAAACAGCTCGATTATGAGAACTATAGGCTAATCGATGGTACGCTATCGTACTATGCTGCTGTACGCGCTCGGGAAAAAGATTCTCGCCGCGGAGAAATGGTCAATGCATTTATCGTGAAAGTCAATGAGGATGAAGCGTTGGCAAAGCAGCAGATTGCCGCACTTGAAAACGCCGAAAGCCATTCTGGCAATATTATCCCCCGTAATGGCGTGGTTCGCGACGAAAAGCGGTCAAGTGAGTGGATCAGTAGTTTTGAAACGAGGCTTGCCGATACACGCAGTGAAGTTGCTACAAAGACACGCGACCTGGAATATCGACTCAGTCAACTTGAAAAGGCGTCAACCACAACACATAGTGATTTACTTACACTCATCAATGAGTTATCGGCTGATGATCTGTTGGCCCGTCTTTGCTTCTATGGTGCAGATAAAGCAAAGGCAAAAGCGATTTTGGATGCGCGCAATCGCAAGGAAAATGGCAAATTTACGGACTATGAGGATCTTTTAAATAGCACGAAAGGGCTGGCTGAAAAAGGTCTACTAAGTATGATTGATCGCTTCCGCACTCACAGTCAATAAATCTCCGAAAACAATTTTCGCCTCCACTGCAAAAATTTATAGATACATATGTCTTTGCAGTGGAGACATTCCTGCTTATGTGAGAGGGATCACCTTAGCGCAAGTGAAACCTCCATTCAGACAAACACTGCCGGCGCAACCCCAAAACGGGCTACCAACGCGCGGATCTGCGGCAAGGTTAACGGTATATGACCGGCTAATATCTTCTCGACATCACGATCATTCCCCAATTCAGGCTAATCATCCACTGTAAGCGCATGATCGCTTATCAAGAACCGCAACGTAGCAAGCGGATCGCCAACCAGCTCTGGTACATGCTCATCTTCATAGGCCTCAATTAAAGTACCCAATGTTTCCATCAAAGAGGCAAGCGGATGATCTTCATCTTCACCAACAGTGTCAATTAATTCATCTACGATTGTCACTAGACGGTTGTAATCATCTTCGGTACGGGGTACCGCAACTGTATCAGCTATCGGTATCCACCCATTAATCGTTCGTTCCAATGTCGGACTATAAAGCGTCATTCCTTCCACCCGCCTACCCTTCCAACCCCGCTATCAACCGCGCCCGCTCCCCGTCCGCCAGCATCGTATCCCCCGCCGCCGCGTTCATGCGCGCCTGTTCGGGCGATTTGGCTCCAGGAATCGCGGTCGACACCGCGGGGTGGGAGAAGGTGTAGCGCAGCGCCGTGGTCACCATTGCCTGGCCGGGTTCGACGACGCGTTTGAGTTTGTCCACTTGGCTGACCTGTTCGATAAATTTGTCACGCGCTGTGCCTTCGTCATTCCAGCTCGCCCGTACGGTATCGCTAAAGGTCGAAGCGGCACTGTAGCGCCCGGAGAGTAACCCTTTGGCCAACGGGCCGCGCACCATTACCCCAATATTGTGCTCCTGGCAGTAGGGTAGAAATTCCGCTTCCGGGGCGCGGTTGAGCAGTGAGTAATCGACCTGGACGACGCTACAGGTGCCGTTACCATTGAAGCGCTTGAGCACCTCCAGGCTGTTGGTCGAGATGCCATAGGCGCGGATGCTGCCCTCCGCCACCAACTGTTCAAAGCCCTCCAGATAGACAGATGGGTCGCCCAAATTGGCTTCGTGGCAGAGGCTGACATCGAGATAGTCGGTGCGCAGCCGCCCCAGCGAGGCGTGGATGCAGAGGCGCACATGTTCTGGCGCGCTAAAGGCGAGCGGATGGCCGGCGCGGCGGGCCCAGTTGCCGACTTTGCTGACGACATAGAGGCGATGGCGAATCCCCCCCAACGCTTGCCCCAGTCGCTGTTCCGAGAGGCCGACGGGAATGCCATAAGCGTCGGCCGTATCAATCAGATTCATGCCGCTGTCGATGGCGGCGTGGATCGTGGCGTAGGCGGTCGCCGGATCGATTTCGCCCCACTGGTTGCCGATGTTCCAGGTGCCCAACCCGATCACAGATACCTCCCAGCCGGTCTTGCCAAATGCTTTGAATTGCATGGTATTCTCCTTGGTTGTCACAATCTTATCGATCAGATGGATGCGATCGCTGGTTGCGTAGGCTCGTTTTGCCGTATCGAAACCGAGACGTGCGTCCATTCTAGATGGTTTGCCTGTCTAGTCTACCCGATTGTCGGGCTGCCATCAAACCGGGTATAATAGGGATATCTTGTGAAGATTATAGCCTTCCCTATCATCAAGGAGCGTGATCATGCAGTTTGGCTGTTGTTGTTCGATTGAAAATGCGGAGATTGCCCACGCCGCGGGCTTTGATTATATTGAATGTACGGTCGTTTCGCTGCTGCCGGAAGCGACCGAAACCATCTTTGCCCCCATTCTAGAAAAGTACCAAGCTTCGCCAATCCCTGTGCGGGCCTGCAATGTCTTCTTGCCTGGCGATCTGAAGGTGGTCGGGTCGGATCTCGACCAGCCGCGCATCAAGCATTATGTCCAAACAGCTATGCGACGGGTGATGCTGATCGGGGCCGAGGTCGTCGTCTTTGGCAGCGGTAAGGCGCGCATGGTGCCGGAGGGCTTTGACCGCGCCACCGCGGAGCAGCAGATCGTCGATTTTCTGCAACTGGTGGCCGATGAGGCAGAACAGCATGAACTTACCGTCGTAATCGAGCCGTTGAACCGCCGCGAGAGCAACATTCTCAACAGTGTGCCCGAAGGCGATGCGATGGCGGCGCGCGTCAATCGCCCATTTATTCGCAATCTGGCCGACTTCTATCACATGGACGAAGAGCATGAACCGCTAAGCAACATTAGCGCCTGCAAAGAGCGGCTGGCGCACATTCACGTGGCCGATACCGACCGCCGCGCACCGGGTACCGGTAGCTATCCGTACGATGAGTTTGTAGCGCAGTTGCGTGCGGCTAACTACGACGGCATGGTCTCGATTGAATGTCGTTGGGAAAACTTTGCAGCGGAGGCTGGCCCGGCGTACACCTACTTGCGGCAGATTTTTAGCGCTTGAAGCGGGTTGTCGCCAGAAGTGTATAATGTGACTGTACCCAATTTAAAATGAGCAACGGCATTTGGGCAGAGGCTGATTCTGGCAGAAGTACAGTGAAAGCGCCGACTGTCATTCCTGCGCCAACTGTCATTCCTGCGCAGGCAGGAATCCAGGCTGACGACAAATGGATTCCTGCCTGCGCAGGAATGACAAAATACTTTTGTCTTACTTAGAACACTCCTCCTGTTGGCCGCAAAAAACCTCTTTGACATCCCCCGGCTCCCATCATATAATTGATTTTGGTATACCAAAACCCTGCGTTTTGAACGCTCCCTGTTTCCATCGTTTCTGAAACTGCCTGTCCTACATGGGTTCCGCCAAGGAGGAAAACCACTATGTTCTCACGTCGTCGTTTCTTGCAAGCTACTGGTGTTGGCTTAAGTTTGCCGATTCTCACCCAATTGCTCAGCGCCTGTCAAGGGGTTTCGCCTAACAGCAGCAGTGCCGTCAGTGAAATTGTCTGGTCGCGCGGCGATGATCTGCGCACACAGGATCCCCAATTGATCGCCGGCCGCATGGAAGGGGAGATCAACCGCTGTATCTATGACCAGCTCTTTGATATGGCACCCGACGGTTCACAAATTCCCTGGCTAGGCACGGAATGGAGCAGCAATCCGGAAGGAACTATCTGGACGGCCAAACTGCATGAAGGGAGCACCTTCCATGATGGCTCGCCTGTTACCGCCGAAGATGTCAAATTCACCTATGAGCGGCTGCTGGCCAACCCCGATTTCCAACACAGCACCTCCTTTAAGGATCTCTTGGGAGGAGTCGATGCGCCGGATGCCATGACCGCGGTCTTTAATTGTCTCAAACCGGCCCCCCTCTTTAACCTGCTCATGACCGAGCATATTCTCTCAAAAAAGGCCGCCGATGAGTTTGGTGAAAATTTCTGGGAGAAGGCCATCGGCAGCGGTCCCTACCGCCATCTTGAATATGTCAAGGGCGAATATTGGCTGGGCGAACGCTATGACGGCTACTGGATGCCCGATCTGGCCAAGGTGCAGCGGCTGCGCTATCGCCCAATCAGCGAAGAGGCGACGCGCGTCGCCGCGCTGCGCTCGGGGGAGGTGGACATCATCGCCAATGTCAGCGGTGAACTGGCCGAGGAATTGGGCAGCGACCCCAACATTGCGATCTTCCGCCGCCCTTCGCTCGACCATCTCTATCTGCTAACCCAGAACAATCGACCGCCCTTTGACAACCCCGATGCGCGCATGGCGGTCAACTATGCCATTGATCGGGCCGCCTTGGTCAAAAATATTGTCAAAGCGGGCGAGGTCATCGGCGGCCACATCCCCGCTGGTACCGTTGGCTATGATGCTAGCCTGGAGTCGGTGCCCTATGATCCCGATGAAGCGCGCCGGCTGATGGACAAGGCCGGCGTCACTGGGACCAAGATTGAGGTCAAGGCCCATCCCTTCTGGTTTGCCAAGGGCAAGGAGGTGATGGAATATGTCGCTGGTGCACTGCAGGAGATTGGCTTTGAGGTCGATCTGCAATTTTTAGAGCCAGGTGCCTACACCGAAGCACGCAAATCGGGCAGCTATGATCTAGCGTTGCAACAGGGGGGCAAGGCGAATAACCCCTGCAACCAATACAAGACCTTCTACATCACCGACACCTATGGGTCGGGCTTTGGGCCCCAACACCCTGAGTTCCAGACCCTGATCGAAAATGCCTGTGTCGAGGTTGACCCGGTCAAGAGTGATGAACTCTACAAGCAGATCCAGAAGCAGATCTACGACGAATCCGTGGAGATTCAGCTCTATCGTCAGGAGAATATCTGGGCGGTGCGCAAACGCATTACCGGCTACGAGCCTTATGCGGCCGATAGCACCCGCCCGTGGGATGGTATTGGGGTGAGTGAGGGGTAGGGCTTGGTCAGTCGGACAGTGGAACAGTAAGACAGTCGGACTGTCTTACTGTCCGACTGGCTCACTGTCTCACTGGCTCACTGTCTCACTGGCTCACTGGCTCACTGGCTCACTGGCTCACTGGCTCACTGTTCTACTCCCCCAAAATTTAGTGGAAAACAATATGGGTGCATACATTCGTCGTCGGTTATTGCAATCGATCTTTGTGGTCTGGGGTGTCTCCGTCCTCGTCTTCTTTCTGTTGCGGCTAGCACCGGGTGATCCGGTAGTCATGTTATTGGCCGAGAGCGCGGGACCGGAACAGATTGCTGCCGCACGCGCCAAGTGGGGGCTAGACAAACCGATTCCGGTACAATATGCGGTCTTTCTGGGACGCGCGCTACAGGGCGATCTGGGAGATTCGCTCTTCTTTCAGGAGCCGGCGATCGAGGTACTCTTTGAGCGGATGCCAGCGACCTTACAGCTTTCCGGGGTGGCGCTGCTCTTTTCGCTCTCTGTGGCCATTCCCATGGGGCTGCTCTCTGCCCTCCGGCGCGATACGATCTGGGATTATCTGGGGACCGGTCTCGCCATGCTCGGTCAGGCGATTCCGCCCTACTGGCTGGGGATTATGCTTATCCTGCTCTTTTCGGTGAGCCTGGGCTGGCTTCCCACCTCTGGCCGTGGCTCGTGGCGCCATCTGATCTTGCCGGCGATCACCCTCGGCTCGGTCTTGATGGCGCTAATCACCCGTCTGGTTCGCTCCGGTATGCTCGATGTGCTGAGCGAAGATTATGTGCGCACGGCGCGCGCCAAAGGGTTGGGAGAACGGACGGTGATTGTCCGCCACGCGCTGCGCAATATTCTGATTCCGCTGGTCACTGTGATTGGCCTGCAGCTGGGCGCGCTCTTTGGCGGGGCGGTGATCACCGAGAGCATCTTTGCCTGGCCCGGTGTGGGCCGGCTGGCGCTGCAAGCGATTAGTGCCCGTGACTATCCACTGGTACAAGCTTCCGTGCTGGTGATCTCGGTTGTCTATGTCTTTCTCAATCTCGCCGTCGATCTCCTGTACGTCTATCTGGACCCACGCATTCGTTATGAGTAATCACCCACTTGCCAACACCGACACTGAGGCTAGCGCCGAATCCGGTGCGGCCCAAAACCTCTTTGGCCCCAAACGGACGGCCACCTTTCGGCAGCGATTTCTGCGCAGCCGTCGCGCCGTCGTTGGGCTAACCTTTCTGTTGCTCGTTACGCTGATCGCCCTAGGGGCACCGCTGTTGGCACCCTATCCCGCCGGACAGCAGGATACAAGCCGTGTGCAACTGCGTCCCTTTTCAACGTCCGAGACGAATACCTTTCATCTGTTGGGCACCGACGCGCTTGGGCGCGATCTGCTCTCGCGCATGATCTACGGTGCGCGCATTTCGCTACTCGTCGGCATCACCGTGGTCGCCGTCGCCGGGTTGATTGGCGTACCATTGGGGCTCCTGAGTGGCTTCTTTGGCAAAACCATTGACACGGTGATCATGCGGCTGGTCGATGTGCAACTGGCGGTGCCTTTTATTCTATTGGCCATTGCGATTATGGCGGTACTGGGGACGGGGCTCTGGAATGTGATCTTTGTCCTCGGCGTCAGCAGTTGGGTGGGCTATGCACGCATTGTGCGCGGGACGGTGCTCAGTCTGCGTGAACAGCCCTTTGTGGAGGCGGGGCGCAGCATCGGCCTGACCAATGGTCGGCTGATCCTGCGCCATCTGCTGCCCAATGTCTGGACACCCGTCATTGTGCTGGCGACGCAAGGGGTCGGCGGCGCAATTCTGGCCGAATCCTCCCTCACCTTTCTCGGCTTGGGCATCTCGCCCCTCACCCCCACTTGGGGTGCCATGGTCGCCGACGGCCGTAATTATCTGACCACGGCCTGGTGGATCTCCACTTTCCCTGGCCTACTGCTCACGGTCACAGTGCTGGCCATCTACTTTTTGGGGGATGGTTTGCGCGATGTGCTCGATCCACGGTTGCGGCTGTAAGCGCGTATCCCATTGCCGTTAAGAAGATCAGGCCAGGGGATTCAGAAGGGAAGAGATAATTGCTAATCTCTTGCCTTCTGAATCCCCTATTCTACTACCCTACCAATCGGCAACGCTGCCATCCTGATCATAATAAAACTCGCCGCCAAGCTCCTCGGTGTACTCGTGCAATTTCTGCACCTCCGCCTCATTGATCCCAAAACCCAATCCCGGCCTGGTTGGTAGTTCAATGTAGCCATTGTTCACCTGCCACGGCTCTTGCACCACATCAACCAGCCAGTCTGGTCCCACGCTCTCTTGGATCAGGAAGTTGGGGATCACCGCGTCGACATGCATACAGGCGGTCAGCGCGACGGGGCCAATCGCGCAATGGGGCATGACGTGAATGTAGTAGACTTCGGCCATGTTGGCGATCTTTTTGAGTTCGCTGATACCGCCGGCGTGAGACCCATCGGGTTGAATGTAGGCGGCGGCTTGCTTCTCAAAGAGCGTGCGGAACTCCCAGCGGCTGAGCAGCCGTTCGCCGGTAGCAATCGGGAAGGAGACGTGGTCAGAGACGAGCTTGAGCGCGTCAAGATTCTCCTGCGGCACCGGCTCTTCGACAAACATCGGGCGCATGCCCTTGAGTTCGTGGCAGATTTCAATCGCTAGCGCCGGCGTCATCTTGCCATGGAAATCAAAAGCGATCTCCACCGCTGGTCCCACCCATTCGCGCATGAGGTAAGCCCGTTTGACAAAGGCGTCAATCACCGCCGGCGATTCGTGGCCGCGCCACTTGCCGCCGGGGCCACTTTTGAAGGCGGTATAGCCACCGGTTTTTTGTAAGAAGTCGAGCCGAGTTTTGGCCTTCTCCAATCCCTCATCGGTCAGGTCACCGATGCCCCAATGGGCATAGACCCGGATGCGGTCGCGCACGGCACCGCCCAGCAACTTATAGACCGGTACCTCGTAATATTTTCCAGAAATATCCCAGAGCGCCTGGTCAATGCCAGATAAAGCTGACATCAACACATTGCCGCCGCGGAAAAAGGCGGAGCGATAAATATGCTGCCAGTGGTGCTCAATCCGCAGTGGATCTTTACCGATCAGATAGTCAGCTAGCTCTTCCACCGCGCCCATGGTACTCTTGGGCTTGCCCTCCAAGGTCGATTCACCCCAGCCAACCAGCCCATTGTCGGTACTAATCTTGACAAGACGCATACGGGGGCGGGGAAAAAATTGTTCGATCTTCACAATTCGCATTGCGTGCTCCTTTGGGTATAATGTACAGATGAATGAATTTCGGCAGAGATCCGGTACACAAATCAGCGCAGCAGCGGCTGAGAATCAGGACGCAATCGGCAGACGGCTTCGCAGTGCCGGTGCAGAGTTGCGCACCCATCTCATCGTTTTGGGGAGTCTGCTTGCTTTGCTTTGGCTCATCGAGCTTGCCGATCAGCTCTTCTGGCATGAAGGGCTTGATTTTCTCGGCATTGAGCCGCGTACCATGGCCGGGCTACGCCACATCCTCTTTGCCCCTTTTTTACACAAGGGCTTTAGTCATTTACTGGCGAATACCTTGCCCTTTCTGATGCTTGGCTGGTTTGTCATGTTGCGGGGGGTCGGTGAATTTTTTCTGGTAAGTCTGATCTCTGCCTTGGTTAGCGGCATTGGCATCTGGATCTTTGGCATGCCCGACACTGTCCATATCGGCATGAGCGGTGTCATCTTTGGCTATCTCGGCTTTCTCATGGGAAGGGGCTACTTTGAACGAAGCGCCCCCGCGATTGCTCTTGCCCTAGTGGTGGGGCTGCTCTATGGTAGCATGGTTTGGGGGATACTTCCCCTCCAGCCCAATGTTTCGTGGCTGGGCCATCTCTTTGGATTGGTTGGTGGGGCCCTCGCCGCCTATCTTTTGGCCCGACCGCCCTTAGCAATCAGCGACCGCAGCTAATCCGTTTGCCCATTGCCTTTGCCTGCCGGTACAGGGATCCTACGCTACATTATACCTGAGCCCGTACTTTTGTCGCAATGGTACATTATAGCCGGGGTGCGTACCACAGCTGGGAGATTACACCGGACGATCAACGTAGTCCTTCTCTGTAATTCCCCAAAATGGGACGCACCTTTATAGCCGCTCCTTCCGCTCCGTGGGCTCAACTTGTGACTTACATGGCGAATCCCTGGGCTAAGGCAAAAAACTTTGACAGCCTACCATCCCGGTGATAGAATGCTTTTATCTCCTATGTGCTCTCTTGTGAAAGATGTGTATTCAACCCTATGGAAGCCACCGACCATAATTTTTCATCAACACGACGGTTGACCCAACTGCCCAGCCACTCTGGTTCAACGGGTACAGCGCACCAATCTGTGCAACAGCTTTGGTTGCAACAACGGCTCTATCTGGCACCAGATAGTCGGTGGCGTGTCGCCATGCGACTCTTACGTCCCCGCTTTTCGTTGGCCCTGTTGGCCCCCGTGATCTGTGGCGCGCTATTGGCGTGGTGGCAGACGGCTGGCATCGACGCGGCGCTCTGGCCAACGGTGCTGTTGTTGCTCCTAGGCAATGGAATGACCGTCTTCGGCCTGAACTTGCTCCATGAGCTTCATGACTATGGGCAGGCGTGCAAGAGCAATGATCTGAAATTTAGCCAAACCATCTTTGCCACAGCGTATCATCTCTTGGCTACCGAAAGAGTATCGGTACGGACGGTAAAAGTGATGGGCTATGGGCTGGTTTTTCTGGGCCTTTGCTGCTATTTAGCTTTGGTGCGCCAACTTGGTTGGCCATTGATGTTTTTCTATACGCTTGCGTTACTATTGGTTTATACCTACACCGCGCCACCGGTCCGCTACAGTTATCGCGGCTGGGCGCTGGGTGAGGTAGGGCTCTTTTTCGGCTATGGCTTTCTCCCGCTGCTGGGTAGCTATTACATTGTTGGACAAACATTAACTCCATTAGCGCTACTGACCGCGGTGCCCTTTGGTATTGCATCCGTGCTGCTCTTTGGCAACTATAACTTTATCCACCATCGGCGCGATTGGCTGATGCACAAACGGACGCTCGTAGTAACAGCTGGACCCAAGCGCATGTTAGGGGTCAATGCGATTCTGACATTGTTGATCTATGCCGTGCTGCTCGTTATTGTCAGCGTGGCTCATCTACCAGTAGTCGCGCTCATCACGCTGGCTGCCTTACCGCTGGCTATGCGCATCTATGGGCAACTGCGGGGTGATGAGATCGGATTAGAAGAGTGCTTTCTGCTCTATCGTGCCACGGTGACGGGAATCCTGTGGACAACCTTGCTCTTCGCTCTCGCCTTGTTGGCGGATAAGTTGATTTGATTTCCTGAAGAATGGATGCCCCTCGCCCATCATTGCTCCCACCAAAATAATGGCTGTATCCATGCAACCATCTGAACCAACAACCGACGTAACAGCGCAGACCCTCACCCGATCCGCTTTCTATCGACTGACTGAATCGTGCCGCGACTATGCGTTGGAGCTTGCCCAACATGATCAGACGCGTGTCAATTTGCGTCAATGTCATCAATTCAATCGCTGGTTTACCGATGTCCGTTCCTATGCGCCCTTGGCAGAGAAACTGCAAACTGTCAAAGGGGCACGTCCCATTGCGCGCTGGCAGGTCATGGTATTGGCGGCTCTCTTTGGTGCCGTGCTCTTTCTGGCCATGGGCACGCGACTACCACGCGTCGCTAACGCTTCGTTCCTCACAGGTTACTTCTTTCTATTAATCGTTCTCTATTTTGTCCCGGAACGTTTTTACGGCACCACGATCGAAATGATCGAGGGTAAGGTATTGCGCGTGGTTGATACGTTGGAAGCGCTGTTGATGGCCGGCGAGATGGGCTTTACCGAAGCGGCCTTTTTTCAAGCCAAGGAAAATTTGCAGAACGCACGCAAAGAGTTGCGCCAGCAGATCGATCTGGCCCATCGTCGCTGGCGTTGAGCATTCTCATCAGGAGTTTCATGACCGTTTTTCGCTTACCCGGCCGTCCTTGGTCGGCACCTGCTGGCCATCGCCTTGTCCTTGCACTCTATACCCTACTGGCCCTGCTCCTAACCTGGCCACTCCTGCCAAAGATCTTCACCCATGTGCCCGGCGTGGCCCAATGGGCTTTTGACGAATCAACCTTTCTCTGGAACATCTGGTACTTTAAGCACACATTGCTGGATCAGTTGCAAAGCCCCCTCCACAGTGATCTGATCTGGTATCCACTCGGCATTGACCTGATTCTCTACACCTACAATTTTTTTCACGCGCTCATTGCCCAGCCACTCCTCGTGGCCGTCAACCTGCCCTTTGCCAGCAACATCGCCCTGCTCACCAGCACCATCCTCAGCGGCTACGGCACCTATCTACTGGCCCGCTATCTCTTCGCCCGCCATTCACCATTCACCATTCACCATTCACCATTTACCATTAATAATGCCCTCCCCGCCTTCGCCGCCGGCGCGCTCTACGCCTTTGCCTCCAATCGCGCTATCTACGCCGCCCTTGGCCACTATGACATGGTGACCACCCAATGGATCCCCTTCTACGCACTGATGCTCCTGCGTACGCTGGATGAAACGCTCACCCCTCGTCAACGGCGCAAAGCCGCTCTGCTGGCCGGTCTCTTCTTTGCGTTTAACGGCCTCGCCGAGATGATCACCGCCCTCTTCATGGCGATTTTCACGCTGATTGTGCTAATAATTTACCTGGCGACCCAAAAAATCAGCGTGCGCAGAATACCAGCAACAATTGGCTATCTCCTGCTGACTGGTGTTGTGGCGTTGCTCGTATGGGGACCGGTATTGGTACCAATCCTGACCCAATTCCTTACCAATGACTTTTCGCTGCAAGGCTGGGGCGAAGCAATTCCCCTCAGCACCGATCTGCTGGGCTGGTTCACGCCCACTGCGCTCCATCCCCAATGGGGTACGGCGCTCATCCCAGAATTGCGGCGCATCCAGGAACGGGCACTGTCGGAAGCGATTGGCGGCTTTCAAGATCTCAATACTGTCTTTCTCGGCTGGGTTTCTTTGGCGCTGGCGATCATGGGCTGGCTGCGCTACCGCCGCCAAGTCCGCGTCTGGTTTTGGATCAGCTTGGTCTTTGGTATCTTTACGCTGGGCCCTTTTCTCCAGATCAACGGCCGCTATCGCTTTGATCTCGACGGCGTCGAGGCCACATTCCCGCTGCCCTTTGTGATCCTGCACTATCTGCCAATTATCAAAGCCAACCGCGCCCCCAATCGCAACAGCGTGCTGCTCATGCTGGGGCTGGCCATCTTGGCCGGCTATGGCATCAAATGGCTGATAGAGCTCAGTACCACGCGCTGGCCACCGCGCCGTCATTCCCCGCAAGGCCACGAGAGGGTACGCGGCGCGAGCTTGCGAAGCGTACTCCCGCCCCATGTACCCGCCGCGGCACCATTCACCATTCACAATTCACCATTTACCATTCGCCATGCGCTCCTACCGCTTCTCCTGACCACTGCCCTTCTCTACGAACATCTCGCCGTACCCGTGCCCCTCTCCGACGCCCGCATCCCAAATGTCTATGCGCAAATCGCCGCCGACCCCGCGCCCGTGAGCGTGATGCAGATCCCGCTGGGCTGGCGCAACAGCTTTGGGACCTTTGGCGCTGAACGGACCCAATTGCAATATTTTCAAAGCGCGCACGGCAAGCCGATGTTGGGTGGTAACATCAGCCGCGCGCCGGACTTTAAGATGGACTATTTCAAACGGATAGCGCTCTTTCAAGCGATTCGTACCGTTGAATTTGGTGGCGAGCTTGACGATGCGCTCGTCACCACGGCCCAAGCCGAAGCGTCTGATCTAATGTATCTCTACAACACAAAGTACGTCCTGCTCTATCCGCCGATCCCCGAGCGCAAGCCCTATGCCGACAACTGGCGAGCGACGTGGGATTTTGTCAAAGCGACATTGCCCCTGGAACCGGAGCCCTTCTGGCGTGGCGATGGCATTGAGGCATACCGGGTGGTGCAGCCGCAGGGCAGCGCTAGCTTTACCCTCGATCTCGGCGCGCCGGGCACCTTTCCCTATCGCGGTGAAGGGTGGGACGCCGTCGCCGAAGATCATCTCGACGAGACGAGCGCCATCTGGGCCACTGCCACGCAAAGTCGTCTCTTCCTCCCGCTGCGTGGGGTCGATCCGGCGGCGACCTATACGCTCGCCCTGCGAGCCCATCCCTACAGCTACGCTGGCGCTGCACAACAGCGCGTTCAGTTGGTAATCAATGAATGGGTCGGTAGCAGCGAAGCGCTTGTCGACGGCTGGAACGAATTGCAGTGGCAGGTGTCCGGTAGTGCATTGGTCGATACGCTGAATCGAGTGGAGTTGCAGTGGGCGTGGACGGCTATGCCGCGTGCGGTGTTGGGGGGCAGCCGCCAAATTGGGACAACCGGCGTCGAGTTGCCAATCGATGCTGATCTGACGGCCTTTGCCGACGGCGGCTGGATGGCGCTCTTTGATGAAGCGGGGACCCAAATCGATGCATCGGCTGGCCGGCGCGGGGTGAATGTGACAGTGTTGGACGGGAATGGGGCGATTGTTGAAAAAGCCGGCTTTGACACCGAGGCCAACGCCTTTGAAAGTGAAACATTGGCAGCTTTTTTGAAGAAGATTGAGGCTGGGCTACCGGTGCTCGTGGTCAGCTACGGCAACGCCACCGCCAACCTCACCGCCGAAGCCGTCGACGCCCTGCGCAACCTCGGTGCCGATGTCACGCTCGAATCCTTGCAAGGAAAGCAGTTTGCCCTCATCGGCATACAGGGCCAGGAAGCCGGCAGCGCCAGTGTGGTCATCGATCCGGAACGGGCCTTCTTGTCGCTCTCGCTTGCGCGTGACCGTCGTCCCCTCGCCGCGGCCGTTGACCAAATCAGTATCAAGCGCCAACCGTAGCCACAAAAGTCTACCGCTGGTCAATAAACCCTTGTCACGCTGTAAGCGTCTTCCGGTTGCCAGCATCAAGCGCCAGCCACAGTACACGCAACACGTATCTCCCTCATTTCACCGGCTTCACCCAACGCTGCTGATAGAGCCGTTCCATGCGTTGCCAGGGCAGCGCACTGGTCCTTAGGCGTAACAACGTGTAGAATGCTTTGAAGATTTCGCTGCGGCTGATCTTGCTGACCCCCATGCGGCGGTTGACAAAGGTAATCGGCACTTCACCACAGCGAAAGCCGGCGCGTTGGCAGTGGAAGGCCATCTCAATCAGGAAGCTGTAGCCGCTGCTAAAGATGGCGTCGAGATTGATTGTCTCCAGCACTTCGCGACGGTAGCAGCGAAAGCCGGCGGTGCAATCGCGAATGGCAATGCCCAAGATAACATGGGCCAACCAGTTGGCGCCGTAGCTAATCAGTTGACGCAGCATTGTCGACCCGACGATCTTGCCCCCCGGCACATAGCGGCTGCCGACCACAAGATCGTAGCCACCGGCGGCTTTGGTGAGCAGCGCCGGTAACCGTTCGGGATCATGGCTGAAGTCGGCATCCATCGTGCAGAGATAGCCATAGCCGCGGCGCAACCCTTCACCAAAGCCAGCTTTGTAGGCGGCCCCCAGCCCTTGCTTCGCCGGTCGATGGAGCGTGTGGACACCTGGATCTTGCGCGGCTAGCTCTTCGGCAATCCGCCCCGTGCCGTCGGGTGAGTTGTCATCGACGATCAGCACATGGATGTCGCCGGGCAAGGCCCGCAGCGCCATGACGAGCGTTGCCAGATTTTCCGCTTCGTTATAGGTTGGCACGATCATCAGCGCTCTGCCGTGCCAAATTGGGGTGGGCCATGTAGTAGACATAACCAGAGATTATGAACTAAAGCAGGACGATGGTCAAATTATTTAAAGGAACTCATGCTGATCGCCAGATCGCGCTGCTGCTCTTTGCCGGCGTCTTTGGCCTCTATTTACGGACGCTTGCCCCCGACCTGCTCTTTGGCGACTCGGGGGAATTTCAGGTCGCTGCCTGGACATTGGGTTTGGCCCATCCAACTGGCTATCCGCTTTATCTATTGCTGGGGAGTCTCTGGCAACATCTGTTGGCGCTCTTTAGCTTTAGCCCAGCGTATGCGCTCAACTGTATGAGCGCGTTCTTTGGCGCCCTAACGGTTAGCTTGCTTTACCTGACCTTAATCGACTGGCTACAGAGTGCAATTTCAGTGCGCCGCCTGGTGGCCCTACTGGGTGCACTGCTGCTGGCCGTCAACCCCACCTTCTGGAGCCAAAGCTTGATTGCCGAGGTCTACACGCTCCATGCCTTCTTTCTGATTCTCATCCTGCATACCGCCTATCAACTGATGCAACTGCGCCGCGTGCAAGTGGAAGCCAATTCGACTGCGCCCGAGGAGGAGAGCCTATCGGTCTCTACACCGCCCCCCGTGCGAACGGCGCTGCCACTGCTGCTTGCCTTTCTGGTGGCGCTCTCGCTGACCCATCATGCCATGACGTTGCTGCTCCTGCCGAGTCTCTTGATTGCGATCTGGTGGTCATGGCCCTATTGGCAGATGGATAAACGCAATTGGCTGCTGTTGCTGCCGGCGTTGCTCGGCCCGCTCCTGCTCTATCTCTATATTCCCTTGCGCAGCGGCCCCGGTCCCTCGCCCTGGTATCATCAACCATTGGGCAGTGAGCCGCTGACCCTTTTTCAGAACCATTGGTCCGCCTTTTTGGCGTTTATCACCGGCCAATCAATCTCGGTGGGCTTTCGCAATCTAGCCGGTGCGTGGGCCCAACTACCCCAGGCGTGGCTGCTCTGGCGGCTGCACTTTTTTCTGCCGGGGCTGGTGATGATGGTGCTTGGGATCTATAGCTTGATCCGGGCACGCAATTGGTCGCTGCTCGCCCTAACGGTTCCCTTCTTTTTACTGCAACAAGGCTTTGTCCTCTTTTACAACATCGGCGATATCCTGGTCTATTACATTCCGCTCTATCTGATCGGCGCGATCTGGGCCACCTTTACGGTCGATGTCATCGGTGGTGCGCTGGCCAACATCGAGCGGCTCAGTACCGAAGAAGGGATCGCTGCCGATGAACGGGCCAAGGCCGAGCCGCCGGGCGATTGGCAGCAGCGCAGCCGCGCCAAAGAAAAGCGCCCCCCTGCCTTGGCGCTCAGCATGGTGCTGGTATTGGCGCTCTTCTGGTTGCCCTTTCAACTGGGCCGCGACTATTTCCCGCAACTTGATCAATCGACCGTCAATGGAGCCCGTACGCTGTGGGATGCAATTGTCGACGCCGCGCCGCCGGCGGATGCGATCCTGATCAGTAACGACCGCAATGAGATCGTGCCGCTCTTCTATTACCAGGCCGTGGAAGGAAAATTGACTGGCATCACGGGGCTCTTTCCCTTGATCGAGCCGGGAGCACGTTTTCGGGATATCGGGGCGACGGTTACAACCGCGCTGACCGCGGCAGATACTCGTCCGCTTTACCTGATCAAGCCGATGCCGGGGTTGGAACTGCTCTTCGATCTGCAAGAGGTAACACCGCCATTAGTTGCGGTGCAGGCGCGCGCAAGCACAGAGCCGACGGTACGCGTTGCGCAGCGCTATGGGCCGCTGACCCTTCTCGGCTATGATTGGGAAGAGGCGGAGAACGGCGCGGTAATTGTATTGTATTGGCAAGTGAAAGAGGCGCTTGCCCACGATTACACCACAACGGTGCAACTGCTCGACGGCAATGGTGAAAAGGTGGCGCAGGAGGATGCACCGCCCGGCGGGCGCTACTACCCCACCTCACGCTGGCAGCCGGGCGAACTGCTGGTGGAGCGCCATCTGTTGGCGACAGACAAGATCACCCCAGCGGCAATGCTGTTGGTTGGCATGTATGAGAGCAAAACCCAGCTCCTCATGGCGCCACCGCTTGAAATCGCAGTGCGCGACTTGCCGTAGTCTCATACAACCGTACCGCAATTTTTATTCTTACCGTCAGCCATCTCTATTCGATGAGAAGCGAGTGTCAACGCATGACAATGCCTCAACAACCATTGATCATTCACAACGCGACCGTTCCTGCGAGTGCGCTAGCGCCCACCTTCAACCCCGCCCCCGAGCGTCCAGCCTTCGCCACTGTTGACATCACCATTGACAAGGGTCGAATCGAAAAAATCCTCCCAACGGAGCAAGTCTCCGTTCGATCGTCCGGCCAAGAGCAGTTGCTTGACGCCACCGGCTGCACCCTCTTGCCCGGCTTTGTCGATCTACACGTACACGGTGGCGCCGGCCACGACACGATGGATGCCACGCCGGAGGCATTGGTCGAGATGGCACGTTTTTTTGCCAGCCACGGTGTTACCAGCTTCTTGCCGACGACGATTACCGCGCCCCATGCGGAAATCCTGCGGGCGGTTACCAATGTGGCGACAACGCTGGCGGCTTTTACCGATCAGCCTTGGCCGGGGGCGCGGATCCTGGGGCTGCATATCGAAGGGCCTTATATTAGTCCGCGCTATCCCGGCGCACAGCCGGTGGCCTTTATTCGCCCTCCCAGCCTCGATGAATTTGCCGAACTGCTCGCCGCCGGCCCCATCCGCATGATCACGCTTGCGCCGGAAGAAGCGGGGGCGGAGGCATTGATTGCGCTGGCGCGGCGTCACAACGTGACCGTGGTCTGGGGCCATACCGACGCCACCTATGAGATCTGTCTGTGGGCGGCGGACCAAGGGGTGACCCAGGCGACCCATACATACAACGCGATGAGTGGATTACACCATCGTCGTCCTGGTGTCCTTGGGGCCACACTGACCATTGACACTGTTTATGCCCAACTAATCGCCGACAATATCCATGTGCACCCAGCCGCCATGCAGGTGCTGGCGCGCTGCAAGGGAATCGACCGGACGATCCTCATCACCGACGCCATGCGTGCCGCCGGATTACCCGACGGTCAATATGATCTGGGCGGACAAACGGTGACCGTCGCCGAGGGTGCCTGTCGGCTGGCCGACGGGACATTGGCTGGTAGTATTTTGACGATGGAATGTGCGTTGGCTAATTTTGTGGCAGCAACGGGGTTGTCATTGGCTGAGGCGTGGCCAGTCACAAGTCAAACGGCGCTTCGTTCGCTCAATCTGGCCGAGGGTGTTAAGTCGATTGCGGTGGGGGAAATTGCCGACCTGGTGCTGTTGGATGAGCATCTGACCGTCATAAACACGATCCGGAATGGGGTTATCATTTATTCGCAATAGTAACAGAATTGGACAATCTGATCCCAATAGATAATTTTTACACAAAATTGCCAATTGCGACTTTGCGAGATGATTGACAGAAACGTACCCATTTTATATACTGATACAACGTATGATACTTATTGCGGATTTGCGAAAGATAGCAAAAGGTAGACTGAAAGACGCTGAAAATCTCTTTAGCGCTAAGCGTTATGATGGTGCCGTGTATCTCTGTGGATATGCGGTTGAAACTGCTCTCAAGGCACGCATTTGCCGAGTGTTAAAGTGGCCAGGGTATCTATAATGGACCCAGAAATTTAGACAGTAAAACGAACAAAAATAAAGTCCCAAACGAATCATGCGCAAACGATACAGTAATACATTCAAAGCAGAAGTTGTCAAAGAGCTGATGAAAGAAGAAAAGACAATCAGC
>DAOUCA010000007.1:0-31673 GCA_034432375.1 Caldilineaceae bacterium
GGAATCCCCTAGTTTCGGCCAGCGTGCGTCGCACTGACGGAAGCATCTAGCGGACTGGAAGCAGTTGGCGGTCAGTGCGACGCACGCGATCCCGTTGGTCCGCAAAACTCCGGTTCTCATTCTGAACGCAGTATAGAAGCAAAAACGACGTGAGGCAATCAATCAGGCGCGCTGAAATTGCCGCGCTAACGTGAGATAGAGGCAACTAGTGCCTATCGATTTCGTAAGTTTGATTATACCAACCGGGGGCAAGAATCAAAAATAGTACCAGTGTCATCGTCACAACAATCGTGGCAGCTCTCCACAGAGCTGAGTGTAATGTTAGATGGGTTACAGACCATTTGGTCGCTCACAGAGGAAAACAACATGAGTGAAGCACTCACAATTGAGCGTGTCATGCAAATCGGTCAGGAGAGCAAGCGGCTCCTGCTCAGCCATCTTTCCCCCGAAGAGTTGGATGCCTACATCAACCCTGCCTACAGACAGAAGCTGCGTGAACAGGGCATTGAACAAGGCATTGAACAAGGCATTGAACAAGGCATCGAACAAGGTCGTGTGGCGATGCAACGTACGTTAGAACAGCTGCTCCAAAGCCGCTTTGCGCAGGTGCCCGCCGACATTTCGGCACGGTTGGCAACCTGTACGATCAACCAGTTACAAGCGCTTGTCAACCCAGCCCTTGCTGCCACCACGTGGCACGAATTTGCGCAGGCGCTGCCAGCACCGGCCGAGTAAGCAGCAAATAAAAGGAATTCAAATAGATTCCCCCGGGAGCCTATTGGGCGCGGCGCAATCGTATCGGGACTGATGAACGCGCCAAGCGCCGGGTCATAGTAGCGGCTATTGTAATAGTACAGCCCCGTGCCATCCAGCTTCTGCCCGGTGGACTTGTGGTCGGTGGAAATGGTGCCGCCGATGCGCTGCTTGCCATGGGCGTAGTATTATCCCATTTGATCACTGCGTTCCTTACATCAGGGGCATTTCTTATGGTTCGAAACGGGTCTGCTCGAAAACGAACAACTACCCATTTACCCGCCAATCTGGTACACTGCTGTTCAATCACTATATCATTCAATCATCAGGTAAAGAAGGGTTGCTATGAGCGCAGAAAAAGTTCGGGTGGGGGTCATCGGTGTTGGTCAGATTGGCAAACAGCACCTCGACAACTATAAGAAAATTGAAGGAGCCGAGGTCGTCGCGATTGCCGATGTCAATGAGAGCGAAGCTAACCGAGTCGCCGGGGTTTATGGGATTCCCAATGTCTACACCAATTTCCGTGACTTGCTCGCCCGCGATGATATTCAGGCGGTCGATGTCTGCCTGCACAACAACTTTCATGCCGGGGTTACAATTGCCGCGTTGGAGGCGGGCAAGCATGTCTTTTGCGAAAAGCCGATGGCCGGTGCCTATGCCGACGCCGCCCACATGTTACAGGTCGGTCGCGACACCGGGAATATGCTGCACATTCAATGCCAAAATATCTTCCTCAAGGAAGCCAAAGCGGCCAAATTTCTAATCGAAGAAGGGCACTTAGGCAAGGTCTACCATTTACGATCCAGCGGTCACCGGCGGCGTGGGCGTCCCTTTGTGGATGGCTATGGCAGCCCCACTTTTGTGCAGAAGCAGAACTCAGCCGGCGGTGCGCTCTATGATATGGGCGTCTATCACATCAACACCATGCTCTACCTGGTCGATAATCCTGTCGTCGAACGAATCTCCGGCAAGACCTATCAGGAGACTGCGCTGGATGAGCGCCGTAGCACCATGAGCGGCTACAATGTGGAAGAGTTGGGGCTGGGCTTTGTCCGCTTCACCGGTGGGATGACCCTTGACATTATCGAAGCGTGGGCTGTCCACATGGATAGCTTTGACGGCTCCATTGTGCTGGGCAGCGAAGGTGGGGTGCGGATCAACCCCTTTGGCTATTTCCGTAATCTGGGCGACTTGGAATTAAACAGCAGCGCAGATTTGGGGCGCTTGGAATGGCGTCGTCGCACTGTTCATGAGGTGGGTGATGGCTATGATAGCCCACAACATCATTGGATCGCGGCACTGCAAGGGCGTGTTGAATTGATTCCGATGAATGAGATTGCCCTCAACACGATGCTCATCTCGGAAGGGATCTATCTTTCGGATCGGCTGGGGCGGGAAGTTACGGCCGACGAAGTGCGCGAGATGTCAGTCTCGTCGGCGATTGTTCTGTAATTCTCTTTATCGCGTGCATCAACAGAAAGCAGTCAAAAAGCGCTACCAGCTCTATGTAGAGCCGGTAGCGCTTTTTGTGTTAGGGCTGCGGAATGGTTCCTCCCAACTCTTCGGCCAGCGTTGGGGTGGCCGTTGGAGCCGTTGGGATAAAGGTCGGCGTTGCGGTCGGTAGCGGTGGCGCGGTCGGCGTTTCTGTTGGTGAAGGTGTGAATGTTGGCGTCACTGTTGATGGTGGCAGCGGAGTTGCCGTTGGAATTAGCAGTGTTGGCGTTACGGTTGCAACAGGTGGCACCGGCGTTTCCTGAGATGTATTTGGAGGATTGCCGGTGCGACCTTCAGAACCAAGCGAGACATAGTCATTGTTTGTAATTAAAGCCATAAACGAAGGATATGCAACGTTTACCACAAAGTCAACAAATCTAGATGCCCCAACCGGATCGGTACAGACAATACTAACCACATAATTACCGCTATGTGGGAATATATAGGTAGCACTAAGCCCTGACATATCCGGAGCATCATCGTCGGGCGCAATCAATGAATTGATAAAATTCCATGTACAGTCCCATTGGTCGGCACCCGGTTCACTTACGACAAATCGCACAGGGACATTGGGCAGTGGCATAGTTGGCGCTTCGTATTCAATGTTTTTCGGGTTACGGGCCACGCCGGCATAGGTAACCATACAGACAGTTACATGACCAGAAGCGTTCACTCCAGTCACACAGACAGGGTACTTCCCCAGCCTATCATAAGCTTTTTCTTCTATTGCCTGGTAAATTCTTTGTCCTGCTGGTAGGGTAGGCAAAGGTGTTGCTGACTTTGAAGTGCCGTCTCCCCAATCCCATTGAAAGGCAACGCTTGAGCGACTATCGACAAAAGCCCGGAAGGAGATCGGTGTTTTTGCTGGCTGCGGACTATCATCAATGACGGTCAGTTCAATGGGTGGCGTTGTAATTACATTGATACTACGATTGATTTCAATGCTTCCAGAACCATTGGAAGCAACCAAACGAATGCGATTTGTACCTACTGCCAAAAACAGATGGTCTACTGCTTTCCCTGTAAGAATTGTGCCGTCTGAAATGTACCATTGATAGGTAACATTCGTGCCGCGCTCTACATTGGCCGTCAACTTCACATTCTTATCGAGTACAGCCGGATTTGGGTTATATGTAAAGGATAAGCCTTTGGGCGTTGCATCATTTATTTGAATCTGTATACAGTACCTCTTTGGCACGCCGGCATCTGTGGCGGTAACACATACCGTCTTCATACCTGTGTCCATATATTCGTGGGTAGCCGTTGAGCCAGTGTTCAGTGAGACACCATCGCCAAAGTCCCAATTAAAGCTTACATTGTCACTTCGATTGATGACCGCGAGAAAAGTAATGGGCTGCTGTGCTTCATACGGTCCAGGTGTAATGACTGTAATGCTAACAGGGCTAAGCGTAGGCGTGGCGGTTGGTGGTATTTCGCCAATAGTCAACGTAACGATAGCTGATCCAATATCATCTGTGCCCTTTTTCACAAAAACACGAACGGGGAAATCACCCACCATGGTGTACGTATGGTGTACCACTTGGGATTCGGCGCTGCCGCCATCACCGAAATCCCAAGTGAATGTCACATCTGTGAGATCCGGCAAATCAACAGTCGCAGTAAATATAATGGACTGGCCGCGATAAGTTGGGTTTGTGTGCTGAATACCGACACTAAGGGAAAGTGCTTCTGCGTCCACCGTACTGGCGGATTCATCAAGCCTGGATAACGGTTCTTTTGCTTGGGCGGCAGGAAAGAAGTAGGCGCTACCGAACAGCATAATCATGGTTGCTGCAAAAAGCGTAACCAAAATTAGCCCGAGTTGTGGAGGCGAGTGGGGCCGCATAAAATCTCCTTTTGCGAAGAGCTTGGTGGATCCGCCTACAACCTAGTTGGGATCAAACCGCTGTTGAGGCAAGCAAACATGTAGCGATTTGGATGAACAAATAGAAGCGGACCAATGGATTGAGCAACTTGAATGGTGGACGATGGATCTACAATGCGTTCAAGTAGGTCTTCTCATCCGACAAAGAACTGACCTGCAAGCGTAGGCGGCACGCCTGGGAACTTCCTACCCCACAGGATAAGTCACAAATAGTCGGTAACTGGGCACAATGAACTGACGGTCGACCGTCAGCTAGGGTAAGCAGACTATACAAGCTAATGGGTATTTTCTGCCTAGCACTAATCGACAATAATTGAGAAAACAGCTCTAGTGGCTTGAAAAAAGCTAGCCGCCGGAGAACAAAGATACGGGATTTACCAATATAGTACACTATCAATGAAGATATTGTCAACCAGCCTTTTTTGTGTTGAACTTTATATTCAGGAACTTATCGCTACCCGTCTATCCGAGTACAATCTACAAATAGGAGCTTACCCTTATACCTGCTCAGTAGTGGGAATTAGGTTAGCGATAGGATCAAAAAGCCCGGCCACAAATCTTTGTGGCCGGGCTTTTTGCCTTTCAACGTACAAAACTCTTTCCTCCCAACTCTCGCGCGAGCAGGAAGGATGCACCGTTTGCTTCCTGGGCTGCTTCAACCTCTCAGCTTATTTCTAGTAGGACTTACGCAGTTCTCTGGCTTCGATACGCAGAAATGCACGCTACTGCTACTCAACCGGCAAACTGCGTAAGTCCTGCTAAAAAGGGGCCCCCGCTTCTAGCCAACTCTCCAACACTTTGCCGACAGCGCGTAAAGTTTCCGGATTGACCTTATCGAGCGTATCTTGCAGTGTATAGCGATAAGGATATGTGGTGCCGGTAATGGTGACCAATGGCGCGCCCAACTCGCGCAACGGAGACAATGAACTCCCTACTTCGTTGCGAAATTTGCCCGCATAATCCAATGTATCGGCCACTTGCATTACGGAGGCACGTAAGGGCGCGTCGTCACCCAATACCGAAAGTGACTGGCCGACATAGCCGACGCTATCGAGCAGCATCACAAACCGTGGCGTGGCACAGGCCGGTACACTTCCGGCTACGTTTTGCGCAAAGAAGCGGCTCCCCCAAGCACCTTCCCAACCCTGGATCCCTTCATTGTCGTCTGCATCGAAGAAGACGATACAGATGGTATGGCCACTCTGTTCCAAATCCAAGGTGCGTGCCAATTCGAGCAGGACGGCCACACCCGAAGCATTGCTATTTGCGCCCAGTGGTGGATCATCGTGATTAGCCGCTGTCGAGTCAGCATCCGCAAAGAGGCGCGTATCGTAGTGAGCACCCAACAGTGCAATCGGCGCATCGGGTGTGGGGTGTTGGTAAACGCCAATAATATTGCGCGCGCCAACCCCGTTGGGCAAGGTAAAGGGCTGAATATAGAGTTTCCATTCTGGGCCGGCTAACTCCTGGGTCAGCCAATTGCTTGCGCGCAAACTCTCTTCGCTCCCTGTGACGCGTGGCCCCTCTTCCACCTGTCGGCGCACATAGCTGAGTGCCTGATCGCTGGAGAAGCTGGGTGTGGTATAGATCAGCCCATAGCCAAGATAGCCAAAAAAGCCAATCGCAGCAAGCAGGATGGCCACCAACAGCAATTCAATACGATAGGCACGGAATTGACTCATGAGCGCTTAGCGACCTTCGTTGCGACGCTGGCGGAAGTGAATGCGGATCGGTGTCCCTGTGAAAGGGAAGTAGGCGCGAATCTGATTCTCCAAATAGCGCTCATAGCTAAAATGGACCAATTCAGGATCGTTGACAAAGATGACAAAGGTTGGCGGCTCGATCCCGACCTGGGTGCCATAATACATGCGCAAATGTCGTCCACTCTGTGAAGGGGGCATGGTACTATCGTAGGCGGTACGGATTATATTGTTAAATTCGCCAGTGCTCAACCGATGGCGACGTGCTTCGATTACTTCCATTGCCGCCGGCAATACCCGGTGCACCCGCTGTGTCGTTTTGGCACTAATAAAGATCATGGGCACATAACTAAGGAATTTAAGCTCTTCGCGTACATGACGCTCAAAGGCGATCATGGTGTTTGTATCTTTTTCGACAGCATCCCATTTATTGATAATGACGACAACACCCTTGCGCCGCTCTAGCACATAGCCAGCGACATGTGCATCCTGGGCCGTGACCCCTTCTTCGCCATCGATCAAGATCAGCGCCACATCGGCCCGATCAATACTGCGCATGCTACGGAGTACGCTGTAATACTCAATACCTGCTTCAATGCTGCCTCGCCGACGGATCCCAGCCGTATCAATGAGGGTCAACTTTTCGCCATGAAAGCTGATCTCGGTATCGAGTGGGTCGCGTGTTGTGCCCGGCACTTCGCTGACGATAGCCCGCTCACTCTGCAGGAGGGCGTTGAGCAAGCTGCTCTTTCCCACATTGGGGCGGCCAACCAGGGCCAGCCCAATCTGCTTTTTCTCATCGTAATCAATCGGATAAGGTGGCAGAACTTCTACAAGCAAATCAAGCAGATCGCCGACCCCATCACCATGATAAGCGCTGATAGCGTGTGGCTCACCTAGACCCAAGCTCCAGAATTCCACGGCGTTGAGTTGCCGCTCTTGGCTTTCTGCTTTATTTACAATCACAAAGACCGGTTTGTTAGTCAGGCGCAACACATCGGCGACATCGGCGTCGGCCGCGGTTGGCCCTTCTTTGCCATCGACCACAAAGAGGATGGCGTCTGCCTCTTCAATCGCCAACTTGGCTTGATTTTGGATGGGCTTGATAAAGTCGACGGAGTCGCTGGCAAGTGGCAGCGCATTCTGCTGCCGGAGGCGCGCGGCACCAATTTCCGAAGGGGCTTCTAATCCCCCCGTATCGATCACAATATAAGCGACCCCATTCCAATCGGCATCACCATAGATCCGATCGCGCGTCGTACCGGGCAGATCTTCTACAATGGCGACACGCCGACCGATCAAGCGGTTAAAGAGGGTCGATTTTCCTACATTTGGTCGTCCTACAAGGGCAACAACAGGTTTTTTTATCTGCATAAGGGTTAAGGTGTTGGCGTTACCACGCTCTGGCTTGTTGGCGTCTCCTGCTTAATTGGATCGGAGGTAGCCGTAGAACTTATCGTTGTTGATGTTGCCGTTGGTACTGCGCTGCTGTTCGGTGAAGCTGTTGTCGTTGGTTGTGCTACAGCAGTTGCAGTCGCTGCTTCTTCTGGCGTCTGAACTGGTGGGGGCGGTATCGTGCCACCGCCAGGCGTCGTCTCAGTAAGTATCGATGTAACGACAACCTCGACAGTCTCCGGCAAACTGCCTTCGGTACGAATTTCACTTGGGCCAATGACATTGGGTTCAATCACATAGTTGCCGGCCTGTAAGCCGTTAATATCTAACGATGCATAGATATCATCTGGGCCGAGCGAATTCATGACGGTAAGCGGTCCACTCAAAATAACATCGACCGTCTCGGGGGAAAATTCCGCCTTTAAATTGGGGCCGAGGCCCCGTACTATCGGACGCAAGGTAATTGTGCGACTATCTTCAATCGGCACAATCTCTGCATTCACGGAGACGCTGTTACCTTCCGAAGCGTTGACCCCTTCCGGCAATAAGAGATCCAGACGAGACCGAATATCTCCCGTTGCGCCTTCGAGCGAAAGCGACACCGTCTCTACAGAGCCAGGAACTTGATCGAGCGCCGACGCATCACCATACAACACTACGGTTGATGGGTCGGGGGTGACGCGTACCAATCGATAGCCAAAAGCAGGCTGCCCAACTAATTTAACGCGTACAGCCACTGAGCGCCGCCCCGGCCACCGTTGGACGGGAATCGAAATATCGACAGCTGCCGGCTCCGCTTGCACATTGGAGACGGCCTGATCCGAACGACTGAGCAGGTTCACCGTCTGCAAGCGCTCTACCTGCGTGGTTGCACCCCGTAAATAGACCGGCGCTTCGGCTGCCGCCACTTGGTTGACCTGTTGTGCCGGCCCCACGACAGTAATGGTTGGCGGGTCGACGATCGGGGAATCCCAGGCGTATCCATACTCGGCATTATCCATCACGGCCGCACGAACAGGCACCGTTTTTGTCATCACTTCATCCAGCTGTACCCGCAGCAATCGCCGATCAACCGACGTCACGACAATGTCGTTCGTAGTTGTTTCCACATTGATCGGAACCTCGTGCGGCCCTTCTTCATAGTTACTCAGATCGATATACGCATTGATATCGCGCAGTTCAATTGTGTCCCAGGTTTGTTGAGGTGCTCGCAGAAAGACATGAACAGATTCCTTGCTGAGATCCTGTACCGGCATCAAAGATGAATCCAACCCGCGCGTCACAATGTTAATACTATCCGGATATTCGCGAGTAACCAGCGGATTGACCTGGTCAATCGCAATTAACCAGACAATCAGCCCCATAATGCCGGATAAGATCATTGTCCCTAAATAGGTGACCAACCGATTCCAAAATATGCGCAAGTGCTCTTTCATCTTACCTTCGCTGCCCGTACCAAGTTTACCCGTAACAGTCTCATGTCCAATACTCATGTGCGATAGAAGCGGCTCAACACGGTGCGTAGCGTTCCACTCTCTACACGCAAGATCCGGCCATTTTGGGCGGCAGAGACTGTACCCCGTTCTTCGGAAACAACGATAGCCAACGCATCGGACTGTTCGGTTATGCCCAGCGCGGCGCGATGGCGCGTGCCCAGTTGATTGTCGAGATCGCCGTCAGACAGTGGCAGCACACAGCTGGCCGCCACTATCCGCTCCCCTCGAATGACGACGGCACCATCATGAAGCGCAGTGTTAGGGAAAAAAATTGTTGCCAACAACTCTGCTGTCACTTCCGCGTTGAGCGAAACACCGCGTATCGCCACTTCGGCCAACCCAGTGTCGCCTTCAAAGACGATGAGTGCGCCATGTTTGCGCTGGGCTAATTGCTCTACCACTTTGACAATTTCACTGATCACCCGCTGGGTGCCGGCATTGTCGGTACGTCTCCCCAACCACGGTGCCGACCGCCCCACCCGTTCCAGCGCCCGCCGCAATTCCGGTTGAAAAATAATCGGAATTGCCAGCAGGATCACACTCATACTTTTGTTTAGCAGCCAATTGAAGGCAATCAGATTGGTTGATTGGCTGATAATTGCCGTGATCAGGGTTATCAGCAAAATCCCACGTAGAAGTTGCACCGCCTGTGTGCCGCGAAAAAAGCGTAACAACACAAAGAATATCAACGAGACGAGGGCAACGTCCAGCAGGTTTTGAACATCTTGTAATCTGTTTAACGAAGCAATAATCTCTGTCATCGTTGCGTATACGTTGTGCGTCACTCAAAAGATGCGGCGGATTGGTGTCGGAAGATAATGACCGATCAGTAACGACGAATCATCAATCGAGCGCAATCCTAACGCTGCTTTTTATCAACAACTCTGGTTTTGACAAAAAGCATTGCGAGCTCCTGTGGGGTTCACCGCGCGGAGCGCTTTATTCGAGTGCAATTCCACCGATCAGATGCGCCAGCAGCGCTTTTTGGGCATGAAGCCGATTGTGTGCTTGTGGGAAGAGTAGGCTTGATTCACCATCTGCTGTCTCATCGGTAATCTCTTCCCCCCGATGGGCTGGTAAACAGTGCATCACTTTTACATTAGCGTTTCGTGTGTAAGAGATAAGCCGATCATTGATCTGATACGGTGGGAAGATCTGTAACCGTTCCTCCCGCTCCGCTTCCTGCCCCATACTGGTCCAGACATCGGTATAAATGACATCTGCGCCAATCACGCCATCAATATCATCGGTGACTGTAACATCGGCATCTGTCTGCTCAATGATCGCTGGATCGGGTTGATAGCCCTGCGGCGCAACAATCCGGATCTGCATCCCTACAAATCCGCTCGCCTGGACCAGACTGGTCGCCACGTTATTGGCGCCGTCGCCAATGTAGACGAGTGTTCGCCCTGTGAGAGCACCCCACGTCTCCCAGAGTGTAAGGATATCTGCCAGCGCTTGACAGGGATGGCTAAAATCACTCAATCCATTGATAATGGGCACACTGCCCCATTGCGCTAGATCGAGTACATGTTGATGATCAAAGACGCGCGCCATGATGCCGTCGCAATAGCCGCTTAGAACACGTGCCACATCCGCGGCACTCTCGCGTGTGCCCAACCCCACTTCTTGGGGACTTAAATAGAAGGCATAGCCACCAAGCTGATGCATGCCCATTTCAAAGCTGACACGCGTACGCAAACTCGGCTTCATGAAAATCATCGCCATCGACTTGCCGGCGAGAATTGGTTGATTCTTACCGCTCGCCTTGCGTTCCTCTTTCAACGCCTTTGCCAGACGTAAGAGCCCCCAAAATTGTTCCCGACTGACCGATTCTAGATCAAGATAGTGCGTCAGCGCTGGTATGGTTGTCATGATCTTACTTACTCCGCATTTGCTTCGGTTTCGCTGATGACTGGGTTGGAGAGAGTCCCCAGGCCGCTCACTTCAACCACCATGACATCGCCCGGCTGCACCGCGCCAACTCCCGCCGGCGTCCCCGTGAGCACCAGATCGCCCGGCTCCAATGTCATGAAGCGAGTTACAAAGGCAAGCACATGACCAATCGAATAGATCATGAGGCCGGTATTGCCATCCTGACGCAGCTCATTGTTGACCATACAGCGCACGTTGCGATTGGCTGGGTTAAATTGCGTATCGATCCAGGGTCCAACGGGACAGAAGGTGTCGAAGCCCTTCCCACGCGTCCATTGCCCATCTTTACGCTGTAGATCGCGCGCGGTGACATCGTTGGCCACCGTATAGCCAAAGATCACCTCCATGGCATCCTCTTCACTGACATTGCGACAGCGTTGCCCAATCACAAGCGCCAATTCGCCCTCATGGTCGACGCGCTCGCTGATGGCCGGATAGACAACTGGCTCGTCGGGGCCAATCAATGAGCTTGGCGGTTTGAAGAAGATCAGGGGCTCCGTGGGAACCTCATTACCCAACTCGGCGGCATGCTCGGCATAATTTCGTCCCACACAGATAATTTTTTGTGGCTCGGCGGGGGCAAGCAGCCGTACTTCATCCAGGCTGACCGCATCACCAATAATTTGTGGGGCATAGGCTCCCGTCGACATCGGCGAAAGATAAGGTGCACACTGCAAGGGATAGACAACTTCATCGACCAATAACCCCCACTGTGCCGGTGCCGTGGCCCCTGTCCAATCCTCAAAAGTTTCGGTGTAACGTACGATTCGCATAAGGCTCTTTCTACTGGTTTTATATAAAAGTTACTTTTTTCGATCCTACGAAAATCTTGTATCGTTGATAATCAGCTGGAATTCACAGCCAAGAAATTGTACCGCCTGGCGCACCATCGTCATACGGCTGAGAAAAATCTCAAAGTATTCGATTACCTGCGCATATTCCGTATCAATCTCTAACTCCAGGGCAATCACCTTCTCCTCCTGGCGCACGCGTACAAAGCTGCGGGTGGCGGCATAATTGACCCGATCATGAATATCAAAAGCCGCCATATCGGGATTTTGTACACGACTGCGATGGACATCGGATTTATCGGCGATGATGAGCGCTGCCGAAACTGCCGTCGTGGCAAATCCACGTTCTTCTTCATGGTTGCCAATGGCATTCATAATCACGGCGGACTCTTCTGGCGACATACCCATGCGTGTTAAGATGCGCCATGCCATCAAACTGCCGCTAAGCGCATGATTTTCGCGATGGATCGAATTGCCAATATCATGGAGATAGCCGCCGATATTGGCTAGTTCGCAACTGCGCTCCTCGTAGCCCAGCCGTTCTAGGATATTGGCTGCAATATTGCCGACCAGACCGGCGTGGCGCTGTCCATGCTCTGTATAGCCCAAGGCACGCAATGTTTCATTGGCGCTGCGAATAAAGGTGATTACCTCGGCATCGCGCCGCACTTGCTCAATCGAAACTACAGTTTCCGTGTCAGTATACAATTTGGAGGCACTTTCTCCGCTTTGTATACTTTTTTCAGGTAACTTTACGCTCTTATCATGATCCATAGCCATCAACCATATCCTATTTCTATGGGGCCAACGCAGTTTGCTGGTTGAGTAGGCTATCTTGTGGGGGATGCCTACTGGAGACGAAACCGAGAAATATGCCCTATTCTACAAATTTTGTCCCAGCGCCCACGCGCTGAGCAACATGGCCAGCAACCAAAGAAAATGCAGATGCTGTACTGGCCGCCGATAATAAATGGCAAGCCAGGTCGGCAACCAGAGCAGAATCAACAGTGCCAGCCAAAAGGGCGCGCGTAAAAAGATTAATAGACTTACCATGCCGATTTCTGCCGTTGCTAACAACAGCAAGCCCATGGCATCGCCAGCGATGCGCAAATTACGTCCTTCGCCCCAATTGTGTAACGTCCAGAGTAGAATCAGCAGCAGATGGATCGTCCATTGGTGCTGCGAGATCTCTGTACCAAAGAGGGTAAGTACCAGCAGCCAAGGTAATGATACTGTCACGACACTGTGCAAAAATGTCGTCGAACTCTGCAATGCCCGACGCGTGATCCAGCCCAAAACAGTAATCAGAAAAACCGCTACTGTCATCCAAAGCGCAATGGGTGTCAAAGCCAGGGCAACTGCGCTAGCCAATAATAGGCTCGGAAAGCCGACACGGAAGAGGAGTGGCAAGGCACGTGCATAATTGGCGTCAAAGAGGCGCGCAGCCGGCGAACCAGGGAGCAGATAGGGTAGCCAGATCCGATGGGCTCTGGTTCCCTGTTGCAAGGGTAAGGTCTCCTCGCGGCCGGCTGCCAGCCGCCAGATACTACCCCAAAGCGGATCAGCCAGCAGCAGAACCAGCACAGCAGTCCGCCAATCAAGCACTGTGAGCCGGCTAGTGCCCATTGCTAACAAGGCGGCGAAAACAGTCCAAGCGGCAGTGGGGCGCCACGGCAACTGTTCCAGCCAAAACTGGGCATTAATTGTGGCACTGCTGCTAAAGGTTGGCGGCAATGGCGTTGTCTTCTCCACTGCCCTCTGGAAAGGGGGAAGGGCTGCGATTTTCTCTTCTGTATGGAATGACACTTCTCGTTGAGTCACAACGCTTCCTCTACTACTCTATGCCAAAGAGAAATTACACAGGTCGCCAGCTGCGAAGCATGTGTTACCGGGTGCGTTTAACGGGCGAAACCAGAGCGATGCATACCATCCATCCACTACACAATTACCTGTAAATATCCTGGCCGTACCGTCAGCGCGACGCTTAAGGCGCTTTGGGTAACCACTTCACCATCCATTTCCAAGGGAAACGATTCTTCTGCGCTGATCTGCAAGCGACGAATCAGCACAACTGTTACAGCGGGATCGCCGATATGCTTCCCTGGGATCGCCTTGGGCAATAGCCGCAAGACCTGCCGGCGTGGCATGGCATCGGCCATCACCAGATCGAGCAGCCCATCATCGATACGCGCATTCGGGGCCAAATGAAAGCCACCGCCAGAGCGCGAGGTATTGCCAACGCTGGCCAAAAGAAGTGCCTTGGAACGTTCTTGGATCTCCCCCTGCCCTGTCTCCCAGCAGAGTCGCAATGCTGGTGGCTGATACTTCCATAGCGCGCGCAGGGCGGCCAATCCATAGAGGGCAATCCCACTCAGTCGCTTGATCTTGAAACTCTCCAAGGTTACCTGTGGGTCCAGACCAATGCCAAAGTTGTTCATAAAATAGCGGTCGATTGTGCCTGTAGTGCCGCTCACTGTTGTTTGAATGGAGACGTGACCAACATCACAGGGACGACTCTGTTGACGGGCAATGGCCTGTGCGGCAAGCAGTGGATCTTGTGAAATGCCAACGGTGTGCGCAAAATCATTACCGCTACCAACAGAAACGATCGCGAGTTTGCTCGTCGGCTGCTCTGGCTGTGAAGCCAGCATGAGGCCATTGACCACCTCATTGACTGTGCCATCACCGCCCACGGCAACAATTGTTCCGTAGCCATCCGCAGCTGCTTGGCGTGCCAACTCGATCCCTTGGCCTGGGGCGGTCGTTTCAACATAGTCAAAGGTAAGAGTAGCCGCCGAGAGGGCACCTTGTAATGCTGCCTTGGCGCCGGCAGCACGTCCACGCCCAGAGGCTGGGTTCAAAATCACCATTATGCGATTTGGCACCGGTTGACCACCATTAGCAAGGCTTGAGGTTTGTCCTGAGCGATCGCTCATTTGCGCGGCTCCTGGCCGGTGAGCTTTAAGATCTTTTCCCGCGTTTCCCGCCAAGAAATTTTGCTCAAGCCCATCTTCTGGCGCAGTCGTTCCTCAGGCATCCCTTTGCGAAAATCCCGAATAGCGCTTGTCCAACGCAATGTCTCGAAGCCGACCTGCGTACGTTCGATCTCCGCCTTGCGTCCGACTTCGTCGAGCACATACTCCAGGTTGCGCGGCGTGCACTCAAAGAGAAAGTTCTCCGGTTTGTACTGTTGCAGATAATCCGCTAATGCCGGCACCAGGTTGGCACTCAACACAATCGTCCGATTTTTGTGGGCATGGCGTTCTTCTGGATAGCGAATGGTCACCTCCGGTGCGTTGGCATCGGTGGCATCCAAATCGCCAATCAAGAGCCGGGCACATTCAGCCTTCTTCATGCCAGTCTGCAAGAGGAGATTTACCAGCAAAAATGGTCGGGCATCCGGCTTTTCGCGATCCCATAGATAATCCTGCGCAGTGCGAACAAGCTGATTGACATCGCTATCACTTAGCACGATGGGGATTGGTGTTTTGGCCGGCTGTTGCAAGATCGGTTCTGCCGGATCGGTGCCAATGACGCCAATCCCATAGATCCATCCAAAAAAGACTTTAATCGTTGTGATGCGGCGCGCTAAACTTTTTGCGCTACAGGGCTTACCGCGATCGTGTTGCAACCAATCCAGAAAATCATAGAGATGCTGGCTACTGATCTGATGCAGCTTGGTCTCGCCACCAAGAAAATCTTGGGTGATTTTGAGGTCGTTACGAAAGGCCTTGATGGTATTCTCACTAAACCCTTTGCGTATCATATACTCGTCAAAGGCTGCAATCGCACTGTCAAGGCTGCTATCTGCACGCAGCGGTGGTGTGAGATCGTCAGGGGGCGCTACCGTGCTCGGTTTGCTACCCTTGCGCTCATTCCCTGCTCTCGTTGCGTCAGATGTCGTTGCGTCAGATGTCGTTGCCTCAGTTGTGATTGTGTCAGGTTGCACTGTCGCCATGCAA
Organism: Caldilineaceae bacterium; assembly: GCA_034432375.1. Classification (GTDB taxonomy): domain Bacteria; phylum Chloroflexota; class Anaerolineae; order Caldilineales; family Caldilineaceae; genus JAHBVH01. Next base: position 15,412 of record DAOUCA010000007.1, read on the forward strand.
TTTCTCCCCCAAATGGTTTCTATTTCCGTTCACGATGAGATGCAAATGCAGTTCCCATTCCGGTTCCCAGCAACGTCTCATCACGTCCAACGGCTCACTGTTTCAAGAGCAATTGTTTCGTATAGTTGGACTATGTAGTATAAAAGGGTGAGTGCTTTCTGTCAAAGTGAAGAGATTCTCTGTGACGGCAAAAAATATAGAGACGCAGCAGAAAGCCTGCTACGTCTCTATCGTTTTCTTGATTGTCTCTATTTCCTAGAAGGCAAGAATCTCTACCTTAGGTCGTACGCAGATCTTGGCTTCCACACGCAGAAAAAACATGCTACTCCGCCAGCGTTCTGCGAACGTTCTATAACTGTTAAAAACTAAACCAACCTGAGCCAAATGCGGTAGCAAAGACCAGGCTCACAATACTCATCAGCTTGATCAGAATGTTCAGCGCCGGGCCACTGGTATCCTTAAAGGGATCACCAACGGTATCACCGACAACAGCGGCCTTGTGTGCATCTGACCCTTTGCCGCCAAGTTCACCGGTTTCGATCCATTTCTTGGCATTGTCCCACGCGCCACCAGCATTGGCCATCATTACAGCCAGCACAAACCCAGAAGAGGTTGCCCCAATCAAGAGACCGGCCAATGCTTCTTTCCCCAGAACAAAGCCCACGATGAGTGGCACAACGACGGCAAGCGAACCAGGCAACACCATCTCGCGCAAGGCACTTTCGGTGCTAATACCGACACAGGCCTTGTAGTCCGGTGCGCCTGTCCCTTCCATCAGCCCAGGGATTTCGCGGAATTGACGGCGTACTTCCACCACAATCTGCATCGCTGCTTTGCCAACAGCCGTCATGGTCAACGCCGCAAAGAGATAGGGCAACATGGCACCGATCAAAATACCCGGCAACATGGTTGGATCGAGCATATTCAAACTGTCTACACCGGCAGCTGTTACATAGGCGGCAAGTAGTGCCAATGCGGTTAACACGGCAGAGCCAATCGCAAAGCCTTTACCGGTAGCGGCCGTTGTATTGCCGAGGCTATCCAACGCATCGGTGCGATCGCGCACGTGCTTGGGTAGATGACTCATTTCCGCAATACCACCAGCGTTGTCAGCGACAGGGCCATACGCATCGGTGGCCAATGTCACCCCAAGCGTGCTCAACATCCCAACGCCCGCTAACGCAACCGCATAAAGGCCGGCCGTCAAACTACCTTGTACGGCAAGCCCACCAGCAGCGTTAATCCCCAGCCAGACGCTGATCAGGATGGCGACAGCAACAATTAACACAGGGGCGACGGTGCTCATCATCCCAACAGCCAACCCCTCAATGATCGTCGTGGCAGGGCCAGTCTGTGACGCATTGGCAATCCCTTGGGTTGGTTTCTCGGTGTAAGAGGTATAATATTCTGTGGCGTAGGCAATGCCATTGCCGGCCACAAGACCAACCAAAATGACTAGCCAAAAATTGAAGTGGACGCCTGAGAGCAAAACTGCAATCAGCGCCAATCCAAGCACAACGACAGAAGCACCCCAGACTGAACGGCGTAATGCACTAAGCAACTCTTCTTGGGTAGCATTCTCATCAATTTTAGCAATAAATTGTTTAAAGAACGCCAGGACGCCACTCTGCTTCTCCGAACTCGCCTTAGCCGTCGTGACCGGGGCAAAATCGGGAGTTGATGGGCTACTCTGTGTCATCGAACTGCCGTATTCGGTGTCAACAACATCAAGGTTCTCTGCCGGCGCATTGAGATTGGTATCGGCATGCGAAGTCGGTGTTGCATCCCAGACTTCGCCAATCACCATATAGATACCAAAGAGTGATGAGAGCACACCGACCGCAGCAACCAGGAAAGGCAGCCCAACATAAGCCAGCGCATCCCCATTGGCAATCACAAGTGTTGCCCCCAGCGTAGCCGCTGCAATAATCGAACCACTATAGCTCTCAAAGAGATCGGCACCCATGCCTGCAACATCACCGACGTTGTCCCCAACATTGTCGGCAATGACTGCGGGATTGCGTGGGTCATCTTCAGGGATGCCCTGCTCAACCTTGCCGACTAGATCGGCACCCACATCAGCCGCTTTGGTATAGATACCGCCACCAACGCGTGCAAAGAGCGCAATGCTACTGGCCCCAAAGCCGAAACCGGTAACATAGGTAATATTTCCATCGAAGATGAGATAGAGGAGCGTCATGCCTAAGAGGCTAAAACTGACAACCGCCATACCCATAATAGATCCACTACCAAAGGCCACACGTAGCCCTTCATGAAGTCCACGGCTAGCAGCAGCAGCGGTACGTACATTGGCACGCACCGCAATATACATACCCAGATAGCCAGCACCACCAGAAGCAATGGCCCCTAAGATAAAGGCGATGGCGGTTTGCCATTCACGCAACAGCAAGTAGATTGCCGCCGCTACGATGATCACAAAGATGAGCAGGAAGCGATATTCCCGATTGAGAAATGCCGAAGCGCCCTCTTGGATCGCCCCTGCAATGCTGCGCATAGTGTCATTGCCCGTATCATAGCTCAAGACAATACGCATTTGCCAAAGCACATAGATAACGCCAAGAATGCCCATTAATAGTGCGATAATGACGGATGCAGATCCTTGTAGCAAGATGAACCCTCCTTAAATGAATTGGTTGAGACAAACGCTGCTGGCACAGGAGATCATCAGCAACTATATACCAATGAATCCCACAGTTATACCTTCCGAATGTCGTGTGAATGATTTGGCTTATCAGCCGCAGGGATAATTATATATAGGGGCGTTCACGAGGCACGTGCTACATCTGTACCCATTCGACGATAAGCAATTTGAGTTATTTCAATTTTACAGTCTATACTTTAAAAGGAAATCCTTGCTGCCTATATAAAAACTTCTGCAAACCATATAGTCTTGCAGAAGTCTGGCAATTGCCGCAACATTGTAATTTGATTCACGAATAGAAGTCAAATTCCATGTAAGTTGGGTGTAGACCAAATTGCGGCGGAGGACATCGGGCGGAGATGCCTATCCGCTGAACCGTACCATCATAGAACTGCGTTATCGTTAGTAGAAACTATAGTATACCGACGAGCACCAAGAAGCAACACTTTTTGCAGGAGGATTGGGTTACTTCTTGTGCTGCTCGTGAGTATAGAAACTGTAGAGTGAATCTTATGAATCAAGCACGTCGCACAATTTATCTAGATCATTCGGCGACAACGCCGCTACGCCCCGAAGTTTGGGAAGCCATGCAACCCTATTTTACAGAATTCTATGGCAACCCTTCTAGCATTCACACCATTGGGCGGCGCGCCAATGTTGCATTGGAAGGTGCACGACGGACGATCGCTGAATTGCTAAATAGCACCCCTCGCACGATTATCTTTACGAGCGGTGGCACTGAAGGGGATAATAGTGCCCTGCGCGGTATCGCACTTGCCCGTCGCCAGATGAGCGGTGCCAATCGAATTATTACAACCCCCATCGAGCATCATGCTGTCTTGCACACCGCCTACGATCTACGTGACCATTTTGGCTTTGATCTGACATTGCTGCCGGTAAACCACGAGGGATTGGTGAACCCCTCTGATGTCGCCGCGGCATTGGGCAATGGCTCCGACGTGGCATTGCTCAGTGTCATGTATGCCAATAATGAGATCGGCACGATCCAACCAATCGCCGAAATAGGCGCGCTTTGTCGTGAGTTAGGTGTGCCCTTTCACACTGACGCGGTGCAAGCTGCCGGCAAATTATCGCTCGATGTGGATGCACTCAATGTCGATGCGCTTAGCGTCAGCGCCCATAAATTTTATGGCCCCAAAGGCGTTGGCTTTCTCTATCTGCGGAACGGCACACCCTATCTCCCTGTGCAAACTGGGGGTAGCCACGAGGGGGACCGTCGCGCCGGCACCGAAAATGTGCCCGGTATCGTGGGAATGGCAAAGGCCTTTGCACTGGTAGAAGACGAACGTCCTACCGAAGTCGAACGGTTACGCCTGTTGCGGGAGCATTTGATCGGCACGCTCTTGGAAAGCGTTGATGGCGCTAGCCTCACTGGTGCACGGATTGCGCGCCTAGACAACATTGCCAGTTTTGTCATTCGAGGTGTAGAGGCAGAAGGCGTGTTGATTGGTCTCGATTTGGCTGGGATTGCAGCCAGCAGCGGCAGCGCCTGCACCAGCGCCTCGCAGCAGCCTAGCCACGTCCTGGAAGCAATCGGCATTGCCCCCACCGATGCCCAAGGCGCGCTGCGGTTGAGCCTAGGACATAGCACGACGCCAGAGGATATTGCCTATGTGATTGAGAAGGTGCCTCAGATTGTTGCGCAGATTAAAGGTGGCACACCCGCCCTGTTGTGACCATTTGGGATGTGCCCTTTTTAGACAGGTACAAGAGCGTAGGCTGAGCTTGTCGAAGCCGAAGCGGCGTAGGCTTCGACAAGCTCAGCCTACATTTACCCTCTCAGGCGCTGAATGAATTCAGCGCTTTTCTCGCACAGCGGGTTAAAGATCTAGCAATTCAGCCCCGTGCTCACCACCGCTCCAGATCCCTTGCTCCGTACGGAAGAGGGTGAGGGCCGGTTTGCTGTTGGGGATTGGTTTCCATTGCTTGCCGTCGGTGGATTGCCACAATTGGGCTTCGTCGCTCAACACCCAGCCATTGGCTGTGCTCGTCAAAGCGTCGACACGGCTTGGTCCGTTAGTGACAGGCATAAAGCTGCGGCCACTATCTTCTGAACGCCACAAGCCTTGCTCCTCTGTACCGGCTAGCACCACGCCACTGCTATGAAACTCGGGTGCCAACGCGATAATCTGCACGACCCCATCAACGCCACAACTGCGTTTCCAACCGCGGCCGCCGTTGGGTGAGCGATAGACCCCTTCCTCGGTGCCGGCGAAGACCACTTCCCACCGTGGCCATTGCGTGGCGGGGGCTACAGGTGCCCAGGCCACCGTCAGCACGGTATAATCCTGTAAGCCAAAATTGCAGACCGTCCAACTGTGGCCGTGGTTATGCGAACGCAGCAATCCCCCGCCAGCGCTGCCGGCCAACAATACACCACTCTCGGCGACATGAGGATCGGCTACAATCGAGAGAACCGGCGCTTCAACACCGTCCATCCAGGAAGCTTGCCAATTCCCCCCCGCATCCAAACTAAAGGCTGCGCCGTGGGGTAACCCGCCGACGAGGATCCGCTCACCGTCGGTGCCACAGCAAGCCAACTCCACTTCCGGCTGCGGTACGGCGGTTAACTGATTGTCCTTCATGACAAAAAGTCCTTCCGGCCCAGCAGCCCATAACTGATCTCTAACTTGGGCAAATGATAAAATAATAGGCATAGGGTAAATAATCTATTCGTTTGGTTTCTTTTAGTCAGACAAAGACCTCTGTTGCGTGGTGCGTATTTCGTGTACTGTGACTGTCTCTTGTCACAGATTTCGCTCGCCTTGCTTTTTCTGTTAGCTAAAGGCAAAAGCTTTGTACGCGCAACCCGGATGCAGTCAACGTTCACGCAACACGCACCAGGCATCAACTCTCATTAATCCGGCTGCAAGCTCTGCTGCGGTTTGCGGTGATAGACGATGGCATCGGTCGAAAGCGCCATCATTGCGCCACTAGCTGCGATGTGCAACAGTTGCCCCACAACATCGGCGACATCCAACACACCACTTGTAAATGCATCCACAACTTTATCCGCGTAGACATCGTAGGTGCTGCATGGCCCCTGATCGCGAATCTGTTGCATCTGTACTTTTGGTGCGCTAACCCCAGCGTTGACCAAGATCTGTTCCAGTGGGGCCGCAATGGCAGTGGCCAACACCCGCATGCCGGCTGCAATATTGTCATCCTGTTCAGCATCGGCGGCGGCCATGACGGCGGGGATACAGTGATAGAGGGCCGCCCCACCGCCAGGCACAACGCCGCCCCGTTGTGCCGATGAAAGCACTTTGAAAGCACGGGTCGCCTGCGTTTCACGTACTTCGCGATCGCCCTTGACATGGGCACCAATCTTGAGTTCACCAACACCACCCGTCAAGGTGGCCAGACGGCGGGCATACTTAGGGCGATCCTCATCATCGAGCGGCGTTTCTACGATCAACCGGCGCAGCCGCGAGACTTCCTCTTGAATATCAGCACGCTTGCTATCGTGCGCAACGATCACCACCCCTTTGTTGGCAAATTCAACCCGCTGGGTATGTCCCAAATCGGTCGGCAAAGCGGAACCACTTTTACGACCGTAATTAGTCCCAAGAACAGTGGCACCGGAGAGCAGGGCTAGATCACTCATGGCCCAACGCAATTCATCGCCGACCGGCTTTAGCTTGACGGCGAGCAATGCAAGCTTTTTCTTCTCTTCTGGGGCCTGCTGATTGCTGACCAACAAGCCCAATGCCGAGCCGCTCACATCCTGCGCCACAATGACTAACCCCTTGGCACCCAGCCTGATCGCCCCTTCCATCAGGGGCAAGACCTGGGCTGCTTCGGTTAAGCGTTCTTCGCAGATTGCGATCGCTGGGGCCGTGAGAACGGCACGCCGCTGTTCCGGCTGTGTATAGAAATACATGCTGCGGATCTCGGCCCCAAAATGGGCTCCGCCAATGTAACGCCGTTGCAAATAAGGGGCAACATACTTTTCAATAATGACATGGGCATCGGGTCCAAGCAGATAGCTCATTTCACCGATGAGGGCAGAGAGTGCTTCATCTTTGGTAATCGTTCGCGCAACTGCCGCCAGATCGGTTTCTCCGGCGATGGGGTGCGCGTGCTGCCGTAGCGTCGCAATTGCTACCTTCACCCCTTGCTCAATCCCCCGTGCCATACGCACCGTGTTAAAGCCGGCGGTGCTGAGACGCATCCCTTCCGCGTAGACGCTGCGTGCAATCAGGGCTGCTGTCGCCCCCCCATCGCCAACTCGTTGCCCCACACGCCAAATCAGGCTACGCATCACCATCGCGCCAATATCTGTGCGTGGATTCCCCAGGCTAATAATACGCCGTACAACAGTCGATGCATCGTCTAACATTTCGACACGATTGCCAGCGGTTGGCCCACTGGCGACAGCACCACCGTTGGGGCCAAGCGTTGGGGCCAGTAGGTCAGCAATAATATTGATACCAATTAAGATATCCCGATGGGTCGTCGGTTGATTTATAACTCGTGGTCTATTCATAATCACTTTTAGCTCAATGGTTCATAAAACTGGATAGACTGGACAATATCGGTAAGCGCTGTAAATCCAGAAGTCCGCTGGCCTATCACTGACAGTGTGCAAGCAGCCCGGCTTTTACAAGCAACCTAGAGTAGGCACGCGACGCTCGGTTTCGCTACGCCAAGAAACCGCCTACTCAACCAGCGCTCTGCGTAACTTCTATATAAGATTCTATGGGTTCAGCTAAAGCGCGATCTCAGAAGACGAGAGTCAGCCTTTTTAGCGCTAGGCTCGTCAGTTAGACAAGAGCAACGATAAAAAAGCTGAACCGACGTTTTCCGAAAACCGCAATTGGTTGGGGTAGATTTACATCGCGTGCTTTAGTCTACACGAATGTTGATGGAAAACCAAATACAATTAATAGACAGGTTGGCATCACGCACAGTGTCTCACAGCTTTCGCTGAAAATGATGTGCGCAAGCAGATCGACTACGCTGCTTTTTTCTCTTTACCAGCTGTTCCTGAACCATTGCTTGTGACAGCTGTTGCCATCTGCTTAGCGACAGTGGTATCCTGATACTTTTTGCCTTCTTCGATCAGCATCACGGGAATGCCATTGCGAATAGGATATTTATAGCCGTTGCGTGGGTTTAGCAAGAATTGACCATTGTCCACTAATTCCAGTGCACCTTTGTCTTCTGGGCAAACGAGGATCTTAAGCAGTTCTGGGCTAATCTCACCACCAAGCGGGGCTTCATCGAGCGATTTGATCGGCGCTTGTGGCAACGTGCCGCTACTACCGATCTCTGCTTTTGGCGACAATACGTTCTTTAAGGCATAGATAATGCCGGCAATCACTGCTGCAAAGAGCACAAATTGAAAAAATCGTTTCATGGTATATTCCTCATGAGTTTATTGATCACGATCAAGCCTAGTTACAACCCAGCCTAGGCATACCTAGCTTACGCACACCCAGTTTAGGTCTAGTTACAGCAAACATATAGCAGACAAGTATACTCTGAGTTCTGGAAAATCAGAAAATTCTTCGTTGCTATCCTCATAGGCACTACTATTCTGTCAGTTTAATTGTGACAACCTATCATTACTTGCTTCACACTGCACTACTTGCGTCAACAGAGAATTTTGAGAGATTTGAGAGAATCAACGGGATTACCAGACGCCAATCGCCTTGAACCGTTCGGCGTAGGTGACACCGATCGGCTGTGCCGCCGTGCGATCAAGCCCTTTCATCCATTCAACATTTTCTTCCCCTGTAGGGAATTGACTCTGGTGCGCCAACGTTGCAGCTATCTTCTGTGCATAAACCGCTTCAACATCAATATAAACGTCAGGATCACGGTCGGTGGCAAAGAGAAAGATCCGTTCAATCTTACCCAAATCGGTGCCGGCTCCCGTCAACTGTTCCGGGTGGTAGAGGGGCATCTTAGCGGGCATATAGGCATCAAGCGCAGCTTGACCGGCGGCGCGATGATCGGGATGGATCTGGCCCGTCCAGTAGGGGTCAAAGGTAAAGAGTGTATCGGCCCCGGTCAATCGATAGAGACGCGCCACTTCGGCACGCAGACCGAGATCGGGTACTAATTCGCCATCGTGATGTTCCAGGTGATAGTGAGCGCGCAAGCCGAGGATCGCCGCGGCGGCAGCGGTTTCAGCAATCCGTGTTGCAGCCAACGATTGACGTAGCAGCTTACCATTTTGCGCGCCAATATCGCCAAGCGTACAGTTAACGGAAAAGACTTCAACACCTCGTGCCACCAACAATGCAATCGTGCCGCCACACATCGACTCCAGATCGTCAGGGTGGGCCGCGACCACCAGCAGCCGCTTCACTTCATCAAAGGCTTCCATTCCACGATAGTCAGCCATCACTCGTTCCCTTCTTCACTCGGCAGAGCTACTGTTTTGTCAATTAAGTTGTGCTGGGAGTAGCGAATGGCAGTATGCAGCATATCGAACAGCGGTTGAGTAAGCTGCAGCCCTCGCTTGATTTCGCGCTTCGAGCATTCTGTCATTCTGAAGAGCGGCTTTTTGCTCGGAAAAATCTTCCAGTTACCTATCGGTCTATTTAAGCCATAATGTACAAGGTCAGTTTGCATTCGATGAGGAGTTACTGTTACAGTCCCTTACACAATTCCATACAAAGTGCAGTCTCGCCCCTGCCCCGCCTTCGCCAGGGTAAATTTCGGCAGGGGCCCATTGGTGGATTCCTGCCGGAGTTTATCCTCACGAAGGTGGGGGCAGGAATGACAATCCTCTGCCGAAACCAGGACAGATTGTAAGAGAGTGCAACAGGATCATCAGGTGACAACCGCGATCCCATTGACCCCAGCAACAGTTACCCCGTCAGTTGTCGCTTGGTTCACCGGCTCCACGGTCACCAGCGTGTCGTAAAAACTGGCGCTTGCCCCCATGTCGGTCTCATCTTGCGGAGTAATGCGGTTGATGTTGCGACCATCTGGGCTAAACTTATTCCACCAGATGCCGGGAGCGAGAACTGTACCTGGGACAATCCGCTCGGTGATCTGCGCACGTAGGGTTAGATCACCCAGTTCGTTGGCGACACGGACCGCATCGCCTTCGTTGATATTACGGGGAGCAGCATCCGCGGGATGGATCCAGAGCAGTGGTTCCCCCTCGCGCGTTTGAAAGCGATCCACATTGGCAAACGAGCTATTTAAGAAGGAGTGGGCCGGCGGCGAAATACAGACAAGCGAATTGCGCTCTCCTCTCTCCTGTCTCCTCTCTCTTCTCTCTTCCTGTTGCCACGCCGGTGCGGTGTAAGTCGGCAACGGGTCATAGCCATCGCGTGCCATGCGTTCGCTGTAGAATTCGCACTTGCCACTTGGCGTTGGGAAATTGCCCTGCGCAAAGGCATTGTTGGGCGACGGTAGATTGAGCCGGACAAAGCCATCGCGCAGCAGTTGTGCCCAGGTAATTCCCTGAAAAGTGGGGTGCCGTTGATATTCGACCAGATCACGGACCATCGCTTCGTCACCCTCGTAAAAACAATCCTCGCGATAGCCCATCGCCTGGCCAAGACGGCGGAAGATTTCACTGTTGGGCAAGCTCTGGCCCACGGGCGCAATCGCCGGTTGGTTGAGCAGCCAGTAGGTGTGGCCATACGCGCGCTGGATATCCCAATGCTCCAATTGCGTGGTCGCGGGGAGCACGTAGTCGGCATAGTCAGCCGTATCGGTCTGGAAATGTTCCAGGACGACGGTGAAGAGATCTTCGCGTTGGAGTCCAGCCAGCACGGCTCCCTGATCCGGTGCAACCGCGGCTGGGTTGCAATTGTAGACGATCATTGCCTTGATGGGGCTTCCTGCCGCGTCTGCCGTTGGCCGCGGGTTTGCGGGACGGGGATGATAGAGAGCCTGCGCCCGGCGCGCAGGATCGAGAGAAAGGGCATCACCGAGGCGGTTCATGTTAAAGATACGCGGCTGTCGCCCGGTCAGCAGATCGTACCGCTGCAAGCGTGTGGTATTGAGATGGCGGAAATGGCCGCTGTTGCTGAGCTGAATGCCACCGCCGTAGTGACGCCAGGCCCCAATCAGCGCCGGTAAACAGGCGATCGTGCGCACCGCCATGCCGCCACCATAGTGCCGTTGCAGCCCATAGTTGATGCGGATCGCGGCCGGTGGCGTCGTGGCATACTCCTGCGCCAGTTGACGAATGCGCGCGGTGGGAATCCCGGTGATTGCCGCCACCCGTTCAGGCGTCCATTCCTGCACGCGCGCCGCCAGGGCGTCAAACCCCACCGTGTACTGTGCAACATAATCGGCATCGTGCCAGCCGTGTTTAATGATCTCGTGCATCAGCGCCAGGGCAAGTGCGCCATCAGTTCCTGGCTTGATCGCGATCCATTCATCGGCTGCCGCGGCGGTACGGGTCTCGGCCGGATCGATCACAATTAGGCGCGCGCCTGATTTGCGTGCCTGTTGGATAAAGGGCCAGAGGTGCAGATTACTTGTCAACGTATTGCTGCCCCAGATCAGGATGAGGCGGGCACGGGCAAAGGCTTCGGTCTCCGTTCCTTCACTCGCGCCAATCGTATAGCGATAGCCCTCAAAGCCGGCCTCGGAACAGATGGTACGCGCCAATCGACTCGCCCCCAGTTTGTGCCAAAAGCGAGAAGCCATGCCTTCGCCTTGCAGATAGCCCATGGTGCCAGCATAGGAGTAGGGCATGATCGCCTCTGCCCCATACGCGGCGGTAATCTCCTGAAGGCGGGCAGAAATGGCACTGATCGCCGTTTCCCAACTAACGGGCACAAATTGTCCACTGCCTTTGGGGCCAACCCGCTGTAGCGGCGTGAGCAGCCGATCACGGTGATAGGTGCGTTCGAGATAGCGATCAACCTTGCCACAGAGCCGCCCTTGCGTAATCGGGTGGTCGGCGTTGCCCCAGATGTCAACCGCCTGTCCACTGCCCTTGTCGACGGCCACTTGCCAGCTACAGGTGTCTGGACAGTCATGGGGGCAAGCACCGGTGATAATGTTGATGTGGGCATTAGCTTCGTACAGTTCGAGTTTGGACATAAAATTCTCACTCTTCGCTAGTCTCGTCCTATCGGTGCAAGATTGTCATTTCTGCCCCCACCTTCGTGAGGATAAACTCCGGCAGGAATCCATGCCGCATGAATTGTAGACCCTTGCCTACGTAGGGGTGACACCACCAGGGCACATTGTAAGGCAGTGCAACAGGATGCGCCTATTATGCAATCTCGGCCAATGCGGCATCGGCGGCCTGTAAGGTCGCGTCGATCTGCTCGGCCGTGTGCGCTGCCGAGATATACCAGATCCCCCGCTCGATCAGCCGCACGCCCCGTTCCAGCATAGTACTACAGAAGCGACTGTAGCGCTCTTTATCACAGCCGCCGGCAAAGTCTCGGTAATCGCGGATGGCGTCAAGGTTGGTGAAAGAGAGATGGAAAGCCGTGGGCACCCCTTGAATGTGGAGCGGCAGGCCGTGGCGTTGACCGAGTTCATGCAGCCCTTTCATGAGCGTGCGGCCAATCTGGTCGAGTTGATGGTAGATCGCGCCATCATCCTTTGTAAGCTCGGCAATTGCCGCCGCCGAGGCTGCCATCGAGATGACATTGCTGTTAAAGGTGCCGGAATGGTTGACCCCTTCGGCGAAACGGCGCATATACTCGGCTTTGCCGACCAGCGCCGCATTGGCAAAGCCACCGGCCATTGCCTTGGCAAAGCTGGAGAGATCGGGCGTGACGCCGAAGCGCCCCTGTGCACCATGCAAACCCAGCCGAAAGCCAGTGATCGTCTCATCAAAGTAGAGCAGCGCACCATGCTCGTCACAGAGGCGGCGCAACCCTTCGAGGAAGCCCGGTTCCGGGGGCACTGCGCCCGTGTTGCACATCATGGGCTCGGTCATAATCGCTGCAATTTCGTGGCCGTGCTGGGCAAAGAGCGCTTCGACCAGTGCCAGATCGTTCCAGGGTAACACAAAGAAATCGTCGAGCGCGCTCAGCGTTTGGCCTGGGGTGCCAGGGAGCACGTTGGGCTCTTCGCGTGGTCCGGCCTGATCAAGCGCTGGCCCCACGCTGATTAACACATTATCGAACCAGCCGTGGTAATGCCCCTCAAAGCGCAGAATCTTGGTGCGCCCGGTGACTGCACGCACCAAGCGCATCGCCGCCTGCACCATCTCCGAACCGCTTAACCCAAAGCGACAGAGCTCGGCGCTCGGAATCAATTCGACTAACTTTTCGGCAACTTCAAATTCGAGCGCGTGTTGGCCGGCAAAAAGTTGGCCTTTGCGCATGGCCGCGTTGACCGCGTCAAGGACAACCGGATTGGAATGGCCCAAGATCATCGGCCCTTGGCCCAGCACATAGTCGATATAGCCGTTACCATCGACATCATAGATCATGGCACCTTCGGCACGCTCAAAAAAGAGTGGTGGCTTGGAGAGCAGGCGTACATTGCTGCTGACACCGCCAGCGAGCGATTTTTGGGAGCGTTCGAGCAGTTCTTGTGAGCGGGACCATGTTGGCATGGAGTTTCCTTTCGGTTGATGGCAGGTGGATGGCAGAAATAATCAATAATCAATTGGCAATTCACAATTGCCAATTGATTATTGATTATTGATTATTCGTATGGTAATGTCTTATCCAAAGGCTAGTTCAATCTCCGGCACGATGGTAAAATGTAACTGTTCATGGGCAGCCCGCAGCGCCGCGTCAACCAGATCCGGCGTTGCGCCTTGGGCAAAGATAAAGCCCAGATAGCTCTCTCCTTCGGGCAGTGGATTGATGGCATAGCCAAGGCGGGCGGTGATCTCAATGCCAGTGATACCAGGGAGCGCAGCCGCCGCTTCCGTGCCGGTGACCCGTTGCAAGATGCCCGCGCTCGGAATCGGAATCATCATCACACCAACGGCACGACCGGCCCGCGCCGTGCTCTCGATGCCAAGACCTGCGACCTGACGTAGGATCAACTCTTCAAGCGAGGCATCAACCCCAAAACGTAAGATCTGTGAGCAGAGACCGCCGATTGAACGTCCGGCCACTTCCAACATCCACGGCCCTTGTTCATTGATGCGAAGCTCGGCGTGAACGGGGCCAATTTGTAGGCCAAGCGATTTGGCAGCCAGTGCAACGGTTTCAGCAATGGCCACTTGGGTTGCAGTGGGTAGGCGTGACGGCGTGACATAGATCGTCTCTTCAAAGAAAGGACCATCCAGCGGATCGGGCTTGTCAAAGAGGGCAAGGACAGTGAGTTGACCGTTGTCAAGCATCCCTTCGAGTGCCACCTCAAAGCCGGGAATGAAATCTTCAACCAAGTAAGTCGGCTGTACGCCATTGGCCGCCTCGCGTTGGAGAAGGTGTGCCAACCGTTCAACGGCGACTACCAACTCATCCGGCGTATCGGCACGCATCACACCACGGCTACCGTTGAGGTTGAGGGGTTTCACGACACAAGGGTAAGAGACCTCGCTAGCAACGCGATGGGGATCCTCATCAAGGGTAAAGCGACGAAAGATGGGGCAAGGTACGCCACCTTGGGCCATGAGGGTGCGCATGATATATTTGTCACGCGCAGCTTCGGCAGCAACGGGGGCATTATGTGGCAACCCAAGGGCGGCACCGGCGCGCGCCGCCAGCAAGGTGCCACTATCATCGACAGCCAGAATGCCTTGTAGCGGCTGCTCCGCGGCATAATCAACAATGGTCTGCACGGCGGCAACCGGATCATTAAAGTCGATGCCAAGGCTGCAATGCCAATAGGCGGATAACTCTTTCGTCATATCAACCGCCTGTACGAGTTCAATCCCCAATCGATTGGCGGCTTGTAAAAAGGCATCGTTGCGATAGCTGCGCGTTGTGGTCAACAGCAGCACACGGCGTTTTATGGGTAACATAATCTCTTGCATCATGGACGGTACAGTGGATTAGATGATCTGCTAATTGCTTATAGACGAATCATTTAAAAGTCATACAGATTCCGCTAGGGTCTGTTGACATTTCAATTTTGCAGGGTTGAAACCTGCTGCTAACCCCGCAAAGCCGCCTCAGCGGCTACATAGCTAGCCGCTGAGGCGGCTTTGCGGGGTTAGTCGGCCAATTTATTGGTCGTTTTGGCAAATCTCAATAGACCCTAGTTTTACCCGAAAGAAGCTGTATGGCTTTTAAGGATTTTTATCTATTATACTCAGCTCTGAATGGGAACCGGAGTTTTGCCGGGGTAGAAACTCCGGTTCCCATTTCAACCGCAGTATAGTTGTCCATTTGCAGTATACATCATCGCAACAGAATCAATCAAGGGAGCTATTTACCTGGGGTGCGTCCCATTTTGGGGGATTACACAGAAGGACAAAATTGATCGTCCGGCGTAATCCCCCAAATGTGGTACGCACCCATTTACCTGGGTGCAATGAAGGTTGGGGGCGAATAATATAGCGGGTTTTACTGGTTGCCTGGTCTTAGGGGTTTAGAAGGGACGCAGGACCTTCTCGATTGCGAGCAGTGAGGGTTCGAAGTGGACAACCGAAGAATGAGCGAGCAAGGAGAAACTCGGCCAGATAAAGAAAAGCACCTGTAAACTCTTACCCAAATCGTAGGCCAAATTGGGACTTAAGTACCAGTTACGAAGCCGAAAAACTATAGTAAGATAAATCATATCCGAGAGATTCAAGCCACTGAACCAACGATCAGTTTTTCGGATAGGGCCCATCTGTATGAAATAGCCCCTTTAACAATCTGAGATCTAGATGAGTTCAGATAGGTCAGTAGAAGAGTGATAATGGATATTTTCTATGTCTGAGCATCAACAGGAAGCTGCACAAGCGACCATACGTATACTTGTCGTCGACGATGAAGAAAAGCTTGGTCGCTTTATTTGTATGTTATTGGAGCAAATGGGCTACCATGCTGCGATTTGCCTTCGCGTCGATGAAGCAAAACGGCTCATCACAAAGGATTTTTGGCATCTTGTCATCACCGACATTGTTCTACCCGGCGAAAATGGCTTTGATTTGATCAATTGGGTGAAGATGCACTATCCAAGCTTGCCGGTTGTGGCAATGACAGCCCACTCGACAGAAGCGGTCAATCACCACATGAGTAAATCAGGGTTTGCAGCCATTCTCCACAAGCCCTTTAGCATCGAACACTTTCAGCGCGTCGTGCAACAGACGGGTCTGCCCATCTTTCCCATCACCACTGCGGATAACTTTTTATAATCAATAAAGCGCAACGCGCTCAGTAAAAGCGAGAAAGTAGCTAGAAACCGGAAGCTGAGCTTGTCGAAGCCGCTTTGGCTTCGACAAGCTCAGCCTCCGCTACGTCAATTTTATTTCTACTACGACAATGTTAAATTTCAATCAATAGACAGGATTTATAAGATTCAAAAGATTTCTGCTGTAGACATCCTGTAAATTCTGAAAATCCTGTCTAATTTACCGTTGTCGTACTACTTACTTTCTCGCTTTTACTTATACAATACCTTCGCCAATTTCAGAAATTAGAGCCGTCATTCCTGCGCAGGCAGGAATCCATCTTCATGTTACACGAGTAGATTCCTGCCTGCGCAGGAATGACATCTGGAAATTTCCGCCAAAACAAGGTTTGGC
>DAOUCA010000008.1:0-34518 GCA_034432375.1 Caldilineaceae bacterium
CGCCAATTTCAGAAATTAGAGCCGTCATTCCTGCGCAGGCAGGAATCCATCTTCATGTTACACGAGTAGATTCCTGCCTGCGCAGGAATGACATCTGGAAATTTCCGCCAAAACAAGGTTTGGCGAAGGTATTAATTGTACTACAAATAGAAATATTGCCTCATCTAAGGTAAACGCCAACTACACCAAAGCTCTCATCAAACACTAATAACATCTTGATAGAGCCGAACTATGTGTCTGCGACAACCAGCGCTACTTACCTCTTTCTACCGTATGCCAACCTCTTACTCCCCAGTATAAGCCGACCGCATACCCTTGTCAATCCTCCCAAATCGAGCCTCGGTACCCTCTCCATTCTGCCTGTCCCATCAGCTAGATCAACGGCAGCAAGCGGATTGCGGTTGTATCCCCGCAATTCGCTATGTGCCAGCGCGAGCACAGACTACCGGCTCGACCAAATGCGCTCGATCCTTCCCTCGTTGAGTTCGATCACCTGGTCGGCTCTTTGCAAGAGGGCGGGACGGTGCGAGACGACGAGGCAGGTGATTGATCGGTTGCTCGCGCCAGGCGTGCTCGTCTGCTCCTGGAAGAGGCGCGCCCACAGCTTCTCTTCGGTCTCGACATCGAGCGCGCTGGAGAGGTCATCAAAGACAAGCAGATCCGGTTGGCGGACGAACATGCGCGCGGCTGCGCTGCGCTGGATCTGTCCGCCGGAGAGCCGCACGCCCCGTGCCCCTACCAAGGTCTCAAGCTGCTGGGCGAGGTGGGCCACATCCTCTTCGAGGACCGCGGCGTGAAGCGCGCGCGACAGTTCTGTTTCACCCGGCCAGCCCATGAGGATATTTTCGCGCAGGGTATCGCTAAAGAGGCGGGGGGCCTGTGGCGTGTAGGCGCTGCGGCGTGGCTGAAAGAAGGCACCGGCATCCTCGACCAACTGTCCATTCCAACGGATCTCGCCGGCATCCTTGGGCAAGAGACCGAGCAAGAGACGCAGCAGGGTGCTCTTGCCCGCACCCATCGGCCCGGTGATGACGGTGAAGGTGCCGCGCTTGAGGGTAAAGTTGATATCCCGAACGCCACGCTGATTGGGATATTGATAGCACAAATTGGTAACGGTCAATTCGTCAAGCGCATCTGCTGTTGACGCTACAGTGACAGGCGGTGCCGGCGGCTCACCCCAGAAGTAGAGCGGACGCGGCGCGACGAGAGTGGCGGTGGGCGTCCCTTGAAGCAGCGTGGTCAACCGTTGCAGCGAAACTCCCAGTTGGCGATAGCTCGTCAACACACCGGCCACCGAGCGCATGTTGTTGGCGACGAAGGGCATCACATAGAGAAAGAGCGCAAAGTCGCCGACGGTAAAGGTGCCGCTGCGCATTGCCTGCCCCATGAGCAGCAGGGTAATCGCCGTGCCCAGATCGCCCAAGTTGCCGCCGAGCGCGCCAAAGATCTCACTCACCAGCCGATCTTTGAGCGCAGCCTGGCGGCGCGTTTCACCGATCGCGTCCAGGTGGGCAATGACCGCGCTTTCGGCGTCGGCGACCTTGATTGCCTGCACCGCACCAAAGAGTTCGCCGAGGAGACCGGTCACGCTGCTGGTGGCGCTCTGGGTGGCCGCGCGCAGGCGCATGATGCGGGCGCTGCTGCGGTTGATCAGAAAGCTGATCAGCACCAACGGCAGAAAGGCGACGACGGTCAGCAGGGGACTCGTGCGCGCCATGGTGACGATGGCCAGCAGGGCAAAAAGACTCACACCGACGAGGTTGAAGGCGCTGCCGAGAAAGGTACTCAGTGGATCGATATCGTCGCGAAAGCGGCTCAGCGTCTCGCCGGGGGAATCGGGAATTGCCTGCGCCGCGGGCCGCTGCAGGATCTGCGCTAGAAGATTGGCGCGCACCAGCGAACTGACGAGCGCGGTGTGGAGTGTCTGCCCGGCGGTGAGCGCGACGTAGGCGGCCTGCCGCCCCACTGCCGATCCCAACAGCAGCAGCACCAACGTCCACAGCCCAAAGCGTACCGGCGCATCATCAGTCAGGCGGTCGAAGATGGCGCGGGCGATCAGTGGCGGCGCAAAGTTGAGCGCGTAGAGGATCATGTAGGCGATCACTGTCAACAGCCACACCCATGGTTTGTAACGCAGGAGTTGTAGCAGATAGTGACGGGTGGTCATTGAATGATTCGTCATTGGTATGCCTCGCTTTCAGATAGACTGGTCCGTAGCAGATGCGCAAAGCGCGAGGTGGGGTCGGCGGCGAGTTCGGCACGCGGGCCATACTCCGCAATCCGCCCATCGGCGAGAATCAGGATGTCGTCGACCTTCTGTACCGTCGCCAACCGATGGGCGATCACGATGGCGGTACGCTGCTGCAAGAGCGCACCTAGCGCCTGGTCCAGCCGTTGCTCGGTAGCTGGGTCCAGCCGCGAGGAGGCTTCATCGAGGATCACTACACCGGGATCTCTGAGCAGGACGCGCGCAAAGGCGAGCAGTTGTGCTTCACCGGCGGAGAGGCTACCACCGCCGGCGCGCAGCGGCGTCGCCAACCCCGCGGGCAAGGTGCGCAGCCACGATCCCAAGCCAACGGACTCTAGCGCCGCCACCAACGCTTCATCTGCGAAGTGTCGCTCGAAAAAGGTCAGATTGTCGCGAACCGAGGCGTTGAAAAGTTGCACATCCTGGGTGACAATGCCGACGTGGCGACGCAACGTGGCAAGCGAGAGATCGCGCAAATCCACATCGTCCAGGCGCACTGTGCCCGCTTGCGGATCATAGAAGCGCAGTAGCAGGCGGGTGATCGTCGTTTTGCCACTCCCCGTCCGCCCCAAGAGCCCCAGTGTCCGCCCCGCGGGCAGCGTAAGGGAGAAATCGTACAACGTCGGCGGGCTGGGCGCCGCGTCAGTGTTGCCCCGATCGTTGACGGCAGCAACACCATAGCCAAAGCGGACGTGGTCAAAGGTAACCGCCAGGGGGCCGGCAGGCATTGGCATGCCCTTGCCGTCAATGATAGTGCGTGTTTCAGCAAACAGTTCACCAATCCGTGCAATCGCCGCCGTCGCCTCTTGCAGATGTTGGATCTCACCGGTCAGGCTTAGCAGCGGGCCGCTGGCCATGCGCAGATAGGCATAGAGCAGATAGACGGTGCCGATGGTCAGTTGGCCGCGCAGAAAGAGCAGTGCGCCCAATGCCAAAGCCAGCACGGTCCCCGCCTCAAACCAGATGACGATGATCGAGCCAAAGATGGCATTGCGCGGCCGCGCGGCCATGCTTCTGCGCCAGAGTGTGCGCATCTGTCCTAGCAGGCGCTGCACGGTGTAGGTCACCGCACCGTTGGCACGGATATCCTCGGTACCGCCCAGCCGCTCTTCGAGAAAGCCAAAGAGATCGGCGCTGGCGGCCCGTTCAGCTCGGAGATAGGGGGTGGCAAAGTTGCGCAGCCGAAAGAGAATGGCCAGCGCGCCGGCGAGGAAGAGCAGAAAGCCAACGCCAAGCCGCCACTCTTCGCCGATCAAGAGCACAAGAATACCGATCAGCAACAGCACATTACCGAGCAGTTGGATGACCAGCTGCGAAAAGAAGCGCGCCAGTTGCCCCACATCGCCGTCGATGCGCTCGATCAGCACGCCTGGTGGGTGGCGATGGTGAAAGGGCAGATCGAGACGCAGGCAATGGGCGGCCAGATCGGCGCGCAGGCGGTTGGTGGTGCGCCAGCCCACATCTTCACTGAGATAGGTGAGCAGCAGCGTGAGTAGATATTTCAAGAGCGCCGCGCCGAGAAAGAGCAGCGCTAATTGCCAGAGCACACG
The DNA here is from genome assembly GCA_034432375.1 of Caldilineaceae bacterium. Classification (GTDB taxonomy): domain Bacteria; phylum Chloroflexota; class Anaerolineae; order Caldilineales; family Caldilineaceae; genus JAHBVH01. The sequence continues at coordinate 3,799 of DAOUCA010000008.1, forward strand.
CAGTGGCTCTCCTGCCTGTGCGCCGTCGATAAAGCGACGTACAATCTGCGGGGCGAGCAGTTGTAGAGCGATGGTACTGCCGAGCAAAAGTGCCAAGATCGCCACCTTGACCCGTTGCGGGCGTAGATAGCGCGCCAGCAGTGACCAATGGGTGGGCAGCGCGTTGATCGGTAAGGTAGACCGGTGCAGGGATCGCTGCATGATGGTTCCTTTATTAAATTTGTTGTATTGGTCACCGGGATAGTGAATTCACGCAAAGCTCGCAAAGGCGCAAAGCTTCTCCCGTTCTTGGCGGGCTTTGCGCCTTTGCGTGAACCGATTGGGTCCACCATCTCGTTGATCAGTACACTTTGATCAGTATACTTTATTGAATTTGTTGTAAAAAGGGCGAACAGAAATAGCTTGACCAGCGCTGGTCAAGCGTCATAGGAAGATGGAATCAGCCCAATGATGACTGGGTTCAGCATCTGCTAAGCGAATTAAGCGAGGAAATGATCTGGGTTCATTGGTCACAAAATGAGTGCGTTGCCCAACAGGCAGCGGTGAGTGGCAGCACGGTTGCTACTGTCGCCAAGGGTAGCACAAACACTGGGGGTGGGGCAAATTGGTAGGGGTCAATTGCCGATCAATGATAACGAAGGTGGCTGGCGCATGATTGTGCTATAATAGGACAATGTTATATGGTATTAGTAACCGCAATCGAGCAGTGCGCACGCCTACCTGAGCAGAGGAGCGGCACGTGGGCGTGCCTAGTACTCTGCCGTCTACTGATTATCTATAGAGATGAGGAGCAGAGCAATGAGCTTCAAACCCTACACGATCCTCAAAACTGATATTGGACCGATGATCAGCGAGAGCCGCACAGAGGAGCGGCACGTGGGCGTGCCTAGTACTCTGCCGTCTACTGATTATCTATAGAGATGAGGAGCAGAGCAATGAGCTTCAAACCCTACACGATCCTCAAAACTGATATTGGACCGATGATCAGCGAGAGCCACACCTCGGTCTATGATGTGTTGATTACGCAAAGTGAAGGAGAAGATTTCAATACGATCTGCGTGATCCATAACCGCAGGCCCATGCAAACTCAAGTGGCACTTGACTATATTGAAGAACACCGTGCAGAACTAGAAACCGAACTGCCGGCGTTGCTAGCCAAGCGAGCCGAAAATGGGCGCTATCACCCTGCCATTGTCGCAGAACGTACCAAACGGCCAGTTACCATGACAAGAGAACGCAAAGCATTTTACGAACTGCTGGGGAAACACCGCAAAGATAGCGAAACAAATGGTACACACCATTCCAAGTGATGAAAATTGTGAAAGAAATCCACATGAACGAAGTTGTCATCGTTAGTGCCGCGCGCACGCCGATCGGCCGGATTCGGGGTGCACTGGCGGAGGTGCGCCCCGACGATTTGGCGGCGATTGCCATCAAGGCGGCGGTCAGTCGAGCCGGCATTGAGCCAGCGGAAATTGAAGAGGTCTACCTCGGCTGTGCCAATGGGGCGGGCGAGGATAATCGCAACGTGGCGCGCATGGCACTGCTCTTGGCGGGCTTGCCCGAAACCGTCGCCGGCGTGACCGTTAACCGCCTCTGCGCCAGCGGGCTCAACGCTGTCAACGGGGCGGCGCGCGCGATTGCCTGTGGCGAGGGCGAGATCTTTGTCGCCGGCGGCGTTGAGAGCATGACGCGCGCGCCCTACTCGCTGCCCAAGAATCCAGTCGGCTTTGGACCGTCGGGCAATGTGACGGCCTGGGACACCACCTTGGGCTGGCGCTACCCCAACCCGGCGCTGGAGGCGATTTTTCCGCTCGAAGCGATGGGCGAGACGGCAGAGAACATTTATGAGATGAGTTGCGCCGGCCAGGTGATCGGTGGCGAAATCACACGCGAGAGGCAAGATCGCTTTGCGCTGCAAAGTCAAGAGCGGGCGGTGGCGGCGATCAATGGTGGCCACTTTGCTCATGAGATTGTGCCCGTTGTCATTCCGCAACGCCGCGGTGACCCTATGGTAGTTGATATCGACGAACATCCCCGCTATCGCAAAACCGATGATGGCTATGTTGTTGATACGGATTTGGCTGACCTAGCACGGCTGCGTTCGGCCTTCCGCAAGGGGGGCACCGTGACGGCTGGCAATGCCAGTGGCCTCAATGATGGTGCGTGTGCCCTGGTGCTGATGGCTGCCCACCGCGCCGAGCAACTTGGCATCAAGCCGCTGGCACGTTGGGTCTGCTCGGCGGCGGCGGGGGTCGATCCGCGCGTGATGGGGTTGGGGCCGGTCAATGCCACACGCAAGGCACTGCAACGGGCTGGGTTGACCGTCGGCGATATTGATTTGGCGGAGTTGAATGAAGCCTTTGCCGTGCAAGCGCTGGCCGTGTTGCGTGAACTCAATCTCAGTGAGGCGATCACCAATGTCAACGGCGGCGCAATTGCGTTGGGCCACCCGTTGGGTTGCTCGGGGGCGCGCATTCTGACGACGTTGATCCATGAGATGCAGCGGCGGGCTGGCACGGGTGAGTCGATGCGCTATGGATTGGCGACGCTCTGTGTCGGTGTGGGTCAGGGCGAAGCAACGATTGTTGAGCGGCTTTGAGTAAGCACCGGCAAATATCATTGCCACAGAGGGCACAGAGGGCATAGAGACAATGAAAACCGTTCCACAACTGACCGTCACCGAAGCGGCCAACCTCGTCAAATCCGGTGATACGATCCTTGTCGGCGGCTTTGGCATGACAGGGAATCCGACCAACTTGCTCCACGCCCTCGCCGAAACAAAGATTGGCGATCTAACGTATATTGCAAACAACGTGGGCGAAGCGGGGCTGGGGGGCGGGCGGCTGCTGCGCAATGGGCAGATCAAGAAAGCGATTGGTTCTTTTTTTACGAGCAATCGGGAGGCGGTGGCGGCGGCACAATCGGGCGCGATTGACTTTGAGCTGCTGCCGCAGGGGTCACTCGCCGAGGCGATCCGGGCGGGCGGTGCGGGGTTGGGTGGTTTTTACACACCAACTGCGGCTGGCACCGTTCTAGCGGAAGGGCGAGAGACCAAGGTCATCGATGGCAAAACGTATATCTTCCAGCCAGCCCTGCGCGGCAACGTGGCACTGCTGCGCGCCTGGCAAGCCGACGAAGCGGGCAACCTCGTCTACCGCATGACGGAGAACAATTTCAACCAAGCGATGGCGATGGCGGCCGATCTGGTGATCGTCGAGGCCGAAGAGATTGTGCCGATTGGCGCGCTCGACCCGAATGCGATCCAGACGCCAGGGTGCTTTGTCGATTATCTCGTCCAAGCGCATGTTACCTTGGAGGGGTTGGGCTCATCGGCCTCGGTGGCGGCGAGTAGCAAACGGGTCGATCCGGCGCGCATGGCAATGGCCGAACGCGCATTGGGCGAATTGCGACCGGGCGATGTGGTCAACCTGGGTGTGGGGATTCCCACATTGGTGGCCGATCTGATTACGCCGGAGCACGGTATCATTTTGCACACCGAAAATGGTATGTTGGGTGTGGGGCCGGAGCCGGCAGCGGGTGGGGCGCTCGACTACCCAATCAATGCCAGCAAGATTCCGGTGACCGCGCTGCCGGGGGCCAGTTACTTTGACAGTGCCACCTCCTTTGCCATGATCCGCGGTGGCCATGTCAATGTGGCAATCATGGGCGGGTTACAAGTTGATGAGGCGGGCAATCTGGCCAATTGGGCGGTGCCGGGCAAACCGTTGCTGGGCGTGGGGGGCGCAATGGATCTGGCCTCTGGTGCCAAGAAATTGATCGTGACGATGGAGCAGACAACGCGCGAAGGGGAGGCCAAGATCGTACCAAGTTGTACGCTGCCGCTGACCGCCATCAATGCCGTCGATGTTGTCATCACAGAGTTGGCGGTCTTCCGTTTCATAGAGGGGCAGTTGACGCTCACCGAACTGTTGCCCGGTGCCACACTCGACGAAGTGCGGGCAAAGACAAGTGCAGTCTTTGTTGAAGAACTTAAGTAGCATAGAATGAATTCTGTGCCTGCTATGCAAAACCTGTTATAGCGAGTTAAGAATTAAACAGGTACAAGAGCGTAGGCTGAGGTCGGTGAAGCTGAAGCAGCTCCGGCTTCGACAAGCTCAGCCTACGTTTACCAGAGTCTTTTCTTAATATCCTAAAACTGGTTAGTCTCGGCTGTTTACCGTGATTGCCCTGGTATCATGGCAATGGCAAGCGGCGAAACCCGCAGTGCCCCATGTGTATCAAGCTAAGCATGTCATGAACACTACAGCGGATTTTGGAAGCAAGGGATAGGCAATCCGGTTGACGAAACCTTTGGCAACCTATAGACTTGTCAGTTTAAAGTGCCAGTTGCCCTTGGAATTCTGGATAGGCTGTGACAAATCCGCTGTTTCCTTTATCTGTTGTAATGTTGGTTACGGCCCTTATTCCTTACCTTGATACACATGAGGCAAAGCCTACGGTGCCCCGCATACTGTAGAGATTTAAACTCGCTTAGGCGTAGTGGCATCTCTATCGAAAAGTTGTTCTATTTGCGCGCTCTGTAGTAAGATGGAAACCATGAAGGTCACCGGTAAAAAGGAAATGTAAAACTGTGAACAGCGCAAAAACCGACGCCCATCCGCTCTTAGAAAATTTAAACCCACCCCAGGCTGAAGCCGTGCGCACCACCCATGGCCCGGTCCTGGTCATGGCTGGCCCCGGCTCGGGCAAGACACGCGTCTTAACGCGGCGGATCGCCTATTTGATCGAGCACGAAGGGATTGCGCCGTGGCGGATTCTTGCCGTCACCTTTACAAACAAAGCGGCACGCGAGATGGGGGAGCGGGTTGAAGCCGCGCTGGAAGAGAAGTTTGGGCCACCGCCACCAGGCCAACCGGCACGATTGGGGGGCATCCGGATCGGCACCTTTCACAGCGTCTGCGCCTACATTCTGCGGGTCGAAACCGATGCGATTGGCTATGGTCGCAATTGGGTCATCTATGATAGCGCCGATCAGCTCTCGCTCGTGCGCAGCATCTTGCGCGATCTGGATCTGGATGAGAAACGCTTTAGCCCCAATGCGATCCATGCCCAGATTAGCAGCCAGAAAAACGATCTGATCACGCCCAAGAATTATCGCGCCAGCTCCTATTTTGAAGAGATCACGGGGCGGGTCTACACGCGTTATCAGGAAGCGTTGCAGATCAACAATGCCATGGATTATGACGACCTGCTAATGAAGGCTGTCTTGCTTTTTCGCGAACGCGCCGATCTCTTGCAGAAGTACCAACAGAAGTGGCAATATCTGCTCGTCGATGAGTTTCAGGATACCAACAAGGCGCAGTTTGAATTGGTTCATGCCCTCGTCGGTCTGCCCGCCGGCAATCGCAATCTTTTTGTCGTGGGCGATGATGATCAGTCGATCTATCGGTGGCGCGGTGCCGATTACGCCAATATTGTGCGCTTTCGTGATCATTACCCAGAAGCAAAGCAGGTGCTGCTCGAGCAGAATTACCGCAGCAATCAGACGATCCTCAACGTAGCCAATGCCGTGATCGGTAACAATCGCAACCGCACGGTCAAGGTGTTGCACACCGAAAATGGCCTTGGCAAGAATAGTGTTACCGTCTATGAAGCATATAACGAGATCGAAGAAGCGGCCTATGTCTGCGACGAGATTGAGCGGTTGATGGCCGAAGATCGGGCGCTAAGCCTGAGTGATTTTGCGGTGATGTATCGCACCAATGCACAGAGCCGCGCATTGGAAGAGGTCTTTGTCCAGCGCCAGGTCAAACACAAATTGGTGGGCGGCACCCGCTTTTATGAGCGCAAGGAGATCAAGGATGCACTCGCCTACATGCGCCTCGTGCATAATCCGGCGGATACCGTCGCAATGGATCGTATTATCAATGAGCCGACGCGCGGCATTGGCACCAAAACCTATGGTGCGCTCAAGAGTTGGGCAGCCGACCTCGGCGTAAGCGAATATGTGGCCCTTCTGATTTTGCGCCATGGGCCGGATGCCGTCAATCGGGCGCTGGGTGTCACCTTGCCGGCCGCGGCCAAGGAGGCTCCTGGCCTGACCAAGCGAGCCCAGAACGCACTAATTGATTTCGCCAAGATGCTTGAAGAGTGGATTAACCTGCGCGAGGCGGGGCGCTACGAACGGGTCGCCGATCTGCTCGATCTAATCTTGCAGGATGCGGGGTATATCACCTCCTTGCGTGACGGCAGTGATGAGGGCGAAGATCGCTTTGCCAACCTGCAGGAGTTGCGTGGTGTAGCGGCCCAGTATGTCCAAGGCATGGCGGAGTTGGCGAGTGACGAAGGGCAGACGCCCTTGGGGCTCTTTTTACAGGAGGTCAGCCTCGTCAGCGATCAGGATCAGGTCGATGAAAGCGGTGGTGCAGTGACGCTGTTGACACTCCATGCCGCCAAAGGATTAGAGTTTCCCGTTGTCTTTATGGTGGGGTTGGAAGAGGGCATTTTGCCCCACAGCCGTAGTATCGAGAGCCATGATGAAGAAGATATGGCCGAGGAGCGGCGTCTTTGTTATGTGGGGATCACGCGGGCACGACGGCGACTTTATTTGGTCCACGCCTATCGGCGCACTGTCTGGGGCAACAGCGAATTGCAGGAGCCCACGCGCTTTCTTGATGAGATCCCGGCCGATCTGCTCACCGGCATGGTCAACCGCCAGAAACGACAAAAAGCGACCTATGATCGGTTGACCTCCTGGGATAGTAGCGATGATTGGGGAAGTTCTGCCGGCGGTAGTCGGCGGCAACCGCAACGCAACGCCTATAACTGGAGCAGCGCAGACGATGACGAAGAGATTAGCAACGATAGCAGCGCAGCCAAACAGAGCTATTGGTCGCCGGAGCGTCCGACCACGTCTCGCCCCGCCCAAAGTGGGCAGGGCAGTGGCAGTCGACAACCGATTAGTCGACCCTCGCCCACGAAAGGGGCTGCCAGCGATGGCCGTCAGCCCCAATTCAAACGGCGCGATAGCGTGCAACATGCCACCTTTGGCGTGGGCACGGTGATCGAAAGTGAGTTGACGCGCAGCGATGAAGAGGTGACGGTCGCCTTTCCCGGTGTAGGGATCAAAAAATTATCGGTCTCGCTCGCTGGCTTGAAGAAACTGTAAAAACAAAAGAGAGAAAGGGTCTGCCGTGAGTCAACAACCGTTGGCGAATCGATCAAAAGAGATAGCGAGCCATCGTTCAACGCAGCCGCCAACGTCGCCGTCAATTGCACCTGTTGGTGATGTGCCTCATGAGTCGCCGCCTTGGAGTTTGGCAATCAAAGTCATCGTTGCTGTCGTTGTCCTGCTCCTGAGCGCATTGGTAATCTGGCGCTTCCAATCGTTGATTGCGCCACTGGTGCTGGCATCAATTCTGGCCTATCTGCTCAATCCGCTGATCACCCTTGCTGTGCAACGGCTGAAGGTGGGCCGCGGGGTAGCGGCCTTACTTGTCTATGCCCTGCTGTTGCTGATTGCGATTGGTGGTGGTGTGGCGCTGGGCTATGTCGCCTTTGACCAAGCATCGCGCCTCTTCGAGCTATTGCCCAATAATTTTGAGGATGCCGCGCGGATATTTCAACAGGAGTTTAGTGACCTGGCCCAGCGCACCATTGCTTTTGGTCCCTACACCATTGGCCTTACCCAATTGCCCGAGGGCATGAGCCTACAAAATATTGTCCAGCAGATCGTCGATCTCTTACGTCCGATCTTCAGCGGGGGGGGCACACTGGCGGCGACGGTCGCGCAGGCCACGATTAGCGGCATTAGCATTGGCTTTCTGGTCTTCGTTCTGTCGATTTACATCGCCAAAGATTCGCCGAAGATCTGGTCTACCATCAGCGATCTGGCGACACAACCAGGCTATCGACAGGATGCCGACCGCCTATTGGCTGAGTTTTCGCGCATTTGGGATGCCTATTTGCGCGGGCAGGTGATTCTAGCGCTTGTCATTGGAATTGTCGTCAGTCTGGTCTTGTCGCTGCTTGGGGTGAGTAATGCCCTTGGCCTGGGCGCGCTTTCCGGCATTCTAGAATTTTTGCCAATTGTCGGTCCCTTTGTCGGGACGAGTGCCGCGGTCCTGGTCGCTTTCTTCCAGTCCGATACGATCTGGGGTCTGCAATCCTGGCAATACGCGCTCCTAATCGCGGCCCTAATGGGGTTGATCCAGGCGCTTGAGAACAATATTTTGGTCCCGCGCATTGTTGGCGACGCATTGGATCTCCACCCGCTCCTCGTCATGATCAGCGTGTTGATGGGCGCATCATTGGCGGGCATTCTTGGGGCGATTTTAGCAGCACCGGTTGTAGCCACGATCAAACTATTGGGGGGCTATGCCTGGCGCAAGATGCTCGATCTGCCCCCCTTTCCAGAACCGATGTACGCGCAAGCGCGCGCGGCTCCCGCATCAAAGTGGCAGCAGTTGGCGCAGGCGCGCGACTGGCTTTCCACGCGATGGGCAGACGAGCCACACACACAAACCGATCCACAGCTTCCCAAAGTCGCGAACCATTCAAAGCTATCAAACAAGCTGGATAGTAGAGCGTCACACAAATCGAAAAGAAAACGATAACCTAGAGGATAAGAACCATGACAGCACTCTACCCCCTAACTTTCGAACCGGTCTTTAAAGATTACCCCTGGGGTGGCCGCAACCTGGAAACACGGTTGGGCCGTACCATTCCCGATGGGATCGTCGCTGAAAGCTGGGAGATCGCCGCCCACCCCAATGGCTCTAGCCCAATCAACAATGGCGCGTTGGCGGGCAAAACGCTCAGCGAAGCAATGGCGCTCTGGGGCAATAAGTTGGTTGGCAGCAATAGTGCCGATGCGCTGGAATTAGGCAAGTTTCCCCTCTTGATCAAGCTACTTGACGCCAATCGCTGGCTCTCGGTGCAGGTCCATCCCGATGATGATTACGGCTTAGCCAATGAGGGCGATTTAGGCAAGACAGAGATGTGGGTAGTGCTTCACGCCGAACCAGGGGCCGAGATCATTTACGGCTTCAAGCCAGGGGTGACGCGCGAGCAGTATGCGCAGGAGATCCGGGAAGGCGATGCCGAAAAGTCCCTGCATCGGCTCGCTGTCAAGGATGGCGATGTGGTCTTTGTGCCGGCCGGCTCCATTCATGCCTTAGGCCCCGGGGTGATTGTTGCCGAGATCCAACAGAACAGCGACACGACCTATCGCATCTATGATTGGGGCCGGCCACGTCCGATCCACGTTGAGCAGGCGCTGGCCGTGCTCGATTTTGCCTTGGTTGCCCCCGGCGCGACAACCCCGCAAGTGATCCTCGATGAAGAGGGGCTTCACGTTGAACGGCTTGCCAGTTGTCCTTATTTTGAAACGGAACGGGTAACGCTGCCCAGCGACAGTGCCTTCTATGGCCTCTGCGACGGCACCACCTTTGAGATCTGGGGAGTGCTGGAAGGCGAGGCAACGCTTGAATGGGAGGGCGAACCGATCACACTTTCTGCTATCAACTGGGTGCTATTGCCGGCTGATCTGGGCGAGTATCAGCTTTATGCCGAGCAGCGGAGCATGCTATTGCATGTGGTCGTGCCAGAAGGGGAAGAGTGACACTACAGCGGATTTGGGAAACAGCTGATGGCGGGTGCCGCTGCTTGACGGTTCATCGGCTACATTCACATCTCTACTCCACTCAGTTTATCCAGCAAAAAATCCGTTGCTACCTAAATCCGTTGTAGTGTCATAGGCGACACTACAGCGGATTTGGGAAACAGCTGATGGCGGGTGCCGCTGATTGACGGTCCATCGGCCACATTCACATCTCTACTCCACTCAGTTTATCCAGCAAAAAATCCGTTGCTACCTAAATCCGCTGTAGTATTATGGGCGACAGCAATAGCCCTACGATATCTGAAAAATACTACAGATGATTGTAGCGAATTGATCATTTGACAGTAGTAAACTGGCAGCGGTTGGTCTATCTTGATAGAAATAGAAGCGATTTCTCCAGTAATTAACTCATTTCAAAGATATCAGACTATGGCAACACTATTGCATGCCGACCTCACCTACTATCTACGTGGGATTGGATTCAAAATTCACAACGCCTTGGGTGCAGGGCATTGTGAAGTCGATTATGAAAATGCACTGGTATATCAGTTCGAGCGGGATGGCATCGAGTTTATACAGCAGCCGCTCTATACGATGTGCTATCGCAATAAGCAGATTGGTCTGTATCGACCTGACTTTACATTGGCGACAGGCAAAGTTCAACTTGATCTGAAGGCGACGCCAGCGATTACTCCTTTACACAAAGCACAAGTTCTCTCCTATTTGGCAGTAACCGATGCCGAGTTAGGCTTCATCATGAACTTTGGGGCGGCATCAATGGAATATGTGCGACTACCCAATTATCTTCAGAAGCGGAAAGTGCAGTCTCATGCTCCACCCCCCACTGGATTGTTACACGTAGAATTAACTACGCCAATTTTACAAGCACTTCATACCGTCCACACGACGCTTGGACCAGGGTTCTTACACCAATGTTATCGGCGTGCCACTCGCATTGAATTGAGCCACATTGGGATCACTTTCGATTACCTCAAAGAAATTCCACTGCGATTTGATGGTCATATTATTGGGAAGAAGGAAACGCGTCTATTTTGGGTGGAACAGAAATTACTGGTAGCCACCGTCGCGCTGACCGAGGTCACTCCCGCTCACATTAGCAACTTACGCTGGGCGATGCGCGAACTCGATTGTCAACTTGGGCTGATTGCCAATTTTTATCCGACACAGCTAAGTGTACAGTTTGTAAGGATTAAGTGAATACTTGAACACTACAGCCGATTTAGAAAACAGCTGATATCAGGTGCCACTGCACAAAAAATCCGTTGTTCCCCCATCCGCTGTAGTATCATGGGTGACACTACAGCGGATTTAGGAAACAGCTGATGGCAGGTGTCGCTGCACAAAAAATCCGCTGTTCCCCCCATCCGCTATAGTATTATGGGTGACACTACAACGGATTTAGGAAACAGCTGATGGCAGGTGCCGCTGCTTGACGGTCCATCGGCCACATTTACTTCCCCATTCCACGTCCAGCTTACCCAACAAAAAATCCGTTGTTCCCCCCATCCGCTGTAGTATCATGGGCGACAAGCAACCTCTACGTCAAAACGCCTACCTCCGATAGCCTTGACAGGATCCTGCAACGTAATATTCTGTTTTTCCCGCATACAATAGCGCAACAGATAGTACAAATGGCGTACAAGACCTCTGCGTTTTAGCCCACCACGCCAACCAATCCAAGCCGCCTGTTGTGAAAAACGGAAATCAGATTGATGACTCAGCTTCCCCGACCCGACCATAACCTAGCAACCGACAACAAAAGCCCGCTGCAAATGGAAGTCTCGATCTGGTATTGGCTGGCCATTGCGCTGACCGTGCTCCTGCTTTCCTGCGTCGATAATGGTACAGCAGAAGCAGCCGCAGCCCATATTGAGGAAGATCCCGGGAGCACAACGACCTTTCTGCCCAATGACCCTGAATATCGGGCTGGCAATCAATATGCGCTCGATCTGATCAATATCCGCAAGGCTTGGGCCTATACCACTGGTGATGCCAATGTAACCGTGGCGTTGATCGATACCGGCATTGACTATAACCAACCTGAATTGGCGGACCACATTCACCCCGACGGTCGCACCTTCTTTTTGAGTGGTAGCCCGCAGGATGAGGATGGCCACGGCACCTTAACCGCCGGCATTATTGCCGCAACGAGCCATAACGAGATTGGCATTGCAGGGATTGCACCAAACGTGCAGATTCTGCCGATTAAGGTCAGTCCTGGTTATGTGCAAACCGTCAGCGACAACCGCGACCTGCTGGAAGTCGATGATCTCAGCGCCATCAATTACAACTTTCAAGAGCCAATCCGCTACGCCGCCGACCCGGCCCGGGGCGGCACCAAGGTCATCAACATCAACTTTGCCACCAGCATCGAAGATCCCCATGAAGGCGCGGCCATTCATGAAGCACTAGAGCGTGGTGTCGTCGTGGTGGCGGCGGCCGGCAACAGCGGCAAAAATGTCCCGCTCTACCCCGCCGCCTACGATTGTGTCTTGGGGGTCGGTGCCGTCAACCGTGATGCCGTACGCACCGGGTTTTCTACCTACGGGCTAGGCGTTGATGTGGTGGCACCGGGAGCAAGCGTGTTGAGCACAACGCTGGCCAATGTTGGTAACGGCTACGCCTACGTCCACGGTACCTCCTTTGCCTCGCCCCACGTCTCTGGCCTGGCGGCATTGATCTTCTCCGCCCGCCCCGATCTCACTGCTTGGGATGTGCGTGAAATTATCATGCGCTCGGCCAAGGATCTGGGAACCCCTGGCTTTGATGAAGAGTACGGCTATGGATTGATTGACGGCGGCGCAGCATTGGCCTTGGCGAGTGAATGGCACGCCGGCAGTGGCCATGTGTTGAGCGAATGCACCGGCGAACGCTACCGCATCTTTGGCTCTCTCTATTTCGATGCCAATCAGAATGGCCAGCGCGACAGCGATGAACTCGCCTTTAGCGAACCCTACACCAACACGACCACCTTTGTTGAGCTCTACGCCGACAATGGCAACCGACTCCTTGACCGCACCTTCCCCAACCAGAATGGCATCTACACCTTTGATGTACGCTACAAGAGTGAAGAATCACCGTACATCATCAAATTACAAAACAGCACGCTGAGCCAACCACTCTACTTCGCCGCCAACTTCTCCGGCCCCAATGATATTGATATGGTGGCGTTACAGGCCCATGCAGTTACTGTCCAAGGGACCTTCTTTGTCGACAGCGATGGCAGCGGTCTGCAGAATCGGACAGAGGGGGCTTATCAATATTGGGGTGATCGCCCGGCACAGGTTGCGCTCTATGGGGCAGACAGCGCACTTCCGCTGGCAATTGCCACCGGCAACGAATCTGGCCATTTCACCTTCTACATTGCTGCACCAACAACCACCGTCACCTACACCCTGCGCTCGATTGACGCCCCAGAGACACCACAACTCTCCCGTGACTACACGTTGGTGCTCTCCTCGGCCACGGCGGCAGCACTACAAGTAACCGTTGGGGTTGATGTCAACACCGTGCCAGTCGAAGGGCAAGATGGCACCGTCAACAGCACCCCCCTCGATCTGCAAGCAACGGTCGGCAGCCATCGGGTAACCCTCCACTGGCAGAGCGCGCTCGCCTTGCGCAGCGACAGTGTCTACGAAATTGCCTACACCACTGTGCCCGGCGGCCCCTATCAGCCATTGGCCACCACCGCCACAGGCCAGATGCACAGCTACACGCTGTATGACCTGCCCGGTGCCACTTACCACTTTGTCGTACGGGCCATTACCCGTGATGGCAATCACAGCGAGCTGTGGAGTGGGTATAGCAATGAAGTGACCGTGGCCGTGGCAAGCAGCGAAACGCAGATTTTCCTGCCAATTGTGAGCAACTGATAAGGTGCCTTGCTCTTTGCCGCGAGTCGAGGCTAAGCCAGTATTAAGCGGGTTCAACAGGATCTCAAGGGCTGACAGGACTAGCGCCGGTTGAGTAGCGAAGCGTATCGAAACCTAAGCGCGGTCAACCCCCTGAGATCCCAAAGAGCCATTAAGCGCTACCGCCAAGGCTTTCCCACGTTTCAACGAAGCGACAGCGAGTCGCCCGCCGCTCCCGCCTGCTCACAGTCCCCTGCTCACCCCACCCGCCGCATATCGACCGCCACTTCCAAGGTGTGGCGTCCATCGCCAAAGAAGACGCCTTTGAGCGGTGTCACGTCACTAAAGTCGCGGCCCCAGCCAAGGACCACATGTTGCTCTTGCGGGATGAGATTGTTCGTCGGGTCAAAATCGACCCAGCCGACGGTTGGGACATAGAGGGCGCACCAAGCGTGCGAGGCGTCGGAGCCCTCCAACTTTTCCTGGCCGGGTGGCGGCAGTGTTTCAATGTAGCCACTCATGTAGCGTGCGGCCACCCCTTGCGAACGCAGGCAGGCGATCATCAGGTGAGCAAAATCCTGGCAGACGCCTTTACGCTTTTCCAACACTTCGGCCAGTGGTGTTGCGATGGTGGTAGCCCCACTCACAAAGTCAAACTCATCATAAATCCGAGTCATCAACTCAGCAGCGGCTTCGAGCAAGGGTCGTCCAGGAGGGAATGATATCCGGGCGAAGGCCAGCAGCGCGGGGAAGGTATCAATATAGGTGGAGAGCAGCACAAACTGGCGCGCCTCCAAGAGTGCTTCGGCGGTAGCGGCATCGACGCTATCGCTACGTAGGGACAAAGCAGCGCGCTCCCAACTCATGCCCGCGCTCTTCGTCGTTAGCTCGGCTAAGATCGCTTGGCTGGTTGTGCCGACGGCAAAGGCGGGCGTGATCGTGACATGACTCTTCGCCGTTAGCACCATCTGTTGATGGGGCTGGCGCAAGGTAAAGTAGGTCACCTGGTTGCCAAAAAAGTCAGCCCGATCGCGGTGGTCATTCCAGAGCGGTTCGATGTTTAACGTAGATGAGTTGCATTCTTGTTCAAAGAGCGGAAGAAGACAAGAGCGCGCCAACAGATGCCCTTCATTATACGAAAGGCTAACGAGATCTTCATAGTAATAGGCGGTGGTATGGCGAATCTTGTATTGGGGCATTAGAGAGCGATCCCTGCCGTCTGCCCCAACCGTTGCTGGGGCGTTTGGGCGTGGGTAAAGTAGGTACGGGTGACGACATCCGACATCTGGTTGAGCAGCAGCGCCAACTCGGCCATCAGTTCGTCAAGCGTGTGGCGCAGGGCAAATTGACTCAACGGCTGGGCCAGTGCCACGGTGTTGGACAGCCGCAGCCGCGTAAAGGCTTGCAACAGCAGACGCTCTTCCTCGCTCAACTGATAGGGATCCGGTTCGCGCGGCAGTTCGGCAAGATGGGTCTGTAGCGTGGCGAGTTGATAGCCCAACGCCCGCGGATTCTGTTCATCGAGCAACAGCAGATCAAGCACCGTGGCTGGTTGGATCTGCGAGCGGTAGCGCCGGCGATAGGTGATAATCGTGTCGGTCGTCTTGAGAATCATCTCCAGCAGCAGCGGTTCGATCTCTTCGGGCTGACGAATCGACATCGTGGCGCGAATAAAGGCGACGGTTAGCTGGGCCCGCTCCAACCGCCGCCCCGTGTCCAGCAGCAACCATGCTGCGCTGTGGGTCATGCTCTCCATATTCAAACCTGAGAAGGCCATGAGCGATGTAATCAAGTTGTTCAGCTCATCATAGACGCGAGGGACACGCGCCTGTGGTTTGGCGGCCAACCCACGCCACGGCTGCTCTAGCCCATTGAGCACGCGCCAGCTATCGGCGGACCACAGATCACGTACGGCAAAGGCGGCATTGATCATGGCGACAAGATTGGCATGGAGGCCCCCCACCCGTTTGCGATCCAAGACGACGGAGAGCAACTCTTTAACCGGATCAGCCAATAGTTCCGCCCCCTCTTCGTCGACAAAGCCGGGATAGGTCATCGTGACCTGGGTAAGGGCGCGCAGCAGTTGATGCAGACAAGCGACCTCGCCGGCGCTGTTGCCGATCGCTTCGCTCAAGGTATTGGCACCGCTAAAGCTTTCGCCAAATTCATCCTCACCAAAGTAGTCGAAGATCGTCCGCAAGAGACGAGCTGTAAATTCGGCCCGCTCAGCATAACGCCCCACCCAAAAGAGATTTTCCGCTGACCGGCTGGAGAGAAACTGATTGCTGTGGAGGGCATGTTCACGATTGCCAGCATGATGCCAGAGGCTACTATAAGGTTGTGGCTCTGTCGTCAAAACCCAAACATCCTTACTGATCCCACCGGCGCTATTGGAGACGAGCAATTCACCGCTGGCCGGGGCGCTACGCGCCAACCCACCAGGCATAATCTGATAGTCTCCATCGCCGGCAACGCTAAAGGTGCGCAAAACCGTGTGACGCGGTTCGCAACGGCCATCAACAAAGGCCGGGGCGGTCGAGAAGCTAACCTGCTCCTGGCCAACATATTGCTGTGGCTCGGCCAGAATCCGCGCACGCAACGCTTGTTGCTCCCGTTTGCTCAGCTTATCGCCAAAGAGCGTAGTCGAAGTACCACTACGCGCAATACGGCGAATGACCAATGTGGACAGATGTTTGAGCACATGGTCAAGCTCTTTCGGTTGGCCACACCACCAGGTTGCAGCCGATGGGAGCTTCAACTCTTCCCCCAAGAAGTAGCGTGCAATACCGGGCATAAAGGGCATGAGGCCGGGATTTTCCAATACGCCACTGCCGAGTGGATTCACAATGGCCACGCTCTGCCGCCGTGCCGCTTCCAGCAGGCCGGCCACCCCCAAATGCGAATCGTCGCGCAACTCCAAGGGATCGCAGAAGGTGTCGTCGATGCGGCGCAAAATGACATCTACCGCCTGTAAACCGCTGAGCGCTTTGAGTGCCACCCCACCATTGACCACGGTTAAGTCATCGCCCTGGACCAGTGAGTAACCAAGATAGGCAGCCAGATAGGCATGTTCAAAGTAGGTTTCGCTGTAGGGGCCGGGGGTGAGCACGACGGTACGTGGTGCTTCCTTGTGTTGAAAGGCACGCCCAGCAAGCGTATTCTGTAGCGTGCGAAAGAAATTAGCGAGGCGCTGAATTTTGCCATCGCGAAAGGCTCCCCGGAGCAAGCGCGCCATGACCGTGCGATTCTCCAATGCATAGCCCGCGCCAGAGGGAGCCTGTGTCCGATCACCGAGGACCCACATGCGACCATCTGGCCCACGTGCCAGGTCGGCAGCATAGACGATTAACTGCTCTTTCCCCGCGACGTCGACACCGTGACAGGGACGCAGAAAGCCATGGTGGCTATAGAGCAATTCAGGCGGTAACAGCCCAGCGCGTAGCAGCCGACCTTCCCCATAGATATCGGTGAGGAGCAGATTCAGCAGATGGGAACGCTGGGTTACCCCTTCGGCAATCGTGACCCAATCCGCCTCTTCGATGACAAAGGGCATCAGATCGAGGGGCCAAGGGCGTTGATGGCCATCGGCAACGCCATGAACATTGTAGGTGACCCCATTATCGCGCAAGATCCGCAACGCTTCTTGTTGCGTGTTGGCAATGCCCTCTGCCCCAAGGGCGGCAAAGAGTTGTACAACCCCCAACCAGTGGGGTTGAAGCGCTTCGTGCATAGTTTGGGGGCGCGACTCGGCTAACTCACGCCGCCACAGTTCATCATAGGTTGCGGGGGTGGGGGAATAGGCTTGTAAAAAGGCCGGCAAGAGCTCTTTTGCAAGCGTGGCCGGGAGCGTGCTGCCGGGGATAACCCCGGCGGCGACAGGTGTTACAGGATCTGTGGCGTCCATCGCAAGTCCAGTGTGTGCAAGAATTCAGGATTCACCTCCGCTGGCGGCAATGGTACCGGTCCAACTGGACCACCGCCGGCCTGAAAGGTTCGACGGATGGGCGCAGGTGTTGTCGGGTAGGTGAAAATACCACCGGGTGAGTGGCCAAATTCCCAGAAACGGCTAATGCGCCGCGACTGGGCGACATTGGCATTGACCGGATAGTCGTCATACGAACGACCACCAGGGTGGACCACGTGGTAGGTGCAGCCACCAATCGCACGTTTGTTCCAGCCATCTATGATATCAAAAACCAGCGGCGCTTGCACACGTAAGGTTGGGTGAAGTGAAGATGGTGGTTGCCACGCCTGATAGCGCAGACCGGCAACATATTCACCCTGAACGCCGGTACTGCGCAGGGGCAGGCGACGCCCGTTGCAGGTAACAAGATACCGATCCTCGGTAAGGCCGGTCACCTTGAGTTGCAATTTTTCCACCGAAGAATCGACATAGCGCGAGGTGCCCATGTTGGTGACTTCTTCGCCCAAGACATGCCACGGCTCCACCGCCATGCGCACTTCCATCGTCATATCACGCACGGTGGCCGTACCCATGCGTGGAAAGCGAAATTCAAAGAAGGGATCGAGCCAGTCAAAGTGAAAATCGTAGCCAAAGCGTTGCAGATCTTCGGCGACTTCCTGCAGATCGCTCTGCACAAAGTGGGGCAAGAGAAAGCGATCATGAAGTTCGGTGCCCCAGCGAATCAACTTGTGATTGTACGGCTCCTGCCAGAACCAACTGAGCAGCGCACGCACAAGCAACATTTGCGTCATGGACATGCGGGCATGGGGTGGCATGTCAAAGGCACGCAATTCAACAATGCCCAGGCGACCACTCGATGAATCGGGCGAAAAGAGCTTATCGATGCAAAATTCGGCGCGGTGGGTATTGCCGGTGATGTCAACGAGCAGATTGCGCAGAATACGGTCAACGAGCCACGGTGGCACCGGTCGACTCGGCTCCGGGATCTGCTGAAAGGCAATCTCGACTTCATAGAGATGATCGTCGCGCCCCTCATCGATGCGGGGTGCCTGGCTGGTAGGGCCGATAAACATGCCGGAAAAGAGATAAGAGAGGCCGGGGTGATGCTGCCAATAGGTGACGAGACTGCGCAAGAGATCGGGCCGACGCAGGAAAGGACTATCGGCCGGGGTGGCCGCGCCCAGGGTCACATGGTTGCCACCGCCAGTGCCAGTGTGACGGCCATCTTGCATAAACTTTTCGGTGCCAAGGCGCGCAAGACGGGCCTCTTCATAGAGCGTTTCGGTGTTCTCGACAAACGCGCGCCAACTGCGTACCGGTTGGACATTGACCTCGATCACTCCTGGATCCGGGGTCACCATCAGTTTCTGCAGCCGGTAATCAGTCGGCGGATCGTAGCCCTCGATCACAACGGGCAGTTCAAGTTCAGCGGCGGTCAGTTCGATGGCGGCCAGCAATTCTAAATAATGTTCCAGGTAGCTGAGCGGTGGCATAAAGAAAAAGAGCAACCCATTGCGCGGTTCAAGGCAGAGCGCGGTGCGGGGGACCTCTTTGAGAAAGGCATTGCGTGTTGCATTCGCGATAGGTGGCTGCACGCTTGTTGCGTCTGCGGCGAAGCGGGTTTGCACAACATCGTGATAGTCAGGCAAGGCCGGCAGATCTTCAAATAGCGAGCGTTCAAAGAAGGGCTCTTGCTCCTCTTCGGCCAATTGTGGCAACTCATCCAAGGGCAACCGCAAGCCAAGGGGCGAATCCCCTGGAATCAGATAGAGGTGATCGCGGCGGAATTGCCAAGGTGCGCTATCCCAGCTTTGGATCGCATAGTTCCAGCGCAGCGGCAACACGTAACCCGTTGGCGTATCCAAACCGCGCTGCAAAAGCGCTGCCAGGCGGCGCCGTTCGAGCGGATCTTTCAATTTCACCTTGAGTGGGTCAACATTCGCGGGCAGACGGCTCTCTTCTAGAATATAATGAAAGGCGTCCTCATACGCTGGCTCCAGATAGTTCATCCGCAAGCCCAACCGTTCGACCAGCCGCTTGCCAAACGCTGCGGTTTGTTCGATGGTTACCCCATAATCTTTGCTGATATCCGCCAAGAGCGCCGGATTGCACCACATGGCAACACCATCGGTGCGCCAATAGGCTGCCAATTTCCAGCGGGGTAGCTGCTCGCCCGGGTACCACTTGCCCTGACCATAGTGTAAAATCCCGCCCGCGCCAAAGGCATCATGCAGCCGGCGGACCAGAAGATTGGCCAGTTCACGCTTGTGAGGGCCATCGGCTTCGGTATTCCACTCGGCAGCCTGCATGTCATCGATCGAGACAAAGGTCGGTTCGCCGCCCATCGTCAAGCGCACATCGTGGTTGACCAAATCACGGTCCACCTGTTCACCCAGTGCGTCGATCAGCAACCACTGCTCATCGCTATAGGGCTTGGTGACGCGCGGATCTTCATGCAGCCGCTGGACCGTATTCTCAAAGGCAAACTTCATCTCGACCGCTTCACCAAAATAGCTCCCCGTCACCGGGGCGGCGCTCACCGGGTCTGGTGTACAGGCCAAGGGGATATGCCCCTCGCCGGCAAAGAGGCCGGAGGTCGGGTCGAGCCCAATCCAGCCGGCACCGGGAATGTAGACTTCAGCCCAGGCGTGGAGATCGGTGAAATCGGCGGTCGGTCCGCTTGGCCCGTCGAGGGCCGCAACATCGGCGGTCAACTGAATGAGATAACCGGAGGCAAAACGCGCAGCCAGCCCCAGATGACGCAAAATCTGGACCAGCAGCCAGCCCGAATCACGACAGGAACCAATGGCGCGGTCCAGGGTCTGTTCACAAGTTTGTACCCCTGGCTCCATCCGAACGGTATATTCGATGTCGTTGTAGAGCCGCTGATTGAGGGCAACAAGAAAGTCTACAATGGGCATCTGCTTGCGGTCCACACCATCGATCCAGGCCATGAGTTGTGGCCCTTGCTCTTTGCATTCTAAATAGGGGATCAGTTCACTGGCCAGTTGTGCATCATAGGTAAAGGGAAAATGCTCGGCATACTCTTCGACAAAGAAGTCAAAGGGATTGAAGACGGTCATATCGGCTACCACATCGACCGTCACCGCCAGGGTCTTGGTCATCTCGGGAAAGACGACACGGGCCTGAAAGTTGCCAAAGGGATCTTGTTGCCAGTTGATAAAATGGTCCGCCGGCTCGATCCGCAGCGAATAAGCTTCGATCGGGGTGCGGCTATGGGGGGCCGGACGCAAACGAAAGATATGCGGCGACAAAAGTACCGGTCGTGCGTACTGATATTCGGTGTGATGGTGAATGGCAACGTGAATGGACATGCAGAATCTTTCTGGTGCGTGTTACGGGTTCCGTATTGCGTGGTGCGTATTGCGTGTACTGTTACTGCGCTACTGGTGTACGATCGCAATAGTTCGGGTCGTCTGAGGAATTGTGAGGTAGCTGTAAATTCTTTTACAGCTACCTCACAAATACCTAAAACAGGATCGCGTTTACCCTTACAACCTGTTTTAACAGGTTTTGCATACCAGCCGCAGAATTCATTCTGCGGCGACTGCGGCGACGGAATACGCAACACGCATCAAGGCTAATCGGCCACAACCGGATACGAAATATAGGTCTGATAAATCGCATCGTGGATCTGAATACAACTGTTTTCGACTCCCTTAAGATAGGTATGCAGACCGCTTTCCATGATCTCGTCGATCTGACCATATTGCAGATCGGCATGGAGCCGACCAGCCCGGCGGTAGGCGCGCTCGGCGCGTGATGATTTGGTAGCGTCGGCAATGGCCTGTAAGGAGCGTTGCAAATGGCGCACCGCGTACGCCACGGAATGCGGGAATTCGCTGTCGAGCAACAGAAATTCCAGGATATGGTGGCTCTGCAATTCAGCCGTATAGATTTTGGAATAGGCTTCAAAGGCCGTACAGGTGCGCAGAAGGGCCGTCCAGATCAACTGTTCATCAATCAAATGGCCTTGAATGGTATCTTCCGGCAAATTCTCGGCGGGGGCGAAGTAGGTATCCATGAGCATCGCTGTTGCCACTGCACGTTCGAGAAACCGTCCTGTCTCAATGAAATGGTAGCCTTGGCCGTGCGACATCGTTGAATCGGTCAGCCCGATAAAGAGATGGATATGTTCTTTGATCGTCTGAAAAAATTCGCGTGGCTCTGCGCCCCACATGGCATCCATGTCCACTTTGCCCATGTAAAGATAGAGCTGGTTGATCTGCTGCCACATCTCTGTGCTGATCTGTTCGCGCAATTGGCGGGCATTCTGGCGGGCAGAGGCAATACAGGAGACAATCGAGTTGGGGTTTTCGTGCTCAAAGGTCAGCCAATAGGTTAAGGCATAGTCATCTTTAATTTTAGCGATTTCGGTAGGCAGTTGAAAGCCGGCGATCACATATTGCCGATGCTGTAGCGCCACTGCTTCCGGCTGATCGAGCATGAGATCGAGATGCACATCGACCACGCGTGCAGTGTGCTTTGCTCGCTCGAGATAACGGCTCATCCAAAAGAGGCTGTCGGCAACGCGCGAGAGCATGACCGGTGTGCGCACAACTACTGATTCAGGACCCATGTATCTTTGCTCCCTCCGCCTTGTGATGAATTGACAACCAACGAGCCACGGCGCAACGCAACACGCGTTAACCCGCCAGGCACAATGTTAATCTTTTCGCCATAGAGGACAAAGGGACGGAGATCAACGTGGCGCGGTTCCAACTGACCATCGACAAAACAAGGGGCACAGGAGAGGCTAATGGTCGGTTGGGCAATGTAGTTACGGGGGTTGGCAACAATCTGTTTGTGGAATTCTTCCTGCTGTTCTTTTGTACTGTGTGGGCCGATCAACATGCCATAGCCGCCAGATTCCCCAACGGCCTTGACCACCAGTTTATCTAAATTGGCAACCACATAGGCGAGTTGTTTGGGATCATCCAATAGATAGGTTTCGACATTATCAACGATGGGATCTTGCTGCAAGTAATAGTTGATGATCTGGGGCAAGTAGGCATAGACGGCCTTGTCATCGGCGACGCCGTTGCCAATGGCATTGGCGATGGCAACATTGCCTTTGCGATAGACGTCAAAGAGGCCTGGTACCCCCAAAACGGAATCTTTGCGGAAGACTTTGGGATCAATAAAATCGTCGTCAATGCGCCGGTAAATCACATCGACTTGATGCAAACCAGAGGTCGTGCGCATATAGATGCGGTCATTGTGCACAACCAGATCGCGCCCTTCAACCAATGAAATACCCATCTCGCGTGCTAGGAAGGTATGCTCAAAATAGGCGGAATTATAGATGCCGGGGGTCAGCAGCACGATACAAGGGTTCTCTACCTCTTTGGGTGCTAGCGCTCGCAAAGAGGCAAGCAACGTGCGCCCATAATGGTCTATCGATCGAACCCCATAGTTGCGGAAGACGTTGGGGAAAACCCGCTTCATCACCCGGCGATTGGCCAACATATACGAGACGCCGCTGGGCACCCGCAGATTATCTTCCAACACGGCAAAGCTGCCATTGGGTAGACGAATCAGGTCGGTACCGACGACAGAAGTATAGATTTGGCGTGGAATGGTGACCCCTTGCATTTCGGTGCGAAAATGTTTGCAACTCTGCACCAGATCGCGCGGTACGATTTTGTCATTCAAAATATGTTGATCGTGATAAATATCGTGGAGAAAGAGGTTGATTGCCGTGATGCGCTGTGTCAGTCCCTTTTCGATGATGTTCCATTCTGCGCCCGTCAGGATACGTGGCAGCAGATCGTAGGGGAAAATGCGTTCGGTCCCACGATTATCGCTGTAGACTGTAAAGGTAATGCCCTGGTGCATAAAGGTGCGGTCGGCAGCCAGTTGCCGCCGTTCGAGTGTCTCCAATGGCAGCTCGCGCAGACGATCATGGAGAATTGCGTATTGCGCGCGCGAGATATTGGGCAGGTTAAACATTTCATCATAGGCTGTACTCAATGCATACGCATCAAAGGGAGGCATAAATGGCATTACATCAGCTTTAAGTTCGTTAAGAGTACCATTGGGAGATGTCTGCGACATCATATTAGCAACCATTTGTTGTTGTTGGGTCGCAGTGGAGACCTTGTTGCTCATCCTCAAATTTCCTTTCAGTTTCAACTCACCCAGATACTCATTGCCGACTTGCAGCATTACTTTGCACACTCATCGATATAACTATCACGACTTACGCACTGAGAACGAATAACCAGAGGTCAACAGTTACCACCAGAGCACTTGTCCTCCGGTGGCTGCGTAAGTCTTACCCATGAAAAGTCAACCTGCGTTGCGCGGCAATCTAAAATTACACGATGGCGCAGAGCAAAGTACAATTTCAGGTGCGTGCTGATCTAAGCCCCAATTTCTATGAGCGCAAAGAATTTCGCTGTTTCCCCACTCTGATTGAGGAAGTTGTTTGTACCGATGAATGCAGCGTAGCAATCAACAGTCAACACAGAGCACAGCAAAGACTTTACTTTTCAAGCACGGCAGATCTGGCGTAATCGATGGAGTTGTGGCACATTCTGCTGATTTCAGCTAGCCTTGCCAACGATCATCAGCATCGTCTATCAGTATGCACAGAAGAGCAATCCATTTCTATCTGCCATTTGCACGAATTTCTCTGCGATTCACGCATCATTTTATCTAAATTGCGGTGGATCGCCAGCGAGTTCGTAACTAAGCCGTAAAGTTTGGCATCAAGTTTGGCATCAATTGGTAAGGCAGTAATGGGGAAGCACTGACTGCCGCGCTCTACTAGCCATTCCTTGTCCGGTGATAAACGTAAATACGCTCTGCGCTACCGAGTAACCACCCATTAAAAAGCCTTGGCAATCTGTCGCAGCAGTTGTAGCGTACGCGGCAACGCTTCTTGATAAAGGCGATAGCGTAGCGGCATAACTGGGAAATCCCAGGCACCTATGTGCGGCTGCAGGGTAGCGCCAAACCCTTGCTTAAATTGCCAAACCCCCTGCATATCGTCATCGGGATTGTCAGGCTCAGTTGGCGCGCCCCACCAATCATAGGTCGTACAGCCATGGGCTAGCGACCAACGTAGCGCTTCCCATTGCAACAGATAATTTGGCATGTCACGCCGGCGTCGCTCACTGCTAGCGCCATAAAAGTACCAGCTCGTTGCACCATAGCGAAAGAGAAAGAGACCAGCCACTGCGGTTGGTTCGTCTGGGTGCTCCGCCAGCAACAATGTGCCACCCGCGGGATTATCCGCATCGCTCTCGGCCCGCAAAAAAGCTTCCCAGGTGGTACGGTAGTAGGAGAATGGGCGCACCAGGAACCCATCCCGCACACCAGTTTCGCAATAGAGCTGGTAGAAGGTTACGAGATCAGCTGCGCCAGCGGCGCGTACAGTAATCCCGCGTTTTTCAGCCAACCGCACATTGTAACGCCATTTGCTCTTCATAGCGCCAAGAAGTGCTTCTTCACCAACCGCCAGATCGCTCAGTGCGGTATTCTTAAATTGAATCTGCTCGTTGCTAAACAGCCAACCGCGCCGTGCCAATCCATGTAACACCAACCGCCCGGTCGTCGTATCTGTACGCAGATCGGGATCAACTTTCACCAAGATGCAGTTGCGCTTTCGTGCCAGTTGCTCAATCATCGAGAGGGTTTGATCAACGAGATCGAGGTCATTCCACTCTACAGTTGGTCCTTTGGAGATATAGCCAATCCGCAAGGGAAGATAAGGAATAGGCTGGCGCCAGAGAAATTGAAAGGCTGCCACCGGTTTTTGCTGCTCTCGTAGCACGTAGCGCTCTGCTTGCCAGCCTGTCTGCGCCTTGATTTCCCCCCACTCCCAGCTCTGCAAAACGTGAGGATGGGCGAATTTTGCCAACACTGCGCGCCACGCTGTTGCGTTATGAATCGGGGTCAACATCAACGGTGGGGAGGCGTCATGAGAGCAGGCAGGTACGGCTTCGCTGCCAACAAGGTCACTGTCAGCGGCGGGATCACCAGCAATGGAGCTGTTTGGTTCCTTGTGATGAGCTTTGTCATGGGTTGGGGAAAGCTGACGATAGCGGCGGATCTCCTGTTGCAAAGTGCGTGCCTGCGCTAACCAGTGAAGCCCAGACAAATAAATTCTATAGCCAACTGGGGAAATTGGCAAGTCCCATGCGCCGACCGTCCGTACAACCGCACCGCCAAAGCCTTGCTTAAAGCGATAGACACCCCATAAGTCTCCGGCCGGCAACGCATCGAGATCAAGCGGTAGCGCCTCGCCGGGGGTGCCACTGCCATCTCCATTGTGTAAGCCTTGGGCAAGCTGCCCAAGCGCATCGGGGATTCCCCAAAAATCATAGAAGCTCGCCCCATGTGCCTTTGCCCACTGAATCCCTGCCCACTGGAGGGCATGGTTGGGCATCCGGTTGCGTTCGCGATCGCTGCTGGCTCCCCACAGATAGTAAGCGGTGTTGCCGACGGCGCAAACAACAATTGCCGCAATGGGTTCACCTGCGTATTCGGCCAACAGATAGACACCATGCTCCGGCACAAAGAGTTCATAGGCTCGGGTATAGTAGGCGGCGCTGTGGACGGCAAAGCCATCACGCGCCCCTGTCTCTTGCATCAATTCGGCAATCATCGGCAGATCAGCCGCGGTTGCCGCGCGCACCGAAATCTCTTTACGCGCCGCCAGACGCACATTATAACGCCATTTGCTCTTCATTCGCTGTAGAATGGTATCATCATCCCCGCAGATATCCAGCATAATGGTGCTGCGTGGTTGGACGGTTTGTGGGCTAGGTTGTAGACCGTAGCTGCGCAAACGCGCGCGATTGTCGGCAGTATCCGGTAGATCCGGTTCAATCTTCAGTAGAACAGCTCCAGCTTGTCGGCAGAGGGCCTGCAATTGGAGGAAGAGTTCGGCAGTCACCGTCTGATTGTGCCAATTGGTCAACGGCCCTTTGGGTGCATAGGCCAGAGTGAGACCAGCTGTTTGTTGAAAGAGCACCATTGCGCCAGCACATATTGCGCCTTGATCATCGACCAGTGCTGTGCCACCATCGCGCCAGCCAAACTGCCGCTTCAATTGCCCCCATGCGCTTGTTTGCAACAGATGGCCTTGCGGGTGCGCAAGCACGAATTTATCCCATGCGGCCGCGGCAACGGCTGGCATGGGAACAACAGCTGGAATTGGCAGCGTGGGGCAATTAGAAGAAGGCCGCAAAGGTGAAAGAGTGACGTTAGATTCAGACATTAGTGCATGTGACTTTTTTTTGAAATAAAAATTTTATAATTTCATCAGGTTAGCGTAAGCTTTGGCAATGCTAGCGCCAGAACGCCAGGGAATCGTCATGAATCATATATCAGAATCAGCTATTATCATAGAATCAGTTCCAAATTTTTCCGAAGGACGGCGACCGGCGGTCATCCAAGCGATTCTTGATGCAATTCAAGCCCCAGAAGTTCTGCTGCTCAATTATAGCAGCGATTGGGATCATAACCGTAGCGTGGTCACCATTGCTGGCCCACCTGCGGCAATTGTAGAGGGACTGTTTCGAGCGACGCAGGTAGCCGCCAATTTAATCGATCTCACAACTCATCAAGGTGTACATCCACGATTGGGGGCAACGGATGTAATCCCGCTGGTTCCTCTACAGCAGAGCACAGTGGCAGACTGTGTGCAGTTAGCCCACGCATTGGGGGAGCGCATTGGGCGCGAGTTGGCACTACCAGTCTATCTCTACGAAGCGGCAGCCAAGCACGCCGAGCGACGATTGTTGGCCGATGTACGGCGCGGGGGCTATGAGTTACTGGCGCAAGAGATTACCCTACCCCACCGTGCGCCAGACTTTGGCCCGCAGCATGTGGGGCCGGCAGGCGCGGTCATTGTGGGTGCGCGCAACTTTCTGATCGCCTATAACATTTATCTGCAGAGCACGGATCTGCAAATTGCAAGACGGATTGCGCGTGCCATCCGCGAGCGCGACGGGGGGCTACCTGCCGTACGCGCCATCGGTGTGCTGGTCAATGGCGAGGCGCAGGTGAGCATCAATTTAGTAGATTTTCGGCAGACCTCACTCCATTTGCTCTTTGCTGAAGTAGCAAGATTGGCAGCAGCAGAAGGCACGGCCATTGATCGCAGCGAACTAATTGGCCTAATGCCCCAAGAGGCGATGGTCGCTGTCGCGGCAAACGCGCTCAAACTGACGGATTTCTCGTCCAACGCGCTGCTTGAAAACGCATTGGTGCGGGCCGGCAGCAAGCTTTTAGACTAATCATTTAAAAGTCGTAACAACTCAGGCATGGGTTGCCTTGAACTAAAGTTCAGGCTAACAACCGAAGTCGGCTTAAGCCGACTTACGCTAGGCGAATGGGGCGTTACCACTGGACGCCACCTGTCAGGTGTGATTTTCGCCAGACTCCAGTATTATAAAGAAGCCACTCCGATCCTTTGACCGGATGTGCGCTATTGTGCTAAAATTTAGACACTACTTTGCAATTGAACCAAGGGTGCCAATGCAACAGAGTTTGACGGAAACAACAGCCTACCAAAAATATAGCAGCCGTACCCGGCGGCCCATGCTGATGAAACGTACACAATTTATTTTTGTGATTACGTTGATTCTGCTCGATGTGTCAGCAGTATGGGCCTCTTATTATGGGGCCTATCTGTTGGTGCGCCGGGGGCTTGAAAATCCGGCCAACGAAATTGCGCCATTTTGGCAGGAGATTTGGCTCTTGCCGGCCATCGCATCGGTCATCTTGGTGATCAGCTTTTTTACGCAGCGCATGTACCAGCGTCGTCGGCCGATCAACCATTTTGATGAATACTTTAAAATTGTCACCTTCTCAATCTTTACCACGTTGCTAACGGTTGCCGTGCTCGAACTGACGGTGCGTACCGACTATCATCGCTGGCTATTTGCCTATGGCACCATACTCTGTATTGGGGTTCTGATGGTCTTACGCACCATCCACGCGCAGATTCAATGGCAGGCACAGGCGCATGGGGTTGGGGATGATCGGGTGTTGATTATCGGCGGTGGTGAAATTGGACAAATGCTCTATCGCAAAATCATCCAAAACCCCAAGCTGGGCTATCAGATCGTTGGTTACATTGATCACGATAGCACACGCAAAGGGACACAGGAGATTGGCGTACCGCTGTTAGGTACGACGCTCGATATCCCGCGCATCATCGACAAATTCGTTGTTGATGAGGTCATTATCGGCCTCCCGGAAAGTAGCCATCAGGAGCTAGTCAATATTATAAGCCTCTGTGAACGGGAAAAGGTGGGTATTCGTGTCTTTCCTGATGTCTTTCAGATCATGGCCAGTGAGGTGGGCATTGGCGATTTGGGCGGGTTGCCGCTGCTCACTATTCGCGATGTGGCATTGCAAGGCTGGAAGCTTACCCTAAAACGGGGATTGGATATTACACTTAGCACAGCCGGGTTGATTCTGCTTAGCCCCTTGATGCTTATTACAGCGATTCTGATTAAGCTGGAAAGTCCAGGGCCCGTCTTTTTTACGCAGGAGCGCATGGGGTTGGATGCGAGTCCCTTTCATATCCTGAAATTTCGCTCAATGCGTGAAGATGCCGAATCGCATGGTCCCGGCTGGACGATTGAGGATGATCCGCGGCGTACGCGCTTGGGCACCCTCTTGCGTGTGCTTAGCATTGATGAGTTGCCCCAGTTGGTCAATGTTTTAATTGGCGATATGAGCCTGGTTGGCCCGCGGCCCGAACGACCGGTCTATGTTGAACAGTTTCGACAAAGTATCCCCCGCTATATGGATCGTCATCGCGAAAAAGCCGGGTTGACGGGGTGGGCTCAAGTCAATGGCTTGCGCGGTGACACATCGATTGCCGAGCGCACAAAATACGATTTGTGGTATATTGAAAATTGGTCGCTTGCGCTTGATATTCAGATCATCCTGCGGACCTTATTACAATGGCTACTGGGGACGAACCGTAATTCATATTAAGCAGTAGCTTTCAGACAAATGATTGACACATCTGTTCGGCTTTGCTATGATGAATGGTAGTCTATTCCTACAAGTAGTTATTTTTGTCAAGTGGCCTGAACAAGATTGCAAAATGATGGACATCTATCAATTATCCGAGCGTCGGCGTTATGTGCTTAGGATTGTCATTCAAGAATATGTACAACATGCGCAACCGGTAGGCAGCAATACGATTGTCCAAAATTATGAATTGGGGGTGAGCCCGGCGACAATCCGTAACGATCTTGCTTATCTGGAGCAAGAGGGGTTACTTACCCATCCCCATACGAGCGCGGGTCGTATTCCAACTGACGCGGGCTATCGATACTTTGTCAAACACATGTTGATCGACGCTGAATTGCCGTCAGAAGAGCGCAGTGAAATTCGTGTGCAATTTCGGCAGGCTCGCCAAGAGATGGATCAATGGCTACGGTTGAGCACGGCGATTTTGGCACGCGCATCACAAAGCGCGGCGATTGCAACCGCGCCGCGGGCCGTCAAACATTTTTATAAACATCTGGAACTCGTTGGCATTCACGATACCAAAGTCTTGTTAGTGCTCGTCTTACAAGATGGGACGGTCAAACAACAGCTCTTGGATCTCGATCGGTCGATTGAACAGCCAGAGTTGAGCCGCGTCAGCAATGAGTTGAATGACCACTTGGCCAAAGCCGATGCCGATACAATTTCGGAAAGTTGTGATGGGTTGAGCCCCTTTGCACAACAGGTTGCGCTATTGGTTGCTGAAATTATCGAAGGGTTGGATAATCAATTCAGTGCGCAGATCTATCGCGATGGATTGGTACAGGTGCTGGAAGCGCCCGAATTTGCCGGCGGCGAAGATGTGCGTAAAATCGTTCGTGTCTTTGAACAGCGCTCTTTGCTAGAGCAGGTGCTGGGGGACTTTTTTGCCGGCGATCTCTACAGCGGCAATGAAATTCAGGTGATGATCGCCGGAGAAGGCCGCTATTCTGATTTACAGGATATCAGCCTTGTGATTGGCCGCTATGGTGTACAAAATCAGACAACTGGCATGGTTGGTGTAATCGGGCCGTTACGAATGCCCTACGGACGCACCATTAGCGCCGTGCGCTTTGTTTCGCGTGTGATGAGCGAGATGGTCGAAGACATGTATGCAGGGTATCGGTACATCGCTCAGCCGAGCGAATAGACATCGACATTTTATTTAGATGAGTCAAACAATACCTTCGCCAATTTCAGAAATTAGAGCCGTCATTCCTGCGCAGGCAGGAATCCATCTTCATGTTACACGAGTAGATTCCTGCCTGCGCAGGAATGACATCTGGAAATTTCCGCCAAAACAAGGTTTGGCG
>DAOUCA010000009.1:0-96967 GCA_034432375.1 Caldilineaceae bacterium
TTCGCCAATTTCAGAAATTAGAGCCGTCATTCCTGCGCAGGCAGGAATCTACTCGTGTAACATGAAGATGGATTCCTGCCTGCGCAGGAATGACATCTGGAAATTTCCGCCAAAACAAGGTTTGGCGAAGGTATTAAGTAATTAAGTTCTTACCTTTCATCGACCTGGGGTGAATTTAATCAACGAAATGTGACAGAGCCTCTATGGAAAGAAACAGCAGTAGCTTTACGACAATGTCTGCCGCCGCTGGCGGCCGTCGGCTTGGTTGGGCTGTGGTGGGCCTGGGCACGTTGGCGCTGGATGAGATCCTGCCCGCCTTTGAAGAGTGCGCGCTTTCGGCACCCGTCGCCCTGGTGAGCGACGATCGGGAAAAAGCCAGGCAGACCGCCGATCAATATGGCATCGACGAAGCGAACCTCTATGACTATGACAACTTTGACGCAATTGCCGACAACGCAGCGATCGATGTGGTTTACATCGTGTTGCCCAACAGCATGCACGCCGAGTATACGATTCGTGCGCTGCGCGCGGGCAAGCATGTGCTTTGCGAGAAGCCAATGGCCCCCACCGTTGCCGAGTGCGAACAGATGATTGCGGTGGCCGCGGAGACGGGGCACAAGTTGATGATCGCCTATCGTCTGCACTATGAACCCTTTAATCAGCGCGTGATGGCGTTGTGTCAACAAAAGGCGTTTGGCCCGATCCGCACCTTTGCGTCGAGCAACTGTCAGAATGTGGATGCACCCAACATCCGTTTAAAAAAGGCCCTGGGCGGTGGGCCCGTGCAGGATATCGGCATCTACTCGATCAATGCCGCCCGCTATGTCGCCGGCGAAGAGCCGCTGGAAGTAATCGCCTTTGCCGAACAACCGATGGATGATCCACGCTTTCAAGAGGTGCCGGCCAGTGTGAGCTTTCTCCTGCGCTTTCCCTCGGGCGTGTTGGCCCATTGCGATTGCAGCTTTGCCAGCAGCAGTAGCCAACGTTATCGTGTCCACTGCCAATCCGGCATGATCGAAATGGATCCGGCCTTTGCCTACAGCGATTTGGCCCTGCGCGTCCGTGATGATCAGCAAGCGGATGGCGAAGTGATCTCAGTCGATTTGCCCCAGGTCAACCAATTTGCGGCCGAGATGGATCACTTTTCCGACTCTGTTCTCAACGATAAGCAGCCGTGGACTCCTGGTGAAGAAGGGCTGGCCGATGTGCGAATCATTGTTGCGATTGCAGAAGCGATCCGTACGGGTCACGCTGTTCGTGTAGGTAAATAATGGAAGGAGATGATCATGAGCAAACGTAGCACAAAGATCGATCGTCGCGACGATGTCAACCCCGAGACGGGCGAACACAAGTATGGCGATGTCGAATTTGCCGATTCGGTGAATAACAAATATCCGATCGATACCGCCGAACATGTGCGCGCGGCGTGGAGCTATATCAATCACAAAGACAACGCCGCCAAGTATGACAAAGATGAGGTCGAGCTGATCAAAAACCGGATCAAGCGGGCGGCCAAGAAGCACGATGTTGAGATTGAGGAGGGGTAAGGCTAGTCTAAAAAAGTTGTTTGTCCTGTAGGGATGACTGGTGATAGACTGAATATCTTCTTGTACCGTTTGTCGCCGCTACAGGCGAGGAAAGCTAGGCAAAGTCCTCCTATGCTAAAAATGTTTCAAGCCTTTAAGTATTATAACTATCGACTGTTTTGGTTTGGTCAGTTGATCTCGCTGACCGGTACTTGGATGCAAATGACGGGACAGGCGTGGCTCGTGCTGCGGCTGACCACTTCGCCATTTGCCGTTGGGCTCGTGACGGCGTTGCAGACGTTGCCGATCCTGCTCTTTTCACTCTTTGGCGGCGTCTTTGCCGACCGCGTGCCCAAGCGCCAGTTCTTAATGCTCACGCAAACGGTGGCAGCGATCCAAGCCTTGATATTGGCCATTCTGGTCGGTACAAACCTGGTGCAGCTGTGGCATATCTAC
Organism: Caldilineaceae bacterium; assembly: GCA_034432375.1. Lineage (GTDB taxonomy): Bacteria > Chloroflexota > Anaerolineae > Caldilineales > Caldilineaceae > JAHBVH01. The sequence goes on from DAOUCA010000009.1 coordinate 1,983, forward strand.
ATCCTGGCGTTGCTATTGGGCATGGTCAATGCCTTTGACAACCCGACGCGTCAGGCATTTGTGGTGGAGATGGTCGGTCGTGAGGATCTGCCCAACGCCATCGCCTTGAACTCCTCGCTCTTCAACGCCGCGCGCATTGTTGGGCCGGCGGTCGGTGGTCTGATGATTGCGACGTTGGGCATTGCCGATACCTTCTACGCCAATGCGATCAGTTTTATTGGTGTCCTTGCGGCTTTGGTGGCGATGCGCCCCGAACATTTCTTTGCTGTGCCGGCGCCGGTACGGGGCAATATCTTTCGCCAGGTAGGGGACGGTGTGCGTTATGTCACCCAAACCCCCAGTGCGTTGGCTGTTGTTATCGTCATGGTCTCGCTCGGCATCTTTGGCTACAACTTTTCCGTCACGCTGCCGCTGATCGCCGAGTTTGTGCTCCATACAGATGCCATCGGCTTTGGTGCGTTGACTGCGTTTATGGGAATTGGTTCGTTGCTTGGTGCGCTGGCGTTGGCCTATCAATCGCGCACCACCTATCCCTTTCTACTCACGAGCGCGGCCTTCTTTTCACTGTTGCTGCTGAGTGTGGCGTTTACCTCCTTCTTCCCGGTGACGGTCACGCTGCTGATTGCGCTTGGCTTTGCCAGCATCGCCTATACGGCTACCAGCAACACGTTGCTGCAACTCAACACACCAGATCATCTGCGTGGACGGGTGATGAGTATTTACTTCCTGCTCTTTGCGGGTAGCACGCCGATTGGTGGCTTCATCACCGGTGTCTTGGCGGATTATGTGGGTGTACCGGAAACATTGGCCATCGAAGCGGTCGTCTGTGCCGTTGGTGTCACGGTTGGAGTCTACTATTACACGCGCCACCGCACGACGATTCCCATTGAGCAACAGCGACCGATGGTGCGGCGTGTTCTTGCCAAGTAGGGCACACAGATGTGCCCTTCGTGGGCTATGCCTTTGTACCACGTCCTATTTCGCTCTTCTTGACGGTGTGCTATGGTAACGATATTGTTCGATTGAAGTGTCACTGCTGGTTTGCAAAGGTCGATTACCTTCATAAAAAGGCTTGCCTGGACAAACCACAGTGGGAGATGCAAGGAACTTGTTATGGCACAGCAGGAAAGTACACTCGAATTAATTAGTAAAGGGGCCATCGCCGGGCTTGCCGGCACGGCGGCTTTGACAGCAGGTCTGATGTTGATGCCCTACGTTCTTCCCCAGACTGCTCCATTCGATCCCGAGCGTGATCAGCCAAAGGAGCCACAGGATAAGTTAGTGGAATCAGTGATGTTGGCGCTTTGGGGAACGCTCCCAGATGAGCAGCTCGAGGCGATTGCTGGTCAGGCTGTTCATTGGGGCTATGGCGCGACATGGGGTGTAATTTATGCGTTGGCACAAAACCGGCTCCAACTGCCCCCCAATACCCATGGCCTCCTATTGGGTGCGCTCGTTGGCACAACTGCGTCCACCGTCGTGCCGGCGCTCAAGCTATCACCGCCACCGACACAGGAACCAGTGCCCCAAACGCTGATGATGACAGGTCTGCAACTGCTCTTTGGTTGGGTAACGGCACAGGCGTTTGATGCCCTCTCCTCGTCGCACGATCAACGACCTGCGTCTCAACCTGGCAATCGCTACAGCCGGCATGCGTATATGACCGGTCGCTTTGATAACAATCCCAACGCCACACGGCTATATCCTCGTCAACCCAATGGCGCTGCTATCGAACGACGTTTTCATCAGGTCGATGCCCCTATGCCCCGTAGTCAGCAATCGCTAGCTGAACCGGTGCCGCAGTATGCGCAGGTTCGCTAGGGGCCGCGAAAAACGCTGGTAAGGCTCCTGAGATCGCAGTAGCTCGCACAATAATAGATAAGAGAAAGGACTTCGCCTAGGCGAAGTCCTTTCTCTTATCTATGGTTCTGTCTTGCAGAAAATTCGGGCTCAACAGGATCTCGGGGGGGTGACAAAGGTAGCGGCGATTGAGTAGCTCCAGCTGTTGGGAGCGTATCGAAACCAAAGTGGGGCAATCCTCTGAGAGCCCAAAGACCAAAATCCGTTCATAGAGAATACCGTATCAGAAGCTAAAAGTGTGTACCTAGGTCATACCTATTGCGTATATCGCCATCTAGACTGCGATTGCTGCTGAGGCGCGACCATTGTTGACAAGAATAAGTAATCTTTGCTAGCGAAACTGAGGAATAACGATGGCAACAACTGCCGCAGATGTACTGGTCGAAGCGTTAATTGATTGGGGTGTTGAGGTCATCTTTGGCCTACCGGGTGATGGGATCAATGGGATTATGGAGGCGCTGCGCACCCACCAGGAGCAGATCCGCTTTATCCACGTGCGCCACGAGGAGGCGGCCGCCTTTATGGCCTGCGCCTATGCCAAGTACACTGGTAAGTTGGGCGTCTGTCTCGCGACTTCGGGGCCAGGTGGTATTCACTTGCTCAATGGCCTCTACGATGCCAAGCTCGATGGCCAACCGGTATTAGCTATCACGGGCATGGCCTTTCACGATCTGATTCACACTTATACACAGCAGGATGTCGAGCTGGACAAACTGTTTATGGATGTGACGGTCTATAACAACCGGATTATGGGCGCGGCCCATGTTGAAAATGTGACGCAACTGGCCTGTCGCACCGCATTGATGTATCGTGGCGTGGCTCACATCACCATTCCCACCGACATTCAAGACGAAGAACTGGGCGAGGATCAACGTTCACAACGTAACGTGCGCAATCATACCGCCGTCTCTTTTGCGCGCAGCGCTGGTCTACCAGCCGAAGCAGAGCTTCATCGTGCGGCTGATCTGCTCAACGCCGGTGAGAAGGTGACGCTGCTAATTGGTGCCGGGGCGCTGGGGGCGGGTGCCGAAGTGGAACAGATCGCCGATCTGCTGGGTGCACCGATTGTCAAGGCGCTGCTGGGCAAAGCCGCGGTGCCCGATGACAGTCCGTTCACCACGGGCGGCATTGGCCTGTTGGGTACAGAGCCGTCAGAAGATGCCATGCAGACGTGCGACACGCTCTTGATGATCGGCACCTCCTTCCCCTATATTGAATTTTATCCCAAGCCAGGCGAGGCCAAAGCGGTCCAACTCGATATTGATCCCATGCGCATTGGCCTGCGTTATCCAATCGAAGTGGGGTTAGTTGGTGATAGCCGTGAGACATTGCGTCACCTCATTCCCTTGCTGCAACGCAAAGCGAAACGCAACTTTTTGGAGAAGGCACAAGCGGGGATGCAGGCGTGGTGGCAGCTGATGGAAGAACGGGGTACGCGTGACGACAAGCCAATGAAGCCGCAAGTATTGGCGTGGGAGCTGGGCAAGCGGCTACGGAACGATGCCATTGTTTCCTGCGACAGCGGCACCAATACGACCTGGTGGGCGCGCTATATCCCCGTCAAGCGCGGCCAACTCCACACGGTTTCTGGCAATCTGGCAAGCATGGCCAACGCATTACCCTATGCGATTGCGGCCCAAATCGCCTACCCGGATCGTCAATCTGTCGCCTTTGTTGGTGATGGTGGATTTTCCATGTTGATGGCCGATTTTGTCACGGCCGTTAAATATAAGTTGCCCATCAAAGTCTTTATTGTCAAAAACGGTACATTGGGCCAGATTAAATGGGAGCAGATGGTCTTTTTGGGTAACCCAGAATATGGCTGCGATTTAAGCGATATTGACTTTGCCACCTTTGCCCATGCCTGTGGCGGCACCGGGTTTACCATTGATGAGCAAGCGACGTGTGGCGCAATAATTGAGCAGGCGCTCAACACACCGGGGCCCGTCTTGGTTCAAGCCGTCGTCGACCCCAATGAGCCACCGATGCCGGCCAAGATTAAGCCGAATCAGGCGCTCAAATTTGCGGAATCGCTGGCGCGGGGTGAGCCGAACCGGATGCAGATTGCCGGCACCGTTTTTGCCGATCGCGTGCGCGAACTCGTTTGATAATTAAAGGACAGGTAACATGCCTTAGCGGCACCAAAAACGCTGAAAATTTTTGCCGCAGATGGACGCAGATGAACACAAATATTGATTTCTTCATCTGTGTTCATCTGTGTTCATCCGTGTGTATCCATGGCTATTTACACATCAGATTTTAATGTACAGCAGAAAGTGTTTTTATGAGTTATGAGCCATCCGGGGCTTCCACCCCCGAAAGATTTCCATACAAGTGGAAAGTGTTGATTTCTGTCATTTTTGGCATCTTCATGGTCATTCTTGACACGACGATTGTCAATATTGCCTTCCGTACCTTGCAAGAAGAATTTGCCGCCGGCGTTAATGAATCGCAATGGATCATCAGCATTTATGTGCTTTCGCTGGGGATCAGCACCCCACTCTCCGGCTTTCTCGGCGACCGCTTTGGCATGAAGCGCACCTATATTACCGGCCTCGGCTTTTTCCTGCTGGGCTCATTGCTCTGCGGCATTGCGCCTAGTCTCTGGTTGCTGATTGGGGCACGAACATTACAAGGCTTTGGCGGTGGCATTGCGTTGCCGCTGGGCACAGCCCTACTCTTCTCCGCCTTTCCTCCCAAGGAACAGGGGACGGCATTGGGCATCTTTGGCATCGCCATTGTCACCGCACCGGCGCTTGGCCCCATTTTGGGTGGCTATCTCGTTGATCAAGGGCTGTGGCGCTGGATCTTTTTTGTCAACATTCCGATTGGGCTGCTCGGCATTGGGTTGGCGTCGTGGTGGCTCAAGCAGCAAGAGCGCCAGGAAGGGCTATCGCTTGACCTCTGGGGCTTGCTCGCCTCGACGGTCGGTTTGGGCTCGATTCTGTATGCCAGCTCAGTCGCTGCCGATCAGGGTTGGACCTCGCCGCGTGTTGTAACCTTTACCGTTATTGGTCTTGTGGGTCTGGTAGCCTTTGTGCTGATCGAACTCTTTATGGCCGAGACTCCCTTGCTCGATCTGCGTCTCTTCCGCAGCCACATTTTTACCAATGCCGCGATTGTGGGTTGGGTGAGCGTGGTGGCGCTCTTTGGGGCAGAGTTCCTGCTGCCCCTCTACTTGCAGGTGCTGCGTGGGCGCTCGGCCTTGGAAACAGGCTTTATCTTGTTGCCTCTGGCCGTGGCCGCCGCTATCGCAACACCGCTGGCTGGGCGCCTCTATGACAGCATTGGTGCTCGCCCACTGGTCGTCACCGGCTTTACGATCCTGGTGATCAACACCTGGCAACTTTCACAACTGACGCTCGATACCCCCATTGGCTGGATTCTCTTTCTGCTCGCTCTGCGTGGCTTGGCGCTGGGGTTAACCGTACAGACGACGCTTGTCACGGCGTTGGCGACGGTGGCCGGCCCCAAAGTCTCACGCGCCTCGGCGTTGATCAACTCGACACGCCAAGTGGTGCAGTCGTTGGCCGTGGCCTTTCTCGCCACCGTGTTGACCAGCGCCCTCGCCCCCGGTCTGGCCGATCGGATGGAGCAGTACCAACAACAGGCCCCGCCTGCTGTTACCCAAGCTGCGCCGGCCGCACAAGCCGGTCAATCCACGTCTGGTCAATCCACGTCGGGCACGACTACAGCTGCCAGTAACCCCACGCTCTGTGCGCTGCCCAACAGCAATCTGGGCGTGCCGGCCACGGTGGGGCAGGATATTACCACTTTTTGCCAGGAATATATTTTCGGCTTTGAACGTGCCTATCAATGGACCTTTTATGCCGCGATTCTGGCGTTGCTGCTGGGTGCCTTCCTGCCCGGCTGGCCCTTCCGCTGGGAAGGCCGCGAAAATATCCAGGGCGAGAATCGACCGGCAATGGCGGCCGGTCATGATTGAAATAACGATAGGATTGTGCAACCAATGAAGCGTCTACAGAAAATTTCAATCGGCATTGGTGTGAGCGCGGGCGCTCTTTTCTTGGGGCGGCAACTGTTACAGCGCCGCCCGGCACGGGCCCCTGCGGTTGACAAGCCACATGTGGTGATTCTGGGGGCTGGCTTTGCCGGCTTGACGTTGGCACGTAAGCTGGCCAAAGCGCTACCGGGTCAACTCCGCATCACGCTGATTGACCGCCACAACTATCACCTCTTCACGCCACTGCTCTATGAGGTGGCGGCGTGGGGGCTCGATCCGTATGATGTCGCGCACCCCGTGCGCGAAGCGACCGGCCCACAGGCGATCAATTTTCAGCAGGCGCTGGTCACTGCGATCGATCTCGACACCCAGCAGGTACACCTCAACAACGGTGCCCCTGCCCACTATGATTACCTGGCCATTGCCCTTGGCAGCACGACCAACTATTTTGGCAATGAAAGTGCGCAACAACACGCACTGGCCATGAAGTGGCTGGAAGAGGGTGTTGCCATCCGCAACAAGCTCATTGACTGTTTGGAGCAGGCCTCGATTACATCGCCTGGCCCCGAACGCGACGCGTTGCTGACCTTTATCGTCGTCGGCGGTGGTGCGACGGGGGTGGAGACAGCGGCCGCACTGGTTGATCTGCTCAACCGCGTGTTGCTCATCGAATTTCCCACCATTGACCACACCGCTGTGCGCGTGCATCTCATTGAGGCCGGCAAAAAGCTGCTGGGCCACATGGGGGACAAAATGGCCAATATTGCATTGCAACGGCTGCGCACCCTTGGGGTCGAAGTCTGGCTGGAGACACGAGCAAAGACAATTGATGCGGAGACGCTGACCACCGACGATGGCCGTCAGATCGCCAGCAAGCTCGTGATCTGGAGCACCGGTGTACGCGCGCCCGATGTGGTGGCGGCACTCGATGCCCCTCATGGCAAAGGCGGCAGTCTGCAAGTCGATGAGTATCTGCAACTGAAGGGACGACCCGGCGTCTATGCGCTCGGCGACAATGCCCATGTCGAAGATGCGCAAAGTGGCGAAGCGGTGCCACTGCTGGCACAGGCCGCGGTCAGTGAAGCTAAGAGCGTAGCTGAAAATATTAAGCGGGCGCTGCATGGCCAACCCCAGCAGCGTTACCGCTACCATTCGCTCGGTAATGCCCTTTCGCTGGGGCGGGGCGAAGGTTTGATCGAAAACCACGGCATTGTGATCAGTGGCCTCCTCGGCTGGCTTGGCTGGCGCGCGGTTCACCTCGTCCGCATCACCGATCTGCGCAACAAGCTCGTTACCCTGATCGATTGGAGCACTGGCTACCTCACCGAAATGAATACAACTCGGCTTGAGTTGACCCCCACCGACGCCGCCTTGCAAGCCGTGCAACCGCCACAAACCGAGGTCGCGGCGGATGATTACCAGTGACGTAGATGTCTACATGGCGAGCGGAGGCTGAGCTTGTCGAAGCCAAAGCGCCGCTTCGGCTTCGACAAGCTCAGCCTCCGCTTTACCTGCAAAGGATGAAAGAACAATGAATCTAACCGGCAAAGTCGCTCTCGTCACCGGCGCAACGAGTGGCATTGGCAAGGCCACGGCATTGGAACTGGCCCGACAAGGTGCGGCCGTCGCGGTCAATTATCATGGTGAACCGCGTGAGGGTGATGCCGTTGTCCAGGAAATTAATAAAGCGGGCGGCAAAGCGGTTGCCGTGGGTGGCGATGTCTCCAACAGCGATGATGTGCGGCGCATGGTGCAGCAGACAGTTGAACGCCTTGGCTCGATCACCGTTTTGGTCAACAATGCCGGCGTTGAATCATCAACGCCCTTTCTCGAAAAGAGCGAGGCGGAGTGGGATCGCACGATTGCCGTCGATCTCAAAGGGGTCTTTCTCTGTAGCCAGGCCGTCGCCCGTGAACTGGTACGGGAAGGGAGCCCCGGCACGATCATCAATATCTCTTCGGTGCACGAGGATCTTGCCTTCCCCGGCTATGCTGATTACTGTGCCGCCAAAGGCGGGCTACGCATGCTCTGTCGCGACCTCGCCCTCGAATTAGCCCCCCATCAAATCAACGTCGTCAACGTTGCGCCTGGTGCCATCGCCACCCCGATCAACGACAAGACGCTCAATGACCCCGAGAAGAAAAAAGCGTTGGAAAACTCGATCCCGCTGGGGCGCGTCGGTCAACCCGAAGAAGTCGCCGAACTGGTCGCCTATCTCGCCTCTGATGCTGCTCGTTATATCACCGGGACAACAATTTTTATTGACGGTGGCCTGATGCGCAAGACGGGGTCGTTGTAGAGAGAATCAAGAAGCTGTTCGAGTCGTAAACAATACTGGCTAACAGGATCTTAGGGGGTTGACAAAGTGAGCGGTGGTTGAGTAGCCCGCTTTTTTGCATATCGAAACCAAAGCGGGTCAATCCCCTGAGATCCCAAAGAACCACAATACCAAGTGAAAGGGGATTGACGATGGGCTTTGACCAATATCACGAACCGGTGAATGAGCTTTCCGAAGAAGTACGCACCTTCGCCCGCATGATTGCTTCGTTGACGGAAGAGGCAGAGGCAATCAACTGGTACGAACAACGGCTGGCGTTGGAAAAGGATACCCAAGCCCGCGCCATTATGGCGAATGCGCAAGGGGAAGAGTTTAAACACTTTGGCATGGATTTGGAGTTCTTGCTGCGGCGCAAACCCAAGTGGCGTACCATTCTGCAGGATATTCTCTTTAAAGAAGGGGATATTGTGCAGCATGGCGAAGAGGCCGAGCAGGAAGCCGATTGAGTCTTCCGACCCGAAGAGCGCTTGAGAAGTATAGGAGAAGTGAGGAGTTAGCCATGCCGGAATTTGTCTGTGATGTGAGTAAAAAAGGCAGCCCGTTGCCTCATGTGTGGGAACACACGGTGGGGAGCGGCTATGCGCGGCTAGCGTTGCGCGCCGATTGGCAGACGCAGCTACAGCGCTGCCGCGAGGAGTTGGGCGTGCACCACGTGCGTTTTCATGGTTTGCTTTCTGATGATGTCGGTACGCTGACCCGACAGCGGGGCGAGCTGATCTATTCGTTCTTTAATGCCGACCAAATCATGGACTTCCTCCACACGATCGACATGTATCCTTTTGTAGAGCTAAGCTTTATGCCGTCGGCGCTGGCTACGGGCAACAAAACCGTCTTCTACTACAGCGACAATGTAACCCCACCGAGCGATTATGCGCAGTGGGGCCTCTTTATCCACAAGCTCGTCAACCATTGGGTTGACCGGTATGGGTTGGAGGATGTGCGCAAATGGTATTTCGAAGTCTGGAACGAACCAAATCTCAATGCCTTTTGGACGGGGAACCAGGCAGCGTACTTTGAACTCTATCGCCGCACGGTCAATGCGATCAAAGAGGTCGATGAAGGGTTGTCTGTTGGCGGCCCGGCCACGGCCAACGACGAGTGGATCGACGACTTTGTTGCGTTTTGCGACCAGAATAATCTGCCCGCCGACTTTGTCTCGACCCACCACTACCCCACCGATGCTTTTGGCAAGCCGGGTGATGATACCGACGCGCAACTCGCCGCCGCCAAACGGGGGATTCTGCACGAGCGGGCCATGGATACCCGCCGCCGCGCCGCTGGTCGCCCCGTCTACTACACCGAGTGGAGCACCTCTTCCAACCCTTTCTATCACCGCCACGACGAACCCTACGCCGCGGCCTTTGCCATGAAGTGCTGGCTCGATGTCGCCAACGTGGTTGATGGTTACAGCTATTGGACCTTCTCCGATATCTTTGAGGAGAACTACTTTTCCTCGCAACCTTTTCATGGGGGCTTTGGCCTGCAGACGATCCACGGAATTGCCAAGCCGGCCTACCGGGCGGCGGAGCTGCTGCATCGCGCCGGCGATGAACAACTAATCGTGGACGGGCTGCATAACACCGTCAACTGTTGGGTGACCCGTCGGGGTGATCAACTGGTGATTTTGTTAGTCAATCATGCCTTGCCCAAACATCCGCTCGCCGCGGAAGCGGTAACCATCAAGCTGACCGCGGCCACCCCGCCGGTGCGCTCGACCATTGAACGGATCGACGACGACCATGCCAATCCGCGTGCGTTGTGGGAAGATTGGGGGAAACCGGACTATTTGGGGTATGATCAGGTGACGCGACTAAACAAAGCGTCGACCCTGCAACCCGAAGTACTCACCTGGCGCACCACCGATGCTGGCATTGCCTGTACACTCCCTTTGCCGGCCCACAGCGTGGCGGCACTCACGCTTGACTATCGCCAACCATGAATGAATTCGATGAAGAACAAGCGCTGCCCCAAGCCGCTGCCGTGGAGGAGCTACCCAGCGATAGCGGCAATGACGAACTGCTCGACCACCTGCAGCGCATCACCTTTGACTACTTTTGGAATGAAGTAAATCCGGAAAACGGGCTGATCGCTGACAGCACGCGCGATCGCAGCGCGGCCAGTATTGCTGCGGTTGGCTTTGCACTCACGATCTATCCAATAGCGGTGGAGCGGGGCTTGATCAGCCGCGCCCAGGCGGCGGCGCGCACATTGACTACGCTGCGTTTCTTTTGGCAGAGTCCGCAAGGCAGAGCGGCCGATGCCACTGGTTACAAGGGCTTCTATTATCACTTTTTAGAGATGGCCAACGGTCGACGCAAACAGCAGAGTGAACTGTCGACGATTGACACGACCTTTTTGTTGGCCGGGGCTTTAACCGCCGCGCAATACTTCAAGGCTGCCGATGGGGTGGAGCGCGAAATTCGTGAACTGGCCGATATGCTTTACCGCCGTGTGGACTGGCCGTGGGCGCAGGATGGCCAAGCCAGCGTTTCGATGGGGTGGACTCCGGAAAATGGCTTCGTGGTCAACCGCTGGCTGGGGTACAGCGAGGCGCTGCTCCTCTATCTATTGGGACTTGGCTCGCCCACCCATCCGCTGCCGCCCGAGAGTTACGCCGCCTGGACCAGTACCTATCAGTGGAAGACGCTCTACGGCTATGAGCAGCTCTACGCCGGGCCGCTCTTTATCCACCAATTCTCGCACCTCTGGGTCGACTTCCGGCGGATTCAAGATGCGTACATGCGCGCCGAGGGCATTGATTACTTTGAGAACAGCCGGCGTGCTACCTACACGCAGCAACAATATGCGATCGACAACCCGCACAACTTCGCTTGCTATGATGAGTATTGTTGGGGCATCACTGCCAGCGATGGCCCGGGCGAAACGGTGATCGAAATTAATGGGCAGCAACGCCAATTTCATGCCTACCTGGCGCGCGGGGTACCCTTTGGCCCCGATGATGGCACCCTCTCGCCGTGGGCCGCCGTGGCATCATTGCCCTTTGCGCCGGAAATCGTGCTGCCGACGTTGCAAGTTTTGACGGAACTGCATACCGGCGAGACGGCACCCTATGGTTTCAAAGGCTCATTTAACCCCACCTATCCCAACGAGACGGCCAATGGTCAACAGTCCACAATGGGCTGGATCTCTTCTTGGCACCTGGGTATCAACCAAGGACCGATTGTGATCATGACGGAAAACTATCGCAGCAGCCTGATCTGGCGACTCATGCGCGACTGTCCCTACCTGGTGCGCGGGTTGCAGCGGGCCGACTTCAGCGGTGGCTGGCTACCGGCCGCTGGCGTGTAGCATCAGCTTTATTGAATCCATCATCGAAAGCAGCGCAAAATTATGTTAAGTCACACCGACACGAAAGCCATCTATGACCGCTTGGGGATTGGTCAGGAAAAGGGTAGCTATTTTGAAGCGCCCGCTTTGGCGCTGCTCCGTCAATACGCCGACTTTGCTGCGGCGCGCCATGTTTTTGAATTCGGCTGCGGCACCGGTAGCTTCGCCGCCACGCTGCTGGCTCAGGAACTAGCTGCTGACGCGTCTTATGTGGGGCTGGATCAAAGTAGCACAATGGTGCGGTTGGCTGCAACGCAAGTGGCGCGTTTTGGGCTACGCTCTGCAGTGCTGCAATCCGGCGGCACAATGGTGCTCCCGCTTGCCAACGGTACGGTTGACCGCTTTGTCAGCAACTATGTGCTCGATCTGCTGCCGGTGGCTGAGATTGAACAACTCTTGACCGAGGCACATCGGGTGCTTGCCCCTGAGGGGCTCCTTTGCCTGACCAGCCTAACCTATGGCACCACGCCGCTCTCGCGTCTGGTGATGGGGGGCTGGCAACTGCGGTATCAATTGCAACCGGCCAGTGTGGGTGGTTGCCGTCCCATTGCTGTGCTGGATTTTCTGGATAGCCACATGTGGGCGTTGCGCCACCATACACACAGCACTACTCGGGGGTTGGCTTCAGAAATTGTCGTAGCCGCGCGGCGCTGAAAGCTGGCTACCTGGTGCGCTTCGTGGATAGTTTAAATTTTGGATTGACCTAAAACCAGAAAGGAACAAGCATGGCCTCTGGACACGGCAGCAAACCGATCGCCGTTTATGGTGCCATTGGTGCCAATCTGCTGGTAGCGGTAACAAAGTTTATCGCCGCATTCTTCAGCGGCAGCTCTGCCATGCTTTCGGAAGGGATCCATTCGATTGTCGATACCGGCAATCAGGCGCTGCTGCTCTTTGGTATCCGGCGCGCTCGCAAACCGGCCGACGCCAATCATCCCTTTGGTCACGGCCAGGAGTTATACTTTTGGAGCCTGATTGTGGCGATTCTGCTCTTTGGCTTGGGTGGCGGGATGTCGATGTATGAGGGCTTTGTGCACCTGCGCGATCCCTCTCCTTTGGAAGATCCCTTGTGGAATTACGTGGTTTTGGGACTCTCCGTCCTTTTTGAAGGCACCTCCTTTACGATTGCCCTGCGCGAACTACGCAGCCTCCGGCCACAGGACAGCTTCTGGCAAGCGATCCGCAACAGCAAAGATCCAACCGTCTTTGTCGTCGTCTTTGAAGATTCGGCGGCATTGATTGGTCTCGCATTGGCCGCGTTGGGGATCTACTTCTCGCATCGGCTGGCGGATCCACGTGTTGACGGCCTGGCCTCGATTGGGATCGGCCTGTTGCTGGCCGCGGTGGCCGTGTTGCTGGCCTACGAGAGCCGCGGCCTCTTGTTGGGCGAGAGCGCCGACACGGCCACAGTAGAGGATATTCGTCGGCTGGCGGAAAGCGATCCTAGCGTCGAACGGGCGGGGCGACCGCTGACCATGCATTTTGGCCCCAACGAGATCTTGCTCAATCTCGATGTACAATTCCGGGGCAACCTCTCCAACACCGAAGTTGCGCAGAGCGTCGACCGGCTGGAAAAGCGCATCCGCGATGCCCATCCGGATGTCAAGCGCATTTTTATTGAGTCGGAGGCATTGATTGGGCGCAACGGCGAGCCCGAAGGGTAGCACGTTTACTCAAATTACTGGGTTTTGCATGTCAAGCGAGGATTTCAATCGTCGTCTAGCTATAGCGCAAAGATGCGAAACCCTCGGTTGCCAAAACAGTAAATTACATATTGCGCAATCTGTGCTTGCGGTACTTCGCGCCGCAATTCCTCGACATACCCAGCGAGCTGCTGGGTATCCTCAGCCTGGAGCTCAAATGCTTCGATGGTGGTGTTGAATTTCCGAAACTCGCTCTTGGAATAGTATTTAAACTCAATGACCCAGCGCAGCCCCGCAAATTTTTCATGGTACTTGCCCACAAATTCTAAGTCACTCTTGCCCGATGGGTAGGAACGTTCGAGATTCCACGTGAACCATTTGGAGAGGTAACGGCTGCACAGTTCAAAAAAGGTGCTGCGATAGAAATTTTCATTGACCTGGGTAAAGATCGCTTCTGGAAATTGCCCAATATATTCGCGCCAATAGCCGGCAAAGAGCGTTTCTAGATTCGGCTGGTTAACAAAGGCTTGCATCAATTCTGAATAGCGGGTCGAGACATCAATGTGATGTAACTCGTTGAAATATTCAATAAAGATTTGACGGATATTGAGATTGGGCAGGCACAGAAAAAAGTTATCTTGCTGTGTGAGCATACCCAAGTAGAAAAACGAAATCGGATAGAAGCCTGGCTGAAAGAATTGGGTCGTGTTGAATTTTGTCGTGAGAAAATTCTTGTCATAGGCAATGCGATTTTCAGTCGTTAACTGGGTGACAAAGGCTTCTGTATCACCGGCATTAGCGCTCGTCAGACGACGCACCCAACTAAGATCCGTGCGTAAGTTGAGGTCGGTTAAATACTCGGGCATTTCGTGATAGCGCGTGAGATGGTTGAGAAAATACATCAAAATGGTCGAATTGTAGAGTGCCTCGCCTTGCGGATCTACAAAATAGTAGCCGTTGTAATGGTTCTTGATGACAGTGTCAACCTCCCGCCGGGTCGCCGGATCCAGGCTATGTTCCATATAGATATCATCCAGCAACCGATCAACTTCTGACTGCGTAAAGCCCAGCATCGCCGCGAACTCCCGTTCGAGCGTGATAATTGAAGCAATGTTGAAGCCCGATGCCAACTCGTCAATCAGAATCGGCAAGACGCCTGTCATAAATACATTGACGACCGCGCCGGTTTCGCGCCCCTCTTTTAATGTCTTAAAAAATGACTTAAAAAAACTGTCTTCCGCCGTCAGTTGTTGGTAGAGCAGATCCTTATGTCCGGTGACAAGTTGATTGGCAAAATTATCATACTCATCGATGATGACAAAGATCCTTGGTAAATCGGCCTGCCAGATGTGGCCCAGCAAAACGCTCAGATTATCCGCCACCGGTGCGCTGAGATCAAGTGTCGGCATCGTATCCAACAGTGACGCGTATTGGATGCGCATATTATTCAGCGTATTGTTGCATTGTCGGCGAAAACTTTGGTCAATCGCTTCGATCGTCGGCCCGGTGGCAATCGTCGAAAAATTCAAATAGAGGACGATGTACTGATTCTGCTGGCCGGTTGGCTGTTGACCAACCCAGGTGTGGCCAAAGAGTTCCGCAAAATGCTTGGCCTCTCCGTAGTCATAGTAATAGCGCAAAATCGAGCAGAGCAAAGATTTGCCAAAACGACGCGGACGTAAAAAGACCGGATTTTGTATCTGTTCCAGTTTGGCAATGTATGCAGTTTTGTCGACGAAATAGCCATTCTTGCGCACAATCGCTGCGTAATTGGCTTCGCTATATAGAACTCGTCTTTTCATTGGCAACACTCCAAGCGTTGTTTGCTATCAGCCCTTCATCACCAGCTTGTCAGAAACCTATTATGTTGGTGATATGGCTAGGGATCGATCCTGGGCGATCCCTAGCCATTATATCACACCCGCTCTGTCGAATGCACCTGCTCCGTGTTCTCTGGGAGTGGAGCGGTATAGAACTATATACCTCGGGATATATCCACCCTCTATACCTTTGGGGACCACCCGCCGCACCCGGTGGCGCGAACCTAAGGTTGTTGTTGCATTGATTTATAGATGCGCATGATGAATGAACAGCCTATCCTTGACTACCTCAGCGTTTCCTAACGCGTTGTACAAAGGTGCAACCGCTAGGGTAGTCAGCCAACTCACAGTAAACATTCCATGCAGATTTTTCATCCCAGCACCAATAGTATCTCCAAAGTGACCATTTTCGGCGCTGTTTTTATCGTCGCCGGCCTCTTTGTCCTCTTATGGATCTATGTCCGGTCCCCCTACATCACCGAAGAGAATGTGGTGCGCCAACAGCCGGTCCCCTTTAGCCACAAACATCACGTTGCTGATGACGGTATTGACTGCCGCTACTGTCACACCTCGGTCGAAGACTCTTCTTTTGCCGGGATTCCCTCGACGGAAACGTGTATGAACTGCCACTCACAGCTCTATACGGACAGCCCGATTTTAGCGCCAGTGCGCGCCAGTTATCAGAGTGGGGAACCGATCGAATGGGTACGTGTGCACAATCTGCCCGACTATGTCTATTTCAACCATAGCATTCATGTCAATAAAGGGGTGGGTTGTAACACCTGTCATGGCCAGGTCGATGAGATGCCGTTGACTTGGAAGTCGGCCTCGCTCTACATGGAATGGTGTCTGCAATGTCACCGCAACCCCGAGCAATATGTGCGCCCCGTTGACCAAGTCTTTAACATGGCCTATCAACCCCCTGCCGATCAAGTCGCATTGGGCACCCAACTGGTGCAGCAATATCACATCCAGCAGAAGACGAGCTGTAATACCTGTCATCGCTAGGCTCGATCCAATCAAAATCAGGAACATAGAGAGATTCATGGCCGACAAGATGCAAATTGAGCTTGTAGACGTACAAACCGAGCTACAGAGCAAGCACGGCAAAGCCTATTGGCGTAGCCTGGATGAATTTGTCGACGGCGACAATTTTCAAGCGCTGCTGCGTGAAAAACTGCCGCGCCAGGCGCAGTGGCTCGATTCGGCGCTGGACCTGCCGAGCCGACGCACCTTTCTCAAACTCATGGGTGCGTCGTTGGCAATGGTTGGCTTGGCCGGCTGTGTACCCAAGGCGCGCAACGAAAAGATTTTACCCTATGTGCAAGGGCCAGAGACAATTATCCCGGGCAAGCCACTCTTCTTTGCCACAGCAGCCACACTGGGCGGCTACGCAACGGGCATCCTGGTCGAGAGCCACGAAGGTCGCCCCACTAAGATCGAGGGCAATCCCGACCATCCCGCCAGCCTGGGCGCAACCAATGCGATTACCCAGGCAGAAATTCTCAATCTCTATGATCCCGACCGGGCGCAGACGGTGCTCAACAATGGCCAGATCAGCACTTGGGGTAGTTTTCTCGGTCAGCTCACAGGATTGATGGCTGACAACAACATCCGCCTGCGTCTGCTCACCGAAACGGTGACCTCACCGACATTGGCCAACCAGATCGGTACGCTGCTCCAACAGTACCCACAGGCACAGTGGCACCAATATGAGCCGATCAACCGCGACTCTGCGCGCGCTGGCGCACTGCTCGCCTTTGACGCCGATCTGGAAGTGGTCTATCACTTTGACCAGGCTGAGACGATCCTGGCGCTCGACGCCGATTTTCTGATGGGTATGCCGGGCAGCGTGCGCTATGCCCGTGACTTTAGCGACAAGCGCCGCTTGAGTGGTGGCCAGCTTGCGATGAATCGCCTTTATGCGGTCGAGTGCACGCCAACGATTACTGGTGCCACAGCTGATCACCGCCTGCCCTTGCGTGCCGGCGAGATTGAAGTATTCGTACGTGCTATTGCGACGCAACTTGGCGTGGTGGATGTAGCAGGGACGGCGGCACCCACTGCCGCGCGGACAAAGTGGATCGCCGCGCTCGTCGCCGATCTGCAAGCGCACGCCGGCAACTCCTTGGTGATCGTCGGTGACGAACAGCCACCAGTGGTGCACGCGCTGGCCCACGCCATGAACAGCCTGCTCGGCAACGTCGGCAAAACCGTCACCTATACCAATCCAGTGGCTTCCAGATCGGTCGATCAACTGACCTCGCTGCAAAGCTTAGTCGATGCGATGCGTGGGGGCGAAGTTGACCTGCTCGTCATCATCGACAGCAACCCCGTCTACAGCACACCGGCGGATATTGACTTTGCGGCCGCGATGGCTCAGGTGCCTCAGTCGATCCACCTGAGCCTCTACCACGATGAGACGTCGACCTACTGTCAATGGCATCTGCCCGCCACCCATGCACTGGAGATGTGGGGCGATGCCCGCGCCTACGACGGCACGATCAGTCTCATTCAGCCCTTGATCGAGCCGCTCTACGATGGCCATTCGCCCTATGAATTGCTGGCTGCACTCTCGGGCAAGGGCGCAGCCAACGGGCTCGACATCGTGCGTACCTTTTGGCAGACCCAAAGCCAAAGTGATAATTTTGAGGTGGCCTGGCGCACGGCACTCGAGGCTGGGGTGGTGGCCGGCACCGCACTGCCTGCCCGCAATATCCCGTTGCGCAGCGATTTTGCCCAACAACTGCTGGCCCCTTCCCCCCAAACGGCTGCTGTCGACCAAGCGAGCACCCCGTTGGAAATAACCTTTCGCGCTGACTCGACGATCTGGGATGGGCGCTTTGCCAACAACGGCTGGCTCCAGGAATTGCCCAAGCCACTCAGCAAGTTGACGTGGGACAATGCAGCGCTGCTCAGCCCCACCACCGCAGCGCAACTTGGCGTCGCCAACGAAGATATGATCGAATTGCGTTACGGGGAGTACACGGTGAATGCCCCGGTCTGGATTCTACCCGGCCAACCCGATGGTGCCGTGACGCTCAACCTGGGTTATGGGCGGACGCGGGCGGGACAGGTTGGGCAAGGGGCTGGCTTTGACGCCTATCGCTTGCGCACAAGTGCTGCGCCTTGGTTCGCCGCCGGTTTAGAAGTGCGCAAGATCGGCGAGACTTATCCGTTGGCCGTCACCCACACCCACCACTCGATGGAGGGGCGTTCGTTGGTCATGTCGGCGACGCTGGCGGAATACCAGGCTGATCCCCACTTTGCGCAGACCGAAGAGACGGAATCACCTGAGATTTCGCTCTATCCCGCCCATGACTACACCGACTATGCCTGGGGCATGAGTATCGACCTCACTTCTTGCATTGGCTGCAACGCCTGTGTGATGGCTTGTCAGGCGGAGAACAATGGGCCGGTCGTCGGCAAGCAGGAGGTCAGCCGTGGCCACGAGATGCATTGGATTCGCATTGACCGCTATTACACCGGCGACGTAGAAGATCCCGATGCGACACTCTTTCAGCCCGTGCCCTGTATGCAATGTGAAAACGCACCGTGCGAGTTGGTCTGCCCAGTGGCGGCAACGGTGCACAGCGACGAAGGGTTGAACGACATGGTCTACAACCGCTGTGTTGGCACCCGCTACTGTTCCAACAACTGTCCCTATAAGGTGCGTCGTTTTAACTTTTTACAATATCAAGATTGGACGACGGAGAGCTTAAAGCTGGGACGCAATCCCGATGTCTCTGTGCGTGAACGGGGCGTCATGGAAAAGTGTACCTACTGTGTGCAGCGGATTAGCCACGCCCGCATTGAATCTGAAAAAGCGGGGCGGCCCATCCGTGACGGTGAAATTCAAACCGCCTGTCAGCAGTCCTGCCCCACACGGGCGATCAGCTTCGGCAACATCAACGATGGCAATGCCGAGGTGACGCAGCAGAAGGCGTTGCCGCTCAACTATGCGCTGCTGGGCAGCCTCAACACCCGCCCACGCACAACTTACCTGGCGGAGGTACGCAATCCCAATCCGGATATGCCGAATGCGTAGCGTGATGAATTAGTTTTGGTTCTTTGGGAATTCAGGAGGTTGACAAGAAACTGGCAGCGCTCGTAGGTCACTCTTTTAGAGTGACAAATGCTGGCAGCGATCGTAGGTCACTCTTGTCGAGTGACAAATGCGCATCGAAACACTGATGTCACTCTGCAAGAGTGACCTACAACTACAACTGTCAACTACAACTGTCAACTACAACTGTCAACTGAGATCCTACAGAGTCTTATTTTTCATGTTACACATGGGGTCGACATCCCCGCTTCCCCCAACCTCTTCTCCCCCGTTATGGGGGAGAAGGGAAAAAATTATTCATCTGCATGATGTTGGCGGCGAAGCCGCCAACATCATGCAGATTTGACCACTTTCTTGCTCTTGGGGACGGGCTTCAGGCACTGCCAGTAAGTTAAGCGTAAACTGTCATTCCTGCGAAGGCAGGAATCTATAATTCAGGATCACAATGTATCTAACAAAACAGTTAGGAGAATGATGTCCCACGCCGGCCATAACCACAAGCAAAGCGGCAATCTCAAGCTCGCCTTCTTTCTCAATCTGGGCTTCACCGTTCTGGAAATCATTGGTGGCCTGTGGACCAACAGCATTGCCATTCTCTCCGATGCGCTGCACGACTTTGGCGATAGCCTTTCGCTGGGGCTCGCCTGGTATCTAGAAAATTATGCAGAAAAGCGAGAAGATGCCCACTTTTCCTATGGCTATCGCCGCTTTTCGTTGCTCGGGGCGATGATCACGACGCTGGTCTTGATTGGCGGCTCGGTTGTGGTGCTCTGGCGAGCAGTGCCTCGGCTTTGGGCCCCCCAAGAGCCTTATGCCCAAGGCATGATGATCTTTGCTATTGTGGGGATTGCGGTCAACGGCTTTGCGGCGCTACGGGTACGGCGCGGTGAATCGCTCAACGCCCAAGCGGTCGGCTGGCATCTGCTCGAAGATGTGTTGGGCTGGATCGCCGTATTGGTGGTGAGTATCGTGTTGCTCTTTGCCGATTTGCCAATCCTTGATCCGCTGCTGTCGATTGGGATCACGCTGTATGTGGGCTATAACACGGTCAACAACCTGCGCAAGACAATGCGGCTGCTCTTGCAAGCGGTCCCTGACGAAGTTGATCTGCCGGTCATTGAACACCGACTGGCCGCGATTGACGGGGTGCAATCGACCCACCACACACACGTCTGGTCGTTGGATGGGGAACACCATGTGTTGTCCACCCATCTTGTCGTTGCTGAGAACGCAACCAAAGATGCGATTCTGGCAGTCAAGCGGGCCGCCCACACGGTCACCGATGACGCGGATTTTGCCCATATTACCGTGGAGGTGGAGTTTGCGGGAGAAGATTGCAGCATGGTTGAGCGCTCCGGCTAGTGTCGTGCTTGGCTACACGTCCCGTCGGGATGACTGAGTTTAGGCTTCATTCTGCTGCCTCTGCTCCTGAATTCAGTTGGTTCATGTGTAGCAAGGTAAGCATTTCAGGAACACTACAGCCGATTTTAGAAGCAACGGATTTGCAATTGCATAAGCTAACCTGCCTTTTCTTTGCAAATCTGTCGATTCAAGCGTCATTTTTTCCTAGAATTCAGGGTGCGCTGCGGAAAATCAGTTGCTTCCCGGGAAGCCTATGGGTACCGTTGTAGTGTTGGCTACGGCCCTTATTTTTTAGCCTGATACACATGGCTCCTAAATTTAATGGTCCCTACAGGCCCAAACTGCCACACAAAGATTACCGGTTGAACAAGTTAGACACAGTTAACGTAAACGCAACACGCAACACGGATCAACTCCATGACACAACAAAGATCACTTCCGCCCAATCCACCAGTGTTGGCACCGGGCCAAAGCTATGAATCGGTCACCGATAAGATCAGCGCGATTGTGTTGCAGCAGCGGGGTGTAGGCTGGGGCTGGACTATTGGCTTTGGAATTGCCTTTTTGTTGGTGATGTTGCTCTTTGCTGCCATCTCTTATCTCTTTGCCGTGGGCGTCGGCATTTGGGGGATTCAAGTGCCGGTGGCCTGGGGCTTTGCCATCGTCAACTTTGTCTGGTGGATCGGCATTGGTCATGCCGGCACGCTCATTTCGGCGATTCTGCTCTTGCTGCGCCAGGAGTGGCGAACCTCGATCAACCGCTTTGCCGAGGCGATGACCCTCTTTGCCGTTGCCTGCGCAGGCCTTTTTCCGATTTTGCACTTGGGGCGCCCCTGGTTCTTCTACTGGCTGATCCCCTACCCGGCCACCACGGGCATGTGGCCACAGTTCCGCAGCCCACTCGTCTGGGATTTCTTTGCGGTGAGCACCTATGGCATTGTTTCGCTGATGTTCTGGTACATCGGTCTCGTGCCCGACATGGCGACCTTGCGCGATCGCACCAAGAATCATTGGTTGCAATATATCTACGGCTTCTTTGCCATGGGTTGGCGCAATTCGGCCCGCCATTGGCAGCGCTACAACCGAGCCTATCTGCTAATGGCGGCGCTGGCCACACCCTTGGTCGTCTCGGTCCACAGCATCGTTAGCTTTGACTTTGCCGTGGGCATCGTCCCTGGCTGGCACTCGACGGTCTTCCCGCCGTACTTTGTGGCCGGCGCGATCTACTCCGGCTTTGCTATGGTGATGACGATTGCGATTCCGCTGCGTTGGGCTTACGGCTTGCAGGACTTTATCACCATGCAGCACCTCAACAACATGGCCAAGATCATGTTGGCGACCAGCCTGATCGTTGCCTATGGCTATCTGCTGGAGACCTTTATGGCCTGGTATAGCGGCAATGGCTTTGAAGAGTATATGATGCTCAACCGCATGTTTGGGCCGTATGCCTTCTGGTATTGGGTGATGATCGCCTGCAATGTGGTCTTTACCCAAATCTTCTGGTCGCAGCGGATGCGGCGCAACCTGGTCGTCCTCTTTGTGATCTCGTTGACAGTCAATATTGGCATGTGGCTCGAGCGCTTTATCATCGTCGTGACGAGTCTAAGCCGTGACTTTCTACCCTCGTCGTGGGGCTACTACACACCGAGCTTCTGGGATTGGGCGACATTGGCCGGCACGCTTGGTCTTTTTGTGGCGCTGCTCTTTCTCTTCGTGCGCGTGCTGCCGATGATCTCGATCTTTGAGATGCGTGAATTGGTGACCGAAGTGGCGGAAGAGGAAGAGCGCAGGGAACGGCAGGGGCGTAGGAATGGTGAATTGTAAATGGTGAATTGTGAATTGTGAATGGACAGGTGGGTGTGAAAGGCATGGCAGCAGTCCACGCAACACGCACAACGCAACACGCACAACGCAACACGCAAAGAGAATTACTTATGGCAAGTGATGAAACAATCGTCGGTCTGGTGGCCGAATTTGTCGATGAAAAAACCTTGTTGGCGGCGACGCAGCGGGCTTATGGTGCTGGCTATCGCGCCATGGACGCCTTTACCCCCTACCCGGTCGAGGAGATTGCCGATGCGTTGCGTTTTCGCCGCACCCATGTGCCGTTGGTGGTGCTGACCGGTGGCCTATTGGGCGGGGTGGGGGGCTTTGCCATGCAATATTGGATCAACCTCTACGCCTATCCGCTCAATGTTGGTGGGCGGCCGCTCAACAGTTGGCCGGCCTTTATCCCCGTCACCTTTGAGACGACGGTGCTGGTCGCCGCCATCTTTGCCGTCTTTGGCATGTTTGCGCTCAACGGCCTGCCCGAACCCTATCATCCGCTCTTCAATGTAGCCGAGTTTGGCCGCGCCAGCCAGGATCGCTTCTTTCTCTACATCGAGACGAGCGATCCCATTTTTGACTATGAGCAGACGCGGGCATTTCTGGAGAACCTGGCAACCGAAGGGATCCAAACCGAGGGAGTCTACGATGTCCCAAAATAAGCTACCCCACCCCAGCCCTCGCCGATATCAAGGAGGGGGTTTTAAGCACCTCCCCCCGGGTGCCCTTTGGGCGCGGGGGAGGCAGGGAGGCACTGCCGTTAAGTTAAGGACTGCATACGAGTACTCAGCGTCCCCAGACGCTGATCCCACTCGGGCGAGATGCGCATCTGGGGATGCGCAATACTCGTGCCTCCCTGCTGACTTAACGGCAGTGAGGCAGGGAGGCACTGTCGTTAAGTTAAGGACCGCATACGAGTACTCAGCGTCCCCAGACGCTGATCCCACTCGGGCGAGATGCGCATCTGGGGATGCGCAATACTCGTGCCTCTTTGCTAACTTAACGGCAGTGAGGCAGGGAAGAGGTTCTAGCCTGGGAGGTCTCCTGCTGCTAACTATCCTCTTTCTGCTTGCCGGCTGTGTACAGAAGATCTCTTACCAGCCGCGCTACGAACCGCTGGAGCAGAGCACCTTCTTTGCCGATGGCCAGGCCTCGCGCCATCTCGTGCCGGGGACGGTGGCTCGGGGCTTGGCCCGCACGGATGCGCTGCTCTACAACGGGATGCAGGATGGTCGTCAAGCGGAGATCTTCCCCTTTCAGGTGACAGCGGCGGTCATGCAGCGGGGTCAGCAACGCTTCAATATCTACTGCTCGCCCTGTCACAGTGAGACCGGCGACGGCAATGGCATGGTCGTGCAGCGGGGTTTCCCGTCACCACCCTCGTTGCACGAGGATCGGCTGCGCGCGGCACCGGTGGGCTATCTCTTTGATGTGATCACCAACGGCCACGGCGTCATGCCCAGCTATGGCAACCAAATCCCTGCCGAAGATCGTTGGGCGATTATCGCCTATGTGCGGGCATTGCAGTTGAGTCAAAATGCCGATGTGGCGACGTTGCCGGCAAATCTCCAAGACGCATTGAATGGGGCAGCACAATGAACTCAATTACCGAGCGTGGCCAACAAAGTTGGGCCGCCCTCAACCGCTGGCAACAGCGCAGCTTGATGGCCAGTGGCGTGGCAATTCTGCTCTGTCTCCTGGGCGTTTTTATCAACCCGGCCCAGTTTTTTCGCGCCTATCTCTTTGCCTATCTCTTTTGGCTCAACATGGGGCTTGGCTGCTTGGCGATCGTGATGATCCACAGCCTGACCGGTGGCGATTGGGGCACGGTGATGCGGCGACCGCTTGAGGCGAGTATGATGACCTTGCCCTTGCTGGCGCTGCTCTTCATCCCCTTGACCTTTGGCCTGATCTACGTCTATCAGTGGGCCGATCCGGCGGCGGTGGCGGCCGATGAACTGTTGCAACACAAAGCCATCTATCTCAATATCCCCTTCTTTCTGGGGCGGGCGTTGCTTTACTTTGTGGTCTGGGGCGGGCTCGCTTATCTGCTGCGCCGCTGGTCACTCGAACTCAATCGCACAAATGATCCCTGGCTGCTGCGCCGGCTGCAAAAGTTGAGCGGGATCGGCCTTGGCTTGTTCGGCTTGACGGTGACCTTTGCTTTTATCGACTGGATCATGTCGCTGGAGCCCCATTGGTATTCAACGATCTATAGCGCAATGGTGGCAACTGGCGCGATTTTGCAGGGCTTTGCTTTGGTCGTGGTCGTGGTTGCACTCCTTGCCAACCGCCCGCCGTTGGCCGAGGTGGTGACGCCCAAAATTTTTAATGACCTTGGGAGCCTGCTCTTTGCCTTTGTGATGCTGTGGGCCTATATGGCCTTTTCGCAATTCTTGTTAATCTGGGCGGGCAACTTACCAGAAGAGATCCCCTGGTATTTGCGGCGGTTGGCCGGTGGCTGGGTCTGGGTGGCGTTGGCAATTGTGCTCTTTCACTTTGCACTGCCCTTTGTGCTGCTGCTTTCGCGCGAATGGAAGCGCAATTTGCGGTTGGTCGCCGGCGTGGCGGGGCTGATTCTGCTCATGCGCATGCTCGATACGTACTGGCTGGTTGCGCCCGCCTTTAGCGGCACCGGCTGGATCTGGCACTGGTTGGATCTGACGACATTGGTGGCTATTGGCGGCATTTGGCTGGTGGCATTTAGCTCGATTCTCGCCCGCCACCCATTGTTGCCCGAAGGCGACCCACGGCTGGCGCAGTTGCTTGCCGACCAAGAGGAAGATCATGCCGCCCCAAGCTACCATTGAATCGGCACCAGATACGGTGCAGGAATTGCCGGCGGCTGCCAATGGGTGGCCATGGTTTTGGGCTGGCTTGTTGATAGGTCTGGGTGGTCTGTTGCTTGGCCGGTGGTGCTATGACTGGCTAACGGCACCGGTTTTACCACGCGCCACCGCATCCAGCCCGCTGCCATTGCAATCAATCCGTGCGGAGAAAGCTATGACCGAAGATCGTCAAACCCGTGAATCTCAAGTGCAGAGACGAGAGCCGACGGCGGCCGAAGTGGCTGAACCGATCCAGGGGGTCAAACAGGCACCGGCCAATGTGCCTGCCCATGCGGTTGATACGGCACATGAGACCCTGGGCTATGAACCGCGCGATGTGAGCGTGCGGGGCGTCACGATTGCTACGGTGGCATTGCTCTTCTCGATCATCGTCGGCCTCTTTGCCGTCCGCCTGCTGACCAGCCGTTTGGAAGGGACACGCCCGCAGCCGACGCCGGTAACCTTAGTCCAACCTGCAACGACCCCAGCCCCACCACAACTCTGGATTGCGCCGGCGGCTGATATGGTTACCTATCAACGTGAGGAGCATGGCACGTTGGACAGCTTTGGCTGGGTCGATCAGGCGAATGGCGTGGCGCGCATCCCGATTACAGATGCCATGCAGCTATTGGTGGCGCAACCGTTGTCGGCGCGTGACCAGGAGCCACCCGCTTTGTTTTCGGCCAAACCGGCCTACCAGTTAGAGAGTACAGGAGGCGCGCAGCAACCATGAACCGTCGAAACATTCACGCCCCAAGGCCTCTGTGCTGCCTCCTGATTGCCCTCTTCATCCTCGGGTTTATTGGGGAGCCACAAGTGGCGTTGGCCCATGATACTGGTCAGCAAGCGGATGCGATTTTAGACGCGGTCGGCTTTGATCAGCGGCTGGACGAACAGGTGCCCCTGGCGTTGCCCTTTCGCGACGAAACTGGCAAGGCGGCCCCGTTGGCTAGCTATTTCGGTGACAAACCGGTGATCCTGGCACTGACCTACTTTCACTGCCCAAACCTCTGTCCGCTCGTCTTGCAGGGCATGGCGACCAGCTTTGCCCGTCTACCTTTTACAATTGGCAAGGACTTTGATGTGATCACCGTCAGCATCGACCCGGCCGAGACACCGACCAGCGCAGCCGCTGCCAAAGCAACCTATCTGGCGCAATACGATCCCCAACACGAGCACCCCGACGCGGCCGCGGGCTGGCACTTTTTGACCGGTGATCATGCTGCCGTTGATACATTGGCGGCCAGCGTCGGTTTTCGCTTTGCCTATGATGCCGCGCAGGAACAATATGCCCACGCCGCCGGCATCATGCTCCTAACCCCCGCCGGTAAGATCGCGCGCTATCTTTTCGGCCTTGATTATGCCGTCCAGGATCTGCGGCTGGGATTGGTCGAGGCAGGTGCAGGCAAAATTGGCTCGCCGATCGACCAACTGTTGTTGCGCTGTTATCACTACAATCCCGTCACCGGCAAATATGGCATTGTGGTCGAGCGGGTGATGCAGGTGGCCGGGTTGGCAACGGTGCTCATGTTGGGCGGTTTGCTCTTTACTCTATTCCGACAAGAAAAGAAGAATCATGCCTTTCCCACTCTTTCCTGAGCAAGCGTCCAGTGTGGCGGGCCAGGTCGATGCGCTCTACTTTACGCTCATCGCGCTTGCCCTCTTCTTTTCGCTGCTCATTGTCATCTTTGTGGTCTATTTTATTATCAAGTATCGGCGCGGCTCCAAGGTCAGTCGCCGCGACCCGGTGGAACAGAGCACGCGGCTGGAGATCTTCTGGTCGGTGATTCCACTGGTGCTTTCGCTGGGCATCTTTGCCTGGGGGGCCAATCTCTATGTCGACTTGCACGAGGCCCCGCCCGATTCGCTGGAGATTTACGTCGTCGGTAAACAGTGGATGTGGAAGTTCCAACATCCCGAAGGACAGCGCGAGATTGCTGAGTTGCATGTGCCGATTGATCGCCCGGTCAAGCTGGTGATGACCTCGCAGGATGTGATCCACAGCTTTTTCATCCCCGCCTTTCGGGTGAAGCAGGATGTATTGCCGGGGCGTTTTACGACATTGTGGTTCGAGGCGACCAAGGCCGGGGACTATCACCTCTTCTGTTCTGAATTCTGTGGCACCTCGCACGCCGAAATGGGCGGTCGGGTGATCGCCATGGAGCCGGCGCAATATGAGCAGTGGTTGGCCGGCGCACTTACGACCGACCAAGCCTTGACCGCGGCCATGCCCCCCGCTCCCGGTTCGCCCCAATCGTTGGCCGCGAGTGGCGAAACACTCTTCCGTAGCCTCGGCTGTAGCGGTTGCCATTTGGCCGATGGCAGTGGGGCCGGGCCATCGCTGATTGGCCTATATGGCAACCCGGTACCGCTCAACGATGGTGGTACCGTGATCGCCGATGAGCAATATATCCATGACTCGATTCTGCTGCCGCAAAAACAGATTGTCGCTAACTATCCGGCGCTGATGCCGACCTATCAAGGGCAGATCGGCGAGGATCAGGTTGTGCAGTTGGTGGCCTACATCAAGGCGCTGGCTGGGCCGCAGTCCGTCGATAGTGGTGCAACGCAGCAACAGGAACGCGCCGATCAGGGCGTTGAGATACGCGGCGAACTGCCGTTTACCACCACCGCCGTCGTGACGACCACCGTAACTTTTTCACCATCGATTGTGTCAACTTCGACCGAAGCCACTCCAGAAAAATAAGTATCCATAAATATTTGCTTTTCTTCGTGTGTCTTCGTGGATCATTTAATTCTTGGAATAGCCTGAAGGAACCCAACCATGAGTGTCATCACCCTGCCGCGCCCACAGACGCAAGCGCAGCCGCACGAGAACTATATCAATAACAACTACAAGCTTAGCTCCTGGTTGCTGACGACCGACCACAAGCGCATCGCCGTGCTCTATCTTATTTCGCTCACCCTCTTCTTTTTTATCGGTGGCATCGCGGCGACCATGATCCGGCTCGAACTGCTCACCCCCGCTGGCGATCTCGTCAAGGCGGAGACCTACAGCAAGCTCTTTTCGTTGCATGGCATCATCATGGTCTGGTTCTTTCTCATCCCCTCGATCCCGGCCACCTTGGGTAACTTTCTCGTGCCGCTGATGATCGGTGCCCGGGATCTGGCCTTTCCCAAGCTCAACTTACTCAGTTGGTATATCTACATCATCGGTGGGCTGATCACTTTTTTGGTCGTGGTTACTGGCGGCGTTGACACTGGCTGGACCTTTTACACCCCCTACAGCTCGATGTTCTCCAACACGGCAGTGATTCAAGCGGCGGCGGGCATCTTTATTGTCGGCTTCTCTTCGATCCTCACCGGTCTCAACTTTATCATCACGATCCACAAGATGCGCGCACCCGGCATGACCTGGTTTCGGATGCCGCTCTTTCTTTGGTCGATCTACGCCACCAGCCTGATCATGGTCCTGGCGACCCCGATCCTGGCGATCACGCTGGCGCTGCTGGCGCTCGAACGCTTTGTCGGCATTGGGATCTTTGACCCGGCGTTGGGCGGTGATCCGCTGCTCTTTCAGCATCTCTTCTGGTTCTACTCACACCCGGCAGTTTATATCATGATCCTGCCCGGTATGGGTGTCATGAGTGAGCTAATCACCTGCTTCTCGCGCAAGACGATCTTTGGCTACAAATTCATCGCCTATTCGAGCCTGGCGATTGCGATCTTTGGCTTTCTCGTCTGGGGCCATCACATGTTTACGGCCGGCCAATCGATCTATGCCAGCCTCGTCTTTTCGCTCTTTAGCTATCTGGTGGCGATCCCGTCGGCGATCAAAGTCTTTAATTGGACGGCAACATTGCACAAAGGCGTTATTTCGTTGCGCACGCCCATGCTCTATGCCTTTGGCTTTATCGGCCTCTTTACGATGGGCGGGCTGACCGGCCTCTTTCTGGCCGCACTGCCGGTCGATGAACAGGTGCACGATACCTACTTTGTCGTCGCCCACTTTCACTACATCATGGTCGGCGGCATGGTGACCGCCTTTCTCGGCGGCATCCACTTCTGGTGGCCCAAGATGACAGGGCGTATGTACCCCGAAGGGTGGGGGAAGTTTGCTGCCTTGTTGCTTTTTGCCGGCTTTAATCTGACTTTCTTTCCACAATTTATCCTCGGTTACATGGGAATGCCGCGGCGTTATTATAGCTATCCACCAGAATTTCAGGTGCTAAATGTCATGTCGACCGCTGGCGCGTCGATTTTGGCGCTGGGCTATCTCCTGCCCTTCTTCTACCTCTTCTGGTCGTTGCGCTATGGTGAATTGGCCGGCCCAAACCCCTGGGGGGCTACCGGCTTGGAGTGGCAGACCGCCTCGCCACCGCCCAAAGATAATTTTTTGGAAATCCCGATTGTCGAGCATGAGGCGTATGCCTATCATTTGCAGCCACCCGATGAGCATACCTTTGATCAGGTGCATGATGCGCAGTATCCCGAGATCGAAGAGGCTGCGGGTTATCCAGATGTAGAGGGGGTGTAAGAGATGACCCAAAGTCAACCAATCCTTGAGCCCCATCTGGGCCATCCTTATGAAACGCTGGAGCAACAGCACGAGGCATCGATCCTGGGTATGTGGACCTTTCTGGCCACGGAGATTCTCTTCTTCGGTGGCATGCTGATGGCCTATCTTGCCTATCGTTATCTTTACGGTGCAGCCTTTGCCGAGGCAAGTGGTCATCTCTACGCCTCAATCGGCACGATCAACACCGTCGTGCTGCTCACCAGCAGTTTAACGATGGCGCTGGCGATCCACGCCATCGAAGGGGGGCAACGGCGAGCCACGGTGCTTTTACTGGCGGCGACCGTGGCGCTGGGCGCGCTCTTTCTAGGCATCAAAGCCTTTGAATATTACCTGGATTTTCAGGAGAAGTTAGTGCCAGGGGTAAACTTTGCCGCGGCCGACTTTGCCGACCCGGCGCACAGCCAACTCTTCTTTCTGCTCTACTTTATCATGACTGGCGTCCATGCCTTGCACATGATCATCGGCATCACCATTGTATCGATTGTCGCCTTCCGCGTCTGGCGCGGCCACTTCTCGGCGCAGAGCTACAACGGCATCGAAAATACGGGACTCTACTGGCACTTTGTCGATATCGTCTGGGTCTTTTTGTATCCACTGCTGTACTTGGTAGGGCCGTTGCATTAACGACGAACGGCTGGACGGCGGCTGAGCTTCGTCCTGAGCCAGTCGAAGGGCTTGTCGAAGTCACCGGCCAGCCATCCATCATTGGCTAGGGCAATTGCGACCTTAAAGAGCAGGGTTAAAACCAAGACCATTCAAATAACGAGGAAGGAGCATTCTCTAATGCGGCTTGTCCTCGACTAGACGGCGTTAGAGAACGCCTACTCCACGTATTCATTCGTCTTATTTGAATGGTCTTGGGGTTAAAACCCGCTTCTGACAGCGAAAAGCCGCCTCAGCGGCTGAAATTTACGCGGTTGAGACCGCTTTTCGCTCTTAGAAGCCCAATTGATTGATGCTATCATGAAGGTCGGAATTGCCATCCATCATTGGCAGTTAGCCATTGATTATTGATTATTCTTTTATTGACGATTCTCATGAATACACACACCACCCGCAAAACCTATTTCCTCATCTACGCCGCGCTCCTGATCCTGCTCTTTGCCACCTATGGTGCGGCTTTTCTCGAACTCGGCCCGCTACATACGCCGGTGGCCTTGGGTATTGCCGTGGCCAAAGCCCTGCTGATTCTGCTCTTCTTTATGCACGTGCGCACGAGCAGTCGCGTGACTTGGCTCTTTGCTGCGGCCGGCTTTCTCTGGCTGGCAATTCTCTTTACGCTGGCGATGAGCGATTATCTATCGCGCACTTGGCTACGCATTTGAGGGAATTTCGCCATCCATTGTTACGCTGCGTAGCTCGGGTGCTGAACGATGAATATTAACAAGTTCATCATTCAGCACTACCTGGCCGGCCGGAGCTTCGGCCTGAGCACGTGCTGTGGACACCGCCCTTGTGGCGCGAAGTCTTTGTCACGCTGAATGCGTCTTCAAGTTTAGCCCATTGGAGACGCATTCAGCGTGACAAACCGCAAGATAAGGCATAAGTCGAATTAGATGAGACCCACAAA
The DNA here is from genome assembly GCA_034432375.1 of Caldilineaceae bacterium. Classification (GTDB taxonomy): domain Bacteria; phylum Chloroflexota; class Anaerolineae; order Caldilineales; family Caldilineaceae; genus JAHBVH01. The sequence continues at coordinate 33,149 of DAOUCA010000009.1, forward strand.
CAGTCGGCTCTCTTCATCTGCCAGCGGATCAACTTCGCCGCATGCAGCTGCCTGCGCAAAGACGACCCCAGGGTGCTGTGCACGGCGCGCTCGGGCTAAGATGGCAAAACTCTGTGCCGCACGGGTTGTGCCGGCCGCTGCTCCCAACGCTTCCCACGCCTGCCAGATCTGCCCCATGCCGGCCCGCGCCCCCGGTACGATTTTGATGAAATCATCCGGTTGTAACCCTGTGCGAAAGCCGTGGTGTACGGTCGCCGGCTGGCCATTTACATCGGTAACCGTGCGGCTGACCCCGAGGATGTAGGTCAGCGCACGCAGATGGGTTTCTGGAATCGCGCCACTTTTGATGCCAAGTACATATGGCCCGAGATCCCGATCAAAGTCTCTCAAGGCCAGAATTTGTTCGGCCACCTGTGCCTGTGTCACCGCCAAGGCTGCCGGATCATCATTCTTCCCCGCGGACGCGATTTCAATCGAATCGCCCACAAAGGGGCTCATGGAGAAGCCACTCCCCGCGGCAATGGCAAAGCCAAGCTGCACCAGATTGCGCAGCGCCGTCAACATGGCCTCTGCGCCTTGTTGCGCCAGCAACGTTTGCATAGACCGTTGCAAGGTGGCGCGTGTCAGGCAACCATCGGGCAATGAGATGGCTACCCCAGCCGCGCGTTCAATGGCGCTCTGTCCGGTTGCGGTTAAAGTGTCATAGGCCAATCCCCAGATGGCTTCATCTTGCTTCGTCAATCGTTCTAGCAGAGTGGGGTCAAGTGTCAGGTGGGCGGCAATCGAGAGGCGCGTCGCTGCTTCGTGCTGGCCAGCTTCTGTAATGGGTAGATGAATGGCGACCTGATCGCCATCAAAGTCGGCATTGAGCAGCGGGCACGCCAAAGAAGGCAACCGCACCACCTCTTCTGCTGCGCGTAGCGGGCGGAAGGCCAGAAAGGCGGTCGGCTCCGTGGCAGGGGCATAGTGCAGAATAACCCACGAATCGGCCATGATCTCGTCCATGAACTCAGCGGCCGCTTCTGTTCGCTTGGCCACAACATCCGTCCCCAGCGTACGCGCGACCTGTGGCCCAAAGAAGGCCCACGCCATCTCCTCCGGCAGGCTGATCCGATCATGCGGCAGGCCAGGGCCCGGTACCAGGACCGCCCGCCCCGTAAAGAGCGCCCGCCCATCCAGCCGCAGATCGCTCGACGTCAGTAAAGTGGTGAGATAGTGGTCAACTTGCTCTTTGAGGAGCGTGTGGGCCGGCGTAATTAAACTCTCTGGCACCTGACTCGCCACCAGGCGCGCCAGCTTGGCATTGACTTGTTGAAGCGTGCGATAGTCAGCGGCAGGCCGGTCCGCAACGCGCTCCTCTTCGTCTGAACTGGCGGCAGGCGGTCGGCCAATTTTGGTTAACTGCGCGGTGGGGAGCCACGGATGGGGCACGGGGCGCGCCAGTTGCAGGCTTTCACCGGTAACCGGCGCAAAGGTAAAGTGCACTGTCTCTGCGGCCAAGGTGGCTTGAATGCCTGCGGCGGCCAGCCGTTGCTGAAGCTGGACAAAGCGCGGCGTCGGTGCCGCCGTTTGCTCAACCGGACCAACCGCGATCTGTTCAACCAATGGCTGCTGCTGTACGGTCTCTGTCAGGGCTGGGATCGCCCTGGTACTAAAGTGTTCGTGTAGCGTTTCCACGGCGCCAATGCGGCGCAGTACATCGACCTCCATATCACCCATGCGCTGTCCCTGGTGTGAGGAATCCACCGCAAAAAGCATTTTGTTGCGTGCCAAATGATTGGTGCGTCCCCAGTAAAGCCACCCGACGAGGCTGGGATGTGCCAACGGCTTGCCGTGGCTCAGCAGCGTTTCCAGCCCATCTTCTGGCAAGTCGGCCGCGGTCAGCCGTTGGCGAATGGCGCTTTCGCTTGGCCCAGCAAAAGGCGGTGCGATGATCGGTGCCCCTTCGTGTCGAGCAAGGCGACCGAGCAGCGCTTCGTAGAGTTGCCCCAGATTCATCCGCCCCGGCAAACGCAGGCTGCTAACGATCAGATCGACCACTGTGCCGTCGGCGAGGTGGGGCATCTGCTGATCGGGCATGATGCGGCTGACCACCCCCTTGGTGCCGTGGCGATTGCTCAGCTTATCCCCTGGCGCGACTTTGTGATAGAGATCAAAGGGGCTGCCATCGCTCCAGACCATCTCGCCCTGGTGCAGATTGCTCAAGCGGTGCGCCGCCGACGCGCTGAGCACGAGGCCATCTTCAAACGTATCTTCGCCCCAGGGCATGAAGGCGGTGAGCAGGTTGCGCCCACACCAGAAATAGGGTGCGTTCTGTTCGTTGCCGGTTTGAACCAAGGCCGGCTCCGGTGCGCGGTAGGGCAGCCACTGGCGCATCATATTGGCACCCATCAGCAGGCGATTGGGGTCGTCATGCTCCAGGCAAGGAATCATGACGGTGGTTGTCCCCAGCATGGCGGCGGGGCTGTCGTCGTCAATGACGATCGCGCCATCGCGAATCGCGGCTCCCAAGGCCAAGGCAAAGATCCGTCCCATATTTGGCCCTTCGGGGATCTCAAAGGGATCGACGCGGCCAAATTGGCTCGGCGTGGTAAGCGCCGTCCGCTCTTCGATGATAATGCGCCGCGGATGGGATTGGCGCGCCAGCCAGTTGGTCACATCGAGTAATTGGGCATGTGGGTGCCGCTGCATGAATTCGTGTAGCCATTTTTCAAGAGGGAGCCAGGCGCGTAGCAACGCCGTATCCCAGGGCAAGTCGGCCGGCGCTTCGCCCAGTTGGCCATCGACCCAATCGTAGAGCAGGTCGCCCACGCACTTCACCGCGGCACGGTCGAGATTGCTGTGCGCCACCCACGGCACAACAGTACGAAGTTCCTTTGACCCTGCCTCGGTGGGCAGCGCAAAGATGCCCACCTCGTCGGGGTAGGGCAGAGCGGCAAAGGTATGGCTCGCGCTGCCGGTTGGGCCATCGACAGTGACCGTAATTTTGCAGGTATAGGTGTTGTTTACCGTTGCCGCATAGCCGGCGAGCGGCAGTCGCTCGGCCAACAAATTGGGCAGCCGCTCCTCTAAGAAATGGTCATAGGAAACTTTGTGCCAAAAGGGCACCGATCGATTCATGATCATTGTTTGTTTACCTTTCCTTGTAAAGACATGAACCACAGAGGGCACAGAGAACACAGAGAGCACAGAGAGCATAGAGAGCACAGAGAACACAGAGAGCACAGAGAGCACAGAGATCTTTCTGAGCTATTCTTGTGGAGTGCGCAAATCATTCGGGAAAGTGGCAAAAAGCGTCCCCGTAAGACAACCATCTTCGCGTTCAAAGGCTTTGTTTTTCTTCGTGTGTCTTCGTGTGTCTTCGTGTGTCTTCGTGTGTCTTCGTGCCTCTTCGTGGATCGTTGCTTTTCTCCTACCACTCCGCATCATGCGGACCCCAACGCTCGGCCAGTTGACGTTTGCCGTGGTAGAGCCGCGACTTAACCGTCCCTTCGGGAATCGCCAGCGCCGTGGCGACGCTGCCCAGGTCCATACCACCCTCATAGACAAGGTGGACTACATCCCGCTTCTCTGCCGGCAGCGTATCGACCATCTGCCAAAAGCGGCGTTGCCGTTCGGTTTCAACCACGGCCACATCGGGGGGCACGGCCGCGCTGTCGATCATCCACGCGGGGATGGCAAATTCGTCATCATCGTTCCAATTCTCCTTTGGTAACGCTCTGGGCGTCGTTTGCAGGGGCTGCTCGGGATGGCGGCGCACGCTGCGCAGATGGTTGAGCGCCAAGTTGGTGGCAATGCGGTAGAGCCACGCTTTGACCGAGCCGCTGCCATCCCACTGTTCGGCGCGCGTCCAGACCCGTAGAAAGGTCTCCTGCACCAGATCCTCGCACACCGTCTCATCACGAATCGTCTTGGTGATGTGGCGTTGCATCGCGCTACGGTAGCGCGCAAAGAAGATCTCGAAGGCGGCCGCCTCTCCCAGACAGATTTGGTTGATTAACGTTTGGTCGCTTGGTTGCATTTGGCTCTCCACACTCTTTAAGACACCGGAGCATGGGCTGGAGTTCAATGAATTTGTAGGGTTTGCGAGGGAAATTCTACAGCAAATAAAATAGCCGACCCTATAAAGGTCGGCTATCGGTCTGTTTATCGGTTAGCCAGCATTATTGTGCACCGGGCTTTGCTTCTGTATCGGCGGCTTGATCGCGTAGACGCATCACCTCTGCTACCGGCAATGCGGTCAACTCAGCAATCTGCGTCGGCGCAAATCCGTTCGCCAACATCGTACGCGCAATCTGTTGTGCACGACTATCGCTGCCTTCTTTTTTACCTTCTTCGCGAATTTGCGCTTTTTCGCGTTCAATGGCGGTAAGTAACATGCTCTTGACCTCCTCTTTACTCCGAATTACACTTGCCGACGAGCCATAGGTCTGTTCATCGATTTTACCATAAAGTACTAACTGTTTCAACCAGTTTAACTTATTACTAGTCACCTGACGAGGCCAAGTGCGCCCCGGTAGCACAGCCGGATAACCGGTCAACTGTCGGGCACGCGATGGGGATCAACACTGTACACTGTAGAGGACATTTGTCCGACGATTTCCCCCGATGAGATAAGGGGGTTCCTATGCAACGCTTTTATTTGTGGTTTTATCGACAAGGAACCATCCTCCTGCTCTTCTTTGTTTCGTTGCTGGTGCTGCTCTTTTGGACTACCCAAACCGTGGCGGCAACAACGACGAAGCAAGCGGACGATCCAACCCCAGATTGTGAGAAAACGCTGCCCACGATTCGCTATCTCGGCGAAGGCACCGGGACTTATTCCCTGGATGCCCCCTTTGAAACCTTCATTGTAAAGCGCTTGCCCTTCCAATTTGTGGTGGATGCCGGTAGCAGCGGGAGTGATGGTCAACGCGTCTATCAAGCGACGGCCTCTGAACGAGTCTGGGCTTGTGCTGGCGACTGTGCTTTGCCCGCCTTTTATCAAAGGGCAGCGACTCTTGGTGCTTTTCCTGCCGGCTGGCAACTTCAACTGGTGGTCATCGATGATGACGGCCCGGCGCAGAACAACGATCAGCGCATTAACTGGTGGGCGGCCGATAATCCGGCCACGCCCTATCGTACCGTGGACGAGCAGGAGATGGTCGAGTATTTGACATTGGAGGTGCCCTTCACCGCCAACTGGTACTTCTATGCCGAAGATTCGATTGGGCTGGCGATTGCCTGTGTGCCACCGGCGACCGCAACCCCAACGCCGACCGCAACCCCAAGCGCCACGGCCACAGCGACCCCGACAGCAACGCCAACAGCGACTGCTACCGCAACGGCTACCCAGACCGCCACACCGACGCCAACCCTGACCCCAACAGCGACTGCTACGCCTACCCTGACCTCAACGGCAACGGCGACCGCCACCCCAACGCTGCCCGTGCTGCCGACAGTGGGCACGGCCACGCCCACCCCAACGCCGGTCCCGCCCACTGCGCTGCAACTGCTCTATTATCGTGCCATCAGTCGCGATGGCACGATTGAACTACAGTGGCAGACGGCGTTAGAAGTGGATCTGACGGGCTTTCGGATCTGGCGCAGCACGACCGGGCTACGCGCCGATGCAATCGAAGTGACGGCCAGCTTGCTGCCAGCTAGGGGTAGCGCCGCCGCGGGTGTTGACTATCGCTTTGTCGATACGGGCGTTACCGTGGGCCCGACCTATAGCTACTGGCTACAGAGTGTACAGACCGATGGGCGCACAGAAGATCTACAACTCGTCACGGTGCAACTTACGCTCCCCATCTATCTCCCCATCGTCGTGCGCTAGTCAGTGTTACGCGCCGTAGTTGGCTCTCGTAGTTGGCTCTCGTAGTTGGCTCTCGTGGTTTACGGCTCGTGGTTTACGGCTCGTGGTTTACGGCTCGTGGGCGACGGCACGAGCGAGTTATACTTAAATCAGAAGGAAACCGCTAGCTTCGACGCACGCCATCCTATTAGTACAGCGTCAGGGAAATTGTGCGAGAGTAGCGCGCCCGAAGGGCTCCCGCGGTTGAGTAGTGCGGGGCCGTATCCGCACGTATCGAAACGGGAGTGAGCCGGTTGCCTTCTAGGCGCGCTTTGGTCTCGATACGGCTGCAAAAAGCCGCAGCCTACTCGACCGGCGCTAATCTAGCAAAACTTATCTGACAGTGCAATGGTGCACTGTCAGATAAGTCATGATAGGTTGTCACCCCCGCGCGCCTAGTGGGCACCCGAGGGGTCTATACAGATGGATTCCTGCCAGAGTTTACCCTCACGGAGGTGGGGGCAGGAATGACCCATTACTTATCAAAACTTTGTTGACAGTGTACTAGTCGATCGGCCAGGTAAGCTTGGTCCCATTGACTAGTCAAACCCTATGCAATTGATGTTGAAATCGTACACGGGTGACTGATCTCTTCATCTAAATTTTGTGCTATTCTAAAATTACAAAGAGTAAATCAAATGTACTACGAAGGAGTTCTCCATGTTTACTGAAAATCAGAGCCACAAAGTTCATCTGACTGAAGCCGAGGCACTGACATTGCTGAACGATCCGTTGCTCAGCCCTTATGAACGGGAAAAAGGGCTGCAAGGGCTGGCTGATGATCCGACCCCTGCCCATATTGAACGGTTGTTGGAAGCGCTTGAAGATAATCAATTTGGCATCCGCTGGACTGCCGCAGCCTTGCTCGCCGAGATGGGCGACAAGGCCCTTGTGCCGCTGCTCCAACTGCTGATCCGGCAACATGATAGCGTCTGGCTGCGCGAAGGGGCCTACCATGTTTGCTATTATTCGAGCAGCGCAACCGTGGCCAAGCAGACGCAAGCGCTACGCAAAGCACTCCGGGGTCCGGCCGCCGAAGTTGCCACCACAGACGAAGCGGTCAAATTGCTCCAACATCATGCATAATGGAAGCTAACTGGTAGATCGAAGAGCACAGCGGGATGTATAAGTAGGGGGTAGACAGGTAGACAGGTAGACAGGTAGACAGGTAGACGGGTAGACGGGGAAAGAGCCTGGACCTTTTTGCGGTAATGTTCCTGCTACTGAGCAATGATCAATCTTAAGTAAAGGATTTCTCCATGACACAACAGACGCCGGCACCCACCTTTTTTACAATCTTTGGGGCTGGGGGGGATCTCACCTGGCGTAAGTTGGTGCCGGCCCTTTACAATCTTTTTTTGGATGGCCGCCTGCCGGAATCATTTACCGTACTGGGCATTGACAAACGGGAAATGGCGCTGCCCGATTTCCTTGCCCATTTGCGCGAGGGGATCGACCAATTTTCGCGCCAGGGGAAAACAACCGATGACGCGTGGCGTACCTTTGCTAGCCATTTCGGCTATCTGGCCGCCGATTTTTCAGACACGGCCACCTTTGCCTCGTTGGGCAAGCAGATTGCTGCGCAGGGCGAACAAGGCGGCTCCCCAATTGTTGTCTACTATCTGGCCATTGCCCCCGCTTTGATCGAGGCGGTGGTAAAGGGGCTGGGCAACGCCAACCTGGCCGCCGACCGTGAGCAGATGCGTATTGTCGTAGAGAAGCCCTTTGGCCATGACCTCGCTTCTGCCCAAGCGCTCAACAGGATGTTGACGATGGTCTTTGAGGAGCGTCAAATTTACCGCATCGACCACTATTTGGGCAAGGAGACGGTGCAGAATATTCTTGCCTTTCGCTTTGCCAATGCGCTCTTTGAGCCGCTGTGGGACCGTCGCTATATCGACCGCGTTGAAATTCTGGTCGCCGAAGAAGTCGGCGTGGGCCATCGCGGTGGCTACTATGACGGTGCCGGCGCGCTGCGCGACATGATCCAGAATCACCTCATGCAGTTGCTCTGCCTGGTCGCTATGGAGCCGCCAGTCGCGTTTGCTGCCAATGAGATTCGTGATAAGAAGGTGGAGCTGTTGCGTGCCATTCGCCCGATCACAGCGGATCGGGTGGCTGCGGCCGCGCTGCGTGGCCAGTATACGGGCTACCAACAAGAAGCACAGGTCCAACCCAACTCCACCACGGAAACCTTTGCCCAATTGTGCCTTCATATTGATAACTGGCGTTGGCAGGGGGTGCCCTTTACCCTACGCACCGGCAAAAACCTTCAAGAAAAACGTTCGCTCATTACGGTCGTCTTTCGCCCCGTTCCCCACCGCTCCTTTCCGACCAGCGTTGCCGCAAACTGGCAAGCAAATCATGTAGAAATTCATATTCAGCCCAACGAAGGAATCAACATAGATCTCATGGCCAAGGTGCCGGGGCTTAACTTTCAGCTAAAGCCTGTTGACATGGACTTTCGCTATGTCGATGCGTTTGCCGAGCAACCGGTGCCCGAGGCTTATGAAACGCTCTTGCTCGATGTCGTCGAGGGCGACGCCACGCTCTTTATGCGCGCCGACCAGGTGGAAGTCGCCTGGCAGGTGGTGATGCCTGTGTTAGAGGCATGGCGCCAAGGCGCGACCGACTTGGAAACGTATCAACCGGGATCGTGGGGACCAGGCGCCGAACAGACCGTTACAGGGGGACTTTAAGTGACAAGCAATTCAGCTATTACCACCCTGTTTCTCGATATCGGCGGTGTCTTGCTGACCAATGGCTGGGATCACAATGCACGCCAGCGCGCGGCCGAGACCTTTCATCTGGATTATGAAGATCTGAACGAACGTCACCACCTGACCTTCGACACCTACGAAGAGGGCAAACTGACGCTCGATCAATATCTCGCGCGGCTGGTCTTTTATGAGCAGCGCTCTTTCTCCCCCGCCGACTTCAAAACTTTTATGTTTGAACAGTCGCAGGCGTACCCGCAGATGCTCGATCTCTTTCGCAATCTAAAAGCAAAGTATGGCTTAAAAGTCGCAGCGATTAGCAATGAAGGGCGCGAACTGACGGTCTATCGCATTCAGCAGTTTGCGTTGCACACGCTCTTTGATTTCTTTATCTCTTCCTGTTTTGTGCACTATCGCAAACCGGATGCGGATATCTATCGTATGGCACTCGATGTGGCGCAGGTCGCGCCAGAACAAGCAGTTTATGTGGATGACCGCGCCATGTTTGTTGATGTGGCGCAGGGCTTGGGCTTTCAAGCGATCCACCACACCGGGTACGATGCAACCTGTGCGGCCTTGGCGGCCTTGGGGTTGTCGAGTCAGTAGATTCACGAAGACAAGGGAATTATACTTCCGTGTTCACTGATATCCGGCTCTTGCAAGAGCCGGATATCAGTGAACACGGATTTTGATCATGGTAAGAATTTTGGTTGAATGCTACAAACCATCTATGTGCATCTGTCACCCCCTGAGATCCGACAGAGCCTAAAAAATCTATCGCTGCCATCGCAAGGAGATTTTAATGAACCAAGAAACGTATCAAATCGGCATGGTGGGCCTAGGTGTAATGGGGCGCAACCTCGTGCTCAACATGGCCGATCATGGGTTTCGCGTCGTCGGTTACGACCGCGATGCAAAGCAGGTGGCCCAGTTGCAACAGGAAGCAGCCGAGCGCTCGGTCGCCGCTGTGACGACGGTAGAAGAATTCGTTGCGGCTCTCGCCACACCGCGCGCCATTATGATGCTGGTGCCCGCCGGCAACCCGGTTGATGCGGTGATCCAGGCGCTGTTGCCCCATCTTGCTACAGGTGATCTGCTGATCGACGGCGGCAACTCCTACTATAAAGATACCAGCTTGCGCGTCAAAACCTTGGCTGAAAAGGGGATTGCCTTTCTCGGCGTCGGCATCTCTGGTGGAGAATCTGGCGCACGCCATGGCCCAAGCATCATGCCGGGCGGTGATCGCCAGGCCTATGCGCGGGTGCAAGCCATCTTTGAAGCCGCCGCGGCCCAGGTCAATGGTGACCCCTGTGTGACCTATCTAGGGCCAGACGCCGCCGGCCACTATGTCAAAATGGTCCACAATGGCATTGAGTATGGGTTGATGCAACTGATCGCCGAGAGCTATGATCTGATGAAGCGCGGCTTGGGCTTGGCAGACCATGAACTGAGCGCGGTCTATCGGGCGTGGAATGAGGGTGAACTAAACAGCTATCTGCTAGAAATCAGCGCCGACATTTTTTTGCAAGCCGACCCAGTTACAGGCGATTGTTTGATTGATCAAATTCTCGATGCGGCCAAGCAGAAGGGCACCGGCAAATGGATGTCGCAAGATGCCATGGATCTGGGCGTACCTGTGCCAACGGTAGATACGGCTGTCGCCATGCGCCACCTCTCGGCGTTGAAGGCGGAGCGGGTGGGGGCGGATGCACTGTTGGATGGCCCAAGTGCTACTTTTACGGGGGATCGACAGGCCACAATCGAACAACTGCGTAATGCCCTCTATTTTGGCATGATTCTCACCTATGCTCAAGGGATGGACCAGCTACAAGCGGCATCAATAGCGTATCAATATGACCTGGAACTGGCTGCGGTTGCGCGCATCTGGCGCGGTGGCTGCATTATTCGCGCCGGCCTGCTGGATGAGATCAGCCGTGCCTACCGAGAAGATCCCAATCTATCTAATCTTTTGGTCGATGGGCAATTCGGTGCAACGTTGATGGCCCGCCAGGCTGATCTGCGGGCCATTATCACGCTTGCGGTCACCTTGGGGCTTCCCTGTCCCGCGCTCATGAGTACCCTTGCCTACTTTGATAGCTATAGCAGCAGCAGGTTACCAGCCAACCTGATTCAAGCGCAGCGTGATTACTTTGGTGCGCACACCTACGAGCGCATTGATGAAAAAGGGGTCTTTCACACGCAGTGGGGCGTGGGAGAAGGGTAGAGGGGGAAACTGGTAGATCGGTAAACACTTACCGATCTACTGATTTACTGCTTTACTGATTTACTGCTTTACCGATCTACCTATACTGCCCTCAACCCCGTCGGCAGGCTCTCTGCATTGCGCAGCTTAAAGCCGAGGTAGACTAGCAGCGCGCCAAAGACGATCGCATAGCCGCCAATTCCCCAAACTACAGCCAGTGCACCTGCGCCGGGATTAATCAACATAATCACGCCCAGGATAATCGAGAGCAAGCCAGCCAAGCCGAGCGCCCACTCCCCTTTGATTTCGTGGCGTAAGCGGATCGCCGCCATAATTTCGAAGATACCCGTGAGAATCGCCCAACTGGCAATAAAGAGCAGCAGTACCCAGGCTGTCATGCCGGGCCAGAGAAAGGTGAGCACGCCAAAGAGAATGCCTGCTATCCCTTCCAGTAACATCCACCACCGTTCGCTGCCGTGGCGATGGGCGATGCCGGTGATGATTGAGCCAATCCCATCAATCAAGGCATAAATGCCAAAGAGGAGCACCAACGCGCCAATCGTGAGCCCCGGCCACACAAACGCCAAAATGCCAAAGAGAATCGCAACGACCCCGCGCAGGGCAACCAGCCACCAATACTTTGCAAGTGTTTGTACCATTCTTCGCCTCCATTGTTTTGTATATCTTGAAAGGGATATGCCAATTGTGGCTGAGGGTGGATTGCTATAAAATCAACAGGGATACAGCAAAATAGCACAGCTATCGATATAAGATAGCTGTGCTATGTGTTGCTTTGGGGTCACTATATTCTTGGTGAGATTATTGCTTAGGCGGTGACGGTTTCTGGAGAGCGCCATTTAAGGGTCTGGCTATAGAGCACCAAGAAAGCTCCTTCGGCAATGAGTGAGATAACCCCTAGCGGCTCCAACCATTCATCCGGTTCGGCTGGGATTTGGGGTAGGCCAACGGTGCGGCTCGCTACGTAGCCCAGGATCGTTGCCAGTGCTACGAGCGCACCAAGATTCCATCCCCAAGAGCGTTCGCCCCGAAAGATGCCTACCGCCGCAATAAGCGCAGCGATGCCATTGGCGTAGAAGAGCAAACCCTTGTAGGCAGCTTCTCCGAGCGCATCGGGGGCGTCAATCACGTGGACCAGGCCCGTGATCACGATAAAAACAATGGCTAACCACATCAATGTTTGCGAAATCTCTTTACTCTTCATCAGACACTTTCCTTATATTGGTTTTGGTCTCTCTCTGTGGCAAACTTCATTGGCTGCCGCAGAGAGAGTATAATCGTGATAGGGGACGACGGTAAGTGACCCATGCCTCCCATCACACAGTAAATGAATTGTGAACCGGTGCCGAAGTCTCGGTTGGCTTGGCTCATCAGCGACGGTGTTAGGATATACCAGGCGGCGGTGCTTGTGGTTAAATTAGACTCAAATCATCCTTAAGCGTTTGTTAAATCTTTGTGTTCTCCCCCATTGTTGTATGATTAGCCGCGCGCACCATCGCGCAGATCTTTTTCATTTCCTCTCTGTTTTGGCAGAAGGACACTTTTGGGGTAAAAAAGTGGGTAAGCGGAATCGACTTTTGTGTTTGTTGGAAGGATATCTTTGTGGTTAAAAAGTGGCTGCTCTGGCTGCTGAGCTTGGCCTTTGGTTGGGTGTTAATCACGCATGCCCAAGAGTTGGAACAATTGGGCACAACCATTGTAGGTGCGCAGTGGCCTTGGCTCGGCGCAGCTGTTGCGCTCCAATTGCTCTTCTTTGTTGCCTACACAGGCGTCTATCAGGCGGCATTCACCACGGTAGGGGTGCGCAGCAACCTGTGGCATCTGCTCCCAGCAACCTTTGCTTCGCTCTTTGTCAACATGGCGGCCCCCACCGGTGGGGCCGCAGGTGCCGCCCTCTTTGTCGACGAAGTATCACGTCAGGGTGAATCGCGCACACGTGCAACCATTGGCGTTCTCTTGATGCTGGTGATCGATTTCGGCGTGCTAGCGCTGATCGTATTGGCCGATTTGGGGGTGCTTTGGGTTTTTCACGATCTCCATTTTTATCAAGTAGGTGCAGCTCTGATTCTGGTGCTCTTTGTGGGGGCGATGGCTGCTGCACTGACGCTCGGATTGTGGCACCCGGGCTGGCTACGTACCGCATTGGATTTCCTACAAAGAAGCGCAAATTATCTGGGCAGTTGGGTACGTCGGCCACACCTGCTGGATGAGATGTGGAGCGCGCGCAATACCGAGGAATTTACTGTGGCAGCACAGGCAATGTTGGAACGACCACTGGCCCTCTTCTGGACGTTGATTATCGCTGCCGCCGCCCACGCCATTAACCTAGCTAGCCTCTACGCCCTCTTCTACGCCTTTCGCCAGCCGGCGACCTTTAGCATCGTCCTCACCGGTTACGCCATGACGATTCTCTTTTTCATCGTGTCGCCCACGCCCAATGGTGTCGGTGTCGTTGAAGGCTTGTTGCCGGTGATCTATAGCTCAATGGGGCTACCGCTAGCCGTCGCAACCGTGATCAGCCTCACTTATCGCGCCCTCACCTTTTGGGTGCCCATGTTGGCGGGCTTTTTTCTCTTGCGGCGGCTTTCGCTCTTCTCCGCGCCGGAGCGTTCGTTGGCCGAACAGGAACAGCCCCATCTGGTGGCCGTTGCCACGGCGGTTATGGGGGCGATCAACATTCTTTCGGGGGTACTACCCGGTTTTGCCGACCGTATGCGTCTGCTGGCGAGCTATTCGCCGCTAGAGGTTCGTCATGGCGGGCGCATGACGGCGGTTTTGGCCGGCTTTGCGCTGATCTTGCTGGCGCGCGGGCTCTGGCGGCGCAAGGAGACCGCGTGGTGGTTGGCGATAATCCTGTTGATCTTATCCGCCGGTGCCCATCTGCTCAAGGGGCTAGATTACGAAGAGGCACTCTTGGCTGCCGGCCTGGCGATAATGCTCTGGACACAGCGCTCGCATTTTCACGCCCTCTCCGATCCACCTTCTTTCTGGCAGGGCATTGGCGTCTTGGTGACGGCATCGCTTTGTACCCTTGCCTATGGCACGTTGGGCTTTTATCTGCTCGACCGTCACTTCCACATGCATTATAACTTTGCCGCTGCTTTGCGCCAGACAGTGGTGATGTTTACCCAATTTTATGATCCAGGATTGCACCCGATCACGGGCTTTGGCCGTTACTTTGGCTTTTCGATCTATGTGATCGGAGCCGTGACATTGGGCTATGCGTTGCTGCTCCTCCTGCGTCCGGTGCTGATCCGCCGCCCCGCCAATCCTGCTGCGCGGCGACGGGCGGCGCGCATTGTGGAGCAATATGGTCACTCTTCGCTGGCGCGCTTTACGCTCTTTCCAGACAAGCTCTACTACTTTACGATAGGGGGCTCGGTGATTGCCTATACGGTGAAAGGGCGGGTGGCAGTGGCGCTTGGTGATCCAATTGGCCCGCCAACCGATGCGAGCGCTGCCATTACTGACTTTCAACAATTTTGTCGCCGCAATGATTGGTCGCCGACCTTTTACCAGGTCTTGCCGGAATCGCTCGAACGCTACAGTGATGCAGGGTACGAGGCGCTCTGCATCGGCCATGAGGGAATTGTGGCGTTGACCTGCTTTACGCTTGCTGGTGGCGCGCACAAAAACTTGCGCGCGATTATGCACCGTTTGCAACGGTTAGGCTATACGGCAAAAGTCTATACCTCACCGCTGCCCCCAACGATCTTGGCCGAGCTGCGTGCCGTTAGCGATGAGTGGTTGACAATGATGCACGGCAGCGAACAACGGTTTGCGTTGGGCTGGTTTGATGATGATTATGTGGCCCATTCCCAGGTGATGGCTTTGCACGATAGCAGCGGCGCAATTGTCGCCTTTGCCAACTTTGTGCCCGAGTATCAACGCAATGAACTGGCGCTCGATCTCATGCGGCGGCGGCAAGCGACTGAGCCAGGAAGCATGGAATTTCTCTTTGTCTCAATCTTACAGTGGGCAAAAGAGGCGGGCTATAGTACCTTTAACTTGGGTCTAAGTGCCCTCTCTGGTGTAGGCGAAGAGGCCGATGACCCGGTTTTGGAGCGGACGTTGCACTACATCTATGGTCACATCAATCAATTCTATAACTTCCGTGGGTTACACGAATTTAAGGAGAAATTTGAGCCGGAGTGGGAGCCGCGGTATCTTATTTATTCGAGCACGGCACGGCTACCAGCCGTTGTCACCGCTTTAATCCGTGCCAGTGCTGGTGATACCTTTTGGTTCGAATATTTGCGCAACGGTGCCCTCACCATGAAAACGATGGGCCAAAAGATCAATGTGGGGCGTCTCCATTCGCAAGCCCCGAAATAAGAGCACTGCTGAATTCATTCAGCACTTGCACCGACGTTCGGTGATCAAGATGGCGTCTCCCCGGCTTGCGAGGGCGGGGGGAGGGGACTGTAACCCATTTGCAGCGCGATAGCTGAGGACGCGCAATTTTACGAAGCGTAGGCTTTACTTCGTGGATACCTATTTATTGGATAGCTTTAGTTCCTGGTCGCTGACGAGATCATGCTGCAACGCAATGCGGACAGCTTCGGCGCGAGTCGCCGCTTGTAGTTTGCCCAAGATACTGCTGACATGAAATTTTACGGTTGAGAGACTGACGATCAATTGTTCAGCAATCTGGGGGTTGCTCAAGCCTTGAACCATCAGTACCAGTACATCATGCTCGCGTTCGGTGAGATCCTGCCCAACCGGCGGTGGCTGGTTGACTGTGCGCACCTCTAATAACGCTTGCATCGCTTCTGGCGCAAGCGCCGTACGGCCGGCATAGACGTTGCGGATGGCGTCGGCCAACTCGGCGGCGGTGACATCTTTGAGTAGATAGCCAGTTGCCCCGGCCCGCAAAATCCCTTGGACCAACTCCGTCTCTTTAAAACTGGTGAGGGCCAAGATCTTGATCTGTGGTTGCCGGCTCAGAATCGCCTCTGTTGCTTCCACACCATTCATGCGCGGCATAATCAGATCCATAAGAATGACATCCGGTTGCAACGTTGTGCATAGCCGTGCCGCCTCTTCCCCATCCTTGGCTTCGCCCACCAACACAAAGTCCGGCTGAATCGATACAAAGGTCGCCAACCCACTGCGTACAATATATTGATCATCAACAATCATCACACGGATTTGCCTATCGCTCATAGCTCTCTCCCCTTTTTGTAGACACGAGATACGAGATACGAGATACGAGATACGAGATATTATCGTGTAAACGATCTCCCCGTCACCCCGTCACCCCGTCACCCTATCCCCTTACTTCCCCCTGCCCCATACGGCATGGATCTCTGTCCCCTCGTGGGGGTGACTTTCAATATGGAGCGAACCACCGTTGCCTTCGATTCGTTCGCGCATCATATTCAATCCCAGATGATCACTGGTAACTTGTGTTGGATCAAACCCCTCGCCATCGTCGGTAATGACCAGCTCCACTGCACGTTCGGTCTCGCGCAGGACCAGCCGCGCATTCTCCGCCGCGGCATGTTTGATGACATTGTTGAGTGCCTCTTGCATGGTCCGATAGAGCACCACTTTGCGATCAGGCCCCATCGTGCAATCGCCTTCAATCCGCCAACTGACGTTGATTCCCGTACGGCCCATCGTGGAATCGGCGAGTTGCCGCATTAACTGTTGCATATCCGCATCGGCAATCGCCGTCGGCCGCAACTCCAATAGCAAGGTACGCATTTCGGCCAGTGCCCCGCGTACGGCCAGCCGCAACTCTTCTAATTTGGCCCGCCCCTGCGCCGGATCAGCATTCCAGACCTGGGGCAAGACATCGGCCAACATGCTGGTCGAGAAGAGTGTTTGCGTCACTGAGTCATGTAATTCGCGTGCAATACGGTTGCGTTCGGCAACCGTGGCCGTTGTCAGGTCACTAATCAATTGATTGAGTGAGGTCGAGAGGGTCGCCACCTCCACTGTGCCGGCTAGGATCGGGATCGTCCCACCCTTTCCCTTGCGGATCTGTTCGGCGGCCTGCGTTAAGGAAACCAATTGGTGGGTAAGTCGACCCGCCAGCCACCAGGTGACAAGGGCAAAGAGTGCCGCAAAAAAGGTACCAATTGCAAAGATCTGGCGTTGGATCCGCAAGGCCGGCGCATAGGCGACATCCAAAGGTTGGCGCACCAGGACCAGCCACTGTTTGCCGGGTAATGCATCATGAATCGCTGTTGCGCCGTAGCCAGTGACATATCGTTTGCCATCTGGCCAGGTTGCCACGACAGTGCGATTACTTTCGTCAAAATTAAACTCAGTTAAATTGAGATCTGCGCCATGCCAATTGGGGGGAGTTAAGAAGACCTGACCCGTACGGTCGAGCAAAAAGATTTCAACATTGTTACGGCTGGCGATGGGTGCTAAGAGTACATCTTTCAGCTCTTGTGCCCACTGCTCCTTAAAGCGTGTTCCCAAAATTTCCAACACAATTTCATCATAGCGCACAGTGAGTTCATGTTCAAGACGACCGGCCATTTCATCGGCCATGATGCCTAACGAGCGTCGCGCATCAGTCTCCAACTGGCGCACCGATATCTGCCCAACAACGAGGCTAAGCAGTGCCACAAGCGCCAGCGCAACGCCGCTAAAGGTGAGAACAAGCAACATGCGTAGGCTGAGTTGACGTCTTTTCATAGGGTTGATTATGCGGTTGTACGTAGACTTTGTCAAAATATGAGGGTTTCATGCAGATGTAGCAATAAGGAGGTAAGTTCGGTGGGAGATTCAGTTTTGCTGACAAAGCCATCGACGCCCGTCGCCAACGCGTTTGCGCGCCCATCGGGGCGGCTACTGAGGGCAATCACCTGGAGCAGCGGGTTTTGGGCATGTAGCTGTGTGATAAAGCTACGTCGGCTTTGATTATCGTCCAAGCCCTTTAGCTCCCAGTCAAGAAGTAGCACGTCTGGATGCTCGGCTCTGATGGCACTCCGCAGCGTGGGTAAATCGGTTACAGCATCGCTTAGGGTAATCCCCACCACATGTTCGGACCAAATGCGCAACGCCATGTGTAACCCCAATTGATCATCTGCCAATAGAATCTTCATGTCGCCCCTCATTCCCGCGCTCATTTCTCCAATGCCCTATGATCGGTAAAGCTCTGATCTTTGTGTTTGTCCAGCCTTTTTGGGGCCGATTTTTGCTCTATCCTAGAATAGCGGATTTATCCTGAAAAAACATACTGCGGTCGACCAGCGTTTGGCCGTCAATGGGCTAGAAGAGTGCCTGGTCGGTCGGCTAGGCACTCGATACTGATCAATAATTTGCCCCCAAAATTCGTCACCAAGTAAAAAATGGTATATGCTTAATTTTAGCAGGACTTACGCAGTTTGCCGGTTGAGTCGCGTGCATTTCTGCGTATCGAAGCTAGAAAACTGCGTAAATCCTATTTGGTATGCACTAATTGACCCACCTGTAGAATCTACTGCCCTCGCCGAGCAGTGAATTCGTCTGCCAATTGTCTGTTGTATTGGAGTGATTTCGTATGTCTATTCGCCGTTACCTTTGCGCTGCTTTGACTAGACGCCAAAGGGTTTGCCAAGGGAAATCTTGCGGTTTTCCATTCAATCGTATGATAGGGTTACTTTTTACTGGGCTGCTTGGGCTATCTGCCTGTCAGAATAGCGCTGCCGAGCCTCTCCCCACTGTGGCTGTTACCGTGCAAGCCCCAACCGCGGCCCCAACAGAGTCGGTTGCCACGGGCGCGCCGAGCTCTGGTGCGGAAGCCGATGGGAACGCCACAGCCACTCCAGAGCTGGCGGATATTCTCACCGTGATTGGCCGAGCGGAAGGGTTAGAGCAATTTGCCGAGATTGCGGCAGAGGTTGGGTTGACAGCGGAACTCAGCGGCGCTGGTCCGTTGACGATTCTCTTGCCGACCAATGATGCCTTTGCCCAACTGCCTGCTGCGGTGCGCAGAGATGGAGAGTTCATGGGGGAAATTCTGCGTGAACATATCATTGAGGGTGCCTACTCGCTCGATGATATGACAACCCCAACCGCGGTCACCACATTGCTGGGCGATAAACTCTCTCTCTTGGTGGGCCAAACCGGAGGAACCATTCTTGGTGCCAATGTACTAAGCGGCGACTATACCGTCAGCAATGGCATGATCCATATCATTGATACGGTTATCTTGCCGCCGGCCATTGAAGCCGAGGTGCTGGCGCGCTACGAGCCTGTTGCCGGTGAGACGCTGGAGCCAATGCAGGGCAACATCCACATTGGCAACAACGAAACAACTCCCATTCCTTATCTCACTGTCCCCCCGACCTCTGGGCCCCATTATCCCAACATCGCGCCGTGGCAAGTCTTTGCTGCGGATAAACCCTGGCGCTATGAGCAGTTGATCCACAATCTCGAAGATTCCGGCGTGGTGATCTACTACCAATGTGCCGATGGCTGTCCCGATTTGGTGGCTCAGCTAGCGGATCTCGTCCAGCCGCTGATCGACAGTGGACGTCACGTACTGGTCGCCCCAAATGACCCAACCTGGACGCTGCCCAACGGCGAGCAACCCCATCAAGATATGGGCGCGCCGATCGCCGTGGTCGCCTGGCGTCACCTGCTCAAGCTTGACGCCTTTGACGCCGAGCGGATCAACGCTTTTATCGACGCCTTTGAAGGGATCGATCACCATGTGAAGTAACTGATTACTCGACTCTGACAAGATAATACTGTTGGCTTATCTTACAAGCTGATTGTGTCACCCCTGCGCAGGCAGGAATGACACTCTCACCGCGAAGCGTAAGGCCATTCATAAGGTAAGCCAACAGGATCATCTTGCCATCTTGCCATCTTGTCTTTTTGCCATAAGTTCACAATATCAACGGATGGATGATCATGAGGAAAATGATTTTACGCATTTTGGGTGGCTATGTCACCTACTTTCTGGCGATTGGTCTCGTCTTCGGCGGCATTGCGCTGCTAGGCGCTGGTGATGCCGTTACCAATGATCCCGTTGGGCGCATGATCGCACAGCTTGTGCTTGCGCTCGTTGCCAGTGGGATGATATTGGTCTATGCTCAGCGCTGGGGCGGCGTGCCGATCCAGCAGATCGGTTTTGGCTTCACCGGGCGCGATCTGCTGGTCGGGCTGTTGGCGATGGTTGTCACTGTTGTGCTTGCCTGGCTCTATATGACGCTATTGGGGCGCAGCGGCAGCCACGCCTACACGGTGCTCTGGCCATCGTTAACGCTCTTTCTAATCGGTTTGGTCGGTGAGTTTGGTGCACTGCACGAAGAGGTCGAGAGCCGCGGTTATTTCCTGACACTGCTGCAACAGCCCTATGGCGCGGCACTGGCGTTGTTTGGCTCTGCGCTGCTCTTCGCGCTCGGCCACATCCCTTTCAAGGGCGTCAACTGGATGCTCATCGCCAACTTTTTCGGCGGCATTGGCTTTGGCTATCTTTACCTCAAGAGTGGCTCGATTTGGGTTGGTCTCATGGCCCACGCCGCACACAATCTGGCGACGGATCTCTTTTTTACCGGCAGCAATAATGGTGTGTCCGTGGGCATTGCGCTCTTCCATTTCGACGACAAACTTACCCTGGCGCAGCGCCTGCCCTATGATGCCATCCTGATGCTGCTTATGATCGCTGTGGCTTATCTTGGCTATGGCTGGGGCACGCGCCTCTTTGCACCGTCACCCCGCCTGGCGCTGCGCTGGCACGCGGGCATGGCGAGTACAACGCCTGCGGCCACTGATGCGGATCCGCTGATCCTTGCCAATCGATAGGGTCACTTATGCTATCCCTACTCCAAATGCTCAATTTGGCCTTAAGCTTTCTACTGGAACTCTGTGCCCTGGCGGCTTTTGGCTACTGGGGCTTGCACATGGGCGGTAGCACGGCACTGCGCTGGCTGTTTGGCCTCGGTGCTCCGTTGCTTGTGGCGATCTGCTGGGGCATATGGGCCGCGCCCGCGTCGACGCGCCGCCTGACTGGCCTTTGGTATCAACTCTTTAAAGTGCTCGTCTTTGGCGGCGCGGTCTTGGCGCTCTACGCCAGCGGACAGCCAACCGTGGCGCTGCTCTTGGCTGTTGTCGTTCTCATAAATAGCTTTTTATTGGCATACTGGAAGCAGTGAGATGAGTCAAAAAACCAAAAAAAACACAACTCACCCCAATTTACCCCCTCCCAGCCTAACCACCAGCTATCACGATGAGACGGGCTTAGAACGGCTCGTCTTCTTTAGCGATGCGGTCATGGCGATTGCAATCACCCTGCTGGCGCTGGAGATCCGCTTGCCCCCCCTGCCGGAAGGGGTTACTGACGCCCAACTTTGGTCGGCCTTAGCTGCAATTGGCTCCAGCTATGTAAGCTATGCGATTAGCTTTAGCGTGATTGGGCTCTATTGGCTGGCCCATCACCGCACCTTTCGCACCATTGTCCGCTACGATGGGCGACTCATGTTGCTCAACTTGCTGCTGCTGTTATGCATTGCCTTTATTCCCTTTCCCACCGCCGTGTTGGGCGAATATGGCAACCGCACCGCCACCATCTTCTATGCCGCGACAATGGCCGCGGTTGGGGTGCTGATGGCGGCGATCTGGTGGTATGCACGCGTCGGCGGCCGTCTGCTCCACGCGCCTCTGCCCCGCGCCGAATTTCGCCAGGGAATGGCGCGCGTACTCCTGCCACCCATTGTCTTTTTGCTCTCGATCGGGCTAGCCTTCTGGCATGCCAATGTGGCGCAATGGTCCTGGACATTGACGCTGCTCAGCCTCCTCTTCCGCTAGCAATCAGCGGAACCTGGCCGATCGGCCAGGGTTGCCGCTATACCAACGACTTTCCCAATGCTAGGCGTCGGCTGGTTACCCGGTGCCGCAATTGCGTCTATACTGGATGATACAGGCGCGATTGCCTGATCATGTACGATTATATAGAGTGGGAGTCTCTGATGGAATTTATACCCGGACCAATGGAATTGGTCATTATCTTGATTATCGTGGCGATGCTCTTTGGCGTGGGGCGCTTGCCGGAAGTCTTTGGCGCGGTGGGGCGTGGCCTACGTGAATTTCGCCAAGAGATGGGAACCTCACCCAAGCCAACAAACGACGAGCCACAAGCTGTTGCCAAACCGGTGGCACCTCCAGTCGCACCTCCAGTCGCACCTCCAGTGGAACCAAAAGCCGCCGAGGCTGTGATCGTCGTCCCCCCAACAACGCACGAGAACTCTTCAGAGGTGTAATGTTTTGTAAACTAAGTAATGATCGGTAGTGTGTCATTCCTGCGTAGGCAGGAATCCAGCGATAGGACCCCCTGCGCAGGGGTGACAACCTAACACAACTTAGTTGACAGTGTAGTAAGGCCATTCCAACGAAATAATTATCCACGAAATACACGAAGAAAAAATAAAGCTTGCTTTGTGAAACTTCGCGGATAGTCTAAATTTGGATTAGCTTAACGTGTAAGCGAATGGTGGCGATGCAGCCATTCCGCGGCGCGATCCGCAGTGAGTGGGGGAACAGTTGCTTGCTGCAAGGTTGCAAGGCGTGCCGGGGACGGCCCAATTGTGATCCCGTAAACGGAGTCGCGTTTGGGCCATCCCCGGCACGCTTTGCATTGATCCACATAACCTCACGCAAAGCGGATCGCCTTGAATGCTTCCATCTGCTTCGTGATCGCCACCTCGGTCGGCAGCCGCTCGACGCTCGACGCGCCGTAGAAGCCGTTGACGCCCTTGGTATTCTGCAACACATAAGCGGCATCCTCCGGCATCGAGATCGGCCCACCGTGGCAAAGCACGATCACATCCGGGTTGACCGAGCGGGCTGCATCACAGATCGCCTGTACGTTGCCAACTGACTCTTCGAGCGTCATCGACGTCGTTGCGCCAATCGAGCCTTTGGTCGTCAACCCCATGTGCGCCACGACCACATCGGCCCCGGCCCCGGCCATGGCGCGGCCCTCGTCGGGCTTGAACGCATAGGGCGTCGTAAAGAGATCCTGGGCGCGTGCCTGGCGGATCATCTCCACTTCCAGGTCATAACCCATCCCGGTCTCTTCCAGGTTGGCGCGGAAGAGGCCATCGTACAGCCCCACCGTCGGGAAGTTCTGCACGCCAGAAAAGCCAATCTCCTTGACTTGGCGCAGAAAAACATCCATCAGCCGTCGCGGGTCGGTGCCACATACTCCGGCTAAGACTGGCGTGTCGCTGACAATGGTCAGCACATCGCCGGCCATCTCCATCACAATTGCGTTGGCGTCGCCATAGGGCATCATGCCCGCCAACGAACCGCGGCCATTCATGCGAAAGCGCCCCGAGTTATAGATGACGAGCAGATCAACACCCCCCAACTCCTGGCACTTGGCGCTGATCCCATTGCCCGCGCCGCCACCGACAATGGGCACGCCGTCGGCGATGCGTTGGTGCAGGCGATTGAGGATCTGTTGTCGGGTGTAAGGCATGATTTATTCCTCTATTTTTGTATCGTTGAAATCAGCTTGTGACTCAGGTGGATTATCCCAAAATATTGGTATTTTGTATGCTACAAAATTGGCATCATCGCTGGCGATTTGAATACCTTGCACCATCGCCCGGGCAATGAGCAGACGGTCAAAGGGGTCTCGATGATGTAACGGCAACGTTGCAACAACCTTCAATTCATCCATGTGGATTGGGATGAGTTCGATTTCGTTGCCAATAATTTGAGCAGGAATGAGTTCCGCAAAGGGCGCAACAAGGTGTAACTTGCCGATATTGGTCTTGATGGCAATTTCCAGACGCTTACAATGCTCAACAATACTTCATTGTCTGCATCTTCAATTGCGCTACGAACAACTGCGTTCAATCGCCTGTCGCCGTTAATAAACCAGAGGAATACATGGGTATCAATGAGAAAGCGCATTACATGTAATCCTTGAACTCCTCTAGCGGCTCATTAAAATCGTCTGCCATTTGAATTAGCCCTTTGGCACTACCAAATGTTCGACGCTTTTTGGTCGGTTTGGCACTGATGAGTTTCACGAAGGGTTGGTCATCTTTGGCAATGAGTACTTCTTCGCCGCTTGCCGCAAGTTCGGCGAGTGATGAAAAGCACTGAATCGCTTCGGCCAGATCAATTTTTGTCATGACACCCACTCCATTTCATCTACGGTTAGTAACGTTCTGGTCTATATAATAACACAGATCCGTCTGTTTTGGCCCTTGTTTCCGTCCAATTAACCCCAACATCATCGCAACCGCCCTCTCTGCAAACGCCGCGTCGTTAATATTACAATCCACCTCTACCACCGGAATATCCGCCCGCAGATGCGCTTTAATGGCGTCAAACATCGCCTGATCGGCCTCCCGGTCACAGAAGCGTTCGCCATCGCCGTCGAGAATTGAGACGCCGCGCAGCGGAATCAAGAAGGCGACCGGCCCCTTGGCGGCATTGGCCTTTTCGGCAAAAACCTGACCCATCTGCCGATTCTCTTCGACGTTGGTGCGCATGAGGGTGACCGATGGATTCCACTCGTAGAAGAGGCGGTTGCCCTGCTTATACTTTTCCGGCACCGTCTCCATGCCGCCATAGTTGGCCATGTCGACGCAGCCGGGCACGATCAAGTGCGGCACGCCCATCTCCCCGGGGCCATCCAAGCGCTGCGGCCCGGCGCTAAAGGCCCCGTGGCAAACTTGGTCCGCCCACTCGGTTGTGGTGATGTCGAGCACACCGTCGACCAGCCCCTCGCGGACGAGGCTCTCCATCGTGCGCCCGCCGGTGCCGGTGGCGTGGAAGACAAGCACTTCGTAGCCCTTTTCGGTGAGTTGATCCATGCACATGTTGACACATTCGGTCGTGTTACCGAACATTGATGCGGTGATCATCGGTTTGTCGTCCTGGCTTTCGGCGATTTCGGTTTCGACCATACCACAGATCGCACCGGCGGCCCGCGCAAAAATCAGCCGCGAAATCCGGTTGATTCCCGCCACGTCGACAATCGACGGCATCATCACAATATCCTTGGCCCCGACAAAGCCACCGACATCCCCTGCGGCAATCGTTGAGACGCAGAGCTTGGGCACGCCGACCGGCAGGGCGCGCATCCCCGCCGTGATCACCGTGGTCCCGCCGGAGCCACCCATGCCGATAATGCCGTCAAATTTTCCCTCGGCGTACAGTTGGGCGACGACTACCGGTGCGCCCGCACTCATTACCTTCATCGCATCGCCGCGGTCGTGGGCGCTGCGCAATGCGGCTAAATCGTCGCCGCCGGCAGCCGCCACCTGATCGGCTTCGATATCCACTGGAAAGAGCGTTGTCGTCCCCAGCGTCCCCATATTGACCGTCAGGACCTGATGACCACGGGCTAAAATTTCATCACGTAGAAAGGCGTGTTCGGGCGCTTTGGTGTCAAATGCTCCGATGATGCAGATGGTTTTCATGGCTTCTTCCGTATCTGTTCGAACTAGCAGTCGCACGACCCTCATTAACAATTGGCAATTTTCAATTGATTATTGATTATTCACTTGTTTTAACCCCAAAGTAGCCCCGCAAATTCTCTTCTATCCGCGGCCCCGCCGGCAATTCCCCCGCCACAAAGTCTTGCCTGGTCAAGAGCTCATAGGCGCGAATATAGCGCTGCGCCGCCTGGATTGCCAGTTCTTCCGGCAGGGGAAAGGGATCGCCCTCGCCGCGGTAGCCGTGCGCGGCGTAGTAGAGGCGGATGAACTCTTTATCAAAGTTCTCCGGCTCTTCCCCAGCGGCGTGGCGGTCGGCGTAGCTGTCGGCAATCCAGAAGCGGCTCGAATCTGGGGTGTGCACCTCATCGATCAGCACGAGTTGGTCAGCCTCATCAATACCAAATTCGTACTTGGTATCGACCAAGATCAGCCCACCCTGTTGGGCAATTTCTTGTCCGCGTTGAAAGAGGGCAATCGCCGCGTCACAGATCTGTTGCCAGAGCCCCGCCTCGACCAACCCCATCTCTACCACTTCGGCGCTCGTAATCCGTTCGTCGTGTGCCCCGTCGCTGCCTTTGGTCGTCGGTGTGATGATCGGCGTGGGGAGCGCGTCGTTTTTCTGTAACCCATTGGGAAAGTCAATCCCGTAGATCGTCCGTTCGCCCTGGCTGTAGCGGTACCAGAGCGCGGTCGAGGTGACGCCGCTGATGTAGCCGCGCACGATGACTTCTACCGGTAGCGGCTGGCAGCGGCGCGCAACCGTCACATTGGGGTCGGGCGTGGCGATGAGGTGATTGGGCACAATATCGCGCGTCTGTTCAAACCAGAAGGCGGCCAATTGGTTGAGCACCTGTCCTTTGTAGGGGACGGCACCGAGGATGCGGTCAAAGGCGGAGAGGCGGTCGGTGGTAATGAGGACCAGTTGGTCATTGTGGGTGTAGATATCACGGACCTTGCCGCTGCTTTTGGGGCCAAGGAAGGGGAGATCAGTTGTGGTGAACGGGGGAACAAGTGCGTTGCGCATGGCGCTGTCGTATCGGTCTAAATCTTGCATGATCACTCTTTCAGTACTAGAGAATGAAGTTCGTTGGTGAAACACCAAGTTTCGCCTCATTATACTAGAGTTCGCCGAAATCTGTCGATGAAGCGAACAGCGAACGATCACAGCGCAGAGATGTAAGTGAAAAACAGAAGGGCGGGTGCGTTCGCATCCGCCCTTCTGTTTTTCACTCTGTAAGCTCTACACCTCTACCTTCCCCCCGAGCGCAGCCAGCAGCTGATCAGCCTGTTCGACCGTGATCTGCCCTTCACTGAGCATCTTTAGGATCATCATGCGCTCTTCGCTAGAGACAGCCGGCGCCTGTGGCGCGGCTGGTGCTGGTGGGGCCACCGGTGGCATGCCCGGCACCCCTGGGCGTGGGTGGTGCATGTGCTGCGGGCGCACATGCTGTTGATGTTGCCGGGCACGCTCCTCGTGTTGACGGGCGCGTTCTTCGTGGCGGGCTTGGTGTTCGGCCGCACGCGCCTCGGCTTCGCGCGCGCGCTGCTCGGCGCGACGCATCGCTTCGGCGATCTTCTCTTCCGCCCGCTGCATCGCGCTCTGCACCTTCTCTTGGATGTTGACGGCAAACTCTTCATTGCCAAAGTGCGCAAACTTTTCATCCAGGTGACGGGTCAGGTGGGACATCTGTTGCTCAACTTGTTTGGCAATGCCTTCGGCAAAGGCCGCGGCTTTGACCCCGATCTCGTCGCCAAAGTCGCCGTTGAACTCAAATTCCCATTCAACGCCCCGCTCGCGGCTAGCCAAGGTAATATCGCCGCCGGCGGACAATTCGAGCGCGGCCGAGCCATCACCAAGGACCGTTTGCAGCGTCTGAATTTCGCGATTGACCTGAATGGGCAACTGTTTGACGTGGATCTCGCCGCCGCTGTTGGCGTTGATCGCAACGCCTGCATTGGCACTGAGCCGGCACGTGATATCACCGCCGGCGTGGATGCGGTAGCCCTGGCCGCTCTGTGGTTCCACGCGCAATACGGCATCGCCGCCCACGGTGCAATCGAGATTGCCACTCACGTTACCTGCCTTGAGATCGCCGCCGACGGAGGTGCGACAGTCGCCGTGCAGATGGGAGGTATGCAGATCACCGCCGACACTCTCCACTTGCACCGCGCCGCGCGCCTCGCGCAAGGTGAGATCACCTGAAATGCTGCCGGCACTGAGCGCACCAACGGTGTGCAGCCGCGCATCGCCCCCCACGCTATTAATGGTTACGGCATCGCTAACACTCTGGATCTCTAGATCGCCCCCGACCGTTTCGATTGCTAAGGGGCCAACCAGTTGATTCACCTTTACATCGCTGTGCGCTTCTTGTACATGGACCACCCCCATCTGTTGTAAGCGTAGATCGCCATGGACTTCCTGCAAGGTTGTGGCCGCCTGTACATTCATGATTTGCAGATCACCATGTATGGTCTGGATCATGAGCTCAATCAAATGGGGTATGTAAAGCTGGCCATCGCTTTGAAGCTGTAAATAGAGCACACCATTCTCCTGGCGCACCTGAAAATTCTCATCTGCTTCGACATGTGCGTCTGGGCGCTCCCATCCCTGGACATTAAAGTCGCCGTGAACTTCATCGACAATCACTTTGGAAACATTTTCTAGCTGGATTGAGCGTTCATTTTTCATCGTTATCTCCTTTAAGTGGGTGGGTAGGTAGACAAGTAGACAAGTAGAAAGTGAAACACGGTTGAACCTGTCTTCCTGTATACCTGTATACCTGTCTCCCTACCTACCCCGCAATCGCGTCATCGCTGTATCAAAATCAATCTCACCATCTTGTAGTTCCTGTAGGATCGTCTGTCGCTCGGGTGTTGAGGGAAAGACGCCGGCGCGTGTACTGTCGTCACGCCCGTCATCTTTGCCCGGCTCGTGGCCCATGGCGCGGATCACCTCATGCAGCCGCGTGCGCAGCGTCGGGTAGGAGAGCTTTAACTCTTCTTCCAGCCGATTGAGCTTGCCTTCGTTGCGTACAAAGGCTTCGACAAATTGCAGCTGTTCTGGGGTGAGCCCGGCAAAGGGTGTGTTGACGACAAACTCGCCTTCAATGACGATCCCGCTTTCCGGAGAGACAAAGCGGGTGACCACAATCGGTCCGCCGGTAATGGGACATTTAGTCGGCAGTGGATACATTTGATGACCTCCAATGACAATTATTGAAACGTTGCTTGCAAGCTTTAAATAATATATCATTGGATTTTAAAAAAATCAATACCCAATTTCAATAATCTTTAAAATTGAAGAAAATTTTAAAGATTATTGAAATTTGAGAGGTGATTATTGTGCGGCGGGGACAATGTTAATGAGCGAACTCTGATCTTCCAACGTTAGAGTCGGGGCATCGATGATCCAACCGGTGAAGCGATCGCTGCGATAGGCCTGCGCAAATTGGGTGCTGTAGGGCACGATGTAGACCACATCCTCCAAGACGATCTTTTGCATCTGCCAGATCAGGGCGCGGCGCTTTTCTGGGTCGAGTTCGATCGCTTGTTGTGCATAGAGCGCATCATACTCGGGATTGGCATAGCCCGCCTCGCTGCTGCCGTTGGGGATAGCGTCACTGGTCATCACATTGAGGAGTAGATTGGGGTCGGGGTCCATCGTCCAACCCCAGATAACGATGTCATAGTCAAAGACGGGGCAACAGAGTGCCAGCAGTGCATCGGGATCATAGGTGCTTGCTTCCACGGCCACCCCGATCTGCCCCCAGGTCTGTGCCAGCAGGTCGGCCATGCGCGGCGCGTCCGGGGTGTCGTCGGCCCAATAGAGACGGAAGGTGAGCGGGTTGCTGCCGTCGGGCATCTCGCGGATACCGTCGCCATCGCTGTCTAGATAGCCAGCATCGTCGAGCAGCTGGTTCGCTTTGGCTAAATCAAAAACGTAATCTTGCAACTCACTGTTATACCAATAGGTGAGGCTGTCGGGTAACAAGGTGAGGCCAGGTGTACCGAGCCCGAGGAGCAGTACATCGATAATCTGCTGCTTATCGGTGGCGTGGGCCAAAGCTTGGCGCACGACGCGATCGCGCAGTGCCGGGTGGCCGGTGCAGAGGCCGCCTTCATCGGTGGGGCAGTTGGCTGGGTCGATCTGGTTGAAGAAGATATCCGAAATCTCCGGTGCGAGCGGCGGACCGGTGACGAGTGTCACATTGGGCGCGTTGCGCAGCGTCGGGATTGCCGTCTTGGGCAGCTCGGTAATCATGTCGACCTGACCAGTTTGTAGCGCCTGCACGAGTGTGTCGGCATTGGCAAAGCTCTGGAAAATTACCTGACTGACCTGGGCCCTTTTGCCGAAATAGTCCGGATTGGCGGCCAGTTGGACATATTCGTTCTGCGCATAGTCAACTAGTTTGAAGGGGCCGCTGCCGATCATCGCCGTATTCTGGAATTCGGCGTAGTCATTGTCCGCCAACTGTTCGCGCCAGATATGTTCGGGCAGAATGTAGAGAAAGACGAGTTGCGCTTCCATATTGGGAATGGGGTTGTCGAGCGTGATAATCACGGTCGTATCATCGGGCGCTTCGATGCTGGCAAAGTGTTCGGTGTAGGTGGGCAGATAGGGGAAATCGACATGCTCGTGGTAGAAATTATAGGTGAAGGCAATATCGTGTGCGGTCAATGGTTGGCCGTCATGCCACTGCGCATCATCGCGGATGGTATAGGTCCAAACTAAGCCATCGGCTGACGTTTCGACCGCTGTCGCCAAGCTCATGCGGAAGGTGTTATCCATCTCTAACTCA
Organism: Caldilineaceae bacterium; assembly: GCA_034432375.1. GTDB lineage: Bacteria > Chloroflexota > Anaerolineae > Caldilineales > Caldilineaceae > JAHBVH01. Next base: position 63,127 of record DAOUCA010000009.1, read on the forward strand.
ACCATCGTGTCGTAAACCAGGTTGAAGATCGTGTAGGAGTCGGTCAGGAAAGCCATGCCGGGGTTGAGCGTGTCGGGCGCACCTTTCCAGCCGATGCGAACAATGCTAACCGCATCGCTTGTCGTCACTGTGCCATCTGAGCCTACTTGCGCCTCTGGGGTAAGTGCCGTCGTACAACTGCTGAGGGTAGCCAAAAGCAACGCGCCGATCAACAACAGCGTGCAACGCCATTGGGCGGCAAACAATGAGCGGTGTGGATCCATGGTCATCAAAAACAATCCTTTCGCAGCAAATGATCATCAAATAAGTGGCGCACGGATGCCGTACTGTGCATACCGTGTGAACCATTTTCAAAGCCTTATTCAGTTGTTATGTTGTTTGTCTTTGCCGTAGTCGTATACTGTTCTGGGGCGATGGGTGGTCAGTTGCTTTGGGAACACTGAACACCCGAGGTGCAGGACAGTCAGGCAATTGTTGTGGGCGGATCAACAAATCGAACGTATTATACATGGTTTAGATAGATTGCCAACTATGCAACGATCGTTACACGGAGTTGCTACGGTAGGCAACAAAGAATTCCACCGAGTCTACCGTAGCTGGGTATTTCAGTCGCGGTTGCTCAGCTTTGAATACGAATTGATCACGGTTAATGCGTCTCCCGATCACAAATGGATCACGTAGCGTAATTATACTGATATAACCCCTGATGGACGACTCACCTGGCTATCTGTAAGGTATTCGGCAAAACAATCTATAATCCGGTTGAAGCCAAATAATTGAATCAGAAAAGATAGAATAAGGAGGAGGCCCAATGCTAACTGAACTGCGTACTCGGAAATTTACCGCACTCTTTGCCTGCTTTGATTTTGACAAAAATGGCGTGTTGGAAAAAGTAGATTATAAGCAATTTGCCCAAAATCTTAGCCATGCGTACAAGCTGTCGCCCGGCACTGCTCCCTATGCCGCCATGCATGCCGAAACGATGGCGCTCTGGGACTTTGTTCACAACGTAGCGGACAAAGATGGCGACCACCGCGTCACCCCTGCCGAATTTATCGAAGCCTACGCAGCCATGACTGCCGATGACACCACCTTCCAGCAATTAGTCATGAGCTATGCCATATGTGATCCGTACAGGTGATCAAGATGGCGATGGCTGGCTGGATGAAGATGAATATGCGACCATCCTCTGGTATCTCGCTTTCCTCTCCTTTTACAAATCCTACCCATAAACTGAGATGCTCCCTAAATTAGAAAGGGGCTTGACACGGTTGAAGATGAGGAGTAGAATACATGCATAAATCTATATATATCGAAACTTGAATGTCTCTTTGCCTGTGCTGATGGGTGTGAAAAGATGCAACAATCTACTGTACCCGATTACGAAACCTTGAGCAATCGGCTAAAGCTGCTGGCCCACCCCGAGCGCCTACGCATCCTTGATGTGCTCCGCCGCGATGCCGAGTGCGTCTGCCACTTGGAAGCGCTCTTGGGCAAGCCGCAGCCTTATGTCTCGCAACAGTTGCGCTTTTTACGCCAGTCCGGTTTGATTGCCGACGAGAAAGAGGGGCAGAATGTCTATTACCGCCTCGTCGATGCGGAAGTGATCGCCTGGCTCGCTCAACTGCTTGGCCCTGTCACAGGTGAACACCCGTCCATGGCAGCGCATATGCGGGTGATCGCCTGTCCTTGCCCCAAGTGTGCCGCAGAAACAGAAATTGTATTGGTGGGGTAAACAGGAACCGTTTTTTTTGCTTGATACATGCAATTTTTTGCATATCTACAAATTCCAGAGCAGCGAAAAGAGTATTTTATGGCAGAAGGATTTGTTTTTGCACAACCGGAACCGTCGTCATCCCCCCAGCCGCTGACGCCAACGCCAGCACCGCGGCGCAAAGGTTTCCAAGCCTGGGGGCTGGTCGTGGTCGTGGCGTTTGTCTGGTGGATTGTCTGGCAAAATTTGCTCGGCGTGGCCGATTGGCTGACCTATGAATTGATCGGGTTGGCACCCGATTCCCATTTGGGTGAGGCGGTTGCCTTTTTCCTCTACGATGTGCCTAAGATTTTGCTGTTGCTGGGCGGCATGATCTTTGTAGTTTCCACTCTGCGCACCTTTTTCAGTGTTGAGCGCACGCGCCAACTGCTGGGCGGCAAACGGCAGGGCATCGGCAATGTGTTGGCCGCGCTGCTGGGCGTGGTGACCCCCTTCTGCTCCTGTTCGGCGGTGCCACTTTTTATTGGCTTTGTCGAAAGCGGCATTCCCCTGGGTGTCACCTTCTCCTTCCTGATTGCCACACCAATGGTCAATGAGATCGCGCTGGTGATGCTCTTTGGCATGTTCGGCTGGCAAATTGCCGCCCTTTACATGAGCACCGGTCTGGTGATTGCGATTATCGCTGGGATGGTTATCGGGCGGATCCCCCATGTGGAAAAAGGGGTCGAAGACTTTGTTTGGCAGATCAAGGTAGGTCAACAAGGCGCAGGGGGGACGACCCTCACCTGGGTAGAGCGCTTTACCACCGCCTGGCACAGCACATGGGAAATTGTCAGCAAGGTCTGGCTCTTTGTGGTGGTCGGCATTGCGGTTGGAGCGGGCATTCACGGCTATATGCCGGCAGATGCGCTGGCCGGTATTCTGGGCAAGGAAGCATGGTGGAGTGTCCCGGTTGGGGTGGCGATTGGCGTGCCGATGTATGCCAACGCGGCGGGCGTGATTCCGATTGTTCACGCCCTCATGGAGAAGGGCGCAGCGCTCGGAACGGTGCTTGCCTTTATGATGAGCGTCGTCGCACTCAGCCTGCCCGAGATGATCATTCTGCGGCGGGTCTTGAAACCACAGCTGATCGCGATCTTTGTGGGGGTGGTGGCAGTTGGCATCTTGTTGACGGGCTATCTGTTCAATTTGGTGATTTGAGATCAACGTAGGGGCGTACCCTTGCGGTCGCCCTCATGTATTTACCGGGGCGACTGCAGGGTACGCCCCTACGTAAAACCGAACATAAGAAAGGTGCTTTATCATGGAAATCAAAGTCTTGGGCACGGGTTGTGCCAAGTGTATACAGACCAAAGCATTGGTCGCCGATGTGATCAAGGAATTGAAACTGGACGCGACGCTGATCGAAGTGACCGACATCCCGACGATTATGGGTTATGGGGTCATGAGTACACCGGGAATTGTAATCGATGAAAAGGTAGTGGGCAGCGGCGGGGTACCGACAAAACAGCAGATGGTACAGTTAATTCAGCAGGCGCAGTAGGAGAGCCGAACATGAGCATGTAAGCACCTAGCCCAACCGGTCCATCAGCTACACGCCACTAAACAACGCTCCACCCCTCGACCGCTTTCTCACGCTTTGGATCTTTCTGGCGATCCTTTTCCTGCGCGACTATCCAGAATATATGGTTGGGCTGAGCATGATTGGCTTGGCCCGCTGTATTGCGATGGTGATCGTCTGGAACGAGGTGGCCCATGGCGACAGTGAATCAGCCGCGCCCGATGGGCATGGGTTGAACGACTACATTGGTTCCAAGGCAAGCGCCTGCTACCCGAAAGAGTACATGTTAACTTTGGGGGCAAGGATTCACGATCACGAGCTTGCGGCATTATCCCCAAAACTGCGATGCCTCCTACCCAAAAGGGTGCGTCCCATTTTGGGGGATTACAGAGAAGGACTATTGTAACCGTCCGGTGTAATCCCCCCCAATGTGGGACGCACTCTACCCAAAAAAGTCAATTGACACGCTATGCGCACCCATGATAAGATCAAGCCCCAACGTTCTATTCCAGAAATAGGCATTCCATCCCCCTATGGGGTGACATAGTTGTCATTGGAGGTATGTTTGATTCGCTATATCATCTGGCGTATTCTAGGTGTGATAGGTGTGCTGCTGGCGATTTCGCTGATCACGTTTGGGCTGATGCACTCAATTCCTGGCGGCCCGTGGGATGAGTTGAAAATGCCTTTGAGCGGGATACAGCGCGAGAATATGCTGCGCTCCTATGGCTTGGATCGTCCGCTCTGGGAGCAATATAGCCTCTTCATCAAAAACCTCGTCACCTTTAACCTCGGCTACTCCTTTGTCCACCGCTCGGAAACGGTGAACGAATTTTTTGCGCGCGCCTGGCCGATCAGCGCCTGGCTCGGCCTTATGACGATGATGGTGGCCTTTCCTCTAGGGCTGTTGCTGGGCTTTATTGGTGCCTTTCGCCAAAACACTTGGTGGGATTACGCAGCAACGACGATTGCGCTCTCTGGCTTTGTGCTGCCCTCGTTTGTGTTGGGGCTAGGCACAGTCTTGCTCTTCTCGATCGTCCTCAAGTGGTTGCCGCCCGGCGGCTGGGATAGCCCCAAGCATTGGATCCTTCCCGTCTTTGTCAACTGCTTGGGCCCAATGGGCATCATTGCCCGCTACACGCGCGTCGCCTTGCTAGAAGTGTTGCGCTCGGACTATGTCCGGACCGCACGCGCCAAAGGACTGAGCGCGCAGAAGGTGCGTATGCGCCATATCTTTCGCAACGCAATCAACCCGGTGTTAGCGGTGGCCGGTCCATTGGTGCCGGTGCTGATTACCGGGTCACTCTTTGTCGAGACGGTCTTTTATATTCCAGGCATTGGGCGCTATTTTGCGGCCAGTGTCTTTCAGCGCGACTATCCAATGATCATGGCGACCGTAATGCTCTTCTGCGCGCTGGTTGGTGTGGTGAATCTGGTCACGGACATTTTCTATATGCTGGCTGATCCCCGGATTCGGTTGACCCGTTAGTACAAATAAAGTAACTACCAACTCCACCGTGGCTCCTCCTCGGTGTCGGAGAGGGGAGCAAGGCTCTTCCCCTGCTCGCGGGGGAGGCTGTGAGGGGTACCTGCATAGTACGACAACGTTAAATTACAGTCCATAGACAGGATTTACACGATTCACAAGATTTTTGTTCTGCTGTGTCAATCCGGTTAATTCTGTTAATCTTGTCTAATTTAACGTTGTCGTAATAGTTACCAAATAAAGAAGAAACAGCGATGGCAAATGCGGCAACATATCCCCCGAGTTGGAAGACAAAAACTGAGATGGTCCGCCAGCGCAGTGTCTCGGGCATGGCGGCGCAACGCTTTTTTCGCAACCGTACCGCAACGGTTGGCCTGGTTTTTCTGGTGTTGATTTTTCTGATTGCGGCCGCACCGGGGCTCTTTGCCCATACGGGGCGCGACGAAGCGAACTTTGCCGATGCCTGGCAAGGGCCGTCGATGCGCTACTGGTTTGGCACCGATGCCCTGGGCCGTGATCTCTACACGCGCATTCTTTATGGCATTCAGACCTCGATGTTGGTAGGGTTGAGCACGCAGGCGCTGTTGTTGGTGATTGGCATCGGGCTCGGCGGATTGGCCGGCATGGCCGGTGGCAAGACCGATTTTACGATTATGCGGTTGGTCGATGTGATGGCCTCTTTCCCGCAGTTGCTCTTTACGATCTTGTTGATGGCGACCCTGGGGATCGGGTTGCGCAATATTGTGATCGCGCTGGTGATTCCTGGGTGGGTTTCTCTCTGTCAGATCACCCGTGCGCAGATTTTGTCGTTGCGCGAAACGATCTTTGTACAAGCCGCCGATATGATCGGGGCACGGCCAGGGCACATTTTACGTCGCCACCTGATCCCCAATATGATCGCGCCGATCATTGTCAACATCTCATTTACCTTGCCGGGTATTATTATGGCCGAAGCCGGCTTGAGCTTTCTGGGGGCTGGGATCGCCAAACCGCGTCCCAGCCTGGGCCAAATGGTGGCGGAAGGCGGGCAGAATATTACCTATTACTGGCATCTAGCCCTCTTTCCTTCGCTGGTTCTGGCCTTAATTATTCTTGCCTTTGCCTATGTCGCCGATGGTTTGCGCGACGCGCTCGATCCTTCCCAAACGCGCTAGCGCTTGGAGAAGACTTACGTCCCATGTTGTTAGACACTCGTTTTCAGCATAAAGGAGAACCATTGTGGACCCAGTATCGAAGTTATCCCGTCGTCGATTTATGCAGTTAGCTGGTGCCTCGACCAGTTTGCTCTATCTGGCCGCCTGTACCGCGCCCACGGCCACTGGGCCGGCTGCCGGTGAAAGCGCCGCCCCAGCCGCGCCGGCCGGACCGGTTGTCAATAGCTTAGGCGTCGAATTACCCGCCGATGCCGCCGCACTTGAGCATCAAGTAATGTATCTGCAGGGAGGCAACAGTATTTCGATCTCGGCGGACTGGTTCAAGGTCAACTATCGTCAATTGCCGGGTACCGGCTTGGGGGGCGAACCGCTGGCGATTCTTGACAAGAATATGACACTGCAGCCGGGCGCTGCGGAGAGTTGGGAGGTCTTGGATGACAAGGTGACCTGGCATTTCAAGCTGCGCGAGGGGATGCAATGGAGCGATGGCACCCCCTTGACGGCGCAAGATTGGGTCAACTCTTTTCAATATGGTGCCGATCCCGCCACTGGCTTTGATTTTGCCTGGTACTTCTTTTTTATGAAGAACTGGACCAAGGTCAATTCGGGCGAACTGCCGGTCGATCAGTTGGGCTGCCGTGCTGTCGATGATTATACCCTGGAAGTCGTGACCGAATATCCCGCACCTTATGTGCCTGGTTGGCTTGCCGTAGCGGTGCCCCATCCCAAGCATGCCTTTGATGCGCATGGCGAAGCCTGGTCATTGAAACCCGAAACCTTTGTGGCGTCCGGTCCCTTCAAGCTGGCCAAATTAGAGCCGGATGGCGAAACCGTATGGGAGATTAACACCAATTACACGGGGCCGATCAAACCGTTTGTCGAAAAGATCGTCTATCGTCCCGGCACCCAACCGTTGGGCGGCAGTGCCGATGATCCGCAATTTACCCTGGCCGGCTATCTCTCCAATGAATATTATCTGAGCGGCTCCGGCGGGATCCCCAATATCTCCGACTTGCAGCGTGCCAAACAAGATGTGCCAGATGAAGTGCACAGCTACGCCCACTTCCAGACCTACTACGTCGGCATGAATACCTACAAAGCGCCCTTTGATAATCTCAAAGTGCGCCAAGCCTTTAGCCACGCCATCGATCGCGAGACCCTCACGAACACCGTGCTACGCGATCAGGGGCAGCCAGCCTATACGATGTTGATGAAAGGCTTCCCGGGTGAGCATGTGGATCAACTGAAGGATATTCAGAACTACGATCCTGCGTTGGCAAAATCGCTCTTGGCCGAAGCTGGCTACCCCGACGGTGAAGGCTTCCCGGCGCTAGAGATGTGGATCCGTGGCCCCAATTTCCCCGATGCCGCCGAAGCGGTTGCTACGATGCTGGCGCAGAATTTAAATATCCAGGTCAGTGTCGTTCAAGCCGAAGTCAAGACCTTTATGGATTCGCTCAATGCCAAGGAACTGCTCTTCTATTGGGTACCCTATCAATTTGATTTTGTCGATGCCAGCAACTTCCTCAGCATCTGGCGCTCGGATGGGCGCCATGCCTGGAAGAATGAACAGTTTGAAGATCTATTACGTCAGGCCGATTCAGAATTTGACGATCCTGCCAAGCGCGATGATCTCTTCTTGCAGACGGAGCAGGTGCTGGTCGAAGATTGCCCAGCGGTCTTCGTCTTTCACCCAACCTTCACCCAACTCTGGAAGCCCTTCGTTGCCGGTGAAGATCTCACTCCCAACGACGCCGGCTTCGCGGCCTGGGTCTATCTAAATAATCGTATCTACCGCACCTGGTATATCAACAATCAGTTTCAGCCGTCAGCGTAGATTTACGCTAGCTGGTAAAGAAAGCACCATAGGTTCATATGCATCACGACCCTACGGTGCTTTCAAGGTCTTGAAGAGAAAGAATCGATCTCCTGCTGTAGAGATAAGAATAGTGAAATGCAAGGAACTTTATGTTACTAGTTGGCAGTGAAAATGCCTTAGAGGCTTTGCCACCGGCCATGCAAATTTTGCGGCAGGGCGGTTCGGCACTGGACGCCGTGGAAGCAGCAATCCGGCTCGTCGAGAGCAATCCTGATGACGATAGTGTTGGGCTGAGCGGTTGGCCCAATCTGCTGGGCGAAGTGGAGTTGGATGCCAGTGTCATGGAGGGGCGGACGCGCACGGCCGGCGCGGTGGGTGCGCTGCGTGGCTATCCACATCCAATTTCGGTGGCTCGGCGCGTGATGGAAACATTGCCACATCTCTTTCTAGTGGGGCAAGGGGCCGCCGATTTTGCCGCCGAAATGGACTTTGTGCAGGAAGCGTCCCCCACCGACAAGGCGGCGCGTGAATGGTTTGCGCGCGTGCAGGCCAATGTGCCACCAGAACAGTTGCCCGCGCTCTTGCAGCGCCGCACAATGGCCCCTTGGGTTTCGTTGACACGCGATCCACAGCGCGTGGCCGGCACAGTCGATGTAATCGCCATCGATAGCCAAGGCAATATTGCATCCGGGGTCAGCACTAGCGGTTGGTCTTGGAAGTACCCAGGCCGCCTGGGCGATTCGCCGATCATCGGGGCCGGTAACTATTGTGACAACCGCTATGGCGCGGCTGCGTGCACTGGCTTTGGTGAATTGGCCATTCGTGGCGCGACCGCACATACTGTCGTCTTGTTGATGCGGACGGGGATGCCCCTGCTGGAAGCATGCCAAGAGGCGCTGCGCGATCTGCCTCTTCCGCCCGGCACGGTGGATGACAGTTTTATGAATATTGTCGCGGTTGACCATCGTGGCAATCACTGTGGTGTCACCAACGTGGCCGAATGGAATCAATATGCCTATATGACCGATGAGATGACGGACGCTCAAATTGGCCAGCGCGTCTATGTGGCGCGAATCAGTGGATAACGCAGCGTAGCGCACTGTAGTCGGCATCCTACCTATGGTGCCTCTTCTACCGCGCCCAATGCCTTGAGCGCGGCTCGCTGGGCCTCGCTGATCCCTGTGACGCCAGCGATCTTCATGCCCGCATACGGGCCCGGCGCGCGGAGGGTGTCAATGCAAGCACCGCTCGCGCTCTCCCACAGGCGGATCGTTTCATCAATGCTGCCGCTAGCAATCGTGCGCCCATCGGGGCTGATGGCAACGCTCCAGATCCAATGCTCATGGCCACGACAGCAGTGGCGCAACTGTTGCGTGCTTGTCTCCCAAATGCGCAGGGTCTGATCACTACTGCCGCTGACGACATAGCTGCCATCTGGACTAAAGGCCACACCAAAGACACGTCCGCTGTGCCCTTCGAGGGTGGCATGAAGCCGCGTGGGTGCAGCCAAGGCTATCTGCCACAGACGCACCGTAAAATCAAAGCTGCCACTGGCCAGGTAGCTGCCGTCAGGGTTAAAGGCCAAAGACCAGATGATCCCGCTGTGGCCCGTCAGGGTCTCTAACAACGTGCCCTGCTCAAGATCCCAAAGGCGGATCCGATTGTCGCCGTGGCCAGTGGCCAGCAGATTCAATCGGGGATGAAAGGCCAGCGCATAGATCACTTCCTCGCCGCCTAGTTCCTGTAAAAGATGACCACTTTGTACCTCCCACAGCCGAACCTGCGTCTGGCTGGCACTCGCCAGCCGATTGCCATCGGGGCTAAAGGCCACGGCTGTTATGTCGGGGCCATCGCCTGCCAATAGCCGCTGGGCAGATGCGCTCCCCTGCGGTGGACTCTGTAATGACCAGATGCGCACCGTGCCATCGGTGCTACCGCTAGCCAACAAGGAACCATCTGGGCTGATGGCCAGCGTTTCGATACTTTGGCTATGACCGCTGAAGGTGCATGTCACCCGCCGATTTGGCAGATCCCAGAGCCGGATCAGATGATCCGTGCCGCTGGCGATCAAGCATGAACGATCCGCACCGAAGAGCAGACTTTGAATCGCTTGGCTATGACCTTGGAGGATGCGTCGTATTTGACCACCCTGGGTATCCCAAAAGCGGAGGGACTGATCGCCACTGCTGCTGATGACGACACGACCCTCTGGCGTGAAGGTGATGCCCTGGATTGCGTTGGTATGGCCGGCGAGCAGTTGCGCAAGCGGCGGAGGAGCCGGCGGCCAACATTCGGGATCAAGGGTCCATAGATACAACTTGCTGTTATCGCCCCCGGCCAATAGGTCACCCTGGGGGCTAAAAGCTGTGCTCCAGAAACCACCCTTTGTGCCCTGTATTGTGTGACAAACATCGGTTTGTAGATCCCATAAGCGGATTGTGCCATCAACGCTGGCGCTGGCTAACCACCGACTATTGGGGTGAAAGGCCACCGCGGTGACGATGCCGCTGTGCCCACGCAGCACCTTTAGCAGGGCACCACTTTGCGCATCCCACAGCCGCACGCTCTGATCATAGCTGCCGCTGGCCAGATAGCAACCGTTGGGGCTAAAGGCGACCGCGCGGACCCAACCGTCGTGCCCGGTGAGGCTGGCAAGCTCCACGCCATCCGGCAGCGACCAAAGCTTGATCGAGTGATCAGCGCTAGCGCTAGCCAATCGTTGACTGTCGGGGCTGGCAGCAACGCTTAGGATATGTGAGCGATGACCGGCAAGTGCGCGGACACACGTTTCTTGGTGGATCTGCCAGATGCGCACCGTATAGTCATCACCGCCGCTCACCATTGTTACCCCATCGCCAGCGAGCGCAATTGAGCGTACCATCCCCTGGTGGCCCCGAAAGATCCGCTCCAGCGTGCCATCGTCGCAGCGCCAGAGACGGATCGTGCCGTCGCCACTGGCAGCGGCGACTCGCAAACCATCGGGGGTAATCACCACCGTGTAAAGAAAGCCAAAGGCTTCTATGAAACGCGAGTGGGCCAGATTCGCCCTTGTGAGGTTGAGCGCCGGGGCACTGACCTGTCGTAGATCTGCTTGCCAGATACAAAGTTCGGAAAGATCATCGCCGGCAAGATCGGCCCCAAGGTGGAGCAAGAGATTGATGAGATTGCCGGCAGTGTAGCCTGGCCTCTGTGGTGCACTTTGGCGCCAGAAGTCGATCAGCGATTTGAGCTTGGCCACGAGGGCTGCAGTGTTGTTGTTGGCCAGCAGACGATCTGCCAGCGGGGCTAGAATAAGCCGAACCTGACTTTGCTGCACATATTCTTTGCTATCTGCCTTGATCAGCGCAAAGCGATTGAGCCAGGAGTGGGCGCTGCGCTTGTCAACATCTTGCCCCGCGGTCTCTGCTCGCTTACCTGGGACTAGATCGCCATTGAGTTCGCGGTGAATCCCATCGATCAGCCGGTTGGTAACATAATCCGTAATGACATTTTGTAAAGTTACGCCGGCGCTTGTTTTGGCCAATAGCGACCGTTTTTCCAGGGCGCGCAATGCCTCGACAATCGCCGCTGCGGCCACTTGGGGCACTAAATTGGCACGGAGGACCGGCAAAGTAATTGCTTCGCGCTCAATCGCTAGCCAGATGATGAGGTCGCGCTCCAGCTCCGAGAGACGGGCGAACTGCTGGTCAAGCACGGCGCGGATTCCATCAAAGAAGGCAAGATCCTCCTGCCGAAATGCAGCGGCGTCGCCGCCAAAGAGATCCACGACAGTGTTGGCAGCAATCTGTAACGCAAGGGGATTGCCGGAATAGTGCTCTACCAGTGCGGCCATCTCTTGTGGTACCGTTTGCAGACCATGGGCTTGGAGGATCTCCTGGCCCGCTGCATTGTCCAGTCCATTGAGCGCCAAGGTATGCATGGTGTTGGATGTGTGGCTCGTCGCTTCCAACACTTCGGGTAATTCGCGGGTAGTGATCAGCAGCACGCTTTGATGCTGACCGCTGCTAATCGCTTGTAACAGGGTGGCATAGTTGGCATAGCCGGCGCGCATCTTTCCCGTCTGTTCACCTTCTACAAGAATGCTTTCTACGTTGTCCAGGATCAGTAAAGAGCGCTGTTGGCGCAGATGTTGCAACAGCAGATTGCACTGTTTGACGAAGGTGGCTGGTATTTCGACCGGCTGCTGCCTTGTGAAAATGTGCAGCCAGCTGTAGACAATTTCTTCGGCGGGTGGTGCATTGAGCAAGGAGCGCCAGATGACCACCTCGAATTGGTTGAGGCTTTGGCGTACAACTTTTGCCGCCAAGGTGGTTTTGCCGGTGCCACCCATTCCTGTAATGGCAATTAGCCGGGTCGGTTCGAGCGTTAACCAGCGTTCTAATTGGGCTAACTCCGGCACTCTACCAAAGAGCTGATAGACCTGGGGCATCTCTGCGCCATCAAAAATGGCCACTGCGTCATGGGGCCTTTGCGCCGGGGCAAACGTACGCTGCAGCGTTGTATACAACCTCCGTAATGCGCGGTGCGTTGGGACTTCTTCCAAAAAGGAGCGGCGTAGGGCTTCGTCGTGAATTTGGTCGGCATACCGTTGGAGCAGTTGGTCGCCCTGGCTTAACAGGTGGATGGCACGTTGATCCTGGCAGGCGACGAGCACCTGGTAACAGGTAAGATAGATCAGGAATGGTTCGTCCAGCCCCACTTGGGTACGTTCGGCTAGCAATGGCAATATGCGATCGACATGCCGTTGGGCAGAGCCAAAGTCACCTTGGTGCAATGCCAGGCGCGCCAGCCCTGCCAGCGCTTCAACCGCCTTATGTGCCAGCCCCAGCAGATCGTAGCGATCAAGTGCTTGTTGATAGCTGTCGGCTGCGACTCTCGGATCTGCCAGCTGCTCCAGTACCATGCCGCGCACGACAAGCGCATCGGCCTGATCGGTTGCGCCATAGAGCTGATTCGCCATCTGCCATGCTTCTTCGGCATAGTGTTGCGCCTGTGGATAGTCACCCGTAAAGTAGGCAAGCTGTGCAGAGAGTAGGCGAGCAATGTATGTTTCCCATGCTGGGTAGTGGAGCGATTGCAGCAGCTGCTGTGTCTGGTCGAGGGCCTGTCGCACACGGGCAAAGTCGCCTAAAAAGAGAAAGAGCCGCCCCAATTCCTGGATCATCACCACTTCGGTCAAGGGTTGTCCCATCACATGATAGGCGGTGGCGGCCTCTTCAAAGGCGTTGATCGCCGCCGAGTAGCTTCCCTGCATGCGAAACAGCTTTCCCAGTGTCCATAAGGCAATCGAGATTCCCCACCGAAAGTCGACTTTTTGGGCAAGCATCAGCGCCTGCTCACACGCACGCTGCGCGCTGTTGTAATCACCCAATAGCAGCGCAACATCCACGACATCGGTCAAACAGGCAACCTCACCAGTCAAGCGTCCTGTGGCGCGACAGATCTGTAAACCGGCTTGGGCATAGCTTTGCGCGGCGTGGTAATCATCGCGACTTAAGGCGATCGAACAGAGCCAGCCATCGGCACGGCGCTCAATATCAGCAAGCGCGCCGCGTACACGGGCATCCAAGTGTTGTCGCTGCGCAATGTCGACGGCACGTTGCAGCCAGAGTTGTGCTTCTGCTGAGTGGCCAAGCCGTCGGCGGGCCTGCCCAAAAACAAGGGCACCGGTCGCTTCACCGATAAGCTCGCCATGCGTTTGGCCCAATTGTAACGCCTCTTCAGCGGCCGTTTGGGCATTGACATGCTCGCCAATCGAGATCAGAAAGGAGCCATAGTAGCCGATCAACTTGCTGAGCAAGCGCCCATGCCGCCCGCAAAGGTCAGCATCGCCGATGCGATCCGTGCCGCCTGGATTGGGGGCAGCGGAATCTTGCACTGTGGTGCGTGGTTTGCGCAATGCCTCAATCGCCAGGGCAAAGCTCTCGACTCCTTCGCGCAACCGGCCGGTAAAGATATAAAATTCGCGGAGGGCAATTGTACTCTGTTCTAGGGGGGCCATCAACTGCTGTTGCGCCGCCAACTCCCAGGCGTGGCGAATATTTTCTAGTTCGCTGTAAATTTCATTGGTTGCTGTGCGTGGGTCATTTTGTTGCAAACGTAGCGTGCGCTCAGCCAGAAAAGTCAGAAAATAGCTGCTATAGCGCTCTTCGGTCTGCTTCTGCACATCGGGTAGTGCCGCCAGCGCTTCGGCAGCAAATTGACGCAGCAACTCGTGAATGGCATACCGTGCCACTGTGGCACTGCCCCGCTCTTCGCGGTGAATGAGTGATTTGCGCGCCAGCACGGCCAGACCGCGTAGATCGCCGCCTGCAATCTGTGCCGCGGCTTCACGCGTGAAGCCATTGCGAAAGAGTGCCAGTTTACAAAAGACTAGCTGCTCGTCAGCCGTGAGCAGTTGCCATGACCAGGCAAAGACGGCGCGCATACTGCGTTGGCGATCTGGCATTGTGGGCCAATCAACCGCTAAAAAGTCAGTGCGCTTCTGGATCTCTGCGGCGATCTCCGCGGGCGATAGCAGCTCCATCCACGCCGCTGCCAGCTCCAAACCCAGTGGCGTGCCTTCAACCAGCTGACAGATGCGCAAGATAGCCGCAAGATTGGTCTCATTTAAGGTAAAATTTGTTTGCACCCGCTGTGCACGTTGGCAGAAGAGACGCACGGCAGCGCTGTTGGCGGCGTCATCGAGCGGTGCATCCGATGAGTAGGTCAAGCCACGCAAAAAATAGAGCGCTTCGCCCTCGATGGCAAGCTGTTCACGCGAAGTTGCCAAGATCTGCAGATCGGGTGCCGCGCGCAGCATATCGAGGATCAGCGGAACAGCTGTCAAGAGATGTTCACAATTGTCGAGGATCAGCAGCAGCTGCCGGTTGGCCAGTGCATTCAGCAACAGATCTTCGGGATTGCCACTGCCCAACGGAATGGCCAGCGCTGTGGCAATGGCTGGTGCCAGCGCGCTCGTATTCCTGAGCGTAGCAAGCTCTACAAAAAAGATGCCGTCTGCAAAATGCGGGGTACGTGCCGAGTCGACGGACGGCGAATGGTACGCCCCTGGACCATTCGCTTGCTTTGGCTCAGTTGGCAACAGCGCACTTGTTGACGTTGGCCGATTGCTCCCTGCGGCTTCAATGCGTCTGGCCGCTTCAAGCGCCAGGCGCGTTTTACCCACACCCCCCGGCCCAACCAATGTGAAAAGACGAGTTTGGGGGCGCTCTAGCTGGGCGATAATTTCGGTCAACTCCCTTTCGCGCCCCACAAAGGTCGTTAATTGGGTGGGTAACTGGGAACGGGGCGGGAGTGGGAGTGGGAGTGGGCGCTCTTCATCCTTTGCCTGCGGTCGTACATTTGTTGGAGTCTGCCCCTGCCGGATCTGCCCTTGCCGGATCTGCCCCCCCTGGATTTGCTCGAATAGCGCAACAGTTTCTACATCGGGGCCAATAGCCAGCTCTGCGGAGAGCACATCGCAGCACTGTTTGTATTGGGCCAATGCGGCCGTCCGTTGACCAGTCGCGGCCAATGTGCGCATAATTTGGCGGTGTGCTTCCTCGCGCCACGGCTCTAAGCGCAATTGGTGGCGGGCATGCTCTAGGAGCGTGGTTGTGTCGCCGGCCATCATGGCGGCTGTTGTCAGTTGATGGAGCGCATCCAGCGCCTGTAAATGGAGTTGCTCTTGGGTTATGCGTCGCCACTCTTCAAATAGATCACTATCATCCAGAGCAAAGCCGGTGAGAAAGTCGCTGCGATAGAGGGCAACTGCCTCGCGCAACTGCCCAAGGCAGGAGGGGCACGTCATTAGCTGAGCGTGGGGATGGGTGGTGCTTGCGGCCAGCAATGCGCGAAAGCGTAGGACATCTACCGTGTACGCTGCTGCCGGATTCAGACCGATCGCTTGGCGGCTAATCGAGAGATAGGGCGGATGGGCTGTTTCGTCACCGATCGAGCGGCGCAATTGGTAGAGTACTTGGCGCAAATTGGTGCGGGCATTGGCCTCATCGTAGTCGGGCCAGAGCAGTGTCGCTAGCTTGCTACGCGGATGTTGCCCCGGCTCTACCGCAAGGTAGGTAAGGAGCGCCCGCACTTTATTGCTCTCAAACGTTCGCTCTTCTTGAGGAGTAGCAGAGACAGTAAACGATCCCAACAGAGTTATTTGTAACTGAGTCATAGCGGGTTGTCACAACGCAATATTACAGATAAAATCCTTAAAAGTCATACAGCCTCTCTCGTGTAAAAGTAGCGCTACCATGGATGACTTTTAAATGATTAGTCTATTCGCTTAGAATTTACGCTTTTCTTGGTTTCGCGCCCAGCAGATACCCGTTGGAAAAGCGCACTATGCAACCGATACGCTGCAAAGGCCATATCTCTCATCGTCTTTTTACCAATAAACAGTATTGTACTACACTTTTGCAGATTTTGCATTGCAGATTTGTGACCGCGGATCGTGATCGCGTTTTTCACGCTAAAGGACGTTTCCCCTCACGTTTTCATAACGGTAGTTGTCTATGATAGATGCCAAGTGCTTTGGGCACGCTATCTTTCGACAACGCTTAACAAGGAGTTTTTCGATGAACGCTCGGGTCATTACTGTTCAATGGAAGATGGATCGGTTGGATGAAGCGATTCGTTTTTTTCGCGAGGAAGTGGCTACCGCTTTGGGGGAGCAACCAGGCTTTGCCAATACACGGATGCTTGTGGATCAGAGTACTGGCAAGGGGATGATGGTTACCGTTTGGGCGAGTGATGCCGAACTACAGGCGAGTGAAAACAATGGCTTTCTCAAAGAGCAACTGGTCCACCTCAGCCAATTTTTTGCTGCCCCGCCGACCATTGATCGATATGAGATCAGCGTTAACGCTTAGGGCCGAGACCATTCAAATAACGAGGAAGGAGCATTCTCTAATGCGGCTTGTCCTCGACTAGACGGCGTTAGAGAACGCCTACTCCACGTATTCATTCGTCTTATTTGAATGGTCTTGCGCTTAGGGCCTATCCGTAAATTCGGTTGTCGCACCCGTTTCTTTCGCGAGTTACGGCGTTAGACCCAGAGAATTTACAGACAGACACGTAGCGCTACAACAATTCTTGCTAATCAGCCCCTGTGATCAACTTGAGCTGGAATCACTCGCATGAGCTCTGATTCAACTAACCCAACACCATCTGTTGGTGAATACCGTTCCTTTTTGGTGCGACTCTGGCAGAGTCGCGCGGATGGGGGATGGCGCGCGTCTGCACAGTCGATCCAAACCGGTAGAGTGGCGCACTTTACCGATCTAGATGGACTCTATGCCTTTTTAGAGACAGAGGCCAGCCGAAACCCCCGCCAAACAACTTGTGCGCCCGCCGATCTCTCGGTGGGCCCTGTGGTGGGGATCGTACCTGGCGAGGAAGCGCCAGGTGTTGCTGCGGTTCGCGGCGACCTGTTACCTGGCACCTGCGATGGCGAGTGATGGCTGTTGGCGTGAGTGCCCTGTTTGACTGCGCAATACGCGCCACAAAATCTTTGGGTGGAAGAGAGTTGCTGGTGGTGCCATCAAGTTCATGACCTTGAGGAACGCTGTATACACGATGGGATCATGGTGCGTGGTTTTATGGACGTTGGCAACGTAGCGGTTGACAAAGTCAACACCGGTCGGCTTGATCCCTTCCGTCTCGGGGAAGCGGAAATCTTCGCCGACGGCTAACTGCCACGGCATGTCGACTACGCCTGCCGCCGCCTTGAAGAAGGGGCGCCACAGCCCGCGGAGACTCGATCGTTTCGTCAACAACTGATCGAGTGCCACAGCTTGTAGCGCAGCCGAGGTCATCCCCTGGCCATAAACCGGATTGAAGCTACAAATGGCATCTCCAAGAAGCAGGAAGCCTTCGGGAAAGTGGCTGAGCTTCTCGTAGTGACGGCGTAGGCTGCCCGGCATTTTGTGCGGCACAATCTCGGAAATGGGCTCCAACCGGGTGAGCATCTCATAGACATCCGGAGCCGGCAAGCTGTGGGCAAAGGCGAGAAACCCTGCTTCATCGGTCGGCGGGTGATCACCGGCCCAGCCACCCAATGTACAAATCCAGCGATCCCCCTCAATGGGAAAAATGAGCCCTGTACGTTTGCTTTTGGGCATATCCGGCGCAACCATAATTAGTTCGGCCCCTTGTAGATCGCCGGCCTGGCGCCGATAGATGCGCGTGGCATAGCCGACATTAACTTTGACGAGTGTTTCGGACGGTTTCGCAAAGCCGAGCGCCTCCAGCCATTTGGGGGCGGCGGAACCGCGTCCACTGGCATCAACAATCAGGTCAGTATGGTAGAGCGCACTATCGTTTGTACCACGGTTGGTCACACACAGACCGGTGACGCGCGCCTCTTGGTCGTCCATGATGAGCTGCTCGGCCTCCGACTCATCCATCATGGTGACATTGGGTAAAGCCAAGACACGGCGTCTGATCACCCATTCGAGCAATGGGCGACTCATCAGCGCACCGATCATACCACTCTCAAATTGGATGCGATAGCCGCCAAAAGTGTGCCAACGCATGCCCTTACCCATGTCCGTCGTGATCGCACCGGCGGCACGCAACTCTTCTACCAGACCCGGAAAATAGGCTCGCATCGTCTCCATCCCTTTGGCAAGCAAGGCGTGGAGATGGCGGGTATGGGGCTGCCCCTTACGCGTCTCGGGCTGGTCATGGACCTTATCACGCTCGATGATCATGACGTGGGCAAAGTGCTTGCTCAGGATCCGGGCCGTAAGTAGCCCAGCCATGCTGCCACCGATGACAACTGCATTTTTGTAGATGGGTTGGTTGGTTGTTTGGTTCATAATGCTGCTCCTGGATTAAGCTGGTTTATGTTGCTGTGCCATAACGATTCAGCGACCCCTCCCAACCTCCGGCTTGCGAGGAGGGGCCGGGGATGGGGTGAATAGTAAGACAACGTTAAATTAGAATCTCATGTTACGCATCTTCCCATAAAGGTGCCACGCTACTTGAGTACGCCGCATCCCCAGATGCGGATTGACCCGCATCTGGGGATGCGGCGTACTCGAGACCAGCATCTTTACTGCGTAACATGAGCTATGATTCAATTTTTGTTCAATTTCACCATAAACGGAGACGCGTTTACCAGCCGTTTTCCAAACGTTTTGGGTGCGTACCACATTTGGGGGATTACATCGGCCGATCAATTTTGTCCTTCTGTGTAATCCCCCAAAATGGGACGCACCCAAACGTTTTCTGCTTATTGAAAAAATTAGATAATCCCTTTATACTCTTTAGGCCAAACCAATGAAATAAGTATCCACGAAGTGTCACGAATTCACACGCAGAAAAAGCAAATTTTTGGGTGTCTTCGTAGATATTTTGAATTCTGGAATAGCCTTAGCCGAGATAGATGCATCTTCATGCCTTCATTGCACGTTCCACGCATACCATTTCTTGCCCGTTGATGCCGACTATTCCCTTCTTTATAGAACTATCTCTATTGCCATTAGTACAAGCATAGGCTGTCTTGAGCTTGTGTAACGGCTGCATCGTTTTTTGTACTAAGAGTCACGCAGGACGCTGGTTGCGTAGCGAGCTTTTGGCCTATCAAAACCGAGGCCTGTGTAACTCCTATTTAACCAATAAGGAGTAGACAATGATTCGGCTGCATAGCGCGCCATCAGTACGTACACGCAACGATCGATTTTTGCCATTCCTCATCCTACTCATTCTGTTCGCGTTGGCTGGCTGCCAGTGGCTACCCGCGCAGCCAGCGGTGCCGCATACGCTATTGACGCGGGATACGAGCGCCGCGTTGCGCGATAGCGGTATACCTTGGCAAGCCGACTGGACAAAGCTCCAGATCAATCTGAATGACGAAGGTGAATATATTGCCGAAGGGGGCGAAGAGGAGGGCGAGGGCCGTTATCTCTTTAACGTGCCCTATGGCGTGATCGGTGACGGACCAGCCGCGCGCCAGAATTATTTCACCTGGCAGCGCGCCTATCCGTTGCAGACATTGCCCGATGCCGGGGTGGCGATTGCCAGCGCGCAGATGAACACGATGTTGAGCGTGCAGGCTGCCGCAGAATTGCCACAATGGGATAGTATCGGCCCTGCGCCCATGCGTAGCTCGGCAATGGGCAAACAGCAGATCGATGTCAGCGGTCGTACCTTGGCGATTGCCATTGACCCACGCAATAGCAATGTGGTCTATATTGGCACAGCGCAGGGCGGCGTCTGGAAGAGCAGCAATGGCGGCGACAACTGGAGCCCCTTGACGGATAAAATGCCTTCGCTGGCGATTGGCGCGTTGGCGCTTGACCCCAAAAATCCCGATATCATCTATGCTGGCACCGGCGAGCCGACCCTCGGTGGGGACAATTATTATGGCGCGGGCATCTTGAAATCGACGGATGGCGGTGGCAGTTGGACGGTGGTGGGCGCGGATCGCT
The DNA here is from genome assembly GCA_034432375.1 of Caldilineaceae bacterium. Classification (GTDB taxonomy): domain Bacteria; phylum Chloroflexota; class Anaerolineae; order Caldilineales; family Caldilineaceae; genus JAHBVH01. The sequence goes on from DAOUCA010000009.1 coordinate 83,283, forward strand.
TTGCCGGCATGGGTATTTCGAAGATCATTGTCGACCCCGTCAACAGCAATATAATTTACGCCGCCAGCACCCGCACCGGTGTCGAAGGTGCTGTCTTCCCCGCACGGGGCGTCTTAAAGTCGACGGATGGTGGCCAAAGTTGGGAGGCGCTCCTGAGCTGTACCGATGCCAGCTGCATCGGTGTGACCGATCTGGCATTGGCGACGACCAATCCGCCAGCGCTCTATGCCGGCACCTATGGCTATGGCATCTTGCGCAGCGTCGACGGTGGTGCCACCTGGCAGTTGCTGACCAATGGCTTGCCGGACGCCAACCAAATTCAAGTACAACGGGTAATGCTCGATGTCAGCCCGAGCAACCCGGCCATCATCTATGCGAGCATCCATATCGGGATCCCCAACCAATATGATGGCGCGGTCGTCTACAAGAGCAGCAATGGCGGCGACAGTTGGACCCAGGTACAGATTGGGCCGGATAACTTTAATTTCTGTGGCCAACAGTGCTGGTATTCACACGAGATCGCCGCCCACCCGACCAACCCGGACACCATCCTGCTTGGCGGTCAGGCCGTCTATGTCGATGGCGGTGAAACGCTGGATAAAGTGCATCGTATCGTTGTCCAGGTGAGCGGCAATGGCCAAACCTTGACTGATCTTTCGCCCAATACCTCACCCAATACGACATTGCACCCCGACATGCATGTGATCACCTTTGACCCCAACCAGCCGCAGACGATTTGGGTTGGCAACGATGGCGGCGTCTTCCGCTCGACCGATGGCGGTCTCACCTGGCAGTCGCGCAACAATGGATTGGCGACGATGCAATTTACTGGCTTCGCCGTCAACCCGCAGAATGAGTCGATTATCCAAGGGGGCTTGCAGGATAATAACAAGGCCTTCACCACCAATGGCGGCTCCAACCGCGCCTGGACGGCCACCGATGTCGGTGATGGCGGCTTCGCGCTGATCGACCCGTTCAACCCAACGATCTGGTATGGCACCCGCTTTGGTGTCTCCTTTGGACGCAATGACCAGGGACCCAGCTTTGTCGGCTATTGGCCGATCCTGACCAATGGCGTTGATCGCCGTGACAATGCGCTTTTTTACATTCCAATTGCCGCTGATGCCGGCACACAAGGAGTCTTCTATCTAGGGACCAATCGCGTCTACCGCACGACGGACCGCGGTGACAATTGGGCCGCGATCAGTCCCGATCTGAGCGATGGCCAGGGCTCGGTCTCGACGATTGCCGTCGCTCCCAATGAGTCCAGTACAATTTGGGCCGGCACCTCCGATGGCAATATCGCCGTCACGCGCGATACTGGCACCAATTGGAGCAACACAACGAAGGTTCCCTTGCCCAACCGCTTTGTCTCTAAAGTTGTGGTGGCACCGGACAATTCACAGGTCGCCTATGTGATCTACAATGGCTTTAACACCCACACCCCAGATGCCCCTGGCCACGTCTTTAAAACGAGCGACGGAGGAACAACGTGGCGCGATATTAGTAGCAACCTGCCTGATGTGCCGGGGCTGTCAATTCTGCTCGACCGCAACCAGCCAGGCGTGATCTTTATTGGTACCGATACCGGTGTCTTTAAGAGTGAGACCGATGGCGCTTCCTGGTTCCCCTTTAACAATGGCCTGCCCAATGTGGCAGTCGTCGATCTTGCCTTCAATGGCCGCGGCAACATCCTTTATGCGGCAACCCACGGGCGCAGCATCTTTCGCGTGGTCTTGGAAGCGGGCGCGGCACCGGGAGACCGCGCGGTCTATCTGCCTCTAATCGGCAAGAACCCAGCGGTGAATCCGCCGACCCCTGTGGCACGGCCCACCAATACGCCAACGGCTACCCCCACCTTGCCCCCGCCCAATACACCGACCACCATTCCAACGCCGGTGACACCGCAAGGCACGCCGCTGCCCACCCAAGCTGCCACCAATACCCCGATCCCCACAGCCACGCCGCTGCCGACGAATACGCCTGCCCAAGGGCCGACGGTTGTGCCGACCGCGACACCGGCGGTGAATCGCTTCCGCGACGGCTTTGATGATCCCAATAGTGGTTGGGAGACCGGCAGCAACAGCAGTTGTGGTGCGCGCTATGTCGATCTCAACGGTGATAGCACAACCGATCTCTACGCGGTGGAAGCGTTAACCGTGAATCAGATCTGCATTGGTCCGGCCCCGGTCCAAGCGCCGGCCAATGGTAGCTATACTGTGCGCGCGCTTAAAGATACGGCCGATGATGGCAGTGTCTATGGGATCGTCTTTGGGCTGGATAACCCGGGGATTACTAGCAATAGCCAATATTACATCTTCTACGTTGATCCAGCGGACCAGACCTTTGCGCTCTATTTTTACAATCAAGGGAGTAGTGGTTTCCTGACTGGTGATGCGAACAATGGCTTTGTCTTTAACGGTGCCATTGCTACCGGGGATAGTGCGAATGAACTGCGTGTGCGTCGCGAAGGGGGGCAGATCGATCTCTTTGTCAACGATCGCTATCTGACGACCGTCAATGATAATACCTTTGGGGGCAACCGCTACGTCGGCGTTGTCACCTGGTGGGCCTATGGTGGTGCCGACCAGGCGGTGAGTGGCTTTGATAACTTTACCATCAACGCCATCGACACTGTCTATCAAGAGAGCTATGCCGATGTTGGCAGCGGTTGGGCCGTCGGCGAGTATGATGTCTGCCAAGGCGCGTATGGGGGCGGTGTCTACCGAACCGCGGCCGAAGCAGCCTATGCTTGCTGGTTTACCAGCCCCGCCGCGCCGCAAGCAAACGGCCGCTTCCGTGCCACCATGCATCGCGAAGAAGGCTTCTACCAGATGGCCTATGGGGTGGTGGCCGGTCTTGCCGAAGATTCGTCATCCTTCTATGCGCTCCTGGTCAACCCCGATGCACAGAGCTACGCGCTGGCCAAATATATTGATGGCGACGGCTGGTACGGCATCACCTGGAACGAGGTCGATGAGACGGCGTGGCTCTATGATGATGCGATCAACGGCGGCACCTTGGAAAACGATCTCGAGCTTGAGCGCGACGGCGATCTGTTGCGCATCTTCATCAACGGTGTGGCGCTCGGTGGCTACATTGATGACGAACTGTTGCCTGGTGGTTATTATGGCGTGATCAATTGGGCTTCCCAATTTGAGACCGCTCTAGCCGACTTTGATAACTACCGTGTGAACAGCTGGGATGAAGGGGGCTTTAGCGGCCAACAGAGCGCCGAAAACCGCCCAGCCACAACGCAACAACCGACGATAGCGCCCGCCGATCTCGATGGAATAAAGCGGTTGACAGGGGTGAAGCAGGTGAAGTAGCGGACGCTGCCATTAAGGTAAGGGACCGGTGTCATGCCTGCGCAGGGGTGACCACGCGCAACATCACTTACCTTACTGGCAGTGGGAGTACTGTTCTGTTAGACAAAGAATATTGGGTTGTAGGGGCGTACCTCTGTGGTCGCCCTGAAGTACCTCTGCCGTCGCCCTGGGGCACCGGCAAGCGGATGCCCCTACAACTCATCATCCTCGGGCTGCGTGGTCAACAGTGGCATCATGGTAATCGCCAACCCACCCAATAGTGAAGCTGTATACAAGAGCTCGGTGGCCAGGAAGGTGAAGCCGACGAGAAAAATACCGCTCATTGCCAAAATGCTAACGCCAGCGGTAAAGCGGAAATTGCGTTTGAGATTACGTGTAAACGCTTCACTCAGCTTGAAGAGCTGGAGCAGTTGGTCGAGATTGCCCCCCATTAGGATAATTTGCGCTGTGTCGGTGGCGGCGGTGGTGGCCCCGCGCAACGAGATCGACACCTCGGCTTTGCGCATCGCAATTGCATCGTTAATGCCATCGCCAATGAAGCAGACCTTGCGCCCTTCTTGTTGTAGACCTTCGACCAGATCAGCTTTACCTTCGGGCAGAATATTGGCAAAATAGCCGCTCATGCCCAACTCCTCGGCCAACTTGCGCGTGGGTGCTTCCTGGTCGCCAGAGATGATATAGAGCGCCAACCCGCGTGCGTGCAAGCCATCGATGATGCGTTGCGCTTCCGGGCGGATGGTCGGTTGCAACTCAATAGCGCCGACGAGTGTATTATCCACAGCTACCATCACCAGCGAGTGTCCCTGCGCGTGGCAGGCTGCTGTCAAGCGATCCACCTCTTCTGGCAAAGCAATCCCTTCTATCGTCATAAATCGACTGCTGCCCACAAGGAGGAGGGGCGAAGGGTGCGGCCCCTCTTCGCTATCCTCGATCGCGGTAGACCCATGCTGCCACTTGGTCGGCTCTTCTGCCGCGCTCCCTGGCCCCATCAGCCGTACCTTAATGCCGTAGCCGGCTTCGTAGTGGGCGTGGTCAATCGCGGGTAGCTGTAGATTGCGTTCGGCGGCTGCGTCCAGAATGGCGCGGGCAATCGGGTGCGTTTGGCGGGCTTCGGCGGCGGCGGCCAGCGTTAGCAGTTCATTGGCTGCCATATCACCGAAGGGATGAAGCTGCGCCACATGGGGTTGCTCAATGGTGAGCGTGCCTGTCTTGTCAAAGATGATGGTATCGACCTCGTTCAACTGTTCAAGCGCGCCGCCATCTTTTACCAAGACGCCATCTGCGGCGGCCAGGTTGAGAAAGTTTAAGACCGCGAGCGGTCCCGTGAAGTAGGCATTGATCGTTGAGTTGGCCCCGAGCAGGCTAATCGCACCGGCAGGCCCAATCAGTGGCCAACTCACCGAACTCAACGCCAGGGTGGGGAGGGCAAAGCGATCGGCTACCGCGAGCCCTTTGACCGCGGTGGCCGAAGTATACTGGGCACTCTGGTTGAGGATCTCTCCGATCTGCCCGGCGGTGGTTGCGGTACCGGTCTTTTCAACCCGAATGTCAATTTTGCCCGAGATGAGCACGGTGGCGGCAAGCACCCGATCGTGCGGCAGCTTTTCGACAGGCTGCGCTTCGCCGGTCAACATGTGTTGGTCGACGGTCGCAACACCAGCCACAATCGTGCCATCGACCGGCACAATCTGCCCCGCCTGCAGGACCAGGGTATCGCCGACCTGAAGTTGGGCGAAGGGGATCTCCACCTCCGCGCCGTTGCTGCGTACCCAAACTTTGGTGGGCTGTAGATGAAAGATATTGATCAGATTGTTGCGCGACTTGTTTTCGGTGATCGTTCTGACCTTCAGGCTGATCCCGGCGAGGAAGATACCCAACGCACCTACGACGGCATAGCCGCCCAGCCACATAAAGGTGACGTAGACACAGAGCAGATGGGTGTTGCCGAATTGGCGTTTCTCTTTCCACTGCTGCCAGGCATAGAGATAGTTCACCGATGTCGCGGTCAATCCCAATACAATGGCGACTGGCATCAGCGGTGTCAATACCCAATGGCCTAGCGTCGCTACGCCCAGGGTAAGCGTGCTCAACGCAAAGAATTGATTGGCCGCGCGCTCTTCCTCGCTTACTGGCGCTTCTGCCTCATTGAGCATTTCTTGGAATTGGGCATGGCGTTCTTTCCCCAACAGGGGGTCGATACGCGTTTGGATAAAGTGCTGAAAGCGATCATCTGCCGCAGCAACGCGCGCCGCTAGCGCGGTTTTGAGATCTGGCGGTTCCTCTTGTCGCGGTTCGATCCTGGTAGGGGGTTGATCGCGCAGCCAAAGTGCACGCACCTTGCCACGCTTATGTTTTTTCCCTAGGACAAGCCCCGCAGAGATGACACCACCGCCAATGAATGAGAGCATGCTGGATCCTTTGATTGTTCCTTCGTCTCTGATGTGAAAATAAGCTAGCGCCGGTTGAGTAAGTCGGCAGTATCGGCTGTATCGAAACCAAAGCGGACAAATTTCCATCGAATAATTTTATTCATGCAAAATAACGATCTAACGTACCGCTGCGTCGAGTATCTAGCGTAACACAATGAAAGCCACCGCCCAACATTTTGGCATGGCGCAGTTTTAGCGGCAGCACATCTAAGCCATGGCATTCGAGAAGCTTAATCAAGGCGCTCTGATCGCGATCGACCACCACGACATTGGGGCTGATGCTAAAGAGATTCATATCGATCCAATCACTGCCGATACTTTGGGCCAGATAGGTGGCCCCATAGCGGTTGGTGTTCTCCATTGGCGGGCTGTAAATCACCTCCCACTGCTTAAGGATCGGGGGCAGCGTATCCGCATTGATGCGGGCCGGGTTGCAGAGAATTAAACCAGGGCGCAGGGCCACAAAAGTCGAGTCGATATGGCTTCCATAATAGACATCCTTCAGAAAGTGAACCCTGAATTTGTCCCCCAAAAGCGTCTGCAACCATCTACCACCCAATTCATTGCCTGTGGCGCTGACTAAGTAGATTAAATCTTGACCCAACCGTAGAATGTTGGCAGCGTCAAAAGCCGGTTCATTGTTGCGGGGCGTGGGCATGCTGAGATCGACATCAAAGAGCGAATCCAAGAGCCGGGGTTGCGGCGCGCTGAACCACCGGGCACCCGATTTCAGGTACTCAATCAAAAGCTCGCGATAGCTAAACGATTCGACCGATCGACCGCGGATCACATTGGGTGTTTCGATAATCTGGTCACCAATCACCAGCATAATGTCACGTGGGCAATAGTTATAGTAGCCTTTTGTCGTCCAATCGGGGGTAGAGAATTCTTGGTGATGGGGCCAACATTGGGGACGTTTGACCGTAATCCCCAGCGCTTCCAGCGCCTTGACAAACGCGTCCAGATCTTCTTCTGTCTCTTCCACGATCCAATCGGGAAAGGGCCCTTGTGGAATTTCTTGCAAGGGTCGATCGGGATACTCGGCCACTTGCGTACTCTTATCCGCATGGGGAAAGCGCGCGTTGCGTGCCGTGCCGACAATCACTTCCTCCAGTGGATCCCATTCGTTACAACTCCATATCGATGACATACCTTGGATATCCTTGCATAAAGTAGGGCAGCTAATTCAGGCTGTGTGGTTACCGCAGGTGGTAGCCACCTCAGGCTGAACATTTAGTACCGAAAATTTGAAAAATCAGCGCTAGTTTTTCACAGACACGGATAGGGAGAAACAGGGATACTAAGTATCTATCCTGAAATTCTCCCTATCCACCTCTCCTATTGGTGAGACGATGGGCGCTACAACCGATTTCCAGGACGAATATCAAGAACACGGTGCATGATTTGTTCTATCTGTGTTTTCCCATCCGTGTACACCTCAGTTGAGCAGTTCGAGGCGGAGCTTCGCTAGAGCGTTACAATTGGGTTGTAGTATTCAACACCTTTGCCAACCCTTGTTTTGGCGAAAATTCTCAGATGTCATTCCTGCCCCCACCTCCGTGAGGGTTAACTCTGGCAGGAATCTATCTTCACGATTCACGAGTAGATTCCTGCCTACTACGACAACGTTAAATTAGACAGGATTTACAGAATTTACAGGATGTCTACAGCAGAAAGAAAACCTTGTGAATCTTATAAATCCTGTCTATTGATTGAAATTTAACGTTGTCGTACGACGCAGGAATCACGACTCTACTCTTCGGCATTGGCGAAGGTAATTAATTATTTGGCGTGAATTTCAACCTGTCTATGGCAGGGTGCTTCTAGAAAATTACTCTCCATAAAATAGGAAAGATAGCGATGAAACAGTGGCGCATCGACCTTGGGACAAACAATGTCAGTATGCGCAAGCGCCGTGAGGGTCTTTGTGCAGTCAAAGCGGGGCAACTGCCCATTGCGGCGCAATATACCGCCATTGTTGCCTTGCTCTGCGGCAGATTGCGAGGTGACAAACAGCGGCAACAGGGCAGCAAGCGCATTCTCCGCCGAATTGCTTGTCGCCTGCGTTAGTTCCCGCAACCATTGCTCGACATCCATCCCGCGCAGCGGATAACCAAAGGTGCAGAGCCATTCCGCGAGTTGCGGGTATTGTAAAAAGTCCGGGTTATCTAGATGAAAGATCTGATTGGCACTCCCTGCAAGCCTTGATAGCGTGACGATAGATGCGCTGACATAATCGACCGGTATCAGATTCAGATCGAGCGCCGTCTGCGGCCACGCGCCCAACTGAATGCAGCCCTTGACCCAACGGGGAAACCAATCTGCCGTATTCCAAGCGCCACTCTGACTGTGGCCGCTGATAATGCCCGGGCGGTAGATCGTGGTGGGGATGGCGCGGCAGCGCGCGGCGAGTAGAAGCTTCTCCGCCACCCATTTGCTTTGGGCATACCCACTGACCAACTCCTGCGCGTTGCCCAACTCGCTATCTTCATAGAGCCATCTACCATCAAAATAGGTAGGGGCATCAAAGACGGAGTGGGTTGACACATAATGGATCGGGGTCGGCGCGCCCAAGGCGGCCAAGCGGATCACCTCCTGTGTGCCCAAGACATTGACGGCTTTCAATGACTCGTAGGGCTGGATCAGCGTGACAAGGGCTGCGTTGTGGTAAATCGCGTCGACCGCCGCCGCCAGGGCTTGGAATTGCTCCGCTGCAAGGCCAAAGCGAGGCAGCGCGAGATCGCCGACAATCGGTACAATGCGTTTGCGGTATGCTTCCCGCCACAACCCATAGCGGGTTAGATTCGCTTGGAGGCGCGCCATCCCTTCCGCTTGATCGGAAGTGCGTACCAGGCAATAAATGGTCGATTGGCTCTGTTGCAGCAGCTCGTCTAGGAGAAATGCACCGAGGAAGCCGGTGCCACCGGTCAACAGCACCGACGAGGAGGGTGTTCGGCCGGCTTGCCGCCAGCCGTTTGGCAGCCTGGGCACAATGGTCGGATCCAGTGTAGCTTCCCTGGCAAAATCGATGCGCCCCTCGCGCTGCATGCCCAACTGCTTTGTCTCGATGTGGGAGGTCAGTTGGGCAATGGTGGGCATGGCAAAGAGATCGTGGAGCGTTATCTCTACCTGGAGATCTTCGCGTAGTCGAAAGAAGAGCTGCGTTAAGAGCAGCGAATGGCCGCCCAAATCAAAGAAATTATCATGGAGGCCAATTTGATCCACGCGCAAGAGGGCAGCAAAGTGGGCCGCCAGGGCGATCTCGGTTGGCGTTGTGGGCGGTACAAACGCACTGCTCATTGCGTTGGCGCTCTGATCCGGCGCGGGCAAGGCGGCGCGATCAATCTTGCCATTGGGCATCAGCGGAAACCGATCAAGAACGATAAAGGCACTGGGCACCATGTAATCCGGTAATTTTTTGCGCAGCGCGTCGCGCAGGGTGGCCGCGAGCTCGTGTGGCAGGCGATCTTGCGCCGCTGCCTCTTTGACGGTCAGATAGGCGACTAGCCGCTTGTCGCCAGCCACTTCTTCCCGCACCAGCACCAGCACATAGTCCACTTGTGGCTGTTGCATAAGTGCATGTTCGATCTCCCCCAACTCAATTCGATAGCCGCGCAGCTTGACTTGATGGTCAACGCGACCGACAAATTCAAGATTGGGGGGACCTGCCGGCTCTGGTAGCCAACGGGCGACATCACCCGTTTTGTAGAGCTTGGGTGCTTGTGTGACAGGCGCATCATCGGGAACAAAGGGGTTGTCAAGAAAGCGTTCCGCCGTTAGCGCAGGCCGATCTAAGTAACCGCGCCCAATACTGTCGCCACCCATGTACAGCTCGCCATAGAGTCCAAGGGGCACGGGCTGTAGCTGCTGGTCGAGAATATAGGCACTGCGCCCGGGAAACGGTCGCCCAATGGGCACATTGGCCGGCCACGGGTCAGGGTGATAAGTCGAGAGATCAAAGCTAGTTGCCGTTACGGTGGCCTCGGTGGGGCCGTAGATATTGAGCAAGCGCGTTGTCGGCGTTAGCTGCTGCCATTGACGCACTGTCTCCGGCAGGATCGGCTCGCTGCTGACTTGAATCAGACGTAGCGCTCCAGCCAAGAAAGGCGGGCGTTCCTGCTGCCAGAGGCTAATCAATCCTTGGAAATAGGTGGGCGTCAACTCAACCAGGGTGATCCCATAACCGACAACCCGTCGCGTAAACTCTTCACTCGTCCACAGCTCATCCTTGCGCAAGACCAGGGTTGCGCCGTGCGTAAGTGCTTCAAAGATCTGCTCCTGTGCCGCATCAAAGCTGAAGGCAGAAAATTGCAAAATTCTTTCCCGTGGCGTGATCCCATAGACCTCGCCAATTGCGCTGACATGTTTACTCAACGCTTGGTGCTCAATCATGACCCCCTTGGGCAACCCTGTCGAGCCTGAAGTATAGATGACGTACGCCAGGCAAGTTGGCTTTAGATCCAGATGGGGGGGGTGTGTAGGTTGCTGCACCAGACATGGCCGCATTTCCTCCAGGCAAAGCAACTTAACCGAAGTATCGGCAAATTGTGCCTGATACTTCGCTTGAGTCAACAGGAGAACCGCCTGCGCATCTGCCAGCATGTAGGCGAGGCGCTCCTGTGGATAGGTGGCATCCAATGGGACGTAGACCGCACCCGCTTTGAGAATCGCCAATACGCCGACGATCAGATCGAGTGACCGGTCCATACAGATGCCAACGCGACGCTCTGCACCCGCGGCGAGAAGTTCGCCGCGTTCATCGGTCAGCGTGCGGAGATAATGTGCCAGTTGATTGGCTTGGCGATTGAGCTCGCGATAGGTAAGCGCTTCATCCTCAAGAATGACCGCAATGGCGTCGGGTGTACGTGCCACCTGCTCCTCAAATAAGTGGTGGATACAGCGCTCTTGGCGCGCAATCGTGGCGGTCGTCGCCCAGTCGAAGAGTAGTTGCTGCCGTTCGAGCGCAGTCAACAAGGGCAGTTGGGCAATCGATCGATTGGGATCATGCACAATCCCTTGCAGCAAGGTCTGGAAGTGACCGACCATGCGCACAATGGTCTCGCGGTCAAAGAGATCGCTGTTATATTCAAAGCTGCCTGCCAGTTCTTCAGCAGTTTCGAAGAGAGAGAGGGTGAGATCATATTTGCTGATGCCTACCTCTACATCCAACGGTTTAAAGGGTAAGCTGGTAAGATCCACTTCGCGGAAGGTTGGAAGATTCTGAAAGGCAAACATGACTTGAAAGACCGGGGAATAATTGAGGGTGCGGGGTGGTTGGAGGGCTGTAATCAATTGTTCAAAGGAGATCTCTTGGTGCGCATAGGCTTGTTGAGTAGCGGTTTTCACCTGCGCTAGCAACGTGCGAAAGGTCGGGTTGCCGGCTAATTGAGTGCGTAGGACAATTGTATTGGCAAAGAAACCAATCAGCGCAGCGACCTCTTGGCTTTGGCGATTGGCAATCGGCACCCCGACCACAATATCCTCCTGTTGACTATAACGCCCCAATAAGCAATTGAAGGCCGCCAAGAGCACCATAAAGAGGGTCGCATCGCTATTTTGAGCGAGTGAGCGTAACTGCGTGGTCAGGGGATGATCAAGCGCAAAGCGTACCTGGGCGCCGACATAGGTGCGTTGCGCTGGGCGGGGGCGATCGGTCGGCAATGGCAAAAGGGGAGGGGCATCTTTCAACTCTTTCTGCCAATAGGCCAGTTGCTGTTGGATCTTCTCTTCCGATCGCTCTTTCTGCTGCCAAAGGACATAATCCACATATTGAATGGGTAACTCGGCCAGCGGCGAAGGCTTCCCCTGCGCAAAGGCCGCGTAGAGCGCACATACTTCCTGAATGATGATATTGAAAGACCAGCTATCGCCAATCAGATGGTGCATGGTGGAGAGCATGACATTGGCTGCGCCCTGCGGATCGCTCTGCAGACGGAGCAATTGGACACGAAACAAGGGCCCCTGCTCTAAATCAAAGGCTTCTCTCCCTTCGGCCTGGACAAGCCGCTGGATCTCTGTCTGTTGTTCTTGCGCAGATAACTGTGACAGATCACAGATCGAGAGCGTAAAGCGCGGGGGGTGGATCACTTGTCTCGGCACCCCTTGGTCATCTGCCACGAAGGTAGTCCGTAGCGCTTCATGACGACGTACTACTTCTGCCAACGCTTGTTCCAGCAGAGTGCTCTCGATGGGGCTATCGATTTGAAAGGCAAATACCTCGTTATAGCTTCGACTTTCTCGATCAATCTGGGTCAACAACCACAGGCTTTGTTGGACCGGTGAGAGTGGCAGCACTGCCGGGCGCACTGTGGCTTGCAGGGGCGAAGAATCGGCTTGTAGCCAGGTTAGCAGCTCTGCTTTATTGGTGATGATCAGCTCACGTAAGGCAGGGGTCATCGCCCCTTTGGGCGCTTGCACGCGTAACTGTTCCCCTTCCGCCCAGAGCTTAATGCCCTGAGCGGCCAATTGACTTAGCACTGCGGTCAACGTCATAAAACAAACTCCTCGATCAGCTCTGCTTCGTCCCCTTCTGTCTGCTCGGATTGCATCTCTACTCTTTGGCCAGCTTTGGGGGAGAGTAATTCTTTGAACTCTGTTTGCAAATATTTATCCGCAACGTAGGCGGCAATCTGCTCCAGCGAGCCGTCAATAAAGGTGGTGACTGGCACAGTGATCGTCGGCAACATCCGCGTGATCTGATTGCGCAACTCAATCGCCATCAATGAATCGAGCCCCATCTGTAAGAGATCGTTTGTGGGATCAATTTGCGCCGGATCCTGGAAGCCCAAAATGCGGGCGATGGTCAGTTGCAGATGATGCAGCAAGAGCGTGAACCGTTCGTGCTGATCTGCGTCCATGAGTTGTTGATGCAACATCGATATTTCGGCTAAAAGGTTAGGCCCGTTGGCTTCCATCGTCGTGCCAAGTGCCTGGTAAAAGGGGGGCACAACCGGGATATGACTCAGATAGCGCGGCCACTGAATGGGCAGCACCCCGATCTGTGTTGCATCTTGCTGGAGCAGGTAGCGGAAGAGCAGCCGTCCCTGTTGTGGGCTGATCATCGCCATACCTTGTGTATGGATGAGCGATTGCAGATGAGCGGCCATGCCCACTTCACGCCAAGCGCCCCAGTTGATGCTCAAGCCAGGCAGCCCGACACAGCGGCGCTGCTGCATGAGCGTATCCATAAAGGCGTTGGCCGCGGCATAGTTGCTCTGCCCCGGCGAACCAAGCAGTGCCGCGGCCGAGGAGAAGCAGACAAAGAAGTCGAGCGTCATCCCCTCGGTCAGCGTGTGCAGGTGCCAGGTGCCGGCGACTTTGGGACGCATGACCGTGGCAAACCGCGCCGCGCTCTGTTCGCTCAAGACGCCATCATCGAGCAGCCCGGCGGTGTGGACGATGCCGCGCAGGGGCGCAAGCGCATTGCAGGCGTCGAGCAGCGCTTGGACCGCGTCGCAGTCGCCAATATCGGCGGGCAGCACGTGGACCACCGCGCCAGCATCGGCCAGCGCGGCCAACGCCTGTCGCTGTTCATCGCTGGTGACGCCGCGCCGTCCGCTGAGCACGAGCTGCTTGGCCCCGTCCTCGACAAGCTGCTGGGCGATCTGTAAGCCCAGCGCGCCCAAGCCGCCGGTGATCAGATAGGTTGCCTGCGGCTGCAAGACGACTGCCTGCGGCTGGGTAAAGTCGAGCACGAGCTTGCCGATCTGCTTGGCTTGTTGCATGGTGCGAAAGGCGGCGCGGCTTTCGTGGGCGGGGAAGCGGCTGTGGGGCAGCGGCTTGAGGGTGCTGACACGCAACCCCGCGAGGATGGCCTGCCAGAGGCGCGCCTGTAACGCCGGCTCACGGAAGAGCGCTTCGCCCAAATCGTAGAGAGAATAGTCAACATCGGGGCGGCGTTGGGCAGCCTCGTCGGGGCTCCAAACGC
>DAOUCA010000010.1:0-6231 GCA_034432375.1 Caldilineaceae bacterium
GCCCCGACCGCGGTGACGACGCCGGCACACTCAAAGCCCAGCCCCGCAATCTCCTTTGCCTGGTGGATACCGAGCACTTTGACATTGTATTCCTGCATCATGCCGAGGGTATTCAACAGATCGCGGAAGTTGAGGCCGGCGGCTTTGACCTCGACTTCAACCTCGCCTGCCTCTGGTTGGCGGCGCATCATTGGCACAAAGTGCAGATGATCCAAAGAGCCATAGTCACGGAGTTGGAGCCGCTGTGGCTGCGCTTTGTTGAGCTGCGCCGGTGCCTGCCACTGTGCCAGCCGCGCCACGTGACGTTCGCCGCGATGCAGGAGAACTTGGCTTTCGATTTGCTCCGCGGCTAGCGTGCTAAAGAATTCTTTGATGAGCAAGGCCGCCTGCTGCGCGGCCTCCTGGTTTGGCTCGAGATCAATGCAAACGGGATGCAATTGGGGCTGCTCGTTGGCCAGCGTGCGGACAAAGCCCCACAACGCGCCCGCTGCGACCCCAGGGCGCTCGCTTTGGGGTTGCTGGAAATCTGCTATTCCCTCTTCGCCAGGCAGTTGCGCGCCCTGGGTCACCACCCAGAGATATAGTGACAAATCGCTCTCGCTTAGTGTTTGGGTCAGTTGCAACAGGCCATAACAGAGCGCTTCTGCCTGTTGCGGCATTGACAGGGCGTGCTCGCCGTCGGCCAGATAGACAACGCCGAGCGTCCGTTGTCGGGTAGCGAGCTCCTGCACAAGCTGGCGCAAAGTGACACGATCATTGCGCAGTGTCTCCGTGGCAAGCCGCAAGATCGCGGTGCCCTCCGCCCCCAGCCTTCGTTCCAGCGCCTCAGCGATTCCTGCGTGGTCGCCGACAATCAGCCAGCTATCGGGGCTGTTGAGGGCATCTATGGTGCCTTCGCCACTTGCACGCAAGGGTACCGCCTGCCACTGAAGGGCATAAAGCCAATCGCGGCGCAAGCGTGCCGCCTGCAGGGAACTTTGGGGGGTGGCGCGCATCTCAAACTCACGCAGCTCGGCGACAAGCGCACCATTTTCGTTGAACAAGCGAATATTCCACTTCAGCCGCCCGATCGGTTCGCCATGACACCACCAACTGTCGCCATCTGCCGGCTGATAAAGCTGTAGTGACGCGAGCGCAAAGGGTAAGTAGAGATCGTCTGTCTCCGGCTTGGCCCGACGCGTCAACTCAAGCGCTTGGAAACAGCCGTCGAGCAACCCAGGGTGCAGCAAATAGCCAGCAAGATCAGCCACCACCGCAGGACGACATAGCTTGACCAAAACGCTGACCTGTTCTTCGTCAACTTCTGCTTCATGTTCTGCTTCATGTCCTGCCGAGAGTGGTGGCCGCCACGCCTCAGCCAGCCAACAAAAGGCCGGGCCAAAGCGAATCTTCCCCGCATCCCGGTTTCCCGATCCGTCGTCATGCGTCGATGGCAGCGCTACTGCTTCCGTATAGACTCTTTGCAATTCACTGAGTTGCAACGTTGAGGGCTGGCTGCCTGCGCTTGTGCCAACTTGACCGGTGGCGTGGGTCGCCAGTTGTTGCATCTCTTCAGCTGCTGCCCCCTCTAGCGGCGTCTCATCGGCGGCTGTAGCGTCAAAGCTGACAAGCCGAAAGTCAACCTGCCGGCCCATACCGTTGGCCGGTAGCGGGGTAAAGATGATCTGTGCTGTGCGCGCTTCGTCATCGGCGAAGGTCAATGGCTGGGGGAAAATTAGGTCAGTGAGCTGATACGCTGGCTGGCGCAGCGCCAACTCGGCGGCACTTAGCACCATTGCCACGTGGCAGGCACCTGGCGAAACGATGCTCTCATAAATGCGATGGTCGGCCAAAAAGGGCACCGTTTCCAGGCTGAGTTCCGTTTCAAAGAGGATCTGCTTTTGGACGGGCAACTTGGTCATCTGATGGATGAGTGGTCGCAAGCTGCCGCGATTTCGGTTGGACATGGGCTTGGGCGCGTCAATCCAGTACCGTTGGCGTTGAAAAGGATAGGTGGGCAGCGTGATCTTGCGGCGCGGCGTGTCGCGGTTGAAGCCCTGCCAATCGATCTTCGTCCCTCGTCCGTACAACGCTCCCAAACTCGCGAGCAACTGCTGCCAGTCCCCCCCGTTTTTTCGCAAGCTCGGCAGCAGGAGGGGATGACCGGATGACGGGGTGGCAAGGTGATCAGATGACCCATTCATTTTGTCATCCTGTCCACCTGTCCACCCCTCATAGATCTGCCCCGCCATCCCCAATAACACCGGCGCGGGGCCAAGCTCCAGCAAGATGTCAATCCCTTGTTTGTACAGCGTCTGTACGCCGTCGGCAAAGCGGACCGCTTCACGCACGTGGCGCACCCAATACTCTGCGCTGGCCACTTCATCACCCGCTAACTTCCCCGTCAGGTTGGCGACGAGGCGCAGCTTGGGCTTGTGGTAGGCGATGGTGGCGGCCACCTTGCGAAACGCATCCAACATCGGCTCCATCAGCGGCGAGTGAAAGGCGTGGGAGACGGAGAGTCGGCGGCTTTTGATCCCCTCGATGGCCAGTTGCTCTGCAATCGCCAAAATCGCTTCTCGCCTGCCAGAGATGACTACGCTTTCGGGGCCATTGATGGCGGCAATCGAGAGTTCTTTGCAATAGGGGGCAAGCGCCTTCTGTACTTGCGCCTCCTCGGCCATCACCGCCAGCATCTCCCCCTCCTGCGGCAGGGCCCCCATCAGCCGTCCGCGCGCCGCAACCAGTTTCACCCCATCTTCCAGGCTAAAGACTCCGGCCACACAGGCTGCCGCCAACTCGCCCACGCTGTGACCAATCAGCAGGTCGGGTTGAATCCCCCACGCTTGCCAGAGCGCGGCCAACGCCATTTCCAGTGCAAAGAGCGCCGCTTGGGTGTAGGTGGTATCATCGATGCGGTGGAGGCTCGAACGATGCCGAGAAGCATCATCCGCAGCGCCTGGCCCTGGATAGAGGATCTCGAGGATTGATTCGCCTAGAAGCGGCTGCAGGAGCGCATCACAATGGGTCAGCATCGCCCGGAAGGTCGGTTGAGTTTCGTATAACTCCCGCCCCATGCCCACATATTGCGACCCTTGGCCGGTGCACAGAAAGGCAATTTTGGGTGAGATATAGGATTGCGACAGGGTTGCCTGCTGCACTTGGGGCACCACTTGGGGCACCACTTGGCCAGCTGTGTAGTCAGCTAAAGCGCCTTGTAACTCGGCCAAGGAAGCGGCGGTGATGCTCAGGCGGTGGGCAAAGTGGCTGCGCCCAACGTGGGAGGTATAGCAGAGATCGGCCAACGCGCCCACCTCGTCGAGCTCACAAACCGAGTGCGCGGCGAGAAATGTTTGATAGCGGTGGGCATACGCCTGTAACGCTTGCTCACTTTTGGCCGAAAGGGTCAGCAGATGGTATGGCCGTTCGCTCTGTCCCTCTGTCGCCTTCGGCTCTTCCTTTTGGGGGGGCAGCCGCGGCGCTTCCGCCACGATCACATGGGCATTGGTGCCGCTAAAGCCATAGGAACTGACGCCGCCAATCCGCTCTTGGGCCGCTGCTGAGGGCAGCCAGGGGGTGAGAGTGGTCGGCACCTGTACGGGAGAAGTGCTCCAGTCGATCCGCGAATTGGGTGTATGCAAGTGAAGATGGGGCGGTAGTTGACCCTGTTGCAGCGCAAGGACAAGCTTCATGAAACCAGCGATCCCAGCGGCCATCTCCAAATGCCCAATATTGGTCTTGACCGAGCCGACATAAAGCGGTGTTGTGCGCTTTTGGAAAACATTGCTCAACGCCCCAATCTCAATCGGATCGCCCAATGGTGTGCCGGTGCCGTGGGCTTCAACATAGGAGATCTGTTCCGGCTTTAGCTTGGCATCGTTGAGCGCGCGGCGGATGACCCGTTCTTGTGATGGCCCATTGGGCACCGTCAACCCGCCACTCGGACCATCTTGGTTGATTGCGGTACCCCGGATCAGCGCCAAAATGGTGTCCTGATCGGCACGTGCCGTAGAGAGACGCTTTAACACGACGATGCCGCAGCCCTCGCCCCGCACATAGCCATTGGCCGCGTCATCAAAGGTTTTGCACTGACTATCCGCAGACAACATATTGCTATTTGTAAAGATTTCGGTAGTCGCCTGCTCCAAGATCAAGTTCACCCCACCCGCAAGGGCCGCCGTACATTCGTCATTGCGTAAACTCTGACAGGCCAAATGAAGAGCAGTTAGCGAAGAAGAACAAGCGGTATCGATCGCGACACATGGCCCGGTAAGCCCCAATAGATAAGAGATCCGACCAGCAGCAGTACTGGCAGAATTGCCCGTGATTGCGTAGAGATCAGGGGTTGCTTCGTTGTTGAATGTCAGATAGCCACTGGTACCGCCGCCAATGAACACGCCGATTTCTCTGTTAAACAACTGGGCCGGCACAATGTTTGCATCTTCTAATGCCTGCCAGGTGGTTTCCAGCAGCAGCCGGTGCGCTGGATCCATCACGATCACTTCCCGCGGGGATAAGCCAAAGAAGTTTGCGTCAAACTCGTCAACCTGTGCCAAGTAGCCACCCCGTTGCGGTAAATTCGTTGTTGCTGCAGCGCTCTGCATCAGATCTTTAGCGCGGTTGTCGGGCAATGCAACGATGGCATCAAAGCCATTCACTAAGTTTTGCCAGAAGCGCGCTGGTGTATCTGCATCACCGGGATAGCGACATCCCATGCCAACGACCGCAATGGGTTCATGGTATTTCGCCAACGTTTCCTTCAATGTTTGAATTGCAACAGTGGATTGTTGTAGTGCCAATAATAGGTCATCTGATCCGACTGATTGTGCCATTAGACTAAATCCTTGAGTTCTTGATTGAGCAGAGAGAGTAACGCTTCGCGCGAGAGCTGCTGAAGTTCCTGTAATTTATCGACATCTGAGAGAGTCTCTGCGCGATCACCCGAGGGTGCCGCTGGGGTGGCTTGGGAGGCATCATCCTCGAAGTGTAGTACCTCGTGCAAGAGATAAGGAAGCAACACTTCCAGGGTTGGGTAGTCAAAGAGCAGCGTCGAGCGTAGGGCGCAATCTAACCCTGCCTGTAGCTTGTTCTTCAACTCCACAGCCATCAAAGAATCCAAGCCAAAATCAAAGAGACGGGTACGCAGGTCAATTGATCGTTCAGTGCTCAACCCCAACACCGCGGCAATTTCGCTTTGCAGATACTTTGCCAAATGGCCCTCCCGCTCGAGCGCGGGTAAGTTCGCCAATTGTTCTCGGATGTTGGCCCGTTTGGCCGACGGTGCGGCGGACCGTGCTGCGCGTTTAAAGGGTAAGACGCCCATCTGTGCCACGGGCTGTTGCAGCAGATGGCGGAAGAGCAACCGTCCCTGTTGTGGGCTGATCATCGCCATGCCCAAGCTCTCTACACGCGATTGCAGATGAGCGGCCAATCCCACTTCGCTCCAAGCGCCCCAGTTGATGCTGAGGCCGGGCAGCCCGGTGCGCCGGCGCTGCTGCATGAGCGTATCCATAAAGGCGTTGGCCGCGGCATAGTTGCTCTGCCCCGGCGAACCAAGCAGCGCCGCGGTTGAGGAAAAACAGACAAAGAAGTCGAGCGTCATCCCCTGGGTCAGCGTGTGCAGGTGCCAGGTGCCGGCGACTTTGGGACGCATGACCGTGGCAAACCGCGCCGCGCTCTGTTCGCTCAAGACGCCATCGTCGAGCAGCCCGGCGGTGTGGACGATGCCGCGCAGGGGTGCAAGCGCATTACAGGCGTCGAGCAGCGCTTGGACCGCGTCGCGGTCGCCAATATCGGCGGGCAGCACGTGGACCACTGCGCCAGCATCGGCCAGCGCGGCCAACGCCTGTCGCTGTTCATCGCTGGTGGCGCCGCGCCGTCCGCTGAGCACGAGCTGCTTGGCCCCATCCTCGACAAGCTGCTGGGCGATCTGTAAGCCCAAGGCACCCAAGCCGCCGGTGATCAGATAGGTTGCCTGCGGTTGCAAGACGACTGTCTGCGGCTGGGTAAAGTCGAGCACGAGCTTGCCGATCTGCTTGGCTTGTTGCATGGTGCGAAAGGCGGCGCGGCTTTCGTGGGCGGGGAAGCGGCTGTGGGGCAGCGGCTTGAGGGTGCCGACACGCAACCCCGCGAGGATGGCCTGCCAGAGGCGCGCCTGTAACGCCGGCTCACGGAAGAGCGCTTCGCCCAAATCGTAGAGAGAATAGTCAACATCGGGGCGGCGTTGGGCAGCCTCGTCGGGGCTCCAAACGC
>DAOUCA010000011.1:0-34893 GCA_034432375.1 Caldilineaceae bacterium
TTCGCCAATTTCAGAAATTAGAGCCGTCATTCCTGCGCAGGCAGGAATCCATCTTCATGTTACACGAGTAGATTCCTGCCTGCGCAGGAATGACATCTGGAAATTTCCGCCAAAACAAGGTTTGGCGAAGGTATTGATATCAACAACAGGAGAAAAAAATGACGGAAGAATCTATCACGCTCGAAGTTCCCCCGTGGGTCTACCGCCTAAGCGTAATCGCCATTCTGAGCACGCTGGGCGCGGCGGGGTATATTTATACCGGCTGGCTGGTCACTGCGCCGGTTTTGATAACCGGGTTTGGCGCGCTCCTGGCCTGGTCGCGCACGACCTATTGGCAGCCGCGCAAGCGACGAATTTTGCCGCTTTACAGCGCACTTGTAATCGGTCTGTTGCTGCAAGCGTTGGAACAGTGGTATTTTGACTACGCCGAGCGACTGCTGGCGCTCTTTCCAGCGCGCTTTGCGCCCCCCATTCCCTATGACAGCACGCTCCATCTTTTCATCTTTGGCCTGTGCGCCGTTAGCCTCTTTCTGCTGGCGGGCATGGGCATCTTCTTTCACCATCCACTGGGCAATTATGTTGGCTGGTTTGTCATGCTGCACGCCATTGTGAGTGGCGTGCTGATCTTTGGGCTGCCCCTGCTGGGCGGCGGGTTTCAGTATATGCCAGGGATGATCAGCGCGCTGGTCGTGATGGTGCTGGGCGTAATGGGGTGCATTCGGTTAAGCCAAAGTGGCGAAATTCAGGGGGTGCTATCGTGAATAACCTACGCTTAAATAACGGTGGTATGCACCTTAAAGAACGACTCTATGTGGCGCTGCTGGT
Organism: Caldilineaceae bacterium; assembly: GCA_034432375.1. Taxonomy (GTDB): domain Bacteria; phylum Chloroflexota; class Anaerolineae; order Caldilineales; family Caldilineaceae; genus JAHBVH01. The sequence goes on from DAOUCA010000011.1 coordinate 826, forward strand.
TGTCTTCATGATCACCTTTGCTATTCCCGTTTTCTAAACGGCTGGGATGATGCCGGCCATCATCATCAGCGGCTCGATGCTCGGTGGGCTGGTGGGTTGGTATTGCACGTCTCTGCATTACCCAACCGACCCGCGCAAAATTCTGCCCCTTTATTTCCTGACCATCTTTATGCTCTACACCCATATTGGGGAGGAATATTGGGGGGACTTTGGCCCGCGCATTGGCGCCCTGACCGGTACGGGCTGGAGCCAGAGCGAATTCATCGTACAGTTCGTCTTTTATCTGCCCACCTTTTGGATTTTGGGTGCGTTGGGCCTCTACTACCGCCATCCGCTGGGCAACTTTATGGCCTGGTTCATCTTCTTCGGCATGTTTCTGGGCGAGCCGACCCACCTGCTGGTCTTCCCCGTTGTGGAAGGTGGTCGTTACCATTACTTTCCCGGCATGTGGACCGCCCTGTTGCCAACAGTAATGGGCTACTGGGGCATCGTTGTAATCTGGCAGGATTACCGAAAGGCGGGACAAGATGCCAAGATGGCAAAATGACAAAATGGGATTTTGGAGAGGGCTGTGGCAGTGGTGGCCCGGCGTAATTGGGGCTACCATCGCCAAACCGGTGTTGGCGCATGGGTTGCTGCCGGGCAAAGGCTGGCGAGTGGAATGCTGCACCCCATTGGCGGTTGGGATCATTTGCTGGCGATGGTGGCGGTGGGCGTTTTGAGCACGAAATTGGGCAGACGTGCGATTTGGGGGTTACCGTTGATCTTTGTCGCGAGTATGGCCGCGGGGTATCTGGCGGGACTTTGGGGTGTCGCCCTGGATGGGACCGAGTGGGGCGTGATGCTTTCCGTTGTGGTCTTGGGGCTGCAAGTGGCGCTGTCGGACCGTATCAATCAAAAATGGACAGGCGGTAACGGTTTGATCGTGATGCTTTTCGGGCTTTGTCATGGCTATGCTCACGGCGTTGTTGGCGCGGCGCTTGTCGACCACACGCCAGGAAGGCGGCTAGTGGCGTTGGCGGTTGGTCTGGTACAATGATGGCTGCAACAACTGGGGTGGCTGGTCATGGATGGGGGCGCTGCCAATGCCTTTCTCTTTGTTACAAACGAAGTTTCATGTGCCGACGCTCCTGCCGACGTTAGCCTCGCGACCGCGTCTCTTCGCCAAGTTGAACGCCGGCCGCAAGGGCAAACTGACCTTGGTCGCCGCACCAGCCGGCTTTGGCAAAAGCACCCTGATCGGTGATTGGTTGCACCAGACTGATCTGCCGGCGGTTTGGTTGTCCCTTGATGCGGGTGATAACGAGCTTCAGCGTTTTTTGCGCTATCTGATTGGTGCCTTGCAAAAAGCACAACCAACCGTGGGCCAAGAAACGCTGACCCTGTTTCAGTTGCCCCAATTCCCGCCGCTTGACGAATTGCTCACCCCATTGCTGAATGACCTGGCCGGGCTGTCGCAACAGCTACTCCTGGTGCTTGATGATTATCATGTGATTGAGGCAGCAGCGATTCATCAAACTATGGCCTTTCTGCTGGAACGCTTACCGCCGCAACTCCATCTGGTCATCATGAGCCGCGCCAATCCGCCTCTATCTCTGGCGCGCCTGCGTGGTCGCGGCGAGTTAACCGAAGTGCGCGCCGCTGATTTGCGTTTTACGCCGTCAGAGACAATTGCCTTTTTTCAGCACTTTACCACCTATTCCTTGCCCGCCGCCGACCTGACATTACTTACCGAGCGCACCGAGGGGTGGATTGTCGGCTTGCAATTGGCGGCGTTGAGCCTTGACCATCACCCCGATGTCACCGCCTTTGTGCAGGAGTTCTCGGGCAGCAACCGCTTTGTGCTCGACTATCTAATAGAAGAAGTCCTGCAACAGCGCCCCGCTGCCATCCAAAGCTTTCTGTTGACCACGTCAATTTTAGAGCGCATGTGCGCGCCGCTGTGTGATGCCCTGTTGGGTGATACGCTGGACCGTCCAGCGCAGCAACTGCTACAAGAGATCGAACAAGCGAACTTATTTGTCATTGCACTCGACGACGAACGCTACTGGTATCGCTACCATCACCTCTTCGCGGGGATGTTGCAACAGCGAATGCGGCAAGCCGATTCAACCCGACTTTCTGAATTGCATAGTCGTGCCAGCCATTGGTTTGAAACGCAAGGGTTGCTTGACGAAGCGATCGAGCACGCCCGTCGCGCCGGCGATCTAGCCCGCGTGACGCAGTTGATGGAGCCGGAAATTCGCTCGTTTATTATGCGCGGCTTTTTTGATACGGCGACACGCTGGCTGGCGACGCTCCCCCCTGCGCTGATTGAGGAACGGCCGCGCCTCTTGGTTGCGCAAGCCTGGCTGCGCCTCTTTGAAATTCCGATTGGCGATACCGAAAGTGCATTGCAGCAGGCCGAACGCCGCTTGGCTACGCAGACCGATGCGCAAGCCAAGGCGACAACAATTGCGTTGTTGGCCGAAATTGCTGCCTTGCGCGCGGTGGAAACTGGTGTGCGGGGAGAAGCAAGCGCCCTCCACCTGCTGCAAGAGGCGGCGCGCCTGGCCGGCCCGACGAATCTTTTTGTGCAAGGGGTGATCAGCTACGCATTGGCCTCCTGGGAGTGGAGCAACGAACCGTGGGCGACGATTCAAGAAAGCTGTCAACGGGCCATCACCGCGGCGCAAGCCAGTGAAAATGTGATTCTGGCCGCAGGGTCGCGCTATAAATTTGCCATGTTGCAACTGGAACGGGGTGACCTCGCCGCCGCCGATGAGTTATTGGCCCAATCCGAGACCTTCGCCCGCAATCAACCCAATCGCTGGCCCTGGCCGATTGTCGATTCGGCGCGCATCGGCATGGGGCGACTTTGCTATGAGCGCAATGAACTGGCCACCGCCTTGACCTTGCTGCAGGAAGGGCTTGAACTGGGCCAGCGCCGCCGCAACATTTACGTCATCATTGACGGCTATCTGACGCTGGCCTGGGTCTATCAAGCGCAGGGTCACGCGGTGTTGGCTCAAGCCACGCTCGATCAGGCCCACGCCCTCGTCAGCAAAACCACCCGCCCCAGCACACCCCCCTTGGTGGCGGCCCACCAAGCGCGTCTGTGGCTGGCGCAAGGGCAGCGAGAACGGGCGCTGGCTTGGGCGCTGGCACTTACGCAAGAGGGCGATTTGATGCCAGGTCACCCGGCGCGCGCTTTCGCATTGGCTGCGGTTTTAATCGCGCAAGGCGCGGCAACCAGCCCCAGCGCTTTGCCGTTGCTGGCCCAACTCACCGAGCAAGCGACCAATTGGCCCAGTCGCCGCCTGCAAATTTATACGTTGCAAGCCTTGGCCTTTCACCAACTGGGGCGGCTAAGCGCCGCGCAAGGGGCGCTGCAGCAAGCGGTGGCCATCGGGGAGAGTGCCGGCTATGTAAGACTTTTTGTCGATCAAGGTATGGCTTTGCCCCCTTTGCTCGCCCAGTTGCCGACCTCGCCATATCGCGATCGACTCCTGGCCGCATTTGGGTGCGATTTCCACATCACCCTCGCACAGCCAAGCGCACCCGGCTATCTCCCTGTCCCCAACCCCACCCATCAACCGTTGATCGACCCCCTCAGCGCCCGCGAGTTGGAAGTGTTGCGGCTTGTCGTCGCCGATGCCAGCAACCAGCAGATCGCAGACCAGTTGATCATCACCGTCGGCACCGTCAAAAACCACATGACCAACATCCTTGGCAAACTGGGGGTACGCAACCGCCGGGAAGCTATCCGCAAGTGTAGCGAGTTGGGGTTGTTGTAATTTCCGCCTAAATTCATCCTTCCCTACGGGACAAACGATCCAAGCAGTGCTAAACCGGTCATACGACTGATATAGTCGTATGACCGGTTTATAGATCAATATGACCTCACAATGTGACCTTGGGTAGATCACCTTTTCGGCGGCGCAGGCTATAGTGGTGGCAGATGGTCGCAGTAACAAATATAGCGCTTATGCAGATTGCGATGGCTGCGTCAGGCGCAGCCATCGCAATCTGCATAAGCGCTAAAACAACAACTTTCGCCATACATTATAGGAGATTCTGCATGAACACCAATCAGTTTCGCAAAGTGACCGGCCTGCTCTTTATTGTTGGTTCGCTCTTGGTCAACATCCCCTACGCGCTGCTCATCACAAATTTCCACTATCCCGACATCCTGCGCGAACCGGCGGGTGCCATTCTCACCCAATTTCAGGCCGGCGGGGCCACGCTTATTTTCACCTGGCTGGCCTTTGCCTGGGTTGGGTTGCCACTAATCTTTGGCACGCTGATGCTCAAACGGGTGTTGGAACCGGAAGGGCATCCCCTGCTCGAAACGGCGACGACGCTCGGCGTGATCAGTTTGGTGTTGGCCGTCGTGGGGTTGACCCGCTGGGTCTTTGTGGTGCCTGGCTTGGCGCAGCTCTATACGGATCCCAACAGCAGCGAAGCCGTGCGGGCGGCGGCCCTCGTCACCTTTCAAGCGGTGCACCAATATGGCGGCGTGGTGATCGGCGAACATATCAGCCAATTTATGACCGTGCTGTGGATGGCGCTGATCAGCGGGATGATGTTACGTTCGGCCCTCTTTCAGGCTTGGCAAGGGTGGTTGGGCTTTGGGGCGGCGCTGGTCTATTTACTGGCGCAAAGTGAGTTGCTGGCCACGGTCATCCCCGGCTTCCCCGAAGTGCCCGCCGCCGGCCTGATCGGCAGCCTGCTCTGGCTCTTGTGGATGATTGTGATGGGGGTGGCGCTGCTTCGTTCTCGCCCTGCCGAGGAAATCCAAGCGACCCGTCAAGTGGTTGCTATGGGGATGTAGAGGAGTTAGGCAGAATGGTAAATGGTGAATAGTAAATGGTGAATGGTGAATTGCAAGGCTGCGTATCACCATTTACAACTCGCCTAACCGCTAAATTGGGAAAGGAACAAATCATGACCAATCAACCAGAAACAAACCAGGAATTGCATGTGATCTTTGGGACCGGACCGGTGGGGCTGGCAGTGATGGATGTGTTGCTGTGCCGCGGCAAAGGCGTGCGCCTGGTCAACCGCAGTGGACGGGCCGCGGTGCCGGCAGGGGTACAGGTCGTTGCCGGCGATGCGACCGACACAGCCTTTACCCGCCAGGTTTGCGCTGGCGCGGCGGTGGTCTATCAATGTTCCAATCCACCCTATACGGAGTGGGCGGAGCGCTTTCCCCCGCTGCAAGCTGGTGTGCTGGCGGGTGCGGCGGCGGCCGGGGCCAAGCTAGTTTCGATGGAAAACCTCTATATGTATGGCCCCACCGGTGGTAAAGCGCTGGTTGAATCATTGCCCTACGCCGCACAGACGCGCAAGGGCAAGGTACGCGCTGCGATGGCGGAAGCATTACTGACCGCACATGCGCAGGGCAAGGTGCGTGTGGCCATCGCCCGGGCGGCAGATTTCTATGGACCGCGGGTCCGCGTCTCTGCCCTGGGGGAGCGGATCTTTCCGGCGGCGCTGCGCGGTAAAACCGTGCAAGTACTAGGGAATCCGGACCTGCCGCACACCTACACCTACATGCCCGATATTGGCCGGGCATTGGCCCTTTTGGGCGAAGAGGAGCAGGCGCTCGGTCAGGTCTGGCATATTCCCAGCGCGGCTACTCTCTCTACCCGCCAATTGCTGCAGATGGTGGGGGAGGTCATCGGAAAGCCGGTGCGCATCCAGCGCGCGCCCAAGCTTTTGCTGCAACTGCTCGGCCGCTTCAACGCCGATCTACGTGAAGTGCTGGAGATGATCTATCAATTTGAGGAGCCCTTTGTTGTTGATGGCAGCAAATTCAGCCAGGCCTTTGGTTGTCAGGCCACGCCTTTGCCCGCGGCTATTCAGGTGACGGTGGACTGGTGGCGGGAAAATGACAAGATGACAAGATGATCTAATTGTATTGCTAAAGGGGTATTGTATGGACGGTCCACCACCAGAGCTGGGCTGGCGTTATCAGATTACGGTCGAAGGGCATCTGAATTTAGCCTGGGCCGCGTGGTTTGACGATCTGACCCTGACCCATGCGCCCGATGGTAGTACAGTTCTCAGCGGCAGCGTTGTCGATCAAGCGGCATTGCATGGGGTGCTCATCAAAATTCGCGATCTGGGGTTGACCGTGATTTCTGTAGAACGAATGGAGAGCAGTAAATAGTATTGATACCCACAAGGAGTGGATCTGATGATTGCTGAAGATTGTACCACTGTGAGCGCGCAAGAAGCCCTGGCCATAGTCGAAGTAATTCCACCAGCCCCCACAACAAAAACCGCCGCTGAAAGCTGCCCCGTGCACCAGCTTTTACGTAATCGCAATTTTCTGCTGTTATGGCTGGGCCAGGTCATCTCGGCCTTTGGCGACGCCGTCACCAATCTCACGCTCTTGATCCTCGTCAATGCGTTGACCGGCTCGACGGCAGCAATTGCCACGCTAACCGTTCTGATTGCCATTCCGCAGGTGCTCGTCGGGCTGCTGGGCGGGGTCTTTGCCGACCGCTGGGAGCGCAAGCGGATTATTCTTGCCTCCGATCTGGTACGTGGGGTGCTTGTACTGGGGTTTCTCTTCGTCGATTCGGCACAACGGCTCTGGCTGCTCTATACCCTGGCCTTTGTGCAGGCTGCGGTCGGCACGATTGACAACCCGGCGCGCGGGGCAATTCTACCCCAGGTGGTGCCCCAATCGGGCTTACTAGCCGCCAATTCGTTGGCGCAAACCAGCAATCTGCTGGCGATGGTGCTGGGTGGCGTGACCGCGGGTCTCCTTGTGGGCTTTGCCGACGGCTACTGGCCCGCCTTTCTTATCGATGCACTGACCTTCTTCGTCTCCTTTGGCCTGGTCTGCTTTGTTGCGGTGGCGGCGCGAGCGCCCAGCGAAACGAGCGACCAGCAAAGTCTATGGTCTATGAGTGCTTCCGTGGTGCGCGACTTGCGTGCTGGCTTGGCCTTGATCGCCACAAGCCAACTCTTGTGGGGCAGTTTGATTGTCACGGGCGTGATGATGCTAGGGCTGGGCGCGATGAATGTGCTCTTTGTGCCCTTTTTAGCCAACGATTTGCAGGTGCCTTTGGCCTGGCTTGGCGTAGTTGAATTTGCGCAAGTACTGGCGATGGTGATCAGTGGTGGCATTGCAGCGACCGTGCTCAGACTCAAGTTGGCGCATGTGATCAGCGGTGCCGCCATTGGCTTGGGAGTGGCGGTGGCGGCCACAGCTTTCGCCCATGCGCCCTGGCACGTGCTCGTGACGATCTTCCTGGTCGGCGCTTTTATCACGCCCTTGCAAGCCGCAATCAATACCTTGTTGCAGACCAGCGTAGATAATGCGATTCTGGGGCGTGTGCAGTCGGCCATGAACAGCACTATTGGGGCCGCCAACTTGCTTTCAATGGCCTTTGCCGGTCTACTTGGTGCGCTGCTGGGGGTGCGCAATGTCTTTATCTTGGCCGGGTTGATTAGCGTTTTGGCTGGATTGCTGGCGGTGCGACTGTTTCGGAGCAAGACGTCTAAGGATTTTATCTATTAGTTGACCTATAACCTGTCCTGACTATAATTAATAGGGTATAGCGACTACTGACAATGATAGATAGGTAGGTAGGGAAAGCAATGGGGTCAATCTCACTCTCGGTTCAGGCCAGTCTCGATCACCGCAGTGCATTCGGCGCGCGTCCAAAGAGCACCCACCTATCGCTCTTTCCCCCCGCCGGCACCTTCGCGGCGATGGGGGGACGGACAGCGGTTGCCAGACTCGTTGATGGGCTGTACGACCGGATCGAAGCGGACACCGTGCTCCGTCCTGCCTTTAATCGGGATCTGCTACGGGAGCGTGCGCGGCAGAAACGTTTTTTTGAAGCGTGGTTCGGCGGGGCCGCAACCTTCTTCGATGCGGCGTGGCCGCCGGGGCTCCAAGCTGCGCATGAGCCGGTCTCCATCAGCCGCGGCATGGCTGCGCGCTGGCTTGGCCATTTTCTCGCCGCCTTTGCCGAAGCGGTGAACGATCCAACCCTTATCGCCGGCATCAAACCATTGATTACCCGCCTTGCATACGGACTCGTCAACCGGACAGAGGAACCCGTTCCAGGGGAGCGGTTGCGCGATGTTGCCAACCCGCGCTTGTTGCAACTTGTTCGCCGCGATGACGTGGCGGGGCTCGCCGCGGCGGCCGCGGCCGAGCCGCAGGTCTTCCAAATGCATGGGCCGAAGCTCTTGCTCGTTGCGGCCATGTGCGGCAAGAGCCGTGCCGCCACCGAACTTTTGCGCCAGGGGGTGGATGTCAACGCGGTGGCGCTGCCGCCGGGGGGCGATGCAAAGCGCTACGACCTCCCCATGTTGCGCATCACCCCGCTCTGCGCCGCGCTGGCTACCCGCCGCGACGCCATCGTCAACCTGCTGGTTGAGCATGGCGCATACTATGATATCTTTAGTGCAGCGTTCCTTGGCGATTGCGACGCCGTAGAGGAATTGCTCGATTTGGGTCCCACGCTTGCCGATGCGCCCGATCCTGGGTGTGACGTCGCCCAGGTCACACCGCTGCTACATGCGGCGTTTACTGGACAGTTGGAAATTGCGCGTCTCTTGTTGGCGCGAGGTGCGACGGTTGGTGCAAACAGTGTTCGATTGGTGCGGGCCGCGGCGAACCGGGGCGATGAAGCACTGACCGAACTCTTACTTGAGCATGGTGCGGACCCCACCGCGATTGGTGCCGGTGCGTGGGTGATCTATCCTGCCATCGCCGACAAACTTGTGGCGCAAGGTGCGGATCTCAATCACGAGCCAGGCGCGTGGATTGGCCTCTGCTGCACTGGGAACAGCGGTCACAAGGAGAATGTCGCGCTGGCCCGGGCCATGCTGCGCTGCGGTGCCGATGTGACGGCGCTGTATAAGGGGCGCACGGCGCTGCACTGCGCCGCGAAAGCCGGTTTTGTCCATGTAGTTGAGGCCCTGATCGAGTACGGGGGCGATGTGAATGCCCTTGATGAGCAGGGGCAGACGCCGTTGGATGAGGTCGAAACGGCGGGGAAGAGCGTCGACCGTTCGCCGGTGCAGCGCCTTCTGAGCGCTCAGGGTGCCCGGCGCAGCAAGCGTAAAGACGTAGCATAAAGCACCCGGCGCTATCAACAACGTGAATGTCGTCAAACATACTATTTCGCCACCCATCTGGTTCGCCAAGTTTGATGAATGCGCACGGCGCGGTCCCGGCGACGGGATCTGCTTCGTCTTCACACGCCTTATCTAAGGGTGCTTTTGGGATAAGCGTACAGCCCCAAATGGCGTTAGAGACCATCACTACCTTATCGGCACTCCTATCGGTCAATTGCATAATGAAGCCGCCGTCCCCATTTGCTGCCGAGTTTAACGTATTTTGGCCTGAATACCCATCAATTGCTCAGGCGATACACTTGCATCGTTGTCATAGCTCAAGTATGATACAAGCACGACTGCATAACCGTTTCTCCTTTGGTTGGCGCAGCCATTCGTTACCACAGCGCAGGAGAGAGTCACCCCATGAGTGAACGGAAATACCCAGAGTGGATGGGTAAAATGCGCGGCTTGACCGCGATAGAAATCGCTGATTTTCTGGCCGGGCCTGTTGTGGCGCGCGTTGCCACTTATGGCGGCGATGGCTTTCCTTACATCACGCCAGTCTGGCAGGAGTGGGATGGTGAATCGATGTGGATTGTGCCCCGCGAAAAGTCAGCCTGGATCCAGCACATTCAGGCCAACCCCCATATTGCAATCTCCTGCGCGCTTGATGTCACCCCTTATACCCGGTTGATCATGAAGGGCAGAGCCGAGATCGTCGAAGGCCCCACACCGATGAGCGGCCAATGTCTCGAAGTGGCCAACCGCATGGCCGTCCGCTATCTGGGGGAACGTGGCCCAGAGTATCTTATCCCCACCAACGACCGTCCCCGCTATCTGATCAAATTCACACCCAGTAAGACCATCTCTTGGGAAGGCGTTGAGTGGCACGAGAAGTATTTACCATAGGACTTATGCAGAACGCTGGCTTCGATACGCAGAAAACCATGTTACTCAGCCAGCGTTCTGCATAGGTTCTATAACAAAGTAATAAGTGGTAGATGACCATCTGCCACATCCATTGATCATCTTGTAGAGGAATCCAATGACCAAAAAAATTCTACTCGACACCGACATCGGCTCGGATATTGATGACGCGATTGCGTTGGCCTATTTGCTGGCGCAACCGCAGTGTGAATTGCTCGGCATTACCACCGTGACGGGCGAACCGGAAAAGCGGGCGATGATGGCGAGTGCGCAGTGTAAATTGGCCGGCAAGCAGATCCCGATCTACCCAGGCGCGGCCGAACCGTTGCTGATCGCGCAACGGCAGCCTAAAGCACCCCAAGCCGCCAAGTTAGATCGCTGGGATCATGAGACCCAATTCCCCAAAGGCGAAGCAATCGAATTTCTACGCCACACGATTCGTGCCAACCCCGGCGAGATCACCCTCTTTGCGATTGGCCCGCTGACGAACATCGCGCTGCTCTTTCACAGCGACCCGGAGATTCCCAGTCTACTCAAAGAGTTGGTGTTGATGTGTGGGGTCTTTGCGGGCGTCAACTGGCAGAAGGCACCGCTGGAATGGAATGCAATCGTCGATCCCCATGCCACCGCCATCGTCTACCGCGCCCAGCCACCACGCCATCGGTCGATTGGGCTGGATGTGACGACGAAAGTGGTGATGGAGCGAGACGAGGTCCGCCAACAGTTTCAAACGCCCTATCTGCTACCCGTGCTCGACTTTGCCGATGTCTGGTTTGAAGAGCGCCCGCAGATCACCTTTCACGATCCGCTGGCCGCAGCGGTCATCTTTGACGAGTCGATCTGCAGCTATGTCGAAGGGGAAGTAACGGTGGAATTGGCAGATCAGGCACTCCTTGGTCAGACCAAATGGACGCCCGGCAACGGTCCCCACGCCGTCGCGCTGGGGGTTGATGCTGCCAAGTTCTTTGCCCACTACTTTTCTGTCTTTGCGCCAACTGCCCCATGAGTGCCTTGAGCCCGCGGTAGGACGTGCTACTACACCGCGTTTTGCCAACCTGCGCCGCCAAGTACCGCTGCTTGTGATCTATGGCTTGTTGCTGGTGATGTTTGTCTTCGCCTCGATCTATGGCGAACGCTTTCTCACCAGCCACAATCTCATCAATGTGCTGCGCCAAGCATCATTCCTAGGCACCGTGGCATTGGGGCAGACCATTGTCATTTTAGTCGGCGGCATCGATCTGTCAGTCGGATCGTTGGTCAAGTTGACGGTGCTGGTGACGGCAATTGTCATGGATGGTCGGCCGGAAAACAGCTGGCTGGCCGTTGCCGTGGGGCTGGCGCTGGGGGTAGGGGTGGGTGCGCTCCATGCGCTGTTGATTACCCGTCTGCGTGTCGCCCCCTTTATCGCCACCCTGGGCACCTATAGCATACTGCGGGGGATTTCGTTGGCGATTGCCAGTAAACCAGTAGGCCAGGCCTCGCCCGCCATGTTGGCCTTCTACGATCTGCGCATCGGCACGATCCCGCTGCTGATAATCGGCTTTGCGCTGCCGTAGCTGCTGCTTTGGTGGATCTTGCGGCGTACCGTCTTTGGGCGCTATCTTTACGCGATCGGCGGCAGCGAACAGGCCGCGCACCTGGCTGGGTTGCCGGTTGATCGGGTCAAATTAGGTGCGTACATGCTCTGTAGTCTGCTGGCACCGGTGACGGGGCTGCTCTATCTCAGCCGCATGGGGTTGGGCGATCCGAATGTGGCAGAGGGGCTGGAGCTCCAGTCGATCACCGCGGTGATTCTGGGCGGCACCAGTTTAGCTGGTGGGAGTGGCTCACTGTGGGGCACGCTGGGCGGCGTGCTTTTGCTGGGGCTGACGAACAACCTGCTGGTCTCCTTTAATGTCAACACCTATATCCAGGATCTGCTCGAAGGGTTGATTATTGTCGGCGCAGTAGCGCTCTATAAACAAAAGGGACGATAGCCGCTAGATCAAATTTGGCGGCACGCCCAGCTGTTTGAAGGCCTTGGCCGCCATCTCCACATGATCTTTACCATTGCGCAGCGCAATCTGGACATGCCCCGGCAACAAGGCATCAAAGTCGAGCCCGGCGATCTTTTGCACGCTGCGATTGTAAGCATCAATCCGACAGTCGTGGATATTTTGCAGCACGACGCGCCCCAGATGAAAGACGAGATCGCCGCCCAGCAGATAGCGGCGGTCGCTGCCCTGGAAGAGAAAGCTGAGATGCCCATCACAGTGACCAGGGGTTTCCCAAACCTGCAACGCCAGCTCCCCTACCTTGACGATATCCCCTTCCACCACCTGCTGATGGACAGGAGAGCGCTGCAAAAAGAAGTCATCGGGGTAGAAGCCGGCAGCTTTGGCCACATCGAGCGCAATTGCCCGTTCATCCTGTTCCTCCATCACCCGTCCCGTCAAGGGTGAGGCGATCACTTCGAGATCCAGCAATCGTTGCGCTTCGGCAGCAGCCCCCACATGGTCAGCGTGATAGTGGGTGAGGATCAATTTGCGGATGCGTGCCAGGTCAATGCCATCGTTGCGAATATTCTCCAGCACCAGGTCAAACGCATGATCCATGCCCATCCCCGGGTCGACCAGTGCCAGCTCAGAACCGCCATCAATTAGATAGACGTGGCAGTCGAGTGGCCCAGAGATGCCAAAGCCCATCCGCCCGCCGCCAACGACATAGATGTTATCCGTGAGTTTCATGCTTGCCTTCGCTTAGATCGCTGGTATTCAGAGAATTGTTGTTACAGTTCAATCAATGGACAGGATTTACAAGATGCACAAGCTTCTCGCTCTGCTGTAGAAATCCTGTAAATTCTGGTAATCCTGTCTATTTAACGGTGTCGTACTACTTACCCCATATCATGGCTAGCGGCCTGTCACGCTGAAAGCGTCTTCACGTTGCGCCAAAGGTGAAGACGCTTTCAGCGTGACAAGTTCCGGATGGCGAAGTAGTTACAGTTATAGTATAGCCCAAGCCTGTAGTGGTGACAATCTCTTCTGAGAGCCAGGGTTCGGCTACTGAACGCAAGCCCCCAATGCTGCCTTGCTGCGTACACCGGTGAATATTCTCCATAAATAGCAGAGCGGTCACATGGTGCATGTGACCGCTCTGCTATTTATACAATTTTAGGGCAGCAAACAAAATTGTGTGGTTGCAGCTTCGCTACGTCGTTGAAAGCGATAGACGAATCATGTAAAAGTCATGGCGATTGCCGGTGCCTTTTTTACGAAAGAGGCGAGATGACTTTTAAGGATTATATCGATCAGTGCGCCGGCTTGATCGTTGCCGGGCGCTGCGGAGCAACCCATTTCGCTTTCTGCTCACTAAACCAATGTCCCCATGTCGTCCAGGGGAGTGTGGGCAGGTGTGGCGTTGCCGCATGTTGTTCTTTTAGCGCGGCAGCCAGTCGTTCCTGGTTTTGCATGCGTGCCACGGTTTCTAGTTGGTAATAATTAATAAACATTCTATCCTCACTTTATAGTACTCCTTTTGTCAACGGTAGCTTCGCGCTCTACCAAGGGGCAACAGCGCCGCTCACAAAGAGACTACTTATTCGTTAAAAACATCTATCCGTTCCGTACAGGATTGATCCTCAATAGGATAAAATCGCACGGATACGCGCCGGGAGTAGCGTCAACAACGAGGCAGAGAAGGATGACCCACGTTCTGTTTCTGCGGGCCTGCTTGCTGTGGCCTGACATTGTTTGCCGCTCCCCTTCTTGCCACGCGCCAGGCGCAATAATGCGGCCTGATGCACAAATCCATTGTAGCGCTCGTTCTGGAGCGTCGTCAGTGTGCCAATATCGTTAATCATCGCATCCTCCTTTTTTTATGCCCTGCTCTCATTGAAAACCGGCTCCACACGCAGGGGGCAGTGGAACACATAGCTGTTTTCAACAGTACTACAACAATCTACCTGCTTCTCTATCTTACCCGACGATGCGTCATTGCGTGTCTATCAGGGTGTCTATCGAAACATCTGTTCGATCTCTCTTTTGGATCCAGCTCAAAAATTCATGATCCACAAGGCCTAAGACGTGCGACGCAAGTAAGAGAGTAGGATAGTAGAACAGTCGCTTAGGACTTACGCCGTTACCCTCTGGCTTCGACAAGCTCAGCCGCCGGTAGCTGCGTAAGTCCTAGGTTTTGCAGTTTTGCAGGGTTAAAACCCTGCGCTAACAGCGAGAAGCCGCCTCAGCGGCTAAATTCCTAGCCGCTGAGGCGGCTTCTCGCTGTTAGACGGCCAATTCGATTGGCCGTTTTTAGCAAGTGTCAACAGGCCCTAGGCAAATAGCTCCAAGATCAAGATTTCGCTGCGCAGTGGTGAGACCAATGCCACATCCGTTGACTTTTCAAGGGTAATCCGCTCGTTGGTTAACACGACGAAATCTTTGCCGCTTTGCGAAATATAGGCAGTTCCTTGGCGAGCACGGACTTGTCGATAGATTGGCGGTATTCGATAGAGTTCGCTGGGGTACAAGAAAATGCGTTGCATCAGCTGTAATCCCTTCTCTCCACTACTGCGCCGCGATAGAGTGGGTGATACAAGGGCCAAATGAGCATTCATAGAAACCGTCCTTTTCATCCCCTTGTTTGGGGATCAATTGCCACCTGGGCTACAATCAGGCAGTGAATCATTGAAGTATACGCTGCCGGCGTCATTCAGTGTCTACGGCAGCGTCGATTGTAGCCCAAATGCTTCTCTTGCCTGATCATATCTGGTTCTGACACTCCTATGGTGAAGATTCGCCTGCTTGGTCAATTTAGCGTGGAATTGGGTGGGAGAGCCGTCGATATCACGGCGCGCCCGGCGCAGTCACTCTTTGCCTATCTCTTGCTCAATCCGGTGGCCCATCGCCGCGAACGGTTGGCTGGCCTGCTCTGGCCCGATTCGAGCGAGGCCAATGCGCGCCGCAACCTGCGCCAGGCGCTCTGGCAGATCCGCCGCGCGTTGGGTGAGGCGGCCGATTCGCTGCTGCTGGTTGAGGAACTCACCATTGGGTTCAATGGGGAAAGCGCCTATGCATTGGATACAGAACGCATCGCCCATCCTCTAAACGAGGAGACCGATGCTGATGAGCTGATGCAGATCATCGCGCTCTACACCGGTGAATTGCTGCCGGGCTTCTATGATGAGTGGGTGCTGCTCGAACGCGAGCGCTTGCAAGCCCAATTTGAACGTAAATTTACGCTGTTGCTCGAACGGTTAGTCGCAGAGCGACGGTGGGCCGATGTCTTGCAATGGGGCGAACGCTGGATTGCGCTGGGCTACACCCCGGAGCCGGCTTATCGCGCGCTGATGCAGGCACACGCAAGTCTAGGCGACATGGTGAGCATGGCCGATGTCTATCGCCGCTGTATCGAAGCGCTCGACCGCGAGTTGGGGGTCGAACCCTCCCCACAAACCCATGCCCTCTATGAGCAACTGCGCGTTGGGGAGGGTCTGCCCACGCCGTTACCCCTCCACAGTGCCGATGCCAATCTCTTTGCTGGACCGTCGCACAATTTACCGGTGCAGCTAACCAGCTTTATCGGCCGCAAAAAAGAGCTGGCCGAACTTCAGCGCCTGCTCACGCCAAGCGCAGATGGGCGTGGCGGGGAAGAGGTGCGGCTCCTTACGCTGACCGGACCGGGGGGCACGGGGAAAACGCGTCTAGCCCTCAAAGCGGCACACCAACTGCTCGACGCCTTTGCCGATGGCATCTGGCTAGTCGAATTGGCCATGATTGCGGATGCGGTGCTCGTGCCACAAACCGTCGCCGCGCTCCTCGGCGTGCGCGAAGAGCCGAATTATCCCCTCACGCGCGCCTTGATCGCCCACCTGCGGGCCAAAACGTTACTGCTCCTCTTTGATGATTGCGAGCATCTGGTCGATCCAATTGCCCAACTGGTCGAGACACTTCTGCGCGCCTGTCCACAGCTCAAAATTATGGTCACCAGCCGCGAGACCCTCGGGGTGATGGGCGAGCGGACGTTACGGGTGCCGTCGCTGGCATTGCCTGACGTCGGCCCGTTGCCTGCCCTGGATGATCTGGCGCAATATGAGGCAATTCGGCTTTTTGTGGATCGGGCCGTTGCCGTCACCCCAAGCTTCACCCTCAATGAAGCGAATGCCGCGGCGGTAAACCAGATCTGTCGGCAGTTGGATGGCGTGCCCTTGGCGATTGAGCTGGCCGCGGCCCGTGTACGTGCGATGACGCCCGAGCAGATCGCGGCGCGCCTGGATGACCGCTTTCGCCTCCTGACCGGCGGCAGCCGCACCGCACTGCCTCGCCAGCAAACCTTGCGCGCGATGATCGACTGGAGCTGGGATCTGCTCAGCGAACCCGAATGCACCCTGTTGCGTCGGTTGGCCGTCTTTGTGGGTGGCTGGACCCTGGAGGCGGCGGAGGCGGTCTGTGCAGATGCGCCATTGCCAGGCGATGATGTGCTCGAATTGCTCACCCATCTCGTCGAAAAGTCGCTGGTGGTGATGGAAGAGCAGGCAGGGGCGGCGCGCTATTACTTGCTCGAAACCATCCGCCAGTATGCGCGCGAGAAGCTCTTTGAAGCCGGTGAAGCCGAAGCGGTGCGCACCCGCCATCTGCACTTTTTTCTCCAGATAGCTGACGAAGCAGAACCGCAACTGCGCGCGGCAGAGCAATTAACGGCATTGGCGCGACTCGATCTGGAACATGACAATCTACGCGCCGCGCTAAAATGGGCCAGCGACAACCACGCGCTAGAAGCCGGCCTTTCCTTGTCCGGCAATCTGGCTCGCTATTGGTATTTGCGTGGCTACTGGAAAGAGGGCCGCGAATGGCTCAGGCTCTTTTTGGAGCACCCCAGCTCGGATCCCGCAGCCACGGATGCCTTGGCACACGCCAGAGCCCGCGCCTTAGCGGGCGCGGGCTGGCTGGCCGACGCCGACGGCAGCGAGATTCCGCTCTATCGAGAGAGTTTGGCCCTCTGCCGCCAGGTGGGCGACGAATGGGGCGAGGCGTATGCGCTACGTGGCTTGATCCTGATTAGCTCCAATTTAACCGATCTGGCCCATGCCGAAGCGCACATCGAGGCTAGCCTCGCGCTCTTTCACAAACTGGAAGATGCCTGGGGGATTGGGTTGGCGCACTTTAGCCTCGGCTGGATCGATATGAACCGCGATAAGATCGATGAGGCTGCCCACCACTGGGAAGCGGCGCACGATTGCTTTCAGGAATCGGGTGACCGTTGGGGCATCTCCGTGGCGTTGGGTGCATTGGGCTATCTGGCTCGCCTGGGCGGTCGCTATCCCCAAGCCGCGGATTTAACCAACAAGAGCTTGGCCCTTTTTCGAGAATTGGGAGACAAGGCAGGGGTCTCGTACTCGCTGATTCGCTTGGGCAATCTCGCCTGGCGGCGCGGTGACTTTAGCGAAGCAATGGCGCTGCTCCAGGAGAGCTTGAAGATTCAGAGCGACCGCAACAACCAAGAAGGGATCATCGGAGCCTTGCAGGGGCTGGCATGGATTGCATGCTGCCAGGGCAACTATGCACAGGCCCACAAGTTGCTGCGTGAAAGTGGACAACTGGCCCAAGCGCGCGCGGTGCCTTATGAAGTGGGCGACAATCTGAGTATTCAAGGCTGGGTCTACTATTGGAACAACGAACTTGATCGAGCGAACGCGCTGCTGGAAGAGAGCCGCACGATTTTTCAGCGCGAAAATGAAACTGAAGGCAGCGCCTTTAGCTACTATGGATTGGGGGCCATTGCGCTCACACGTGCCAACTATCAGCAGGCAGAGGAACACCTGCAAGCCAGTCTGCGCCTGTGGCAGCAGCGCGGCGACCGCCACTACACGGCTGCCGCCCATAACCTGTTAGGCGAATTGGCTCTGATCCAAACGGACTTCGCCACTGCAACCGTACACTATCGCAATGCGTTGACGCTCTATCAAGAGATGGTCGACAAGCTGGGCGCGGCCACCGTATTGGAAGGGGCGTCCAACTGCGTGCAGCCGCCAGCGGTTGGCGCGACCTTGCTGGGGGCTGCCCATGCCTTGCGGCAAGCGATTGGGGCACCACTGCCGCCGGTGGTGCAAAGTGCGTATGTCGCGTGGAAAGAGACGCTGCAAACGCAACTCGATGACAAGGGTTTTGCAGAGCAATGGGCGACGGGGGAGCAACTGAGTTATGAGGGTGCCGTCACGCTGGCGCTGGCGCATCTGTGAAGAAATCATGCACCGGCAAAAGATGTTATTTCGATTTACCACTTAGCCATGACAGGATGATACCGTTGCACTGCCTTACAACAGGATTTAAATCCTACCCTAACAGCGAGAAGCGCGCGCCAAGGGACCGAGGCGCTAGGCTTGTTTTCCAGCCGCTGAGGCGGCTTCTCGTTATTAGCAAGGGGTTTCAACCCCATTGCGTAAGGTAGGCCAACAGCTTCACGGGATGAAGGGATGACAGGATGAAATTGTAGCTGTCATCTTGTCACATGCGTAAACCCCAGAGTAAACACGAACTATCACCGCAAAGAAGAGAACGAGCCTGTGCCGACGACCCAATCATTCATAGAAGAGCGCCCAATCGAGCCTAATCCTGCACAGCGCCACGCGCTGATCATCGGCGGCGGGATTGGTGGATTGGCCGCGGCGATTGCGCTCAAGCACCGTGGCTATACGGTTGAAATTTTTGAGCGGGTGGCAGAACTGCACGAAGTGGGCGCGGGGCTGTCGTTATGGGCCAACGCCATCAGAGTGCTCGACGCGTTGGGGGTTGGTAAGGAGATCCGGGCAATGGCCTTGCCGGAGAGCGGCGGCGGGATTCACACGAAAGATGGTGCGTTGCTTATGCACACGACCAATGCACAACTCCAAGCACGCTTTGGTGAGTTGAGCATCATGGTCCACCGCGCCGAATTGCACGATCTGTTGCGGCAGCGAGTCGCGCAAGAGCTGCGATTGGGCATGGCGTGTGTTGCTGTGCAACAAGACGCAGAAGGTGTCACCGCCACCTTGCAGAATGGGGAAGTGCGTCATGGCGATCTATTGATTGGGGCCGATGGGATCCGATCGGTTGTGCGCGCACAGTTGCATGGAGAGCAAGCGCCGACCTATGCCGGCTACACTGCGTGGCGGGCTGTTGTGCCCTTTGACCATACGCGCCTATTGGTGGGTGAAACATGGGGTCGGGGGGCGCGCTTTGGGCAGATTCCGATGCAAGGCGGCCGGGTCTATTGGTTTGCCGCGTGCAATGCACCGCCCGATCAACAGAGCACCGGCGGCGAAAAAGCAGAGCTGTTGCGCATCTTTGGCGACTGGCACGCGCCCATTCGTGAGTTGATTGAAGCGACGCCGGCCGCGGCCATTCTGCACAACGATATCTACGACCGTCCCCCGCTGCCCTGGTGGGGCGCGGGCCGTATTACACTACTCGGCGACGCCGCCCACGCCATGACGCCAAACCTCGGCCAGGGTGCCTGCCAGGCGTTGGAAGATGCCATCGTGCTGGCGCACCAGTTGCAGACCAATGCTGATATTCCCGCAGCCCTACGCACCTATGAAACGCTGCGCATTCCACGGACAACCATGATTGTGCAACAGTCGCGGCGGGTTGGCTGGGTGGGTCAGTGGTCCAACCCGCTGGCAGTGGCTGGGCGCAATTTCCTCGTCAAACAGCTCTTGTCGAGGCTGCAATATGCACAGTTGGCACCGATTATTGGATACGATGTGCAACAACAAGGTAGGTAAGCTAAACCAAAGAAATCATGATCCACGAAGTTGCACAAGATTACACGAAGAAAAAACAAACCAGAGCATGCGACCACCCCACTCCGGTATAAAATAGAAGTCGCCCCGGAAGCCATGAAAGCTGCTTGACGTGGCCGAATCCGCCTGCCGCGCGATAGGTATCGACAAAGCCATCAAGGTACGGCTTTGCATGTAACTTTACTATAGTCAGTGCTGTCAATCCCATTAGGGCTGGCTAAAGCTCACCACGCGCGCTGCCCGCATCAGGAGATCATCGTGCCAGGTGGCCGGTGTCGTATTGGCCTGCTGACAGTGGGCCACATAGGCGGCATCATAGGCGATGTGGGGATTGCCGTTCGTTGGCAATGCCAATACCGGTGTCAATCCGCTCCATTCCCCACGGTCACAGGTGCTGGGCACGGTTTGGGGCAGCGCCGCTTGCAATTCTGTTGCGCTTTCGATCACGCCATGCTGCCAACCCGCCGCAGCGCTACAGTTACTATTGCACCACGAGTAGCCAACCCCACCGGTGGCACCGAGCGTATAGGCAAGGCGTGGCCGGCCCTGCGCATCGAGTTCGATGTCCGGCGCACCACCATTGTTGTCGCCAAGGCCGATATCGGTGCCGTTCCAGTTGAAAGGCGTCATACAGTTGCTCTCCACACACGTGAGATAGAGCAGATGGGGCGCAATGGTGGGGCGGCTGCCATCCGGTGCGATCCCTGCCGTCGTCTCTTGATAGAAGGCCACGTGCGGGTGCCCAGCCAGATCGATCGCCAGATCCGCACTGGGTAGCGGTCCCGTACCCCGCTCATAGAGCGCCACCGCGTTCCAGAGATACCCCAAATCGCAAGATTCATCACAGGCGAAATAGCCCAAGCGCCAAACCGTATCCGTGGTGTCGAGATAGGGGTAATACTCGGCTGTGACCAGACGGGGCTGACCCTGTGGTGTAAAAGCAAGCGAGAGATAATAGGCCTGCTCCTGTTTTTCGATTTGGCCATTCCACACATCAATGTCGGTGATCTGCGTTTCTTGCCACTGATTGATATCGCTGCCACAATTCGCGTCGCACCAGACGTAGTAGATGCCTACATGCAACGGATCAACCGCAAGATCGTTGTCTAGATAGACAAAGCGCGGGTGACCATTGGGATCCAACGCAAAGGAGCGTTGCGGCTGCTCGGCATCGTGCTGCTCATAGGCGGAGCCACCCACCGAGTAACCAACGTTGAGCATCGCCCAGCCACCTGGTTGGATGCAATTGCCGGTGCAGACGGCGTAGTAGTAGTCAAAGCCATTCGCCACGCTGGTAGAAGCGGTGCGGATGAGCAGGTGGGGCTTGCCTGCGGGATCGAGTTTCAGTTGCACTTCGTTTACATTGGCGGCGAAGGTCACCCCCTGCCAGTTGGCCGCATTCTCACAGCCACTCGTACAGCGTTCATAGACGGCGTTGGTCGGCGCACCAGCGGTGCCTGTTTCGTCATAGTAGTACGCCCGGTGTTTGCCACCGCTGTTGTCTATGGCCACACCCGCACTGCTCGTCTTCCACCCGGTGTCCGCAAAGATGGCCAGCGTCTTAGTTACCGCAACCGGCGTTGGGCTGGGTGCGACGGTCACTGTCGGCGAGGAGGTTGTTGTCGGCGAGGGGGTTGCCGTTGGCGTGCGCGTTGGGGTTGGCGTTCCTGTGTCTGTCGGCACGTCGAATGGATTGGCAACGGAAAGCAGCCGGACCGTGCGCACGATCAAATGGAACTCCAATGTTGGCGGAATGTTATCGCTCGGGTTGTCGTCATAAAAGCAGCGCGCATGGTAGGTACCATCATAGGCGACCTGCGGATCGCCGCTGCCAGTCAAGACAAGCTTGGGCGTGTTACCATCCCAGATGCCGCCGTCGCAATTGGGCGGATAAGCCACCGACCAAGCCTGATAGAGTTGGGTGCGATCTTCGAGTGACTTGTTTTGCCATTGCGCAGTCGCCGTTTCGCAGCCGTCGTTGCACCAGAGCAGGCTCACGCCCCCTTGGTCATAATCCGCATAGGCGATCCGCGGACGGCCGGCGCTGTCGAGTTCCAGATCCGGCTCCTGGCCATCGAGCGACGGCAAGCCCAGGTCACGGTGTTGCCAGTTCGTGACATCCAGACAGTTATCATCACACCAGAGATAGAAGAGCTTGTTACCCTCTCCGTCCAGCAGTGCTTCCTGATAGAAGGCGATGCGCGGGCGGTTATCTGCATCCAATGCAAGATCAGCACTCGGTTCGGCACCGGCACCACGGGCCATTAACTTGACCGCATGCCAGCTCTCCGACTGCTCACAGGCCGTGTTGCATTCGATGTAGGCCAGCGCCGCATCCCCATCATCGAGCGGGAAGAAATCAGCGGTGACGATGCGTGGGTTGCCGTCGGTTGTAAAGGTCAGGGTGGGGTAGTAGAAATTATCATCGCGATATTGTGGTGACTGCACCACTTTGTTGACCCGAACCGCCTGCCAGGCAGCTTGTTGATCACATTGGCTGTCGCAATAGACATAGAAGGTACCCAAGTTGCTGTTGCGGCCATCCACATAGAGAAAGCGGGGGCGGCCGGCCGGATCGAGCGCAAAGGAACGCTGGGGCAGTTCATCATCTTTGAACTCCAATGTCGCGGTGCCTGCGTTGCTGCGCACGAGCGTCATCGTCCAGCCCGCCGCTTGGGTACAGTTGTCGTCACAGGCAGCGTAGTAGAAATCGAAGCCATTTTGCAAGCTGTCGGAATTGGTACGAATCAGTAGACGGGGCTTACCCGCGGCGGTGAGTTGCAACTGCACCTCAGTCACAAGCTTGCCCTGGGCCAAGGCAACGGTTTGCCAGTTTGCGCCCTTGTCGCATTGGGCCGGACAGTACGCATAGCGCGCATATGTCGGGCGCTCCTCAATGGCCGGTTCGTAGTAGTAGAACGCGGCATGTTCACCACCGGCCGCATCGGCCACCACGTTGGCGTTGCTGGTTTTCCAGGTTGAGTCCAGGAAGAGGGCCAGCGGCTTATGTGGATTGGGAGTGGTAGTGGCAGTGGCCGTTGGTGTGGGTGTCGCCGTACTGCCATTGTCCGGTGTGTTACGACCATTGGCGACCATCGGCAAAAAGAGTGCGTGTACGGTACCCACTTGTGCCGGCGATTGGGCAAAGCCTTTGGCTCCCGTCATCCCGACGCAAATAATCAGTACCAGCAGGTGCAACAGCAGAGTTGCATTGGTTCGAGTAGGGCTGTTCATTGGAATTCTCCTTTGCGGTTCCTAAAGCAGATCACCGCCATCTACAAAATGTTTTTACCTACCCCTATTTCACCAGTAAACAGCCGGTGCGAACAGCAACTAGCTTTTACAAAAGCCATTACAAGAACTGCTACACGGTCTGTCAATGATCTTTATATGACCTAGCGCACAGAGGCCCATCAAGGAGTTCGCGACTCCTTGATGGGCCTCTGCTGGTACGCTATCCAGTAACGACACAAATGTAAACGCTTTTTCGTGAACCTATCGTTGCACGGAAGGCAAATAGAGGTGATTGGAGAGCCCTTCCGTCACCGGGCTTGGGGTGACGCCTGGCGTGAGAACAATGGTAGGGGTGGGGGTTGGTGTCATGGATGGTGTGGCAGCCGGCGGGATGGCTGTCGCGGTTGGCGTTGGCTGCGCACTGCCCGTCCCGACTTTCACGAGAAAGGCATCGTCATTTAGCCCCTTACTCGACTGGGCGACCCCATTGGTGACGGGGAAACTCTGGGATTCGGTGCTCCCAACCACATACGCGTTGCCGTTACCATCCACCGCAACCCCGTTGGCCAGATCATCGGCTGAACCGCCCAGGTAGGTGCTCCAGGCCAGCGCGCCCGCGGCGGTCAATTTGGTGGCAAAGCCATCGTAGCAGTAGCGCTCGGTGCTGCCAACGTTGCAGATGCCATTGCCCAGCGCAGGCTGCGGCGCGTCAGTGCTAACCGGAAAGTCATCCGGCGAATTGGTCATGCCGACCACATAGGCGTTGCCATCTTTGTCGACCGTCAGGCCGTGTGCTTCTTCCCAAAACTCGCCGCCCAGATAGGTCGAATAGATCAGCGCCGTGCCCGCGGGGTTGAACTTGGTCACAAAGGCGTCGGCAAAATTATCCTGGCCCCGTTTTTGCGACTGCATGGCATTTTGGACAGGGAAATTGGCAGCAAAAGTGTAGCCGGCGACAAGGATATTGCCGTCTTTGTCGACCGCAATCGCCGTGCCAATGTCGCTGTCCTCTCCGCCCAGATAGGTGTAGTACAAGACGCTGTCGCCGGCGGGATTTAATTTGATCATCATCGCATCATCAAAGGTGCAATCGATGCCATCGAATTCGGTACAAAAGGGTTGAAACCCGCCATCATCTTCTTCGGAAAAGCGGGCATTCGTGCGCCCGGTGACATAGGCATTTCCCGCGGTGTCAACTGCGATGGCCCGGGCCGAGGTCCCTTTGTCAAAGCCCCGTTTGGCCGCACCAAAGTAAGCCTCATAGAGCACGGCGCTCATGTCTGCCTTGATCTTTTTGACAAAGGCTTCGGGGCCATAGGTGGCAGCCGCATCGCCGGTAACGTAGGCATTGCCCTGGGCATCGACCGCAATCCCATACCCGTTATCATAGACATCTAGCCCCAGATAGCCACTGTGGATGAGGGCACCCGTGGCGTTGAGTTTGGTCACGATCGTGTCGCTGTTGCCGCGGTAACTAAGATTGAGGGCATCCGCCGGAAAATTCGTGGACCACGTCTGACCAGTGACCCAGACATTGCCCTGGGCATCCAAGGCCAGGCCATGGCTCTCTTCGTCACTATCACCACCGATGAGCGTGGTGTAGAGCAGCGCGCTACCTTGGGCATTGAGTTTGCTGACGAAGATATCTGTGTTCCCGGTCAAGGGCGTGCCGGCACCAGGGAGGTTGGTTGAGTAAGTTTGACCGGTCACTACAACCGTTCCATCGGCACCGACCGCAATGGCATTGCCAGAGTCGGTGCTGTTGCCGCCAAGAAAGGTGCTATAGAGTAAGGTTGGGTCGATCGTGAGCGGCAGTGTGGGGTCATACGCGCCCAGCACAAAGTGGATGCCCTGATCCGCGGCGACGGCAAAACGCGCTTCCACCGGAATGCGCACGCCGGCTACCACCTGCCAGGCATTTGGGGCCTGTTCAGTCAGGATGCTGCCGTCACGCAAGTGAATTTCCAGATCGCCGGTGGCCGCGTTGCGTTGCACAGCTTGGGCACCCGCATAGTGCCAGCGAATGGTGGCCGGGTCGGCTCCGGGCGCAACCGTGTACGTCCCTTTTAGCGTGCCATCGTGGCCATCGTAACGCAGGTCGATCCCCAGATATAACTGTTGATAGAGCACCGCGCCATAGGTGGGCATGTTGCTCCGCCACTGTGACGGTGCGCCGATGTAGCTGTTGTAGACGCCATGCAACGGGTCAACCCCGACGATGGGGGCTTGGGAATTTGCCCCCAGCCAGTGCAGTTGCATGGGGATGGAAGCAACCGCTTGGGTTGTTGTTTGTGCCGGTGGCAGCGTCAAGGTAACGGTTGTCGGTGCAAAGGTCAGCAGCCCGCCCAAGCCGCCCGCCTGCATCTGCACCGCCGGATCGGTTTGCCCCCAATTTGGGACAAAGGAGAGCGGCAACGTTGCGATGGCAGTGCGCACCGGCGATGGCGGGGTGATGGCAGGCAGATTGGTTGCTGCCGGCAGGTAGCTGATCACCATTGCCAGCAGCAAAAGCAGTGCCAGCGGCATATTCAGCGGACGTAGTTTGTTGGGGAGAGAAAGACCGGGAACAAGGGAAGCGAGTGTAGATATATAGGTTGGTTCGATTGGTAGCGTGCATTGATCCGCGTGTACGCCAGCCAGTTGTCCACCATTGACGCTTTTTGACCGTAGAACAAACTTCATAGAGTAGCCTCCTGGGCCAAGGTTATCGCGCACTGCCATAGAGGAGCGAGTGTGCTATAGAATTGGGTCACGAATGTGGTTCAGACTTGTCATCTAGTTAACCACACTTCCCGTGGCCCCAACAGCAACCAGGGCGACTTGGAGCGCTACAAAAAGCACTACAAACAATGCTACAAACTAAAGAAGACGGTGGGATGGTGGGACGGTGGGACGGTGGGTCAGTGCGACAGTGGGACGGTGGACCGGTGGGACGGTGGGTCAGTGCGACAGTGGGACAGACTGCTCTAGCGTTGCACGGCGTCTAGCTTGCGGACGGCGGGGATTGACCAGACGATTGCTGTAAACAGAAGCAGCAGCAGGCCGGTGGCGATCATCAGTAAGCGCATACCTGCACCGGATTGCACACCAACAAAGGGCGCGACCAAGTGCCAACCGGCTTGACCAACGGCTGGTTCGAGCACCCGGTCGACCAGCGGACCAACGGTGAGGAAGGAGAGGGTGGAGCCAACAAAGGAGAGTTGGCCAAAGAGAGCAAAGATGCGCCCTTGGAGTGTGGCAGGGACACGGGTTTGTAAGAGCGAAGTCAGCAGTGCGCCGCCCATTGGTAAAGGGATCATCAAGAGAAAGAGCACCGCTGAGAGCAGCCACGGCGATTGGACCATACCATAAAAAATATACATTGTAGCGGTGAGCAGAGTACCCGTCAAGATCCACTGTACCCGCCGTTGCACCGTGCTGCGGGCGGCAATGATCGCGCCGCCGAGAAAGGCACCCAAGCTCGACGCCATAAAGACGAACCCCGTTGTAACCTCGCTGCCGGTGATCGTCACTACGTACGGTACCGTGAGTTCGAGCGAACCGTTGTAGAGATAGTTGGTCACCATGCCATAGAGCAACAGGCCCAACAGCCCAAGTTCGCCGGCGACAAAGCGAAAACCGCCGCGTAAATCCTGGAGCAGATTGGTGGCGTCCTCTTCTTCCACGGTCGCGGCTGGCTGGGGCACGGTGATCGCAAAGATCGCGCCGGCCGCAATGAGAAAACTGGCCAGGTCAGCAGCAAAGATGGCACCGATCCCACCGACCGCATAGACCAAGCCGGCCAGTGCCGGCGCGACCACACCGGCAAAGGGAAAGAGCATCTGCTGCAACCCGTTGATGCGGTCGCGGTTGTCGGCGGGGATCATCAACGCCAGGCTGGCCTCTTTGGCTGGACTTTGCAAGATCGCAAGCACGCCCTGTGCCAACGCCACAGCATAGAGAATTCCGATCCGAAACCAGCCACCACCAATCGCGGCCAGCAATAGGAGCGAACAGAGCGCCGACCCTGCATCAGCCCAGAGCAGCACCCATTTGCGTTGCGAACGATCAACCAGCGCGCCGGCAACGCTGCCCAGCAACATACCGGGCAATTCGGCGAAGAAGACGGTCAGCAGCAGCGGCGTCGTGTTGCCCGTTTCGGCAAAGAGCCAGAGGCCCAGCCCAATTGCGGTCATGCGGCTGCCGATCATCGACAAGGCTTGGGTAATCAGAAAGAGATAGAGCGCCGGCGCGCCGGCAAGTTTATGCATAAAGTGTTGTTTTCATTGTGTCTTCATGGTAAAATTATTCTATGTTAATTGATGAGATCATTTGACCAGAAGAGCGCATCGATCATATTGCTCTCCATAATATTACTCCTAAAGAGTTTGAGGAGGTTTGCTTCGGGCGCTCTCTTGTATTGCGGGCCAAAGCAACCGGCAAACATCCTGTTTACCATGTGCTTGGACAAACAGCCGATGGAGATTATTTGTTCTGTGTGGTCATTCGGTTTGCTGACGGTAATGGTTACCCGGTGACAGCAAGGCCGATGACGGCGCAAGAGGAGCGACGTTACCGAGAATGGAAAAGATGATGAAAAACGTAATAATTCCCCAAACAGACTCGATTGAGGAGTTGGCAAAGTTTTGGGATACCCACGATGTAACAGACTTTGAAGATCAGCTAGAAGA
The DNA here is from genome assembly GCA_034432375.1 of Caldilineaceae bacterium. Lineage (GTDB taxonomy): Bacteria > Chloroflexota > Anaerolineae > Caldilineales > Caldilineaceae > JAHBVH01. The sequence continues at coordinate 28,486 of DAOUCA010000011.1, forward strand.
GATCACGGAGCCAGTTTTTGTCCATCGCAACGGTGCAACCCTAGCGATTGAATTACCAACAAAAGAGTTTAAGGCTCTCCAACGTCTAGCGCAGGAAGAAGCGGTTGATCCAACAACGCTGACACGCGCTTGGATATTAGAAAAGCTCTATTATGTCGAGATGATGCGGCGAGCGCGTGACGAGTTTCAGACATCTATCTAGCAATCAATTAAGCCGCCATCGTCTCACGCGCGCTCATCTGCTGCATCTCCAGCACGTGATGATAGTGGCCACCGGCGGCATCGAGTTGGGCGTGAGTGCCCTGTTCGACGATCTGACCATCGCGCAGGACGATGATGTGGTCGGCATGTTGCGCTGTCGCCAGACGGTGCGCAACGAGGATGGTCGTGCGCCCTTGCATCACGGTGGCAATCGCATTCTGTAAGAGTCGCTCAGTTTCGGCGTCAACCGCCGACATCGAGTCGTCGAGGATTAAGATCTTAGGGTCGAGCAACATGGCGCGTGCGATCGCAATGCGCTGGCGTTGCCCACCCGAGAGACCAGCCCCGCGCTCACCAATCCGTGTATTGTAGCCTTCGGGCATCTCCGTTACAAAGTCATGCGCCTGCGCCAGTTTGGCAACGCGTTCGATCTCCGCTTGCGTGGCATCGGGGCGACCAAAAGCGATATTTTCGGCGATGGTGGCGCTAAAGAGCAGTGTATCCTGCGCAACCATGCCAATTTGATGACGCAGATTCGAAAGATTCAGACTGCGCACATCACGCCCATCGACCTGAACATGGCCAGAGGTCGGGTCATAATAGCGACCAATCAGGTGGATTAAAGTGCTCTTACCGCTGCCAGTGGCACCCACGACGGCCAGGGACGAACCGGCGGGGATCTCCAGATTGATATCAATCAACGTTTTCGCCTTGGCCGTTGGATAGATAAAACTCACATCTCGATAGCTGATCTCGCCACGCCATTCGTCGGGACGGCGTGGGATCGGCTTCGACTCGGCAGCTACCGGGTCGATCGAAGGCAGCGGCGATTGAATTGTCACCGGTTCATCGAGCAACTCAAAGATGCGTACCGCTGCCGTCGCGGTCTGGCTGACGCTGTTAAGTTGCGTGCCCAGGGCATTAACAGCACCGAGCAACAGCAGACTCAAGCTTAAGATCGCGACCAACGTCCCAAGCGTTATTTCACCATCCATCACCTGATAACCGCCAATCAGCAGCAACCCCAATTGCATAAAGCGACCGATGCTGCCAATTAACGCCCAGCGCTTGCTCCAAAGGTCGCTGATGGTAAGGCTACCAGTGCGTACCGCGCCTTGCACTTCCTGAAAGCGCCCTTGCGCCTGCTCTTCCTGGGCAAAGGCCTTGACCACCTTGATGCCCGCCAGGCTATCCTGCAAGGTCGCCGACATTTGGGCCATCCGATCATGTTGAGAGGACCATGGTTCGGTCAACTCGTGGTGGGCATAGTACATCGCTGCCCCCGAGATCAAGACGGGTACCACGGCGATCAGCGCTAGCAACGGGTCTTGGTTGAGAAAAGCAAGCGAGGCGAGAATGATCGTCATAAAGTGGCTCATCGAATCGACCAGGATCTGCGACAGAAAGATACGCGTGCTCTCGACATCGCTGCTGACGCGGCTCATCAGGCGGCCAGTCTGCTCTTTGTCGTAGAAGCTAAAGGGCAGCGCCAACAATTTTTGGTAGAGTGCCTTGCGCACATCGGTCATCACCAATTGGCCCAATTTATGTTGACCATAGGTGTAGAAGTAGGTGGCTGTGACGCGCACCGCTGTAACAAGCAACAGCAGACCGAGGTAAGGCAGCAGCAGTTGAAATTGCTGCGCCGTAATCACATCATCGACAATCGCCTTAATGATGAGTGGTGCAACGGTTAACATGGCCGACAGCAAAAGGTTGACGACCACAAGTTGGGCAAGAAAGCGTTTGTGGGGGAGAAGAAAGTGAAATAGACGAAGCATGGCTCATAACTTTGCATTAATAGATCTAAATGGTAGATCTGAATGGTAGAGCTAAATGGTAGAGCTAAATGGTAGCGCTATATAGTAGCGCTATATAGCGCTGAATTGCCGTTCTGTTTGTACTAAAAGGTCGAAAACATAACAATCCTTGCGCTAAGCTGAATTATAGAGCATCTGGAAAAATTGTGCATCTTCGTGAAATTGGGTGCGATTCAGTTTGGGGGCAGTTCGGGTGTATCGCACACTCGAGGTAGAAGAATCTCTCCCCCCAACTGAATTGCACCCTCGTGAAATTGGGGGTTGACTTTGCCCAAAGCCTATGCTATTATTTGTTTATGCAGATATCTGCATAAACAAATAATAGCATAGAAACTTCTGGAGCGTAGAATGGCTATCGCAGCATTACCACAACAATCCTCAACTTCGATCACCTCGACCATTGCGCTTGAACCGGTCCAGCAGACGCTCTTGAGCATGGCCCTACTGACAGCGCATACACAACCGATCATTACCGAACCCTGGCTTACCGAAATTAGCAGCCAACTCAGCCCAGCCACTGTGCAGACCAACCGGCTTCTCTTTAATGGACTGGCGAATGGATTGACCGAGCAACGCGATGAGCTCAACTTTGCCAACTTTCCCGCCTTTCTGGCTTCATTGGCGGCGGCAGATCCAAACCGATTGGCGTCGCTGGTAAAGGTCGATCCAGATGCTCCGCTGGCAACAGAACTCCAAGCGGAGATTGCCCAGTTGCGCGCCGAGCCGGTGGCCTTACAGCAGCGCATCGTTAGCCATCTGCGTACACTCTGGCAGAGTTACTTTGCGGTGAGCTGGGAGAAAAAGCAATCGATGATGAGCTACATGGCCAGCGAACTCAATACGCGTAGTTGGCCCACTTCCTCACCCAATGCCTTGATCCGCGCCTTTATTCGTCGTCCGGTTCCGGAGTGGTTGGCCGGCCAATTGGGTGGTGTGGAGAAGATTATATTTGTGCCTTCGCCCTATCTGCATTTTCAGGCAGCACGCTTTGCTGCCCCGACGACCCTCCACATTTTTCTCTGGGCCGATTTCTGGGTCTGGCCAATGCGCACCGAGCCAATCCAACGGACGGAAGTATTGCGCGCGATCAGCGCTTTGGATGATGAAACACGTTTGCAGATCTTGGAGATCTTGGCCGCTTCCGAGGAAGTGCGCGCTCAAGAGATCATCGCGCGATTGGCGGTGGGACAGTCGACTGTATCGCGCCATCTCAAGCAGCTTGTCAATGCCGGCTTTGTGAACGAAGAGCGCGCCGGTGATACCAACAAGATCTATCGCTTGCAGCGGGAACGGATCGGCGAAGTGACCTACAGTTTGTCACAATTACTTTCTGAGGAAAACGCCCAGATGGTACTGACCGATGTACGCTTGCAGCTGCCAGCGGAGCTGCGCCCCTTCCTCGATCGTGAGGGGTTGGTGACTACATGGCCGACCAAGCGCAAAGGGGAAGAGGCGGTGTTGGCTTATCTGATTACCAAGTTTGCGATTGGGGAGAGGTATACGGAGACGGCAGTCAATGCGTTATTGAACGAGTGGCACACGTATGATGATCCCGCGTATCTGCGGCGGTCATTGGTGGATATGGGGCTGTTGCAGCGGACAGCGGACGGCGCGCAGTATTGGCGCGAAGCGTAGGAAGCACCTCGTATCAAGGCGATGAATGTTCATCGCCTTGATTTTTCGCTCGCTATTTATGCAATTATGCGAATATTTCGATAATAGCGTTATATCTTGTCTTTTCAAGTAAAGTCCAAAGGAGACTAGAAGATGAAACAACAGCGACATCCGGTGATTACCCATAAGTCGCTAAACAAGGCAATGGCAGATTTGACAACCGTTTTTATCCAGAGAGAATCTCTTGAGCTTCGTGCGCTTGACACTGAAATCTGTCGTTGCAATGCCTCGTTTCTCTCTACAAAAAGATCTAAGCGAGTCCTAACATGAATACCCAAATACAACTCGCTCAAGCGGTGCAACAGCAGTATGCGTTGAAGCACTGTGTGCTCTATCCACTGATCCAGGAAGAAGGACGTTGCCTCTATCACATTGAGCAGGATGATGCATCACCACTGTTGTTGCGTACGTATGCCTATCCAGGGAGCGATGCGCGGCAGGCACAACATGGCCATATCCTCCAATTATTGGAAGCTTATGGTTATCCAGCGCCACGCTTGATGCGTACCCAGTCTGGCGAAGGGGTGCTCAATTGGATTGATGGAGACGCTACATGGTGCTGCGTCGTAACGACTTTTATTGAAGGCCAAGTAATTGAAGGAGACGCCCCAGAGACGCTGCGCATCATGGGGGAAACGTTGGGCCATTTTCATGCCTTCAGCCAATCATTACCAGTCGAAGTGGTTCAACATCTGCCCCCAGCTTTGTGGCGCCCCAAGGCAATGATCCCGCTGACCCAACAGGAATTGGCAGCGATCAAACCGACGATCACAGCCCAAGATCAAGCAACGTATCGTCAGTTGCAATCGGCAGTCGAAGCGATTCCGTCCTTTCACCATCTACCGGCGGCGCTCAATCACGGCGACTGTGTACCGACCAACGCAGTGATGAAGCCGGCAGGGGAAGTGATCCTCATCGACTGGGCTGATGCTGGTTGGGGAGAGCTAATCTTGGAACTCGGCTGGCTATTGCTCATGGGGATAGGAGGAATCCCCGACGGTTCGCCGCAATCATTTAATGTAACAATCGATCCGGCGCGGCTCCATGCCGTTATCGATGGCTACTGTCGATATCGCATCCCAACCACAGCGGAATGTACCACGTTACTCGATGCCATCCGCTTTGTACCAGCGATTTACAGCGCATTGGACTTTTGTACGGTCTACCGGCAGGGAAGCACTGCCGCAGTATGGAAGGGGTGGCAGGCGCGGTACCAAATTGCACCGCCGGCTGCAGCTTTGGCGATCGAACGTATCCAACAGTATCGGAGCAACCTTGATGGACATTACAATTCGTAAAGCAACCATAACAGACTACCCAGCGATTGTTGCGGTTGGCTGGCAAGCGCGGATGTCGAGCGGGTGGAAGAGATGGGGATTGAGCTGAAACGACTTACAGAGTCGACAGGAGATCTCGGCCGTGACGCCAAACTTCACGCGCTTCACACACGGCACCATGAGGTTGGCATGGCCCACGTCGCACCGGCCCCCTTTGCCGAGTGGCAGCACACATTCTGGCAAAATCCGCAACTGCACCCCGCTGCCTTCTGTGTTGCCGTCGATGGGGAACGGTACATCGGTCACAGCCACGCGCTCCTTGGTGATTCTAGCGAATTGAGCTATGGATACACCGGTGTATTGCCCGCTTATCGTAATCGCGATCGTAATCGCGGCATCGCCAGAGCAATGAAGTGGCGTGTGTTGGCGTGGGCAAAGGCGGAAGGGTACACAATGGTGCGTTCGTGGAGCAACAGTCGCAATGCTGCCATGATCCGAGTGAATTTGTCGTTAGGATTCGAGGTACAGCCGCCGGTGCTTTGGATGGGGAAAATGTGGCAGGATGTTAAGCGTGAATCACACTTTCTGCTTCGGCCGAAGGATACCGCCCAAGTTCCTGGAGTTCTTGGCGTTCAAAAAGTCGATCCGTGCTATTGAAACCTAAAATACGTACTGTAACTTCACCGACAGCGGTCATTGGGACAATTGTGATTCTATCCAATCCAAAATGGTCGGACCATATGTCAGTTCTAGGGTTAAAAAACCGCACGAATTGCCCATCAGGTGTAACCGAACCAACATCACTACCTTTGTTACGATTACACAGTGAGCAAGCGTGAGCCAGATTGTGTGCCTTAGTCTCGCCGCCATGTTTTTCGCTGATAATGTGATCGATTTGGCAACCCCAGTATGTGTCGTCTACATGAATCAAGCAGTACTCACATAGATTGTTGGCACGTTGCGTAGCTAGTCGACGCAACTTGGCCGGAATATATGTAACACTCACTTTTGCGCATACCGACGGGCTCGAGCTTTTGCCAGGCGCATTATATGTTCGAGTTGTATGTAATAATTCAACTCGTTCGTCTCTTCGAGCGTGAGTGATGCGGTCTTTTCACGACTGATTAACTCCTCTACCCGTTGCTTGGCTGCTTCTGAAGGACGAAAGGCAACTAAACTGTCGGGAGTTGTCCCGGCAGCAAGGAAGTCGATAATTTCTTCGTAGATAGGTGATGCAATCATCTTATTCTCCCTTGAAACAGAGTGACGTCGATTGTTTACCATGAGCTATTCTATCACCAATACCTTCGCCAATTTGCCGAATTGCGCCCTCTGGGCGGAACGGTCTGAATGCGCCAGATGAGCAATTAGAATGCTGTATGGGATTTGCCAGAGCGAATTTAAATGGCTCACAGTATAAATTCCATACCCCATTT
>DAOUCA010000012.1:0-3389 GCA_034432375.1 Caldilineaceae bacterium
GCCAAACCTTGTTTTGGCGGAAATTTCCAGATGTCATTCCTGCGCAGGCAGGAATCTACTCGTGTAACATGAAGATGGATTCCTGCCTGCGCAGGAATGACGGCTCTAATTTCTGAAATTGGCGAAGGTATTGTAAAGAACGAACAGGGTTAGTCATTGGGTTGTCCCTCTTGTTACTCTGTCGGTTATTGAATTTGTTGACAAATTTGAGAAGAGAAATGGGCCGAAAACAACTGGTGTCGGGGGTGGCGAACTTCGACTACAAAAAGGTATAGTACTTTTATTAATGGGGTGATAAAGGATGGTCTGTGTTCTGTTATGGATTAGTTAAGTTCATTCTTTGCTCACGCGGGGGAAACGAAGCCGGCCCCAATCCCGATGGATGAGCATCTTTGGCCTTGGTACGCATTGTGCGCTATGATCAAGAGGAAAAGCGTGCCTTCAAGCATCCGCTTTGTTTATTTCTCTGGAATAGCCTTAGCCATCCGGAGTTTGTCACGAGACAAGATATGGGTAAGTAGTGTTCTGTGAACTAAAGGTTGATCGGTACTCGTAGGTCACGCTTGCAGCGTGACAATCTGCCACTGCGCACGAATTTCGGTATACGCCGCGTTGATACGACCCTTGTCACAGTACAACTGTGACCTACGAGTTATTTATCATTACTTCTTTCACAAAACAGTAGTCAATACCTTCGCCAATTTCAGAAATTAGAGCCGTCATTCCTGCGCAGGCAGGAATCCATTTTCATGTTACACGAGTAGATTCCTGCCTGCGCAGGAATGACATCTGGAAATTTCCGCCAAAACAAGGTTTGGCGAAGGTATTAAGTAGTACGACAACGTTAAATTACATGCTGAGCTAGTCCGTGACCAGCGTATGGGATCATCCCTGCTGGTCATGGACCAACTTAGCACAAAGCAACAAAATACCAATTTAACGTTGTCGTACTACTTACCGGTACTCATTGAATACTATCATCCCCCAACCGACGTTTGCGGATCGAGGGTGTTAACTAAGGTAAGCAGCGATTGCAATGATGTGGTACAGGTCGCTACATCAGGATGGCTGGCGCGTAGAGCGCTCAATACCTGATCAATCGCATCATCCATCTCAGTCCACTTAGCGGGACTCATTGGCTTCAATTGCGGTACAGCATTGTCCCAAGCTGATTCTAAATCGGCCACGCGCGTCGTGGCACCGGCCAAATCACCACTACTGATAAGCCCTAGCGTATCTTGCGTAATCTTACGAAAGGCCGATAGATCGCCCAATGGCGTAGGGGACGCGGCACTGGCAACTTGAAAACTTGCAAGCTGTGACGTTCGCCAGGTGTATCCTACGCCAGAGACGAGCAGCAACACGATCATCACACCAGCAATCTGCCAAATCACGGATGGTGCATTCTCTCGACGGTTGATTTGGCTTTCTGTGGAGCGTTTCGGAGCGGCGATCAAATCGCGACGACTAATAGTTAAGAAGATAACAACCCCAAGAATGGCAGCAAGGAAGATGGCACTCGTAATCGCCGCGCCAAGCCCCAATCCGCCATTCTCTGGCGCTTGCGAAAGGAAGTCACCTAGCGAGGCCCCCAGCGGGCGTGTCATGATGTAGACCAGCCAAAATGCTAGGATCTCATCCATACCGAAGCGCCAGGCGAGAGTTACCACGACAATCGTCACACAGATGATAATGCCCGTGACGAGATAACCAAACGCCAGGCTTTCCGCAATCAGGTCGCCTGATGCAGTGCCCAGGGCGAAGGTGAAAAGGATCGCCAACCAATAGAATGCCTCGCGACGCGTGGTGAAAATGGAGTGGATCGAGAGCGTTCCTTCTTGGAAATACCAAAGGGCAAAGGTGGCCACCAATGCAATGCTGAAGAAGATGGTGCTTGCTTCCAGTGGGACGTTCATGCTGTCCGTCAGAATATCGGTAACCAATGTGCCAAAGACGCTGATCAGCACAACGGTCAACCAATAAAGCGCGGGGATATATTTTTGGGCCCTGAACTGAAAGATGATGACTGCCAGGAGACAGATCCCCATGGCAACCGCGGTGCCATTGAGGCCTAAATTCAGATTGACGTTTAGAAAGTCCGATGCCGTCTCCCCGACCGTGGTGCATAAGACTTTGATGATCCAGAAGAAGATCGTTACCTCTGGCACTTTACTGAGCATACTCGTTGTTGCAGTGGTTCTTGAAAGCTTGGTCATCGTGTTCTCCAGATGATCTGATTGCACAAATTGTTTTATCGATTGGTGCGATTTAATTTGATAGGAACGTTTAGACTGTACCCGGCCATCTATGCCAAAGCCAAGTATAAGAGAACAAGATGAAAAGAAGTTGAAGTCAAGGAGTTTAGATTTGGAAGGTTTTTTGAGGACAAGTCTCTAGTACAGAGCGGCGCAAATAAGCCAATTGCTCGCCGGTGCCTAGCAGCACCATGAACCGCGTAACGGGCATGAAGATCGGTGATCTGGCGGATGACGGCTTGGTCATGCGGCGAGCAACGTCTGTCGTAACTGCTCGATCTGTGCTGCGGTCAGTCCAATGTGCGCGAGGTACGCCGGCACGTTCTCGTAGTGGGTTTCCAAATAGGCCAGCGTGTTGCGCATTGCTTCCGGCTTGGCTTCGAGAAAACGCTCGTAGATCGCCAAATCATGGCCGGCCGCGACAGCTTGGGCGCGCAATTCATCCAACATAACCGCGCCATAGTGCGCGGTCAACGCGTAATCCTCGGCAATCGTTTCGTGATCGACGCCAGCCAGCCCCAACATGAGCGCAGCTATTATCCCGGTGCGATCCTTGCCCGCGGTGCAGTGGATGAGTACCGGGAAGGCTTCATCCGTCATCAGATCAAAGACCGTTTTCAACGCGTCCTGGCGCTCGTCAAGAATAAATTTGTAGATGCTCTCCAGGTCGGGCAACGTGCGTCGATCGTCGTTCGGCGCGGCAGCGGCAAGCAACGAAATGTTGACATAGGCAATTTCGTCGGACGCGGCGAAGACATTGGGCGCGCTGCTGCATTCGTGGTCAAAGCGCAGATCGATGACCGTGCGCAGGCCGTACGCAATCAATTCCTGTTGCGCGGCCGGGGTCAATTTGTGCAGCGAATCGGCGCGCAGAAAGGTGCGCCAACGGGTGGTGGCACCGCTTGCGGTTGGATAGCCGCCGATGTCGCGAATATTATGGGCCCCGTCTAAGGGCAAGTGGCGTTGACCTGCAAGTTCCATGATCTTTCTCCTATCAATAATACCTTCGCCAAACCTTGTTTTGGCGGAAATTTCCAGATGTCATTCCTGCGCAGGCAGGAATCTACTCGTGTAACATGAAGATGGATTCCTGCCTGCGCAGGAATGACGGCTCTAATTTCTGAAATTGGCGAA
>DAOUCA010000013.1:0-36436 GCA_034432375.1 Caldilineaceae bacterium
CGCCAATTTCAGAAATTAGAGCCGTCATTCCTGCGCAGGCAGGAATCCATCTTCATGTTACACGAGTAGATTCCTGCCTGCGCAGGAATGACATCTGGAAATTTCCGCCAAAACAAGGTTTGGCGAAGGTATTAACATATAAAACAGTCAGTTTAATACGTTTTGGCGATCTGCTGCTTCCTTCATCCGTTGTAGTGTTAGTAGATCCGAAAGTCAACCATCTCCCCAAGACACCCTACAGTGAACTGCTCCAGAAGGGCATTGCCGCCGCGCGGTCATACAGCTCCGCCCACGCCGGTGAACCATCATCGCGGCGCACAACCATGCGCACCCCGCGATCCTGCACGGGGATATTGCCGGCAAAGGCATCGGTCCAACATTGCTGGAGATTGCCGTAGTGACGCACGCGGTTGCCGGGCCAGACGACGGAGAGCAGCAGCTTGGGCCGCGGGATCTCATAGGGCGGCTCCATTTTGTATTTAGTCAGGGCCGTTTCATCGACCTCGACACCCAACCCAGGCGCGTCGGGCACGTGGGCATAGCCTTCGGTCACCTGGATGGGATGGACGATCAGGTCGTCGGCATAGTTGTTGAGGCAGTTGACCGCGGGCCACTGCGCTTTGGGCAGCACGGCACCAAGTTGGATCGAGAGGGCGGTGGTCAGCCCAGAGCCGACAAGTTGCAGGAAGAAGGGTTTATCAAATTGGGCGGCCAGCGCGCCTTCGCGCAAAACTCGCTCGACACCGCCACCAATCACAAAGCCATCGCAGATTTCGCCGCGCACCGCTTCCGGGAAGGGGGGGTTGCCAAAGTGCAGTGCAATCGCCTTTTGGGTCTTGGCCCGCAAGAGCCGCTGCCCTTCGCTATCATGTTGGAAGATCGGTGACTCGTAGAGCGCAACCCGCTCCTGCTTGTCCAGTTCATTGAGCACTGGCGCCGCGTTGCTGGCGTTGATCAACATCTGGTTCCAATCCATGTCAATCTTGAAGTGGCGCGGCGTGACATTGCTGATCTGCTGCACCTGTTCAAAGACATCCCACCAGGGGCGCGCCTTGGTCTTGAGCGCAGTGTAGCCGCGAGCGATTGCATCCTTCGCCTCTTCGGCGAGTGCTTCGGGCGGAAAGTCGATATTCCACCAGGCAATCGGCACGGCGTCGCGCACCTTGGGCTGGTTAAAGAGGCGATAGGCCGGCACATCCAGCGCCTTGCCGACGACATCATAAATGGCCATCTGCAACCCTGCGCCCAGCGTATCATCACCCAGAAACTCGGCTGCATTCTTGCCCTTGACGCGCGCAATCGCCTCATCGGGGACGCGCCCCCACGTGTAATGGGGCAACGTCTCGCCATAGCCGACCAAGCCGGCGTCGGTGGTTAGACGGATAATCTCACAGATGCACCATTGCCAGACCTCGCGCGCATTCCACTCCTCGCAGCGCGGTGTCATCGGCGCACGTACGGTAATGCGTTCAATGTCAGTTATGATTAGGTTCATCTTTAGTTTCCTTTGGATTGGATTATTCGTATTTCGGTAGGCCGGTAGGCCGGTAGGACAGTGGGACAGTGGGACAGTAGGGCAGTGGGACGGTCAGGCAGTGTGACCCATTGCTCGATGAAAGATCGTCTAACCACCGTCCTACCGTCGGACCGTCTCACCGTCCGACGGTCCTACTGCCCGATCGTTCTACCGCGTATGAATCGATCCGCGCACGTACCCCGCTTCGTCGCTCACCAGCCAGGCGAGCACCTTGGCGACGCCACTGGGATCGCCCAAGCTACCCGTTTGCGCGTCCAAAGCGGCTTGCGGATCTTGCCCCTGCCGTACGGCATCGGCTTCGATCACCGAGCGCTTCATCTCTGTATTGATGCCACCGGGGAAGACGACATTGACGCGGATGCCTTCGGGTGCCAGTTTGCCGGCCATGGTCGTGCCCAGTGCGCTGACGCCCCCTTTGCTGACGGCGTAGGCGTAGGAGGAGCTGACGCCGTAGGCGGCCGGCGACGAGATAAGGATCAGCACCGGCTCGGTGCCACGCTTGAGCAGGGGCACAGCATATTTGGCACAGAGAAAGCTGCCGACGGTGTTGACATCGAGCACCTGGCGGAAGAGCGCCGATTCAAATTCCTCAATCGAGAGATAGGCTCCCTTGAGGATGCCGGCAGTCTGGATCAGGCCATCGAGTTTGCCGAACGTTTGCGCAATTTGCGCAAATAGTGCTTGTACGCTGCTCTCGGCAGTCACGTCGACTTGGATAAAGGTGCCGGCGATGGCTTGCGCCGTGGCCGCGCCGTCGTCCGCGTTAAAATCGGCGACGATGACGGTGGCTCCGCGCTCGGCACAGAGACGGGCGGTTGCCTGACCAATCCCGGCCGCCCCGCCGACGACGAGAATGGTTTTGTTTTGCAAGTTCATTAGGTATGGGTTCCTGTCTAATGTTTGTACTAAGCGGTGAGCGACGCTCATTGACAATTGTGAATTGTCAATTGACAATTGTTAATGGCGTTGTTAAAGCCCCTTGGCCAGCCAACCACCATCGATGTAGATATCCTGCCCGGTGATATAGCCGGAGGCAGCCGAGGCCAGAAAGATGACGAGTCCGGCCAACTCTTGCGGCTCACCCCAGCGGCCCAGGAGCGTATGCGCGCTGCGTTGGGCGCGGCGCTCCGGGTCTTGCCAGCTACCGCTGTTCATATCGGTGTGAAAATAGCCGGGACCAATCGTGTTGACGCGGATGCCGTGGGGCGCCAGATCGACTGCCAGTGCCTTCGAAAGTTGTTTCAAGCCTCCCTTGGCCGCAACATAGGCGGGGTTGCCAGGAAAGCCCCGTTCGGCGTTGAGGCTGGTGATGTTGATGATCGAGCCGCTCTGCTGTGCAGCCATCAGTGGGGCTAAGCCGCGGGCGAGCACAAAGGGTGCGGTGAGGTTGACTTGCAGCGTGTGCGCCCACAGTTCGTCGGGATAATCAAAGAGCGCGTGACCTTCGCTAATCCCAGCGGCGTTGACCAGAATATCGAGGTGACCGGGGTCACGGTGAACAGCCTCAATCAAGGCCGCAATCGCGCTTGGGTCGGCGAGATCACAGCGCTGCATGGTCGCCGGCAAGCCCTCTGCTTGCAACGCGGCTACCGCGCCGGCCAACCGTTCCGCGTTGGCGCTGACCATGATGACTTGGGCACCAGCGCGCAGCAATGCCTCAGCAATGGCTTGCCCCAGCCCACGGCTGGCACCGGTGACCAGCGCCGTTTTGCCGGCCAGGCTGAATAGGTCGTCGAGATAGCTCATGGTTCTACACAAGTCAGTTGAATAGTTCAATTGATACACAATGATGACGAGATTATATCCTACTGTGGGATAGATGCAAACGCGCCAAAAAGGGTCACTCTTTGTCCAGCGTCAAGCAACTTGGCGACTAAGTGAAAGCGCGAAAATCTTTGAAAATCAGTTTACAGTAGCGAAGACTGAGCCTGTCGAAGCCGAAGCGTCTCCGTTTTCTAGCTACCCTCTCCCAACCTCCCCCGCGAGCAAGGGAGGAGCCGTCACACTCCTCGACGTCGGGAAGGGGCCGGGGGTGGGGTAGAGACTTTCTGTTTTTACTTACAGCCGCGGGAAACGCCAGCGCAATGGCCAGCGCGCCCGCAAGGAACGGCGGATCGGTAGGTTTTGTGGGGTGGCAGGCGCGGCCTGCACCTGTTGCAGGATCAACCACGAGAGGAAGATTAACCCGGCGCCCAACGCAAAAACCTGCGTATCGGCCACGCCAAGACGCAAGAGCGCCGCGCCCAGAAAGGGGGTGATCATGCCACGCAGCCCAATCACCGTCGCCTGCACCGCGGCATATTCGACCACTTTGTCCTTTTCAGCCAGTTGAATACAGGTGCTGATGAGGCCGATATCGACGCCAGCATTGATCAACCCCTGCACGATAAAGGCGGGCAGCAACATCCAATCGGCGGTCGCCCAGATATAAGCCAGCGGCACAATCACCGAGATCAACTGATTGAGGCGCAACACCGGCAGCCCACCTTTGCGATCAACCAGTCTACCCCAGATCAAAAAGCCGATGAGCCAGGCGGTGGACTGTGCCACCCCCAAGAAGCCGATCTGGGTATAGGAGAGTTGGAGACGATCAACTTGGACAATCGCGTAGAGGGGATAGCCTAAGAGCCCACCCATACCATAGACTGCAAAGGAGAGCAGGTGGATCGCAAAGGGCCGATTGTGACGCACAAGCTGCCAGAGACTCGCCACCGAGCGTGTCTGCCGTGGGGGCAGCGGCCCTTCGTCCACGCGCAATCGGCTAAAGAGCCAGGTAGCGCCAATCCCCATCAAGCCGGCCAGGGGGAAGAGAATGCGATAGCCAAGACCGTCGAGCGCCCAACCGGCCAGCGGCGTCGCCAGCAAGATGGCAGCCACCATGCCCAAGCGCACAACGCTCAACACTTGACCACGCACCCGCTCGGGGTAGATCACCTGGATAATGCGTGTATAGCCCGGTGAGGGAAACGCCTCTAGCAGCCAGAAGAAGGCGGTGACCAACAAGAGCCAATGGACTTGGGTAACGAGCGCAAAGAGCAGGAAAAGGCTGCGACTCACCAACCAACAGAGAACAACAAAGTTCTTAGGCCGTCGCCGCCGCATGAGCACAATGCTGAGCGAAGTGAGAATCGAGCCGAGGTAGGTCTGCGCCGTGTAGAGGGCCAACAGTTCTGAGGAAGCACCCAGCCGACGGAGGACCACCGGAATATACTGGATCGCTGCGGCATAGAAGATGCCATAGGCGAGCGAGGCTACCAGTTCCATGTACATATTGCGCCGCACATCCGGCGCCAGCGGTTCGGTAAAGGTGCGGTCGATCCGGCTGCTGAGCGGACGTAGAATGGCGAGCAAGCGTGCCTACTTTGATGGTGAGGATTTGAATAAAGATGGTTGATGGTACTACTCTAGCATAGGGCGATGAATGGCGGCAAGTTCGCTTTTTCTCAGAGAAATTCGCGCTATATCGTATAATGGCACCATCAGATCTTAATGTCATGGTGCTGTTGGCCTATCGGCGGGGAATCCTATGCAACGACTACCAATTGGCGTGCAGTCCTTAACGCAATGTGGCCGACCGGCAGGTAGAACGAGTGGCCTAGTACCCCAAATCCCGCGCAACTAGGTTGAAGAGCAGCTCCCCGGCCAGGTAACGGCGCAAGTTCGCAGCAAAGAGATCGACGACATTGTCAAAGTGGTGCTCGATATGGCCGGCCATATGCGGCGTGATCAGCACATTCTCCTGGTGCCACAGAGGGTGATCGGCGGGCAGTGGCTCCGGCGTTGTCACGTCGAGCACGGCACCGCCGATCTGCTTTGCCTGCAACGCGGCTAGCAATGCATCCTGGTCGATTAAGCCGCCGCGCCCGATGTTGATCAACAGGGCGTGGGGCTGCATGTGGGCCAATTCTGCTGCGCCGATTAAATGGTGCGTCTGCTTAATCAACGGCACCCCGAGCACCACGTAATCACTCTGTTGCAGCAGCGCCGGTAACTCCTCTGGCGCAAACCACACTGCGGGCAGAAGGCCTTCTGGATCGCCGAGGCCAGCCGGACTGTAGCCGCGGTAGCGATGGGAGCGACCGGGGCGGTGAGTGGCAATGATGCGCATGCCGAGCGTGTTGGCCATGCGCGCGATCTCCCGCCCAATCGCGCCGTAGCCGACGATACCGAGCGTGCGCCCAGAGACCGGTCGCGGCCACAGTTCATGGATATCCTTGCCAGGAAACCACCGGGCTTGCGCTTGCAGCGCGATGAGTTCGGGCAGGCGGTGCGCCCAGGCCAGGAGCATGGTGATTACATATTCGGGCAGATGGGGCAAGTGGGTGCCATTGGCGCTGGTGATCGGTAAGGTGGTGTGCCAGAGTGGCGTATTGTGGATGTGGTCGATGCCGGCATTCTCCATCTGCACCCAGCGTAGGCCGGTCGCATTGGCAAAGGAGTAGTCACCGCGGCCGGTGAAGAGCACTTCAATATCGGGGGTGAGTGCCTGCTCGATCTCCTGGCCATTTTGGGCCCAGAAGTGGATGATTTCAGCATCCGGCACGACGGCGCGTAGGCTGGCAAGCTGTTTGGAGGTGAGTTCGCGGGTGGAGAGAATATGGATGGGCATCGTTGTTTAGAGACTTTCAGGCGTTGAAGAATGATCCACGAAGTTGCAGGAAGGTCCTGGGAATAATTCGAGCGCCTATTGTGCCGGCCGCGCCAATGGCTCCCAGCCCAACAGCCGCTTGGCCTTGCCCATGTTGATAATCCTATTGGCATAGTCGCCACTGGTCTGAAAGGCCTGGAAGCCGTTGCGGTATTCGAGCGCGGCCAACATCAGGCGCGCCACATCCTCGGCATCGGTGGGCAGGGAAGGCGTATCGAGGCGGGCCTGCTCCAGATATTTCTCGTGAGGAATGGGAAAACACATGCGCAAGGCGTTGACACTCATGCCATAGCTTGCCCAGGCATTGTAGCAGACTTCCTCGCCCAGCCGTTTGGTGAAGCCATAGAGATCACGGGCGTCGGGGGTCATCGCTTCATCAAAGAAGTAGCGGGCATTGAGGTTGCCATCGTAAACTGACATACTGCTGCAATGGACGGCATGGGGAATCCCCACCGCATGCGCCGCCTTCAATGCCATGAAAACACCCTTGACGTTGACATCAAAGGCGGAATGGTCCATGGTCAGTTCGTCGGTGTACATAACATTCATGGCCATGTAGAGCAACGCGTCCATGCCAGCCATTGCGGCTTTGAGAGTCTCATAATCATTGATATCGCCGGCCCAGTAGTCGAGCGTTGAGTCGGCGGGCGGCTTCATATCGTAGATGCGCAAGGTGTGCTGTTGCTTCAGAAAGGGGGTGACGATCGTGCCGACGCGCCCAGATGCGCCGATGATGAAGAGCTTCATTGGTGTTCCTTTGTTTCTGCGAATGGAAAGCTAGTGAGATTATAATCGTAGAGGCGTTTGCGAATCTGGTTGTACATAAATTTTCTGACGGGTACGGTTGACTTCGTGGATGAAATATGGATTAAGGAGGGAGCGTTCGGTCAGCAAATTGACGGGGCGCTCAAACAAGTGTTCGAGCGCTTCGGCAAAGCTAAGGTACAGATCGGCCAATGTGCCGAATGATTCATCGGCAAAAGAGACGATAAAATCAAGATCGCTTTGTAATAAGTGGTGTCCTCATAAGCACCCTTCTTGTCCGCCTTAAACAATCTTCTGCGTCAATCTTACCCTAGCCAGGATCACAAGTCAAGGCGATTGCAAAACAAAACTGGGTCAACAGGATCTCAGAGGGTGACCCGCTTTGGTTTCGATACGGCTGGAAACTGCTCAGCCTACGCAACCGTCGCGATTCTTGGCAACTCCCTGAGATCCCATAGAACCACAAACCTTCGAGTAAGTGACCCTGTTATTTCTGCACCAGGTTATGACCGCCGGCCACGGACGGTGCCATCACGCGCGATGGGAATGCGCTGGGCAGCTGGCGTCGTCCCCGGTTCGGGCATGGGCCAGGGATCAAGACAAGCACCGGTGGGCCATTCGCCCATCGGTCGGCGAATAGTGGTCGTTGGCGGCTCGTAAGTTATGGCCAGGTGCGGCGTCTCGATGCGTGCGCCGCCGTTGGCTTTGGAGAGGAGCGCCGCTTCCAGGATGCCCGTAGTGAGATAGGTACGTTCGAGCGGCGTCGGCGGCTGACCGCTCAGGAAAAAGTCTTCGATGTTGAGCCCCAGATAGCTAAAGGTGGCATGGCTGGCTCCCCGGTCGCTGTGATAGGCTAATCCCTCCATCGTTTCACCGCGTCGGCCCGCATAGGCAAATTTCTGCACATAGCCATTATCACCCAACATCAGCACGGCCCCTTGCAACCCGTCGTAGTACTCCAGCAGAAAGAGGTGCGGATCTTCCACCCGCGCCGGGTCAAGCCGGCCGGGGCCATCTTCGATCTCCGCCAGGGCACAATCAGCCAATTTGCGCGACCAACGCCCTTCGGCGGCCGCTTGCCAAACCGCTCCACCGGAGAGACATTGGACCGCCCGCACCCCGCTTTCGCCACCAGCGCGGCGTTCCACTTGACACTGTAAGCCCTCCAAAGCGTGAAAGCCGTAGCGTTCGACCATGTGAAAGCCAATCGCCAGCGCTTCGTTCAATGGCGCACCCAGGGAGTGTTCCCAGTTGGGCTGCCGCCAGCCCACCGGGATCGAGGAACCGGCCCAGAAGGGAATGCCCAATGTCTGCGCTGTTTCGACCATCCAGTGCGCGTCGTCCCAACGATAGGCGAGATGTTTGTCATTGAAGATCGGGATCGGGCGACCTGCTTCGGCAATCACCGCGCAGATCTGCTCAAAGAAGTAGCGGCGGGGCACCATCTCCTGCCCCAGGCTGGTCAGCCCATAGTCGCCATGCTCAGCGATTAGCAGCACGGCATCAACGGCCAACCGATCACCGCCCAGGGCCAGCGCGGCACGGATGCTTTCGTAGACCGGCACGTTGTGTTCGTGGGCCAATTGGAGGCCAATATCCTGCTGGTGGATCTGGTCGATGTAGAGCGAGGCGATTTGGGTACGCGGCGTGATCAGCCCCTCATCGGTGGGGAAGCCGCGCAAGAATTTGGTAACCAGGACACCGGCGTGGCTGTTGGGGAAGAAGGTGGTGACGATGGCGGCAATGCGAAACGGGTGGGGCATGGTGGCTCTCCTGTGGACAGCTATGGGTGCGGGAATTGGACGATGCAGCGGTAGTAGTGCATGGATGAGCGCAGGGCTTAGGAACTAATGAGAATCCATCAAAGTACTTAGGCAAAAACTAATTTTATATACTACGATAGATTTACATTTTTTACCAGAGGGTATGTGGTGAAAGTAGCTAGATCATCTCTGAAATTCCACACAATAATTTCTCTATCTTGCAAGGTAAAATTATGATATCCGAACATGAATTTATCCAGGAACGTCTTGCAACTGTTCAAGAACAACTTCGCAAAGGGTCGCCTGACATTTTGCGCAAGCGTGATGCAGAAATCGCCATCGAGAAAAACTGCTATGATTCAGAGATGCGGCTACTTCAACACATAAGTCGCACGGTACCTGAGGGAAAGATCGCGATTGCACTCCGCCAATGGAAAACAAAATTCCATACGATGACAGAAGAGTATTATCGCCGCCACAAGGACAAAATCGATTATTATGAAAAACGGCACGCTCTGCCCTTTCACCTTCAAGGAAATTTTCCGCCCCTCTACGCCCCCGCTGCTTCGGCACAAAGATCATTTTGGGAATGAGTGGATTATCGATGGCTACTTTTTAGACATGCTTGATTCGTTAAAGAATCGACTGAATCTCTGGTTAGCTGAGGGGTAGCATACCATAAAATACTTATGAGCAACGCCGACAGGTGCTGAATTGATTCGGTGTGCCTCATGCGCTTCGCCTACGTCGCGCTGTTCATGTCCTAGCTCCATCCGTCTCCTCCTGCGCCCCCCGCAGCCGCTCCAACAACACCGCGGCCGGTTCATCCTCAGGGATCCTGCGGCTTCAGCCCCAACGCCTGAGGCTGAAGCCCCCAGGCTGATAACAAAAGCTGCGCTGAAGCGCACTGTTTTGCCGGCTTGCTGCAGGGGAGGGCTTACTTTGGCGGCCACAGACCCTCAGTCTGTGGCTTGCTAAAATGGGAAATCGGTATTGATATCATATCCTACCAATTCTTCTCGGAGTATCTGTCCCGGCGTCAGTTGCTGCATGAGCGCAGGAAGGGGCGGGCCTTCATCTTCATCGGCGTAGCGTTCCAACCAAGCATTGGCGGTTTGTTGTTGGTGATGTGCTTTTTGATTGTTTACGTATGCGATGGCCCGTTCACACTGAGTTTCACCAAGGGTTAGATAGCCATAGCCGCGCTGCCAACCGAAATGGAATTCTGGTGGTCGCAAGATATGGTTGACATAAAACGAGCTGGCACCCTTGAGACCTTGCACCACCCACTTGACGCTATGTTTGGGGGGAATCGAGGCGATAACATGCGTGTGATCAAGCCAGCCGTTGATGGCATGGATATATGTATCCAGCTCGCCGGCTTTTTGGAGGATAAAGGCGTAAATGGCTTCCTCGATATGGGGCTGCATAAATGGCTGTCGGTCGTGGGTTACCCAGACGAGGTGGGCATAGCTGCGCCAAAAAGGCATCGGGGTAATCCTTTCATAAATAATTTGATGGTTTATCATTTCAAGCCCGCTTCAGCGGGGCTTCTCTTAACAGGCACAGGGCTTCAGCCTGTGCCTTGGATTGCAATCGCCGCCAAATAGAGCCGCGCTCACCGCCTGGGGCTGAAGCCCCCAGGCTGATACCAAAAGCTGCGCTAAAGCGCACTATTCGCACAGCCCGCTTCAGCGGGGCTTTCCCTCTACCAGGCACAGGGCTTGGATTGCAATCGCCCCCAAACAGAGCCGCGCTCACCGCCTGGGGCTGAAGCCCCCAGGCTGATACCAAAAGCTGCGCTAAAGCGCACTATTCGCACAGCCCGCTTCAGCGGGGCTTCTCTTAACAGGCACAGGGCTTCAGCCTGTGCTGTGCCCATGCCACCCCGTTTCGAGCCGCGCCGCTTCCCCTATACCACCACCACCGTCACCCCTGCGCCCCCCGCACCCGCGCCAACAACACCGCCGCCGGTTCGTCCCCCGGATCCTGCGCCACCAGTTCCCCCCGAAACGCCTTCGCCAACAACGCCGGCGTCAACTGCGCCACCCGCCCCATAGCGCGCCTCCAGCCGATCCGCGTAGCCAAAGATCGTTTCGACGCGGCGGACGATTTCGTGTTGTTCTTCGAGGGGTGGTAAATCAACTTGAATGGAGCGTAGCTCCTCAGAGCTAATATTGTTCACACCACTCGTGGATCTTGCTGTGAGTTCAATGTAGCTGCGGACACTTGGACTCGATAAAAACATCTGTAAATAATCAGGGTTACCGATAGTGGGATCAATCCTCAGCCTAATCAGATACCCCGCAAATAGGTATCCCTCAAATTCATGATCTACAACAACTGTTTTTCCCACTAGTTCAACGCTTCCATTTGAACGTATAATCAAAGTGTCACCCTTCTGAAGCGATAGCGTTTCAATCTCCTTTAAATCAAATCTAGGGTTCTAAGATTGGGTCATTGGGTTGCAAACGTGGCGCGGCGGCAATAGTTGACACAGCAATGGTTGAAACCATCGCCTGACAACCAAAGTACGCTAAAGCGCACTCATGTTTAGCCCGCTTCAGCGGGGCTTCCCCTACCAGCCACAGGGCTTCAGTGGCTTTGCGGGCACCTAGCGCCATTGGGGGGATTGGGTAGGGCCGCTTTGGTTTCGATACGGCTGGCAACTGCCCCAGCCTACTCAACTGCCGCTCACATTCCCAATCCCCAATTCATCACGCCGCGCGTTGCCAGATTGTCTCGTTGAATATTTCTAACACAGCTTGTAGTTGACCGTCAAACAGGCGGTCGAGGCGGGGGAAGCCACCACCATCGCGGCGGAAGATCTGGTCGGGGTCATCGAGGGCTGCGCGGTCGACAATACCGTTGGCCTTGGTCTGCGCCGCAATCCGTTGCAGCCACTGGCGTTGCGGGGTCGACCAAGGTTGGGTGGCCAGCATCGTCTGCAACGCGCCGTCGACCCGCTGATCATAGGGCAGCAGCGGGTCATCAATGGCGGCCTTGCGGATATAGCCGACAATACGCGCGGCGATCTCCTGATTGGTCAACTCGCGCCAGGCGGTGGTTAGGCTCGTCTCGCTGTAACCGGCCTGGTCCAGGGCCCAGAGCAGATCACGCAGATCTTTGCGCACGAGGTCGCGCGGGCGGGTGAGCACCGTCACCAAGGCTGGGATCTCCGCCTGTGCTTGGTGCGGATAAAATTGGTAAAGGCTTGCAGATAATCATCTGGTTTCTCCCCCCGCCCATAGCCGCGCATCACCCCATAAAGTTCGTCGGGGTGCTCGGAGATTAAGAGCGGGGCGCGCCCGCCGCCGCTGATTTGGTCGAGCACTTCGCCCACGGTCGCATGGTCGAGAAACCATTGGGCAATCGCCGCCGGTGGCATGGCACGCAAGGCGGACAGAAATTCAGGGGCGGGCAGCCCCGCGGCCCGTTCAAAGTCGGCCACGGCGGTTTCATCAAAGCGGGCCTGTTTACGCTGCAACTTAGCCACCAATTGGTCACGGGCCAACGCGTGGTGGGTCTCATCGGTGATATAGGTCAACTCGCACGCGAGTTGGGTGAAGCTGATCTTGGGATTGACCACCACCGGCTGCATCTCCGTCAGAACCGTGTCGCCCGCCTGCTAATGGATGCCCCCCGTCGAAAGCAGAGTATCGATCACAAAGGGCAGCTCATAATCAACCAACCAACCATCGATCACCGCGGCGCAGTAGCCATAGCTATAGATCGGCGCGCCAAAGATCTCGGCGGTATACAGCGCCGGCGTCGCCGTCAGCCCCACCTTGACCGCGTCAAAATAGTCGATGACCCGCCGATATTTCGAGATGTAATCCTCGTAGTCGTGGAAGAGCAGTTCGCTGTCGGCCAACTCGCGATCGAGCAGATAGCCCGGTGGCACTCATCGACAATGATGCAGTCATATTGGTCAACCGCGGGCGGTGGCTGATCAGGGCCGGGGTTGAGCACGCGGTGCACCATGCTCTGCACCGTGGCAATGTGGACCGCGGTCGCCTCTCGGGCGCGGGTGCATCGAGTTCTTTGATGCCAAAGATATCGGCAAAGGTTTGCAGACTCTCCATGCGCGTATCTTTAAAGGCATTGGCGGCCTGTTCACCGAGCGCCGCGCGGTCGACCAGAAAGAGCACCCAGCGGAAGCGCTGCGCTTTGAGCAGCCGATAGATCAGCGCGATACAGGTCTTGGTTTTGCCAGTGCCGGTGGCCACGGCGAGCAATAGCTCCCGCCGCCCGGCCATGACCGCCCCTTCGACGGCTTGGATCGCCTCGATCTGGTAGGGCCGCGGCGCAAAGTCGTAGTGGAATGGTGCGGTGGCCAGTTGGGTGTTGGCCGCGGCTTCATCCTGTTTGAGCAGCGCGAGCAACCCTTCCGGCGAATACCACCCATCGAGCGGTCGGCTCAGATTTTCCCGGTGGCGCAGATCACAGAACCAGATGCCGCTCTGTTCCTTGAGTTGGCGCAGAAAGGGCCGACCATTGGTGGCGACGGCAAAGGGCAGGCGGTATTTGTCCCACGGTCCACCCGCGGCCTCAACCTCACTGGGCGGATTTAAGCCGCGACTGTCGCGTTTGGCCTGTTGCAGTGCCGCGGCGACATCGGTTGTTTTGCGCTTCGCCTCGACCGCGGCCACGGCGGTCAACCCGACAAAAAGCAGATAGTCGGTAAAGAGGATCGCATCGCCGGCCCGCACGGGTAGGCCAATCATATCAGGTTCTACGTCGGGGTTGTTGCCATAGGGGAATTTGTAGTTGGATTTGTAGCTGCACTTCTCAAGAGTAATCTAGCCAGCCAGGCCAACTCATGACCGGCGATTCACTGTCGAATGCTCGGTGGAATCATCACGGTCTCCCGTTCATCCAACGGATAGCCCCACTGTTGGCAATAGGCGAGGCCGGGCAGAAACGCATCACCGAGCGCATCCAGTTTGCGCTGCAAGGTCGCCTCTAACTCCTGCACCAGCACAGCGTATTCAGCCTTATCAATCAGATTCTCCAACTGATAGGGATCAGTCACATTATCATAGAGCAGCCATGGGCCATCCAACGACCGGGCGTAGGTATAGCGCGCCGTGCGGACGCCACGATACTCTTTGCCGCCCAACCCATGCCACCAATCGGCAATTGGATGAATACATTCGATGAGTGCAGCGCCATCCGAAGGTTCCGCTCCACCGGCCAAATGACCACTAAAATCTAGCCCTTCCACCGTATCGGGAATGGGCAGCTCGCAGAGCCCAAGCAGCGTTGGCAGGATATCGGGTGTGCCAAGGGGCGTGTCGATCACGGTGGGGGTACGGCCAAAGCGGGCAGGGTAGCGCAACAAAAAGGGCACGCAGACCGATTCGTCCCACGGCGCTTGCTTATTGGTGATCCCTTGCGAACCCACAGCATCACCATGATCCGAGGTAAAGATAAAGATTGTATTGTCGGCAATGCCCGCAGCATCGACGGTGGCCATCAGATCACCCAAACAGGCGTCGAGCGCGGTGCAATGGGCGTAGTAGCCGGCCAGCGCGTGGCTAACAAACATACGCAGCGGGAAGCGTACATTCGGGCGTAGTTGCAACTCATCCCCCTGATAGAGGCGGCGGTACGCTTCGGGCGCGCTGCCATAGGGGTTATGCGGCGGCCCCCACGAGAGGACCAAGAGAAACGGTTTCTGAGGAGTGCTGTCTTGGCCACGGGCACGGATGTAGCGCTCCGCTTCGCGGGTCTGTGCAATCGCGTCATAGCCCTGCCACTGCTGCATCTCGTCGCTGTCATCGGCGTAGTAGTACGAACGGTTGTAATCATGAGTGCACTCGAGAACACGCCAGAAGTCAAAGCCTTGTTGCCGTTCGGGTGGAATGTAGGCGTCGCGCCCGTGGCCATCGACATGCCATTTGCCGATCCACGCCGTGTCGTAGCCCTGTTGCGCGAAAATCTTGCCCAACGTGGTGGCGTTCGGAGCCAAGGGCACATCATTGACAAAGAGACCGTGGCGCAGCGCGTACTGCCCGGTCAACAGACTTCCGCGATACGCGGTGCAGAGTGGACAAGTCGAAACGACATTACGCAGGTTGATACTCTCCTCCGCCAGCCGATCTATGTTGGGCGTCTGCACATTGGGGTCACCCCCGTAGCCGGTCGCCTGGGCACGCCATTGGTCACCAAAGATGTAGATGATGTTGGGTTGGGTCATGGGATTCCTCTTCTAGGTGAGGTAGACAGGTAGACAGGTAGACAGGTAGATAGGGAAACAGGTATACAGGGGACTGCCTTGTTTCCCTGTATACTTGTTTCCTTGTTTACCAATCCTCAATACGCCTCCACCCCACGCAGCGTCAACTCCTCGGCGCGGTGGCACTTCACATAATGGTCGGGCTGTACTTCACGCAATGCTGGTTCCTCTTGCTTGCAGCGGTCGATGGCGTAAGGGCATCGGGGATGAAAGTAGCAGCCGCTGGGCGGATTGGCGGGATTGGCAATTTCGCCCTCGAGCACAATGCGTTCGCCGCGCAGTCGGGGATGAGGGCGGGGCACAGAGCCCATGAGCGCTTCGGTGTAAGGATGCCGCGGACTGTGAAAGAGCGTTTCGGTCTCGGCCATCTCGACCAATTTACCCACATACATAACGGCGACGCGGTCACAGATGTGCTCGACCACATTGAGTTGATGCGCGACAAAGAGATAGGTGAGGCCAAACTCTGCCTGCAAATCCTGTAACAAATTGAGTGTCTGCGCCTGGATCGAAACATCGAGCGCCGAGACCGGCTCATCGCAAACGATGAGCTGCGGATTAAGCGCCAGGGCACGCGCAATCCCAATGCGTTGACGCTGTCCGCCGGAAAAGGCATGGGGATAGCGGTGAATGTACTCTGGGCGCAACCCCACCATCTCCAGCAGTTTGGCTACGCGGTCGGTGCGTTCCTGCCCGCCAATGCCATTGTTGAGCAGCGGTTCACCCACAATGTCGAGCAGCGTCATGCGCGGGTTGAGCGAAGAGTAGGGATCCTGGAAGATCATCTGCGTGTGGCGGCGGAAGGTGCGCAGGCGGGCATCATCGAGTTTGCGCACATCAATTTGCCCCATCTCGCGATCCCAAAAGTGGATCGCACCACCGGTCGGTTCCACCGCGCGCAGCACAGAACGGCCTGTGGTTGTCTTGCCGCAGCCACTCTCACCGACCAGACCAAAGGTTTCGCCGCGCTTGATGTAGAAGTCAACGCCATCTACCGCCCGCACGTGGCCAACAACACGGCGCAAGAAGCCCTGTTGGATAGGGAAATATTTCTTCAGGTCCGACACGTGCAGGAGCGTATCTGCAGGTAAGTCTTGTTGCATTTCAGGTTCCTAAACAAGTCAGTTTCGATCATTTGGCCCACCCCGTAGGGACGCCATCGCCATTCCCATACAAATCACTTATGGTTCGTAAAGATGACAGGCCACCATATGCCCTGCCGCTGTCATGATCTCGCGCGGCACAATCTGATCACAGTGGCCAGGCATAAATTCAGGACAGCGCGGGTGGAAGGGGCAGCCGGCTGGAATATCGAGCGGATTGGGCACCATGCCTTCGATGGCCGCCAACCGCTCGCCACTCTTGACCCCGATGCGCGGCAGCGAGGCCATCAGCGCGCGCAGATAGGGGTGCTGCGGATTGTCAAAGAGCGTAAAGACATCCCCCGACTCAACCACCCGTCCTAAATACATGACGACCACTTCATCGGCCATCTCGGCGATCACACCGAGATCGTGGGTGATAAACATGATCGCCATGCCCAACTCTTCCTGCATCGCGCGCATGAGGCGCAGAATCTGCGCTTCGGTTGTCACATCGAGCGCCGTGGTCGGTTCATCGGCGATCAGCAGGCTGGGCTTGAGCATGAGCGCCATCGCAATCATAGCTCGTTGGCGCATGCCGCCACTCAGTTGGTGGGGATACGCTTCGCGGTTGCGTTCTGGATTGGCGATGCCGACATGGCGCATCATCTCTTCGACCATCTCTTGCGAGAGACGATCTAGATTCGGCTGGTGTAGGTGAATGGTTTCGGCTAGTTGATTGCCAATCGTGTGGACCGGGCTAAAGGAGGTCATCGGCTCCTGAAAGATCATGCTGATCAGCGAGCCGCGGATTGCGCGCATCTGATCGCTCTGTGGTTTTAGATCCGTAATCCGGATCTGCTTTGTCCCCGCTTCACCATCGGGTACGTAGAGGTTGATCTCACCACTCACAACACGCCCCGGTTTGGGCACAATTTGCAGGATCGATTGGGCAGTCACACTCTTGCCGCAGCCGCTTTCGCCAACTACGCCTAATGTCTTGCCACGGCGAATCGAGAAGCTGGCCCCGTCCACCGCTTTGGCAATGCCTTCGCGCAGATGGAAATGGGTTTTAAGATCTTTTATTTCGAGTAAGATATCGTTAGTTTCGTTATTCACAGTCAAAATCCAAAGATGAGTCGAGTGCCCAGGCAGCGGTTGAAACGCCTGGCTTAAATCGCATACGGATCCGCCGCGTCGCGCAGCCCATCGCCGGCAAAGTTAAAGGCCAGCACCACGATTACCACAAAGAGCCCCGGCAGCAGCAACCAGGGCGCCAGGGCGACTGAGCGAAAATTCTGTGCACCCTGGAGCAATACCCCCCAACTGACCACCGGCGGCTGCAACCCCAATCCCAAGAAGCTGAGCGCGGTTTCACTGAGAATCATGGCGGGAATGGCCAAGGTCAGGTGGGCGATCAGATGGCTGGTGAAGGAGGGGACCATGTGGCGCAGGATGATGCGCATGCGGGGCGCATTGGCCAATTGAGCCGCCAGAATAAAGTCCTCTTCACGGAGCGACAGAAAGCGCCCGCGCACCACGCGCGCCAGACCGGTCCAGCCGATCAGCGAGAGGATGACGGTGATGCCAAAATAGATACGGATGGCACTCCAACTCGGCGGCAATACCGCGGCCAGCGTCAGCCACAGGGGGATGGCCGGCAACGAACGGAGAAACTCAATGATGCGCTGAATAATCAGATCGGTCACACCCCCATAGTAGCCGGAGATGCCCCCCAATACCACGCCGAGTACAAGGGAGAAGGCCACCCCCACGAGCCCAATCGAAAGGGAGATGCGCGCCCCATAGATAATGCGGGAGAGCATGTCGCGCCCCAATTCGTCGGCCCCCAGCAGAAAGAGCATCGGGTCGCTGACAAAAGCAGACGCGCTTTCGCTCATTGCCTCCGACGGAAGCTCAATGCCAAAGAGATGACGGTCCCAAGGGAAAAGTCCCCAGAATTTATATGCATCCCCTTTGACAAAGAAGTAAAGCGGATAACGTTGCGTTTCATCGGGCACGACAACCATCGCTAGCGTGTTCATATCGCGCTCGGATTGCAGCCCGTAGACAAAGGGGCGCCAGTGAAAGGTGCCCTCGGCGTCGACAAAGTGAACCCGCATCGGTGGTGCCAATACCCACTTGGCGCTAAAGCGGTTGGGGTCATGGGGTGCGGCCACCTCGGCAAAGAGGGCGATTAGATAGGCGAGGATCAGCACGACAACGCTAATCAGTGCTGGTTTGTGTTGCTGGAAGCGCCACCACATCAACTGCCACTGCGAGGCGCGGTAGAGATCTTCTTGTTTGCTGTCAACCCGCTTGCCCGCGGGCAAGGGTGACGCGGTGCTTACTGCCATAACCAATCTTTCTATAGAGAGTCAGATAATGATTCGTTGTAGGGGCAATCCCTTGCGGTTGCCCTGCTCCTGGGCAACCGCAAGGGATTGCCCCTGCCGGCACTGATCTTTTTCTGAACATCTATATCTGCCATCGTTTATGGACGGGCACGGTATACCGTGCCCGTCCGTAAACGATGGTACGAGTTTCAATGCAGCCGAATGCGCGGATCAACCACCGCCAGCAAGATATCCGAGATGAGTGTTCCCAGGATGGTCAGCGAACTCAACAACAGGAAAATGCTGCCTGCCAGGTACATATCCTGGCTCATCAACGAGCGGATCTGGATCGGTCCGGTGGTGGGCAGACTCAGCACGATTGAGATGATGGTGGTCCCTGACACCAATTGGGGGAGCACATAGGCAATGCTGCTGACAAAAGGGTTGAGCGCCACGCGCACCGGATATTTGAGTACCAGTTGCCACTCTTTCATGCCTTTGGCGCGCGCGGTCGCGACATACGGTTTGCGTAGTTCGTCAAGCAGGTTGGCGCGCATGGTGCGGATCAGGCCGGCGGTGCCGGAGACACTCAACACCGCCACCGGAATCCAGAGGTGGCCCAACAGATCTTTGACTTTGGCTAAACTCCAGGGTGCGGTGCGGTACGCCTCGGAAAAGAGGCCGCCGACATCTTGATGAAAGACGCTGAAGCCAATCCACATGAGGACCAGCGCCAGCAGAAAATCGGGAATGCCTTGCCCAAAGAAGCCGATCAGGGTGAAGAGGTAATCAAAGGGCGAGTACTGATGGGTCGCTGAATAGATGCCAATCGGAAAAGCCAGCAGCCAGGTCAAGAGGATCGTCACAAAGGAGATGGCAAAGGTCCACGCGATGCGATCCCAGATGAGATCACTGACGGGCCGATTCCACTGCATCGAATGGCCAAAGTCCCCCCGCGTGAGAATGCCACCGATCCACTTGAAGTATTGTATATAGAGCGGTTGGTCCAAGCCATAGCGGTTGCGCAGCGCCGACAACAGTTGGTCGCTCGCCTCCTGCCCGGATGCCTCCAACTGTGACGCGTATGCCGAGATATAATCGCCTGGCGGTGCCTGAATCAGGATAAAGGTGATAATCGAAATGACGATCACCGTAGGAATAAAGAGCAGCAACCGCCGCACAATAAAACCGAGCATCGGCTACGCCTCGATCCACCACTGTTGCATGAGATGATAGGTCCACATTTCATACTCAATGCTGAGAATGTCTTTCTCGGTGGGGTGATTGTGGACCTTGTTGCTGATGATCGAGACGCGCGGCACCAGCCCAACGGTGCCGATCAACCAAGCATTCTCGGCGTTGATCTGGAGCATCTGCAGCCCCAACTCGTTATAGCGATCGGTGCCAAAGGGCTCCTGCTGCCATTGGATTGTGACATCCCACAGCTCTTTGATAATATCCGGTGGCTCCATGCCTTCGGCACCGGCGGTGTCCAACCACTGACGCCAGAGCGGACCGCCCAGCGGAGTTGTTGGCCAGTGCCACGGCGGGCGGTAGCGGATCGGCTCATTTTGGCGGGAATAGGGTTCCGAGGAGCCGCCGATCGCCCAAACGCCGATGTCGTGTTCGTTAGCACGCATGCGCTGCATAAAGAACTGCTGATCCTGCCCCTTTACGCTGATGTTCACGCCCGCCGCCGCCCAGTAACTCTTGATCAGGTTGCCGATCTCCGTCAGGTCGGCGCGGCCGGCATCGACCTCCATTGTCAAGGCCAGGGGTGCACCGTCGGGCCGCAGGCGGAATTCACCGACACTGTCATATTCCAGGCCAATCTCGTCTAACAGAGCGTTCGCTTTATCGACATCAAATTCCGTGTAATATTGATCCAGCCCCTCTTGCCAGAAGGCTGGGCCAGGATGCATAATCGGCTGGCGCGGCACACCCAACCCGGCAAAGCGCAACTCGTTGATCTCGGCCCGGTTGATGGCGTGAGAGAGCGCCTGTCGCCAACGGAGATCGTCAAAAAGGGTACGCAATACCTCATCTGCGTGGGTGTAGTTAAAGGCAAAGCCCATCTCCGACGCCCGCAGATCCGGATGCAGCCGCGTGGTATAGTTCCCGGTCGCTTCGTTCTGTTTATACAACGGAAAATCGGCCAGCGTGAGGAACCAACTGTGATGAGTCGCTTCGCCGGAGAGCACCTTGGCCGTCAACACTTCGCGGTTCTCAACCACCAATTTTTGCAATTCATCGACATAGGGCAACTGCTGTCCTTCGGGATCGACACCCCAGAAATAGGGGTTGCGGGTATAGCGGGTGTTGCCCTGCGTATCCTGGCTCACAAAAATCCACGCGCCCAACACCGGCAGATCGGCGTCCTGTTGCGTCTCGGTGGCGTCGGCATGATAGAGAAAGGCTTCGTACCAGGCACCAAAGTTTTCATCAGCCGCTTTGGTGTCGGCTTCTTCATTGTAGGTACTATGCCACTGTGAGAGATAGTGCTTCGGGGCCCACGGTGCCTGGCTGGGGAGAATGTCCACAATCGTTGGATAGGGCACAGCAAATTGCATGTGGAAGGTGAAGTCATCATCCGCCGTTACCTTAAGCGGTTCACCACCCGGGGCCATGTCGTCATCGATTACCGGCGTCAACTCTTGGTTGAGCAGAATGTCTTCATACCAGAAGAGCACATGTTCGGTGGTCAGTGGCGTGCCGTCAGACCATTTGAGTCCTTGGCGCAGATGAACTGTCAATTCCGTATAGTCATCGGAGAGTTCCCAGCTTTCCACAACAAAGGGCACAATGCCGGCGAGATCCGGGGAGCGACGGGCAAGATTGGCGCTACGCGCGTTGCTGATCTCAAAGAGATTGGCCGTCGGGTCGGCTACAACGCTGGAGAGCTTGCCGCCATACTGCCCAATCGACTCCTTGATTTCAACCACCCACGGCTCTTCGGGTAGCCGCTCATCAACCGGGGGTAAGGTACCAGCGCTCACCATCTCGGCCAGCATGGGTGCTTCGCGATACTTGCCGGCGGGCAGAGCGGCCGGCGCTGCCGCGCCATCGGCGGCAGCCGGGGCGTCGGTGGCCGGGGCGTCGGTGGCCGGGGCGACCGCGGCGGGCGCGCCGCCCCCACAGGCGACTAACAGCCCACCCACGGCTGTGACGCCACTACTAACGAGAAATTGACGTCTGGAAATTGGTCTACGCATGCTTCATTCCTCCTCAAATCCGAAAGGTTGTGTTAGGGAGTCTTTATCGATGAGTTTGCAAGGCTACTTTGCGCCCTCATTATTCAACCACGTATAAACTCGTTGACGCAACGCGTTGGCAACCTCACGCGCAGAATCAGCGTGTGCGCCTTTACTGTGCAACAAGTTCACCTGTTCCTGCGCATCAGTACGCAGGTCAAACAACAGTTCATCACCGGTGTTGGGGTAGTGGGTATAGGCATATTGGTGCGTGCGTGCGGCAACCCAGCGCAAGGGGTTGTCTGGCCCGTATTGTTCAGCAAAGACAACATCGCGTCCAGCCGCGTCACCCCGCATCAACGGCACAAGTGATTGACCTACGGCTTGCTCAGGAATGGGGAGTTCGCAGAGATCGCAGAGCGTGGGCAGCAGATCGACCAGTTCAACTAACGCGTTGATTCGTCGCCCTGCTGGCAGTTTGCCCGGCCAGGTGACGATCAAGGGCACACGGGCCGCCTCGGTGTAGTTGTGTGGGCACTTAACATAGAGCCCATGTTCGCCCAACATACAGCCGTGGTCGGCGGCCAGGACGATGAGGGTGTTTTCTCGTTGGGGTGATGTGTCAATCAGATCGAGCAGCCGCCCAATTTCGGCATCCAAATGGGTCACGAGCCCATAATAGTAGGAGCGGCTGTGCAAAATTTCTTCTTCCGTAAATTGATCCCAGCGCCGATCGTGAATGTAGTTGCGCAACGTGGGGATCTGAGCGGTACGCTCCGCATCTGGGAAATCAGGCAGGCGTGTCTGCGCCGCGTACATCGTATCATAGGGCTTCGGCGATGAGACCGGTGTGTGGGGCCGATCCAGCGATAAGCGCAAGAAGAGTGGTGCCTCGGTAAAGGAATGGTGTTGAAACATATCCATCGCCTCGTCAACACCGGATGCACAATAGGTCTGCTCGCGTGGGCACATGTCGGTGGCATAGATAATTGGCTGCGGATAGCTCGGTGCGTCGAACGTACGCCATGGCCACGATTCAGGATAATTATCCGGCACATGAAAGTGAGGGATCCCATCGTGTTCGATGGTACGGTGTTCTTGAAAGCCCATCGCTTCCGGTGCAAGCCCGACATGAATCTTCCCCACATTGGCGGTGTGATAGCCGGCCCGGACAAAGGTATGGAGTAGCTGCTCATCTTCCGCACGCAGCGTACCGCTGTTGTCAAAGACACCGATCTGGTGCGAATATTGGCCACTCAGGATGGATGAACGGGACGGCACACAGACGGGATTCTGGCTAAACGCATTTTCAAAGCGCACCCCCATCCGCGCCAGCCGATCAATGTTGGGCGTCTGCACAAACGGATGGCCATAACAGCCGAGCACATCGGTGCGACATTGGTCGAGGAAGATCCAAACGATATTGGGTTGGTCGGGCTTTGTCATGCTCTCACGTCGCTGATCTTTGGCTGAGCTATAAGACGGTTGTTTTGCAAACGGTAGAAAGGAGCGCCGTCTGCCTTACAGGAAACAACTGTTTTCCAACAGCGCTCTCTTGCGGTGCCAGTCACCGTTGCTATACACATAGCCAGAATCGATCTAATTGGGATGGAAGGGGAAAGTGGTTCTATCGCCATCATACTGAGATCGTGCCAGGCTGTCAAGTCGAGAAAATCTGCCAACCCGGTAGGATCAAAGCGAACCGCGCGTTATCACACCGCGCAAAAGGGCATAGGTACGCTAGGCAAAAATTGCGGCCAGAGCAAATAGTATTGAGCCTCGGCACGATAAGCTCTGCGCAGGCAGGAATCCAGATGTCCACCGGGGGTGGACACCTGCTTTCACAGGTGTGACAATCCTCAATCAGTTCTTGCACTGTACCTAGGCGGGCTGCTTCAGCGGCCAAGCCCGAAACAAATTATTCTGCGCTACCGTTAGCCGTGCCCGCGTGGCATCGGTGAGATAAGGGGGCTCATCCATGGTGGCGATGTTTTGCGACATCATCCAGTGGGGGCCATAGCCGACGTGTAGCGTCTTACGTGTTTGTTCGGAGCGATTGGTCAGACCGCCGTGGCGCAGATTTTCGGTAAAGAGGATCGCGTCACCCGCCTTCACTGGCAGCCCGATCATCCCCGGTTCTTCGTCGGGGTTGTTGCCATAGGGCGATTTGTAGTTGGACTTGTGGGTGGCCGGCACCACGCAAAAGGGGCCTTCGTCTGGCCCCACATCGTGTACAAAGTAGACCATGCGCACCATCATGCAATCGATCTGACCACCGGTGAAAGCATAGCGATATTTGTGGTCAATCGGCCCGCCCATGTGCGTACCGGAGGCATTGCCGGGGTAGCGAATGCGGATCTCGGAGTTGTTGATCGTATAACGCCCGCGCAGGATCGCGCCGATATACGCCAGCGTGCGCGGGTGATCGAGCAGCAGGTCAAAGACGGGGCTAGCGTTCCAGAAATCCTCGATCATCAGCGTCTTGCCCGTGGCGCGTTCGCCCGTGGCATGATAGCCCCGTTCCGCATCGGCATGATACGCTTGTCCCCACGCAGCCTGCTTGCGCGGTGGTGCTTGGATGCGCGCCAGCGCGTGTTCTTCCAATTCATCGATCGCTGCGGCCAATGCGGCCACCGTCGGCCCATCAAGCAAATCTTTGATCACAAGATAGCCCAAGCGATCAAACTCATATTTTTCAATGTCGTTCATAGTGTATAGTATCCTTCTCCTACCCTGAAAGTAACGAATTGTAAAGGGTGAACTGTAAACGGTGAATTGTAAATGCAGAAGAAGCTGCTACTCAGCCGGCGTGCTCCGTAATCTATTTAACTTCCATTAGCCGACACGGATGGCCAGTCACGAAAGCGTAAATTCGCGCGTCGGCACAAAGCCCAACTCCGCCGCAATCCGCGTCGTATCATACAGCGCATCGCGCTCATGGCCCGGTCGTTCATAGTGGGAGAGATCGAGCCCAGCCACCTCTGCGCCATACCACGCCCGCAGGATCACCGGCACCGGTTCCGCTACCGCGGCTTGTGCGCCAACCGCATTCATAATACGTACCCCCGGTTTGGGTGGCGCTTCGGCAGCCAGGGTCAGGCAGCGGATGGTGTCGCTGAGATACATCTTCGTGATCGATGCGATTGCCCACGCTCCCAACGGACCGGATTCACGCAGGTTTGGTGGCTGCTCATCCGGCACGATGCTGGCCAGCCGCAGGTTGATAAAATCAAGGCTGTCGTTCTGGCGGGCGAGATAGCGGGTCACCTCCTCCATCATATATTTGGAGAAGCCATAGCCGTCACGGTCAAGACAGGGGTGTTCGTCGGGCATGGGCAGTTGTAGCGGGCGAAAGTCAATCGATTGCAGGCCGACCACGGCAATCGAACTGGCCAACACAAACTTGCGACAGCCGTGGCCAATCAGATAGCGCAAGAGATGATGCGTCCCTGCCACATTGACGCGCAACCCATCCTCTTCGCTGCAGCCACCGGTCACTGCCCCGAGGTGGATCAACACGTCAATGGAATAGGCGTCGAGTTTGGAGAGTTCGGTTGGCTCGGCAAAATCGCCGACAACGGTGGTAACACCAGGGAGATCTATGGCCTTACGCGAAAGGCCGATCACGTGGTGCGTTTTGGCCAGTGTCTGCGCCAACACCTGCCCAATAAAACCACTAACGCCAGTAATCAAAATTGTTTTCATGATTTTCTTCGTGTGCCTTCGTGTGTCTTCGTGGATCAATAGATTAACGCCAGCGGATCACCGCGCCCATCATCTCCGGCACAGCACCGCGGTTGATCTTCTCGTACAGCGCGGGCGCTTCCGCGGCAGTGAGTCGATGGGTAATCGTCTTCTCCCACGGGATCGCGCCGCTGCCGATATTGCGCAGCACCGCTTCGCGACAGGGGCGCAAGCCATCATTACAGGGGAAGAAGGCGGTGAGCTGTTTGCCGTGGGGCACGAGGAAATGGAAAGAGATTGGCGCGTTGCCATAATTGCCAAGAAAAACAAATTTGCCGTGCAGCCGCGCCAGCGCAAAGGCCGGGTCGAGACAGGCGGGAATACCGGTCGCCTCAAAGACCACATCGGCGCCGCCCCGTTTAACCTGGCCGACCCGCTCAGTCAAGTTGCCTTCGCTGCTGTTGAAGGTATACGCCGCGCCCATCTCCTTGGCCAATGCCAGCCGCCGCTCGTCGAGGTCAATCGCAATGGTGATGGCACCGCGCAACCGTGCGGCCGCTAACGCGCCCAGTCCAATCAGCCCAATGCCGTGCACTGCCACCACATTACCCATTTCCACGCCGGCCATATTGACTGCGTTATAGCCAACCGAGGGCATCACAAACATCGAGCCGGTGGCCGGGTCGACCCCCTTGGGCAGCAGTTCGACTTCGCCGTCGCTGTCGATGATTGCTACTGATGTGTGCGTCCCCGCACAGGTGTTGATGGTTCCGCCCTTCAGCGTCATCGCCATCTCGTTGCGCCGATAGTAAACAGTGTCACCGACCCCAAAACGGTGAACATCCGGCCCCGCCTCCTCGACCACACCGACCGCCTGGTAGCCGGTGCAGACGGGGAAAGGCCCCCAGTCGAGCTTGCCCTGAATCACGGCGAACTCGGTACCGACGCTGACGCCAGAATAGAGCGTACGCACCCGGATCTGGTTAGCGGTGATGGAGGGCACAGGGAAACTTTCGAGCGAAAATTGTTGGTCTGCCGTGCAGATGAGGGCGCTGGCGTCCATGGGTTCTCCTTCGTGAATTTTATCGGCAACGTAGGCTGAGCTTGTCGAAGCCGGCGTGAACCGGACTTCGACAAACAAACGTAGGCGTTACGCGGGTAATTGCTGTAAAAACGGCCGCAGCGCCGCCATAAAGGCGGCATAGTTATCAAATCGAATCAGGTGCCCCACATCGGGGACATGGGCAATGATCACCTTGGGATTGAGCTCACGCACTTTTGCCACAACCTCGGGCGTGACAATGCCGCCAAGGTCAGAATTTGCGACGATGAGCAACATGGGCTGCGCGATCTCGTGCAGTGTGGTCAACCAGTTGTACTCTTTTGAATGCATACGCGCCGTCATGATCTCCGCGATGGTGGGGTCGAGCAATGTTTTCGATTCGGCCATTAGGTGTGCCAGTTCGGCGGACCAAGTCGGGTGATTCTTTTGATTTTCGGCCAACAACTCATCCATCGTCTTGCTCGGCAGACTCTTGGCCCAGGTGAGCATGGGGTTCTCTTCGCCAGGTGCACGCTCCGGCCACGAAATCCGCCACGCCGGGTCTTCGAGAAAGAGAGCACTGACCAATTCTGGGAAACGTAGTCCCAGTTGATAGGTAACCATCGCGCCCATCGAGTGGCCACCCACAATCGGGCGCGCCAACTCGAGTTTGCGGATCAAATCTGCGACATCGGCGGCCATATCTACATTGTCGTCAATGGCAACGCGCGTGGAACGGCCGTGGCCGCGCATATCCGGCATGATCACATCGTAGTCAGCTTCCAGTTCACGCGCCACCGGTGTCCAGAGCAGCCCCGTATCCGAAAAGCCGTGGATCAAAAGCAGCGGCGGTTTCTCGCCGTTGCCGGTGCGGTAGTAATGCAGCTGTACGCCATTGACGACGATGTCATCTTCTGTCCAGTGAGAATCCATTATCTTGCCTTTCTATGTCAGCTGTAGCGTCAATTTACAGATTGAATTTGCGGAGATGGGGTTCATACGGTACTGTGGGGAAGTATAGTACCTTTAGGCGTTGATGGGCAAGAGGCCCAGATCGGTCAGTTGAGCAATCGCGCCGTCCAGGCCCATCACGCGGTAGGCGCGGATCCCGGCCGCTTGTGCCGCCTCGACATTGAGCCGGTTGTCATCGAGAAAAAGGATGCGGTCCGGGGCGTGGCCGAGTTGGTCCAGCAGATGGGTGAAGATCGCCGGATGGGGTTTGAGCAGACCAATCTCGTGCGAAGCAAAATAGACAGAGAAGTAGTCAAGCACGCCCATTTCTTCACAGATGCGGGGCCAGTGCAGCGCGTTGGTGTTGGTGAGGCAAGCCAGTTGATAGTGGGGCGCTAGCTGCTGTAGTAGGTCGGTTGTGCCTGGGTAAAGGCCTTGGGGCCAGGAGGTAAACTCGGCGATGAACTGGGTGGCGTCGATGGTGATGCCAAATTCAATCAAGAGCATCTCCGCAAAAGCAGCAGCTTCGATCTGTCCCGTCTCAAATTGGTGCACTGCCGGCGAGGTCAACCAGCGGACCCACAATTCTTCTGCGCTCAGTTGGTGTTGTAGCAATTCGAGCATACGGTCGACGCCGGATAGCTCAATCAGCACGCCGCCGAGATCAAAGACGATGGCGTCAAAGGGGTAGATGGATGAACCGGACATGGATTTCCTCGTTGGTTTTCGTGGTGATGGGAAAGTTGGGTCATGAGCAATCCACTACGAACTTGCACTTGATGAAAGCACCTTCACCAGATCCAGCCGCCAACTATCGCCGCTGTGCAACTCACCCGCGGAATCAACAAATTCCCAGTGAAACCAGTAAGGGTCGCCCTGGACGGGTCGATAGCCAAGCCGTTGATAAAGGGCATAGGCGCGGGGATTATCAACCGGGTCGACCCAGAGATAGAACTGTTCTGCACCTTCGGCGGCGGCCATCTGTTCCACGGTGCGCAAGAAATAGGAACCATAGCCTTGACTGCGCAACGCCGGATCGACAAAAAAATCGATGGCCGTGGGCAAATAGGTTGTATCGCCGCCGTCCGACCAATAAGTGGGCCGGGTAAACACGAGGCAGACAAAGCCGATCACGCGGTGATCCAGTTCCAGCACAAGGTAGGCAAAGCCCGGTTGTAGGGCGTCGCGCAGGCGGTCGCGGTGGATTGTCGGGGCCGGTTTGAAGTGATTGAGTGCAGCTACGTCAGCGGTGGTTGCTGGGCGAATAGCTGGCATTACAAAGGTCGATTGAGCCATTGTCGATAGATCCGTTGATGCGAAAGTCATACACATCGTGGCAAGAACAACAAAATCTCCAGCGGTTACGAATTCGGGGCGGTTCACTCACGTCATCGGCCGCACATAGATCACAAACGGCATCTGATCGCGTTCACGGCCAAAGCGGCTAACCTCGACAAACCCGGCATTCTGCCAGACTCGCTGGGCACGTCCGTTGAAGGCGGCAATGGTGACACGTAACGCCCGGGGTGCAAAGGTGGCAAGGGCAAAGTCAACGACCTGCTGCACAAAACCAATGCCTCGGCCGTGACCAGTGAGATCCGGGCGCACCCCAAGCCCAATATCCAGGGCATCAGCACGATAGTCGCCCCCTGGCACCTGCCCATCTGCGCCAAACGAGCAAAAGGCCACCATTGTGCCAGCTTCATCCACCAGCACGTGATAATGATAGCGGGGATCCAGATGGTATGCCAGGTCAGCCTCGGTTGGTCCTTCGCCCGCATCATAAATGTCATAGGGCGGTGGATAATGCCAGGTGAAAATCTGTCGGATATCGTCTTTGGTTGCAGGTCGAAGTGGGAAGTTCATCGGATCGTTTTTATCTATGTGAGTCGGCTTGCTGCCGAAGGTGGGGGATGACCAGGTCGAGAAGTCGCAGTTGAAGCCGGAGAGATGACTCCGACGGTGCCTGCAACATCTCTCGAATTAGAGCCGGCGCTTGCGGAGGAAGCGTCAGATCGTTCAGGTGCCGCTGCACGCACCCCAGATCTAAGGAAGGCAATGGGAGGTTGTTAATCACCCATACCGTCTGAATGACTGGATGCATCATGATGGCCGCAGACCAGCCGATTTCGGTCGCGTCCTCACTTTGGAGCACACTTTCCATCTTGGGCCGAAGATGGCTCCAAAGCCAAAGAAAGTGATCCACGATCTGCTTGGGAACTCGGTATGCAGCATGTGCCTTAGCGGCTCTATCGACAAGCTCGGCGATGACCCCACTGGGATCGTAGAGAATCACACCATCGAGAAATGCATAGCCCCAAGATTCATCCCCGACCTGCAGCGGCGTGAACTGCGCAATCCACATCTTCGCTGTCCGGAAAGTACATTCCAAGACGATCGGTCCATGGCTGCGCCGTTCAGTGACCCGGTCACCGTCCGCTTGGACGACAAGCAGGTCAATATCGGAGTCACGTCTTGCCGTGCCGCGGGCAAGAGAGCCAACCAATATAACGCCAAGCACGTTGGCATTTGTTTTGAACTCTGCGAGAATCGCTTCAAGCGCAGAAGTGTGAAGATCTGTTGGTGATACAAAGTTGGGCATTCTCATAGACAGGAATTAACAAATGCATATCACTGCTTAGGTGGCTCGAACAGCTCAATGCAGTTGCCCGCCGGATCATCAAGCAGGATCTGCTTACCGCCGTTTCCAATCACAATGTCGTTCCGAAAATGCGCACCGACATTGCGTAACATCTCAACCTTCGCCGCAAGATCATCAACTTCTATCTGGATGCGGTTCCAGCCACCCGGTGCAGGTTTACGCCCATCCGGCATGGCTTGCCCCGCCCCTCCCGCGCCTGGCGCATTCAGAAGCAGACGAAGATTGCCGAGCGATAGCCTCGCAAAGCCAGGCGCAGGATGGATATCAAGATGGAAATCAAGATATTTCCTATAAAACTCGATTGCCGTGTCGACATTGTCAACGATATAGCGTACACTCACAAATGTCATTATTACAGCTCCTTTGTATTGTAAGAATTCACCGCAGGCTAGCACTCTCACCTAATAGACAACCCATTTAAAAGTGGCTCTCAGGCGACTGTTTTTACGCGAGCGTAATTGTATCACTTTTAAGGGATTTATCTATTAGCAATAGGTGGCGTGTCCTGGTCAAAAACTTCTTGCCCAAATGGGTCTAGTGCCTGTTGCCCCTTATGCGCGGCTCTGTCTTATGCCATATTTGACCGTCACGCCGGCAGTCCTTAGGTGAGCATTGTGTCTGGCAGAAAGGCATGCACGCCACGCACGCCATTGACGATCTGCGTCACCCGCAAGTCAACAATGATGCTGGCCAGCCCGAGTGCTTCCTTGCGTGAACAACTATAGTGCTGCACCATCAGGTCGAGCATGGCGTTGAGCGCGATAACGGTGGCCTCATCCAAATTTTCGTGAAACCCAAAGGTGAGCCAACCTCCTGGTATCTTTGCATGCGGGGTCGTGATCGGCAAATCGGTGTGCAGCGTGAACGTTAAGTCGACCTGTTCCATTAGGCACTCGATTGCCTGCCCGCAGACTTCGCCATCGCCCTGCGCGCCATGCCCGTCCCTCACCGAGAAAATTGCCCCTTCTACCCCAATCGGCAGATACAGCACGCTGCCAGCAACTAGCTCTTTGCAGTCTAAATTGCCACCCCAGCGGCGGGGTGGCCAAGTCGAATGTACGCCCGGCTCCGGCGGTGGCATCCCCATGATGCCCATAAATGGCTTGAGCGAAACGCGGTGGCCGAGTTGGTTCTGCGCAATAGTGCGCTCTGGGTCCAACGCCCACAGCAACAATGTTTCTTCGCCGGTATCGGTGCCCAAGCGCTAGTTCATCGGATTGCCATGCGTACCACCGCTTCACGTCCAGCCCCAAGGTCCAGTCCGTACAGTTTCAATGGCGACACCAAGCGTCATTCCCAGTTGCGCACCATGAATGGCAATGGGGCCGCACAGGGCATGGCCTTGCAAGGGGGCGTCCGTTGGCGGCGCAAACCGCTTGCGTGGCTGGCGATCCAGGGATGGCGGTTCTAACCCCCAACCGGCATCCAACGTGCGAACTTGCACCGTATCACCAGGTGCAATCGTCAGGATTGGGGGCAATTCAACCGAGAAGTAGCCATGAAGTGACTGCTCGTTTGGTTCTATGATATGGCGGGTCATGTTATTATCCCAGACTTTGTGACATACTCATTGTCCTTTGCCAAAACTTGTGCGTGCGTACCGGCAAAGCGCAGCAAAGGCAGGACTGCCGTATAGATCACCGCCCCCGTCGCCAATGCCACACGAATTGAAACCTGTGTGCCAATCCAGCCAATCAGCGGGCTGCCCACGATCTGCCCCAGCGCGTTTGATTGCCAATAGAGCGAGATCACGGTGGCTCGGACTTGAGGAGTGGTGTTTTGATTGATCCAAATGATCAGTAGCGGCCTGCCAGTATTGCGCAAGGTTTGGCTGATGCAGAAGGCGGCCAATGCAAGATAATAGGATCCGGTCAACGCAAAGAGCAGCATACAGACAATCATGCCGCTGTAGAGTGCGGACAAGAGCCGCGCCACCAACGCATTGCTCGTAACATCGAGGTGCCTGCGCACAAGCTCGGTGCCGATAAGCGACAGCAAACCGATGATCCCACTCATAATGCTGAACCAGGCAACCGGCTCCAGTGTACCGAGTTGGGGCAACGTAAAATTTTCCGTGAAGTGTGCAGCGTTGAGCCGGTCAAAGCCACCAATACATAAGCCGATCACAACCCCGACGAGCAAGATGGTTGTCAAAATTGGCCGCACACGGACCAGTTGTATGCTATCTTGAAGCGGTCCGATGACTCGTTTAATAATACTCTGCTCGGTATTGTCGGCAACCGGATGAAAGCCATCTTCCGTCATGAACCAGAGTAGCAGCGGCACCATCGCTAGATAGATCGCGGCACCGATGGTGATCGGCCAGTGTAAGCCGTAGCCGACGATCAAAGCACCGACCCCCACACCCACCAACGCCATCAGTTGGCTCACCTGCGCGGCACGTAAGTAGATCGGCCCCGCCTGCGCGTCTCCAAGTTCATCGGCGATCCATGCCTCCCCCGCACCGCTGTAGAAGGTGAAGCCGATGCCCCACAATACCTGAGCAATCAAAACGGCAGAAAAGGTGGCAACCGTGCCTTCCACCAGAAACCCTGCGCCAAAGAGGAAGTAGCCGATCATCACCGAGAGCCGACGGCTATAGAGATCGGCAACGACACCGGTTGGAATTTCAAAGAAAAAGGTCATGCATTCCAACACTACCCCCACCGTCACCAGTTGCAGCGGGTTTAGCCCCACCACAACCGTGTGGTAGACCAGTTCATAGGTGATGACCAGCGAGAATGCAAAGGCCGAGATGGCCCGCATGCCCAGATAAACGATTTGCGCATTCACA
This sequence comes from Caldilineaceae bacterium, assembly GCA_034432375.1. Taxonomy (GTDB): domain Bacteria; phylum Chloroflexota; class Anaerolineae; order Caldilineales; family Caldilineaceae; genus JAHBVH01. The sequence continues at coordinate 32,697 of DAOUCA010000013.1, forward strand.
CGGCGGACTTCATGGCCAAAGATGTTCAAGCGGTTACTCCTAGCGGCAGAGCGGTGTATTCTTTACAATCAGCGAAGACAAACAAGTCTCAACAAGAAGTCCCACATCGTGGCCAGAAAGTTACCATGAATCTGCCATCAATCGTTTAATCCTTTGCCCTCAAAAATGTGAGGAATCGCTTTTTCAATCCTTGCGACGCGGGTTTTGGACTGTTTGGGGGCCGCAAAGTGCAGAAGATAGCCTCTTTGTCGCCCTGGCGTCAATGCCTCAAACGCATCTTGTAGACCGGGAACCTCCTCCAACTTATCGATGAATTCTTCCGGCGTGGGGAAGTCATCCGTCTGCTTAAATTCGACTTCCAAGCCAGCCTGTTCTACCTCGACCGCATTCAAAATGTAGGCTTTCACGCTCGATTCCAACGCAATGATTTCTTGGAGATTGGTGAAGCGAATCTGGCGCGCCGACTGTACATTCGCCGTCTGCTGAATCAGAATGCCGGCGGGATCCTGTAATAAGGCACCTTTCATGAAGAGCAGCGCACAATAGTCTTTAAAGCCGTGAATTAAGACGATATTGCTGCCATCCAGTGTATAACAGGGCTGGCCCCACTTTAATTCTTCACTCAACCCACAGTCGAGAATGATCGCTCTCAGTTTCTCATATTCTTCCTGCCATTTTTCGGCTTTATTAAAAAAGAAATCAACTTTTGGATTCATGTTGCTCATAGAATATTCCTCCTCATTTCTATTCAGCAGACCGCAACACGTGCACGGGGCCGTCCGGGGACGCGCCGTACATATCAAGGGATGCAACCAGACTTGCGAGCTACTGAACCTTGCAATTAACCGTCAGCGACCGCCTGCTGTACGAGCGCGACGATCTTTGCCTCTACGGTAGCGGTCAACGCCTTTAGCGCAAAGGCAACGGGCCACAGGTCACCTTCGTCGAGCTTGGCCGTGTCGCTAAAGCCCAACGTGGCGTAGCGCGTTTTGAATTTCTGTGCGCTTTGAAAGAAGCAGACCACTTTGCCCTCCTTGGCATAGGCGGGCATCCCATACCAGGTTTTTGGTGCCAGATCAGGCGCATTGGCTTTGATGAGCGCATGAAGCCGCTCGGCCATGGCGCGATCCGGTTCTGGCAGCTCGGCAATCGCCGCCAGCGCCGCCTCTTCTCCGGCCGCCTTGTCCTTGTTGGCCCGTTCTTCCGCCTTCAGTTCTTGGGCACGCGCCTTCATGGCCGCCTGCTCCTCCGCCGTAAAGCCCTTACTCTGCTTGACCCGTGTAGTGCTCTTCGCTTGGTTCATGTGAACCTCCTTCAGTTTGTTTAAACGCTCATTAACCCGCCGAACGGGCTCCTGGGAAATCACAATCCTGCTCAGTCGGCACCTTGCCCGCTACGCCGCTTGGCGGTATAGGGCAGCATAAACAAGTATAGACCGCTGAACAGGAGTAAAAAGAGCGGGATTAGGGTGGACAGGCCCACCCAGAGGACAAGCTGCTCCTGCCCCGCGGCAAAAATGTTGATAACAATGTTGATCAGGACGAGCAATGTAAAGAGAACCGACAGCCAGCGGTGGGTCTGTCGAATCGATTTGTTCCAGTTCATTGGGATCTCCTTTTTGGGTAATAGTAATAGCGTGATACGGTTGGCCTACCTTACGACAGCATTAAAATCCTGCCCTAACAACGAGAAGCGCCCTCAGGCGCTGACAGAATTCTCTCAGCCGCTGAGGCGGCTTCTCGTGGTTAGCAAGGGGTTTCAACCCCATTGCTGCGGCATCGACTCCCCTGTCTCCAGGACCGTCTTCATGTTGCTGAGGATCCACGCCCAGCCCCCGCTTTGCAAGCCCTGGTAGGTCGGCGTCTCACCGGCAAAGTCCTCGTGGACGACGGTCACCTTGGTAACGTCGCCGGACATGGCCTGCAACTCCCAGGTCACCTTGGTGGGGGCGTCTTTGTCCATGGGGGGCCAAAGGGAATGGTAAGTATGGACCAGGCGGTTGGGCGGGTCGGACGCAATGACTTCCCCTTCGACAATCGGTCCACCGTCCGGCTTGTGGTAGGTGAAAGGCGAGCCGACGGTGAGATCGCTCTTAACCGTGCAGCCGTAGTAGTAGCGGGTCGTAAATTCCGGCGTCGTGATCGCTGCCCACACCCGTTCCTGCGGTGACTGAATGATGATCTGATGGACGAGCCGAGGCTTCACATCGGTGGTCATGGTAGTTCCTCCTTCAAGGACATTTTTCAGATCGGCGAGCACGCTCACATGTGCGGCCGAATATTTGTTGATCCAGCGGTCGGCAATGAGCTGGATCGGAACTGGGTTGAGGTAGTGCAGTTTCTCGCGGCCCACTTTGCGCGTGGCGATCAGGCCGGCCTCTTCGAGCACGCGCAGATGCTTCATCACCCCAAAGCGCGTCATCGGCAGCTCCGACTCCAGCTCAGTCAGCGTGCGGCCATCACGCGCAAAGAGCAGGTCGAGGAGTAGCCGACGGCTTGGGTCAGCAAGGGCACGAAAGACAGCTTCTTGTTCCATAGGGATATTATACGTGACCAAATGGTCACATGTCAAGTATGAATGTAGCTGAATTGGCGATATTGGTTGTCAAACCGGCTTATTCTGGCAGGGGTTTCTCCCCACATACCAGCAAACTGAGCCAGAGCGTGTAGGCATCGGGTGTGGTCAAATAGGTGTGAAGCGCATCGCTATATTGGTCCAGTTCTGCTTCGGTCAGCAGACCAGCCTTGACGAGCGACCTCATGCGGTCCGGGTGGATGTGTTGCAGATAGTCGGCGACGCCGCGCGTGCTGCTGTCGCTTGCCACCGCTTCCACATCGATGTCAGTAAAATTGGCTGCCTTGAGGATGTTGGGCAGGCTGCGCCCGATAGCACGGTTGCCGCCGCGTGTGGCTTGCGCCGCGCCAAAGGCTTCCAGCACCGGCGCAAATTCAGGGATCGGCGGGGCGAAGAGCCCAAAGAGCCCATCGTCGATGTCGAAAATAACCAGTTTACCAGCCGGCTTGAGCACGCGCCAGATCTCACGCGCCGCGCCGAGTGGGTCGGCCAAATGTTGAAAAAGAAAACGCGCGTAGACAAAGTCAAACTGATTGTCCGGTAGCTCCATCGCCATCACCGACCCTTCGATCAGTTGGACGCGCGCCGCGCCTTTGTCCTGAAGATGGTGCGCCGCCTGATCGAGCAAAGTGCGGTCCACATCAACACAGGTGATGGTGCTGGTTGGCAGCAACGCCAGCAGTTGCGCCGTAGTAAAGCCGGGGCCACTACCCACTTCGAGCACAGACATGCCATCCTGCAACCCAAACCAGGCGAGCACCCGCGCCTCCTTTGCCCACCCCGAGCGCGCCTGCGCGGCCAGACGGCGGATCTCGGCATCGACACTGCGATGCGCGTTGTGTAGATCATACGAGCCTGCAGCAGCCATCTATTTTCTCCATATCATTTTATGGTGTTGTTGGCTTGCCTTTCTTAACCATACCAGGGTTCCCGAATCCCTTGCTGACAGCGAAAAGCCGCTTCAGCGGCTGGGAAGCACCTGTGGGTGCTTTTCGGTGTTAGAGCAGGGTTTTAACCCTGTTATAAGGTATAATACCTTCGCCAAACCTTGTTTTGGCGGAAATTTCCAGATGTCATTCCTGCGCAGGCAGGAATCTACTCGTGTAACATGAAGATGGATTCCTGCCTGCGCAGGAATGACGGCTCTAATTTCTGAAATTGGCGAA
>DAOUCA010000014.1:0-11607 GCA_034432375.1 Caldilineaceae bacterium
TTCGCCAATTTCAGAAATTAGAGCCGTCATTCCTGCGCAGGCAGGAATCCATCTTCATGTTACACGAGTAGATTCCTGCCTGCGCAGGAATGACATCTGGAAATTTCCGCCAAAACAAGGTTTGGCGAAGGTATTAGCGCAAGATAACCATGTAAAATCAACAGTATACATTGCCTTACGCTGACAGACCGTTTCGTTTTTATTACAGAGCTATATGGTACAGAGTTGGGAAAATTATCAAAGAGGAACAGCAAAAAGTTTATCAAATGTATCATCACCTATGTCAGAGACGATTTGCACGAAAGTCCTCAAGAATTTTGCACAAGGCGCACAAATTCCTGATTGCTGTTGCACCTGCTATCCCATTTACATAACAGCGATAGCGGTGTGGTAGAATACCTAAGTGAGGCAGGTCTGTCAAATGCTGTCCTTACATGCCAACGCAGCGGTACTCTACCTTCATCTACAACCAAAACACTTAACAAATAGCCTATGCCAACCTTTGCCATTCGACCCTACCATCCCAGCGACTTAACGGCCCTCTATCGCATCTGTCTTGGCACCGGAGATTCTGGCCAAGATGGGGCTCATCTCTATCAAGACCCGGATCTGATCGGCCACTACTTTGCCGCGCCGTACGCGGTGTTGGAGCCGAATTTAAGTTTTATGCTGACACGGGACGGTGTGCCCTGTGGCTATGTATTGGGTGCGCGCGATACGGAAGAGTTCGGGAAGCGTTGCGAAGTGGAATGGTTTCCGCCGCTGCGCGCCCGCTACCCGTTGCCGCCGGCAGAGGACACTTCACGCGAGGCCAACATGATTCGCGCGCTCCACAGAGGGCACCACCAACAGAATGAATACCCAACGTACCCTGCCCATTTACATATTGATATTCTACCTGAAGGACAAGGCGTAGGCTGGGGGCGGCGCTTGATTGAGACGCTCCTGACGGCGATGCGTGCCAATGGTGTACCGGCTGTTCACCTCGGCGTCGGCGGGCGCAACACGCGCGCCATTGGGTTTTACGAGCATGTGGGCTTTCATCGGGTACAGGAGGCACCGTGGGGCTTGATCATGGGGATGAATCTCAAATCAGAGTAAGGTTAAATATATTGAAGGTTGGGGTCATCGCGAATGTAGGCAAGCTTTTGACCCAAATAGGGTAGCTCTGGCAGGTTGTGCCAACGCCGCAGGAGATGATAGGTGTGAGAAGTGAGCAATCGACAGTGATCGATGGCCTTTTGCCACTCGGAGCGCTGAACTTCATGGATTGTTTCTAAATAGGGCACAACCCCAAAATCCCAAGCAGCACAAAGCCGTGCAATAAAATCAATTTGATCGCCAATATCACTGAATTCTTCTGGTGGATCAACATCCGGGTAAAGCGTACCATCAACCCAATCTTGCATTTAAGAACTCCTGTTTGTACCATTGGCGTACAGTTGCGGCTGCTGATTGTTGAACCGGATCATGAATGTTCGATAATGGTCGGTACTGTTCTATGCGCTCGAGATGACCAGCAATCGCCAACTTGGCGCGTCCGACATCGGCATCATCGTTAGTCAGTGCCTGTCGCTGCTGCCATCGTTGCCAACAATCAGAAATGTCGGCAAGTGTAGATTCACAAATCGCATGGATATCACGAAAGTCACGTGGTGCACCACGTTGTACAAGCGCCGTCATCTTGTTGGCAATTAGATCAGGAAGGGCATCCAAAGGCACATCGAGCCATTGTGCCGATACGGAAGATGCTATTTGCGCCGATCGTACAGCGATTTGAAAACTAAACGCTTTTTTCCGTTGCTCTGTTGCCAATTCAACACTTGTTACATCGCCAAAGGTTCGAATACGGACTTCACCAAACGCGGCTAAGGTATTTTCAAGTACAGCGGTCACCTGCCGTCGTTCCTCCGTTGTTGTTGTGAACTGCCACCACGCATCAACATCATACGTTGACCGATAGTCCAAATAATGCAACAACGCAAACGCGCCGCCCAATGAAATCTTATCGCCCAGATTATGCGCAACAAGCGCCTCCAGACAAACTTCCGCATAGTCGGGAATGTGCGTTGGCCGTTTCGGTTGTTTTGATGGTTGCACACGCATTGCATTAGGTCCACAAAAATCCCGATTTACAGATTCCTGGCAAATCCGGTATACTCAACCAGCATCCATTGTAGACCGAAATCAACGACTTGACAAGCCCTCGGATACAAGGGGTGCGTACCCCATTTGGGGGATTACGCCAGACGATCAATTTGTCCTTCTGTGTAATCCCCTAGAGTGGGACGCACGCCCGATAAGCCAAGCCCAAGGAGACCTTCATGGCGACTCGCCCCAATCTTTTGATCTTTATGACTGACCAGGAACGCGCCGATGTCGTCGAGCCCGGCCATCCCTGCATGACGCCCAATGCGGACCGGCTGGCCCAAGAAGGCATTCGCTTTACCCAGACCTATTGCCCATCACCCCACTGCTGCCCCTCGCGTGCGACCTTTATGAGCGGTCTCTACCCCAGCCGCCACGGCATCTTCAACAATATCAAGACCGACACGGCGATTAATACGGGGCTCAAAGCAGAGGTCACCCTCTTTTCGGAGCAGCTACAGGCCGCCGGCTATCGCAACATCCTTTGCGGGAAATGGCACGTCTCCGGCGAGGAAGATCCGAAAGATCGGGGGTGGGAAGAGCGTGCTGTCACCGGCGCAGGGCAGACCTTTCATTCACGAACGATTGACCATTGGCGACAGGGCCCACAACATCCAGATAGCAGCGGCACAGAACGCCCACGCGGTCATGTGCAACGTCCAGGCTGGGGGGATTTTACCGTCTACAAGACTCTGCCCGATGGTGGCCCTAAGGGCTATGAGCAGGATGCCGATTACAAGGTACTCCAAGCCGCGCTTGAAGTCTTGCCCGAACTCGCCGCCGGTAATGAACCGTGGTGCCTCTTTGTCGGCCACATCGGGCCACACGATCCCTTTAACGTGCCAGAAAAATTTATCAAGATGTACGATCCGGCGCAAATCTCACCGCCGGAGAGCTATCGCGACACGCTCGAAGACAAGCCGCGCATCTACCAACGCCAGCGCCGTCAACTGTGGGATCAACTGAGCGAGGCAGAAGTACGCGAGTCGATCGCCCACTACTACGCATACTGCACCATGGAAGATACGATGTTTGGCGAAGTGCTCGACGCGCTCGACGCCACTGGGCAGGCAGAGAACACGCTGGTTATCTTTCTCTCCGATCATGGCGACTACTGTGGCGACCACGGCCTCTACCTCAAGGGTATACCCGCCTTTCGCGAAGCCTACCATGTGCCCTGTATCATGCGCTGGCCGGCTGGGATTGCCGCGCCCAATCGCACCGTCGATGCCTTTGTCTCGCTCGCCGACTTTGCGCCGACCTTCTTGGAATTGGCCGATGTTGACGATCCGCACTACCGCAGCGGCAAAAGCTTGATGCCCTTTTTGCATAATGAAGAGCCGGCAGCGTGGCGCGATGCCCAATACACCCAATGTAACGGCGTCGAGCTTTACTACACGCAGCGCAGTGTCGCCACCAAAGAATTCAAATATGTCTACAATGGCTTTGATTTTGATGAATTCTATGATCTGCGCAACGACCCCCATGAGTTGGTCAACGTGGCGGATCAGCCGGAATATCAGGAAGCCAAACACGATCTCGTGCGTAAAATGTGGCAATTTGCGGCCCAAGAGAAAGATATTATTTTCAACCCCTACGGCACGGTCGCCCTTGCGCCTTGGGGGCCGGCGGATGGGTTGGTTGGACGGTAGGACAGGAAGACGGTAGGACAGTGGCTGCGAACTATTGGCCGGCTCTACTGCAAACAGGGCAAAAAACCCGCAAAAGAAGGAGTTGACGATGATGGACACGCGCCCCCGTCGTGTGCAACCTTATGCGATGGCCGATCAGCTGGCAAAGGGCGAAGCGGCAGAAGCAACGCTTGACCGCCACTTCGCCAGCCGCTGCATCATCCAACCAGCCACACGCACCCAGCAACGCCAGGGCATTGATCGCTTATTTATCCACCGCCAAAGCGGCGCAACCTATACGGTCGAATACAAAACAGATTGGACGGCGGGTCGCACCGGCAACGCCTTTGTTGAAACCGTTTCAGTCGATACCGAAGGCATCCCCGGCTGGGCCTACACCTCACAAGCCGAGTGGCTGGCTTACTTTGTTCCCGATCAGTCGACGGTTTACCTCATTGCCTTTAGCGATTTACGGGCGCGGCTTCCCCATTGGCTAGCCACCTGCAAAGCCGCGCCCCCCATCCCAAACAATGGTTACCACACGTTGGGCATCCTCGTCCCACTCTCGCAATTCGCCCACCTTGCCAGCCAGATTGAAAAGGCTTGACGGCAGCGATCATTACGCATACAATAGGCGCATGAATACACCATTTCCTGGGATGGATCCCTACCTCGAACACCCGTCGCTGTGGACGGATGTACATAATCGCCTGATTGCGGCAATTGCCGATGCCGTTGTACCCTTGGTCGCGCCTGATTATTACGTCGGACTAGAACGGCGAGCCTATTTGCTCAAGCCAGATGACATTGTCTTTGTTGGCCGTCCTGACCTTTCAGTAATTCGTGACATGGGACCTGTTATCACCGCCCCATTGCCCAGCCGCAATGGCGTCATGGAAGTTGACCTCCCAATGGCGGAAGAGGTGGGTGAAGATTATTTGGAAATTCATGAGGTGAAAACGGGGCGGCTGGTGACGCTGATTGAACTTTTGTCGCCAACGAACAAAGTCAGCAAAGAGGGGCGTGATCAATATTTACAGAAACGGGGACAAGTTTTGTGGACACGCACCAATTTAGTTGAGATCGATCTACTGCGCGATGGCAAAGCGATGCCGGTCGTTGGTTCACGCTTGCCCAGTGACTACTCCATTTTAATCAGCCGCGGCCATCGTCGCCCCAAGGCCCAACTTTATAGCTTTGGCGTACGCACGCCTATCCCTACATTCCCATTGCCACTGCTGCCCGGTGAGACAGAACCTGATGTATATCTCAACACCATTTTGCACGATCTCTATCGTCGCGCCCGCTTTGATCTACGATTGGATTATAGCGGCTCACCCGTGCCACCGCTAACCGGAGCAGATGGCGAGTGGGCAGCGGCGCTATTGCGCGATTCAACCGGATGAGGCCTTCATGAATCGGCAAGCCAAGTACCCACCCACCCAAACCGGTTCTCATTATGACCCTTGAAATCGGCCACCAGCTACAGCAGGGACGTTACCAGATCCGCGCGCTGCTGGGGCGCGGCGGAATGGGAACCGTTTATCTAGCGGCCGACCGCAATCTTTCCGATCGGCAGGTGGCGATCAAGGAAAATGTCGATACCGCGCCGGCCACGCAAGAGCAATTTCAGCATGAAGCGCTTCTGCTTTCGCGCCTGACCCATCCCAATCTGCCCCGCGTTACCGATCACTTTATCGAGCCTTCGGGTCGCCAATATCTCGTCATGGATTATGTTGAAGGCGATGATCTGCGCACCTTCTTACATACACGGCATGGTCCGCTGCCAGAAGGGTTGGCCCTTTCTTGGATTGAGCAGGTGCTGGACGCGTTGGCCTATATGCACAACTGGATCGACCCATCCACGCGCAAACCAACACCGATCATCCACCGCGATATCAAACCCGGCAACATCAAACGGACCCCCAATGGGCGCATTGTGCTGGTGGACTTTGGCGTTGCCAAAATCGATGAAACAACCGAAGGCACCGTTGTTGGTGCCAAAGCGATTACCCCCGGCTATTCGCCCCTGGAACAGTACACCGGAGGCACGGATGCACGCTCGGATATCTACGCCTTGGGCGCAACGCTCTATATGCTGCTCACTGGCCAGCGTCCACCCGATGCCACAGCCCTAGCGGCCGGAGCACCCCTGCCCCCACCGCGCCAAGTTAACCGACAGCTAAGCCGCGCCACCGAGCGCATGGTCCTCCGTGCACTTGCGCTGCAGCCAGCCGACCGCTATCAGAGTATCGACGAGATGCGTGCAGCGTTCCCACGGCGGCGCGATCAGAGCACACATGACGCACGCGCGACCCACACGGAGAATGGCAATTCGCCCTTTACTTTGGCGGAGCCACAGCAACAGAATGGCCGGAGGAATGGCCGGGGCCGTTGGACTTATTGGAGTACCGTGACCGCTCTCTTCGCATTGGCATTGCTGATCCTCGCAATCGTCACCATTCCCAATACCTGGTTGGCGACATGGCGTCCGCTGGCAGAACCATTACCAACAACCGGCGCTGTCGCGTTATCCCCCGCTGGCAACGATGGCAGGGCAACGATCACCAGCACAGTTAGCATTGCGCTCTCGGCCGCCATTTCGACGACACCTACCACAATAGGGACACCCAACGCACTAGAAAATAGCATCGTTGTCACTCCGACAACCAGTGCAACTGCCACAGGTTCGCTTAGCCTGGGCAGCACCATCACCGACACAACAGCAGCGACAGTGACAGCAAGCCAAGCACTTTCACAAACAACGGTAGTAACGACCGCCACACCCGACGCCACGCTGCCCGCATCCACGCTGTCAGCACCCACGATGGCCACCGCTACCGCAACGCTTCTTCCGACAAATACTACTCCCCCAACAAGTATAGCCACAGCAAGCTCTACCCAAACCCCACTGCCAACCGTCACACCAACACCTACCCCTACTCCGACCGACTCCGCAACAGCAACAGCACCCGCAACGGCAACGGCTGTTGCGACAGCAACGGCTTCTGCAACGGCGACAGCGAAGCCTACAGCAACAGTGCCACCTACACCATCGCCAACGCCAACAGCTCGACCAACTGCAACACCAACGCGTTCGCCTGTACCAACCGCATCCCCGACGGAACGGCCATCACCAACGCCTATACTGGCCGCCGGTGATACACGCACCAATGACCAAGATGGTGCCCGCTACCACTTTGTCCCTGCCGGCCCTTTCACAATGGGCAGTATCGTCAGTCCAGACGAAATGCCGGTTCATACCGTTACCCTTGACGCCTTTTGGATCATGGAGACAGAGGTCACCAATGCCCACTACCGTCAATGTGTCGAAGCGGCTGCGTGTACGCCGCCCCACAACGACATTTGGCAAAAGGCCGCCTTTGCCGATCACCCGGTAACCCATATTGATTGGGTACAGGCATCCGCCTACGCCGCTTGGGCGGGAGGACGACTTCCCACAGAAGCGGAGTGGGAAAAAGCGGCACGGGGCACCGATGAGCGAATCTTTCCCTGGCCGGGTGACATCACTGATGCCGATCATCTGAATTTTAATGGGCAGGCCACCACCGCCGTGGGCAGCTTTCCCGCCGGTGCCAGCCCTTATGGCCTCTTAGATATGGCCGGCAATGTTGAAGAGTGGGTTGCCGATTGGCATGATGCCACTTACTATACCGAATCTGCGGCGACAAACCCCACCGGGCCGGAAACGGGCATCTTCCGCGTTGTGCGCGGCGGCTCTTTTACCAGTAATCGTGGTCAAGTCAGAACAACCGCTCGCGGTCGTGCGCTCCCCGATTCGACCTTTGCCAGTGTCGGGTTCCGCGTGCTCTTGCCAATAAAAAAGTAGGCCCCTTTATTTTAGACCAAATCGCAACAACCCCTAGCTTTTAATTAAATCGTAAGCTTTGGCTTGGTCATCGGTCGGTAGCGCCAAGAGAGTAATGCGCACAAATCCTCTTACCTCTGCTGAAAAACTCACTTGTTGCCGCAAAAAAGCGACGCTTCGACTTCTCCCCTCGCTTGCCCGTCCGCACAAAAATAAAGGGCGAATTTCCATAAAACAATGACAAAATTTGTGATATACTATAATTCGCAGAAAACTGACGTTTATGATCTAGAACTTACGCAGAGTGCTGGTTGAGTTTCGGTTTTTGGGCCAGGCATACTCGGGGCGCGACATCTAAAAGTGCGCAAGCGCTATGATCATACCTCTTTGAGAGCGCTATAGTCCCACCCCATTATCATCAGTATTATCATCAGTTGCACTACATCATCAGTTGCACTACAGAGCAGGTTAGGAGTCTAGCATGAGTCACCGTACGGTTCGTTCCGCTATTCTTGTCTCCATTCCAACAGTGCTGTTGAGCATGGCTTTTGTGATCGCAACTGCGGTTACGCTGTGGGCCGCGCCGCAGGACACTTCGACATACAACCCCGTAGCGGCACCGCTCAGCCAAAGCACCCCCACGACTAATCCGGTTGCTCCCGATGAAGCAGGCGTAGAATATATTATCCAACCGGGTGATTCGCTCTACAAGATTAGTGGCCAATTCTACAATGAACCGGGTGCATATCAACAGATTGTCGACGCAACCAATGCCAAAGCTGCCGTTGATAGCCGCTTCACACGTATTGTCGATGCACGCTTTATTCAGACCGGTCAGCGACTCTGGATCCCGAACCGTGCCGACTTACCACTCGTCAGCCCAACGGCGCGCGACACGACAACAACTACCGCCGCAATACCAACGCTTGCGGCACCTACCCCGGCTTCCACAGTGATCAGCACACCCACAGCCGAGGTTGGGGCAGGGGTCGCCTTTGTGGCCCCACTTGATGGCGCAGTCGTTTCATCGACCTTTGTCGTTACAATGGCCGCCAATGGCCTAACCGTGGAACCAGCCGGGACGATCAATCCCGGTGCCGGCCACTTCCACATCCTCGTCGATACCGACTTTGTGCCCGCCGGAGATGTGATCATCACCGACGACCAACACATCCACTTTGGCAAGGCGCAGATGACGACGACGCTGACCCTCGATCCTGGTGTCCATGTGTTGCGGCTGCAATTTGCCAACGGTGCCCACATCGCGCTCGACGGTGACCAATACCGCGACACGATTACTGTCACGGTGGCCAGCAGTGCCGCCGCTATGCCAGCCATGCGCGACGGCCCCGGCGTCTACTTTGTTGACCCGCTCAACGGTGCGACCGTGCCACCGACCTTTCCCGTCACAATGGCGGCGAATGATCTGACGGTGGAGCCGGCGGGGACGATCAATCCGGGGGCCGGCCACTTCCACATCCTCGTCGACACCGACTTTGTGCCCGCCGGCGATGTGATCATCACCGATGACCAGCACATCCACTTTGGCAAGGCGCAGATGACGACGACGCTGACCCTCGATCCTGGTGTCCATGTGTTGCGGCTGCAATTTGCCAACGGTGCCCACATCGCGCTCGACGGTGACCAATATCGCCACACGATTACTGTTACTGTCGCCAGCGATGCCGCCGCGGCCATGCCGGCCACGCACAGCCACGATGCCGAGGCGGTTAATGTTCACTTTGTGACACCAATCGACGGTGCCACCGTCACCGGTCGTTTTGATGTTGTCATGGCTGCCGATGGCCTTGTGGTTGAGCCAGCAGGGACAATCCACGCGGACGCCGGTCATTTTCACATCCTCGTCGATACCGATTTTGTGCCCGCTGGCGATGTCATTATCAACGATGAGCAGCACATTCACTTTGGCAAAGGGCAGGCGGTGACCAAGTTGGCACTTAGCCCAGGTGTTCATCTCTTGCGGCTGCAATTTGGCAACGGTGCCCACATTGCGCTGGCCGGCGAGCAATATCAAGATGAGATCACAGTGACAGTTGCCGAGTAAAGCAACCATCAAAGAGGAAAGACTATTGTGACCAGATTTGGCCATCTCTCTACAATTTTGATAACTGCCTGTTGGCTCATGGCATTCCTACTGCTGACATTCCATCAGACGAGCACTGTACAGGCACAGGCGGGCAAGGCTACAGTTGTCCCGAAAGCAACACCAACGACTGTACTTTCTGCTCCCGCATCCCTCGTCCAAACTGCGACAGAGACGATCACTGACACAGCGACAATAACCGTTGTCAATGCTGGCCCAGCGGTTGCGCAAACTACACCATCGATTGGGTATCTCTCCTTTGCCGATCAGCCTGCCGTTAGTGGTGGCGCATTTCACTTACAGCTTGCAAATCTCCCACCGGCACCAAGCGGAGGGCAATATGTGCTCTGGCTGCTCTCGACCTTGACAGATACCTATACACTTTGTAGCTTTGCCACCGTCGATGGGTCGGTAGATATCACTGGCACAGCCGAGCTCAACCTACCACTACTCTTTAACGAAGCTCGTATAACTTTGGAAGTGTTAGAGCCGCAAGCAGCCAGCGAGCATCTTACCACCACGAAAACACTCACAATGTCAGAGCGGACAGTGCTGAGCGCCGTACCGTCAGCAGAGACAGTTGAGCGTCTGCGACCGCTGTTGCGGCTCTATAATGAGCAGGGCCAAGCAATGACTACAGCCGATGGCACCCCACCATTGACTGGCCTACTGACCGCGGCCCAGGAACAGGTCGATATTGCCGTACAACATACCGGTTTCTTACGCAATGCACTGTTGCAGGATGATATCCCGCAGGCGCGACGACATGCCGAACATATCATTAATATCCTTGATGGCAAAAACGGCTTTATGTATGGCGACCTGGATCGCAGTGGATTGGCAGAAAACCCAGGGGATGGTGTTGGGGTGCGCGTCTATCTGGCGAACGCCAAAGCCGCATTGCCCGAAATCGCCGATCTCTTTACGAACACGACAGAAGACTCGGACGCTGAGATTTCCGACGAGATCGATGGGAGTCAGGCCCTCATCAGTGATATGTTTGATAAAGCGTTGCAGATCTTTGCGGCTGATACGGTGACTGAGGCCAATCAATTTGCCGGTGAGTTAACCGCGTTGGTCGATAGCCTGAATTTTACCGTTGATGAGGCACATACGCGTACATTGCAACTGGTCGTCTATCCATTCTATGGACCTCCAGCCGCAGTCACCTTGCCCAAGCCGGTAGCGACGGCAACGCCAGGATCTACCATTGCAGCGCCACCCACAGCAACAATTTCAACAACTACGCCAACAGCAATCTCTCCCACGTTGCTTGCAACCGCGGTGGTTTCTGCAACGACGCAGCCAACGACATCTATACCGGCCACGCCTGTACCGGCCACGACTGTACCGATAACGGCAACCGACTGGATCACAGAGACGACAGAGACCACAAGATCGTTGACCAGCACCGCTACGGCATCGCCCAGAGCCACCACAACCTTACGTCTGCGGCCAACGGCAACAATCAGCGCGACAAGGGCGACCTCAGGCATTCTCATCAAAAATGCTACCGCAACTCCTACGCCCAAACCTTCGGCAACAGCACTCCCAACCGCAATGCCAACAGCAACGGCTACGTCCCTCCCCCCGCTGCCTACGGTTGAGAGCAGCGCGCTCAGCGATCCACAGGCGGGCACACAATGGCAAAACCCAGTAGATGGCATTGTCTACGTCTACGTGCCGGGGGGCAGCTTTGGGATGGGGTCGGATGGGGCGGAGGCGGCATCGCCCAAGGAAGAGCCACGCCACGAGGTCACGGTAGCAGGCTTCTGGCTGCAACAGACTGAAACGACCAACGCCGACTATCGTCGTTGTGTGGCCGCAGGGGCATGTACGCCACCGACCAACAGCCGCTGGGATGATCCCGCCTACGCCGAACATCCGGTCAGCGA